>CAJUFE010000021.1:52566-69848 GCA_910585635.1 uncultured Lachnospiraceae bacterium | reverse complement strand
ATGGTATGCCTCTAAAATTTCGTCATATTTTTTAGGGGGTGTCTGAACTGTTACCCATAAAGGATCATAAAGCGCCATGAGCCGCATTTTCTGTTGAAAGATCCCCCTCTTCTGTGTTATGATACAAGAGTATCAGCTCGCGAGCGTGAGCGTATCGGACGAAAGTACAAAAAACAAAAGAGGTGCCATATGGCGATCGAAGACATTTCAAATCTATTCAAGTTCCTTGGAGGCCTGGGGATGTTCCTCTATGGGATGAACATCATGGGCGACGGCATGCAGAAGACGGCCGGGAGTAAGATGAACCAGTTTTTGGGGATGGTCACAAACAACCGGCCCCTGGGCGTGCTCCTGGGGGCGCTGATCACGGCGATCCTCCACAGCAGCGCGGCTACCACGGTCATGGTAGTCGGATTTGTCAATGCAGGGATCCTGAACCTGACCCAGGCGGTGGGCGTTATCATGGGGGCCAATATCGGTACCACGATCACGGCCTGGATGGTCTCCTTAAATTCCCTGGGGGATGCCTTCGCTATGCTCCAGCCGGCCTTCTTTGCGCCGCTGATGGCCGGGATCGGCGCGTTTCTGATGACCTTTTCCAAAAAACAGAAGATGAACATGGCCGGGGAGATCTGCATCGGCGTGGGCCTCCTCTTTATCGGCCTGACCTTTATGTCCGGTGCGATCGAGCCCTATACGGACGCGCCGATCTTTGCGGACATCTTCCGCGTGCTGGGCGGCAACCCGGTCTTAGGGATCGTGGCGGGGGCCATCATCACGGCCCTCCTGCAGAGCTCTACCGCGTCGGTGGGGATCTTGCAGACCCTGGCCATGAACGGCGTGGTGTCCATGAGCGCGGCGATCTACATCACCTTGGGACAGAATATCGGCACCTGCGTCACCGCGGTCCTCTCCAGTGCCGGAGCCAACCGGACAGCGAAGCGTGCCGCCGCTATCCATCTGATGTTCAATACTATGGGCGCCATCGTCTTTGCGGTGGGGATGTATCTGCTCACCTTTATCCTGCCGGAGTTTGCCTTAGGCCCGATCAACGCGGTGCAGATCTCCATGTTCCACACGATCTTTAACGTGACCAACACGGTCCTGCTCTATCCCTTCGCCAACCAACTGGTCAGGCTGTCCGCTCTTTTTGTGAAGGAGAGCAAGGAGAGCGAGCCGGTCCATGTGGGAGAAGGAGAAGAAGAGGAGATCTACCGCCATCTGGACCAGCGTATCTTTGAGTCCCCGGCCTTTGCAATCGAGGTAGCTGCCACAGAGGTGATCCACATGGGCAGGATCACCTTGGAGAATGTGCGGCGGGCCATGGATGCCCTGACCGATCCGGACAGTAAAGGCACCGAAAAGGTCTATGAGGTGGAGCAGACCATCAATAAGCTGGAGAAGAGGCTGACCGATTATCTGATCAAGGTCAATAACCTGTCCCTGAACGAGCGCCAGAAGATGGTGGTGAACAACCTGTTCTACAGCATCAACGATATCGAGCGGGTGGGGGACCATGCGGAGAACATGGCCGAGTCCGCCGACTATATGAAAGAGCATCAGATCCGCTTCTCTGACGTGGTGGTCGAGGAGCTGAAGGTGATCACGGAGAGCGTCAACAAGTCCTTCTACCATGCCATCGAAGCCCGTCGGACCGGGAACATGGACGATGTGCGCAAGGTGAGCCAGTATGAGGACGAGGTGGACAACTTAGAGGAGGAGATGCGGGAGGAGCATATCAACCGTCTTTCCACCGGGAAATGCGACTCCTCTTCCGGCGTGATCTTCTTAGATATCATCAATAACCTGGAGCGGATCTCCGACCATGCGTATAATCTGGCCGGATATGTGAAGAATGAGATATAGGAAAATCTTAATATATCATAAAGTTTCTAAAAAGGGCTTGCCATTTTCCGGGAGATCAGGTAAAATAAAACAAGGTTGATCATTATTTAACACACTAACAAAGCAAAGAAACAGGAGGAATCAATCATGGCAGTAAAAGTAGCGATCAATGGTTTTGGACGTATCGGACGTCTGGCATTCCGTCAGATGTTCGGAGCAGAGGGTTATGATGTTGTGGCGATCAACGATCTGACCGATCCGAAGATGCTGGCGAACCTGTTAAAGTATGACACCGCTCAGGGTGGATACTGCGGACACATCGGTGAGGGCAAGCACACCGTAGAGGCTGGCGAGGATTCCATTATCGTAGACGGCAAGAAGATCACGATCTACAAAGAGCCGAAGGCAGCCGATCTTCCCTGGGGAGAGTTAGGCGTAGATGTCGTCTTAGAGTGTACCGGTTTCTACTGCTCCAAGGATAAAGCACAGGCCCATATCGATGCCGGTGCTAAGAAGGTCGTCATCTCCGCGCCTGCCGGCAAGGATTTAAAGACCATCGTTTTCTCCGTGAACGAGAACACCCTGACCGCAGATGATAAGATCATCTCCGCAGCTTCCTGTACCACCAACTGCTTAGCTCCTATGGCTAAGGCGTTAAACGACTATGCTCCGATCCAGTCCGGTATCATGAGCACGATCCACGCTTACACCGGCGACCAGATGATCCTTGACGGTCCCCACAGAAAGGGCGACCTTCGGAGAGCCAGAGCTGGCGCTGCGAACATCGTTCCCAACAGCACCGGCGCTGCTAAGGCGATCGGCTTAGTCATCCCCGAGCTGAACGGCAAGCTGATCGGCTCCGCACAGCGTGTACCGGTGACCACCGGCTCCACCACGATCCTGACCGCAGTGGTCAAGGGCGCGGACGTGACCGCAGAGGGCATCAACGCCGCTATGAAGGCTGCTGCTTCCGAGTCCTTCGGATACAATGAGGATCCGATCGTTTCCTCCGACGTTGTCGGCATGCGGTACGGCTCCCTGTTCGATGCCACCCAGACCATGGTCAGCAAGATCGCGGACGACTTATACGAAGTACAGGTCGTTTCATGGTATGACAATGAGAACTCCTACACCAGCCAGATGGTCAGGACGATCAAGTTCTTCGCTGAGTTAGGCTGATCCGATCCGGCGAGAGCGCAGGTAAAGAGTGAGAAGTGAGCGCTGCTGTGAGCGGACAGAGCCGCGGGCGGCAGCACTTGGATAAAAGACTGTAGCTGTGAGCGTACTGGACAGTTACAAAAGACTCAGGTAAGGGTCCGGTCTGTAAGGGCCGGGCCTTTTTCTGATCTGAGGACATGTTGGTAGAATGAAAGGAGATCTTCCATGTTAAATAAAAAGTCCGTAGACGATCTGAACGTAAAAGGCAAGAAAGTATTAGTCCGCTGTGACTTCAACGTCCCCTTAAAGAACGGCGAGATCACGGATGAGACCCGTATCGTGGCGGCTCTCCCCACCATCAAGAAGCTGGTGGGCGACGGCGCGAAGGTGATCTTATGCTCCCACTTAGGCAAGGTCAAGAACGGCCCCAACGAGGGTGAGTCCTTAGCGCCGGTAGCCAAGAGGCTTTCCGAGAAGCTGGGCAAGGACGTGAACTTTGTCTCCGATTATAATGTCACCGGCGAAGCCGCCACCAAGGCTGTGGAGGCGATGGCTGAGGGCGATGTGGTCTTACTGCAGAACACCCGTTTCCGCGGCAAGGAAGAGACCAAGAACGGCGAGGAGTTCAGCAAGGAGCTGGCCGATCTGGCAGACGATTATGTATGCGACGCCTTCGGTTCTTCCCACAGGGCCCATGCATCCGTAGAGGGCGTGACCAAGTTCATCACCGCGAAGGGCGGCGAGAACGCGGTGGGCTACCTGATGCAGAAGGAGATCGACTTCTTAGGGAATGCGGTAGAGAACCCGGTACGTCCTTTCGTGGCGATCTTAGGCGGCGCGAAGGTGGCGGATAAGCTGAACGTGATCTCCAACCTGCTGGAGAAGTGCGATACATTGATCATCGGCGGCGGCATGGCCTTCACCTTCTTAAAGGCTCAGGGCAAGGGCGTAGGCCAGTCCTTAGTGGATGACAGCAAGATCGATTACTGCAAGGAGATGCTGGAGAAGGCGGAGAAGCTGGGCAAGAAGCTGCTCCTTCCGGTGGACACCACCATCGCCGCTTCCTTCCCGGATCCGATCGACGGCCCGATCGATGTCCAGGTGGTGGCTTCCGACGCGATCCCGGCCGATATGCAGGGACTGGATATCGGACCCAAGACTGCTGAGCTTTATGCGGAGGCGGTGAAGACCGCGAAGACTGTGGTGTGGAACGGCCCCATGGGCGTGTTCGAGAACCCGGTCCTGGCAAAGGGCACCATCGCGGTGGCGAAGGCATTGGCCGAGACAGAGGCCACCACGATCATCGGCGGCGGCGATTCCGCGGCTGCGGTGAACCAGTTAGGCTTTGGCGATAAGATGAGCCATATCTCCACCGGCGGCGGCGCTTCCCTGGAATTCCTGGAAGGCAAGGAACTCCCCGGCGTTGTGGCGGCAGACGATAAATAAGAGCAGAAAGTGAGCAGGCCCGCCTGCCCTGAGAGGTGTGAGCTGGACAGGCGGGACAGAGCAAAGATAGGAGAGGGAGAGCTATGGCAAGAAAGAAGATCATCGCAGGGAACTGGAAGATGAACATGACGCCTTCCGAGGCCGTGAAGTTAGTAGAAGAGTTAAAGCCATTGGTGGTGAACGACGATGTGGACGTAGTGTTCTGCGTGCCGGCGATCGACATCATCCCGGCTATGGAAGCGGCTAAAGGGACCAACATCCATATCGGCGCCGAGAACATGTATTTTGAGGAGAAGGGCGCTTACACAGGGGAGATCTCCCCGCTGATGTTAAAGGATGCCGGCGTGAAGTACGTGATCATCGGCCACTCCGAGAGGAGAGAGTATTTTGCCGAGACCGATGAGACGGTGAACAAGAAGGTGTTAAAGGCCTTCGAGCACGGCCTCACCCCGATCATCTGCTGCGGCGAGTCCCTGACCCAGAGAGAGCAGGGGATCACCATCGACTGGATCCGCCAGCAGATCAAGATCGCCTTCTTAAATGTGACGGCCGATCAGGCCAAGGAGGCGGTGATCGCCTACGAGCCGATCTGGGCGATCGGTACCGGCAAGGTGGCCACCACCCAGCAGGCTGAGGAGGTCTGCGCGGCGATCCGTGTGTGCATCGGCGAGATCTACGACGAGGCGACCGCAGCGGCGCTCCGCATCCAGTATGGCGGTTCTGTATCCGCATCCTCTGCTCCGGAGCTGTTCGCCCAGGCGAACATCGACGGCGGCTTAGTGGGCGGCGCTTCCCTAAAGCCCGACTTCGGCAAGATCGTGAACTATAATAAATAAGAGCGGCTGTCCCCATTGCGGGCAGAGCCAGGCAAATGGGAAGGTCCCCGGTGGATGGCCCGTCAGGGCAGACCGCCGGGGATCTCCTCGATCATGAGGAGGAGAGCTCCGGCCAGGGCGTACCGGCAGCGGTCAGGAAGGAGGAGCCTTGGCTCCATCGGCAGCGGTCAGGAAGGAGAAGCCTTGGCTCCATCGGCAGCGGTCAGGAAGGAGAAGCCTTGGCCCCATCGGCAGTGGGCAGGGAGCGGGAGCCACAGCCCGTCCGCGGAAAGAGGGCTTTGGCAAAGACCAGCGGCTGTCCGGGACAGCCGGGCGGTCATGAGTGAAAGGAGATAAAAAGAGCATGAGCAAAGATAAGAGACCAGTAGTTTTGATGATCCTGGACGGCTATGGCTTGAACGATACCTGTGAGCATAACGCGGTATGTGAGGGCAGGACGCCGGTCATGGATCAGCTGATGAGCCAGTGTCCCTTTGTGAAGGGCAATGCCAGCGGCATGGCCGTAGGCCTTCCGGATGGGCAGATGGGCAATTCCGAGGTGGGCCATCTGAACATGGGCGCAGGCCGTATCGTCTACCAGGAACTGACCAGGATCACCAAGTCCATCCAGGACGGCGATTTCTTCCAGATCCCGGAATTTTTACAGGCGGTGGAGAACTGCAAGAAGTATGGATCCTCCCTGCATCTATATGGCCTGGTATCCGACGGCGGCGTCCACAGCCATCTGACCCATATCTTCGGCCTTTTAGAGCTGGCGAAGAGGAACGGCCTTGAGAAGGTCTATGTCCATTGCTTCTTAGACGGCCGTGATACCCCGCCGGCCTCCGGCAAGGGCTTTGTGGAGGAGCTGGAAGGGAAGATGAAGGAGTTGGGCGTGGGCAAGGTGGCCTCAGTCATGGGCCGTTATTATGCCATGGACCGGGATAAGAACTGGGAGCGCACCAAGCTGGCCTATGATGCGCTGACCAAGGGGATCGGGAAGACAGCGCTCAGCGGCCCTGCCGGGATCCAGGCTTCCTATGACGAGGAGAAATACGACGAGTTCGTGATGCCCACCGTAGTGGTGGAGGACGGCAAGCCGGTAGGCCTGATCGGGGAGCATGATTCGATCATCTTCTACAACTTCCGTCCGGACCGTGCCCGCCAGATCACCCGCGCCTTCTGCGACGACGACTTCGCCGGCTTTGACCGGGGACCGCGGATGGATCTGGTCTATGTCTGCTTTACAGACTATGACGAGACGATCGCCAATAAGCTGGTGGCCTTCCACAAGGAGAGCGTCACCAATACCTTCGGCGAGTTCCTGGCAGCCCACGGGAAGAAGCAGGCCAGGATCGCGGAGACGGAGAAATACGCCCATGTCACCTTCTTCTTTAACGGCGGTGTGGAGGAGCCCAACGAAGGCGAGGACCGGATCCTGGTACCCTCCCCCAAGGAGGTGGCCACCTACGACTTAAAGCCGGAGATGAGCGCACCCCAGGTGTGCGAGAAGCTGGTGGAGGCGATCAAGTCGGATAAATACGATGTGATCATCATCAATTTCGCCAACCCGGATATGGTGGGCCATACCGGCGTGGAGGAAGCGGCGATCAAGGCGATCGAGACCGTGGATGAGTGTGTGGGAAAGGCGGTGGATGCGATCAAGGAGGTGGACGGCGTGCTGTTCATCTGCGCGGACCACGGCAATGCGGAGCAGCTGGTGGATTACGACACCGGAGCGCCCTTTACAGCCCACACCACCAATCCGGTACCCTTCATCCTGGTCAACGCAGATCCCGCCTATAAGCTGCGGGAAGGCGGCTGCTTAGCCGATATCATCCCCACCCTGATCGAGCTCATGGGGATGGAGCAGCCCAAGGAGATGACAGGGAAGAGCCTGTTAGTCCGGTAGGATGTGTGATAGAGGGGCCGCTCCACATGGACCTGCCTGCGCGTTGATTGGTCGGCTGGCTTAAAAGGAGCGAAAAGACATATAGAGTAGAAGTGCTGGACTTTCTAAAAAAGCTCTCCTAAAAAAGATTGGAGAGCGGTGTACAGAGGATCAGGTAGATCGGTGATGCTCACACGATAAGGAAAGAAAAGGGAAAAAGGTGACTGAAGGCAACGTATCTGTGCGTTCGGTCACCTTTCCTATTACGAAGCATCCGGCAAAACGCCCCAGTGACCCGTTTTGCCGGATCGAGGAGACGGACAGATCGTTTTGTCGGATCAAGGAGATGGGCAGATCGTTTTGCCGGATCAAGGAGATGGGCAGATCGTTTTGCCGGATCAAAGAGATAGACAGATGGAAGGAGGAGACAGAGAGGGATATGAGGAAAAGGAAAAGAGTAGAGCGATATGGGCAAAGGGCGGCAGTCAGGAGATCGGGGATGATGCGGTCGATCATCATCGCGTTAGTGGTCGGCTGTATCGGTTGTTTTGTCGGCTGTGGCCGGACGCCGCGGCCGGGAGACGGCCAGGTGGATGAAGAGGAGATCGGGCAGGAGGATGGAGAGCAGCGGGAGGACGCTGGCAGCCATCAGACGGATGATCAGGCCGGGAGCAAGGAGGGCAGCGGGATGGACAGGGAAGCGGAAGGGCCGGAGGCGGTCTCGCTGGCGGTGGATGACTATGAAGGCTGGAACCGCCTCCTGGAGGAAAATGAGATCTCCCAGGGATTTGCGGATGGCCTGCGGGATTTTGCTTATCAGAGCGGGAGCCAGGTATTAAAGAGAGAGACAGGGAACGCGGTCTACAGCCCCTTGAGCGTGTATTACGCGTTGGCCCTGGCAGGATGCGGGGCAGAGGGGGAGACGGCTAAGGAGCTCTTGCAGGCCTTACAGGTCCAGGACCAGGAGGAGCTGGCAGAGCAGTGCCGGAAGCTGTATCAGCAGTACCATTACCGGGAGCAGCGGACCAGGGAGGAATATGAGGAGTATGGAGCAGGGGACCATGACAGCTGTATCCGGATCGGGAATTCCCTGTGGATCTCCCGGGATCTGACCGTAAAGAAGGATTACCAGGAGCTGGCGGCCCAGGCGTTTTTTGCTCCCTCCTATCTGGTGGACTTCGGGCAGAAGGAGACGGGAGAACGGATCGGGGGATGGATCGCCCGGCAGACAGAGGGCGTGCTAAAGCCTCAGATCCAGCTGCCGTCCCAGACCCTGCTGGCGATCGTGGACACCTTATATTTTTATGGAGGCTGGCAGATGCCATTTTCCCCCGCCCGCACGGAGGAGGATGTGTTCTACCGGGAGGATGGCACCCAGGTCCGATGCCCCTATATGGATCAGATCGATGAGATGGGGGAGTTCCATAAGGGAGAGGGCTATACTGTATCCTATCGGCGTACGGATAATGACTGCCGGATGATGTTCCTCCTTCCGGACGAGGGACAGGAGGTCCAGGCCTTTTTAGAGGACCCGGACCGGCTGGAGGGCGCGCTGGAGATCGGGGATGAGGACTGGACCAGCGGCAAGGTGGTCTGGAAGGTGCCGAAGTTCGCTTTCGGCAGCAGCATGGAGCTGGAGGAGACCCTGCAGGCCATGGGGATGCAGCGGATGTTCGGCGAGCAGGCCCAGTTCGGCAAGATCGCGGACCAGCCGCTCTGGGTATCCCAGGTGCTCCAGGAGGCCCATATCGGGATCGACGAGGAGGGCGTGGAGGGCGCCGCCTATACGATGATGGCCATGGCAGGCTCCGCTTTTATGGAGCCGGAGCTTGAGGCGGATATGATCTTAGACAGGCCCTTCCTCTTCGGCGTGCAGGACAGGAACGGGGCCTGGCTGTTCCTGGGCGTGTGCAGAGATCCGTCCCAGACGTGAAATAGTAGGGATAGGATCTGGAGCTTGCGGTGAGGGAGAAGTGAAAAAGAGAGGAAATAGACGATGCAAAAGAACTATATCTTGTTTGACTTAGACGGCACACTGACCGACCCTATGGTGGGCATCACCCGCTCGGTGCAGTATGCCCTGGCCCATTATGGGATCCGGGAGCCGGACCTTACGAAGCTGACGCCCTTTATCGGGCCGCCGCTAAAGGAGAGCTTTATGCGGTACTACCATTTCCCGGAGGATCAGGCCCAGGAGGCGATCGGGGTGTACCGGGAATATTATGGGGAGAAGGGGATCTTCGAGAACGAGGAGTTGCCGGGGGTCCGGCAGATGCTCATGCAGCTTAAGGAGGCGGGGAAGGTCCTTCTGGTGGCTACCTCCAAGCCGGAACGGTACGCGAAGATGATCCTGGCCCATTTTGAGCTGGACCCTTATTTTACTTATGTGGGCGGCGCGGATATGGAGGAGGCACGGGCGAAAAAGGGGGATGTGATCCGCTATGTCCTGGAGCAGGCGCAGATCCTGGACGAGGAGGATCTGGAGCGGGCGGCGGCCAGGGAGACACTGGCGGGAGCGAGGAAGGTCCAGTCGGCGACGGAGAAGACACCAGCGGCAGCAGGGATAGATATGGCAGCAGCGAGGAAGGCTCAAGCGGTCATGGTGGGCGACCGGGAGCATGATATCTTTGGGGCGAAGGAGAACCAGCTCCAGAGCGTAGGGGTCCTCATGGGCTATGGGAGCCGTGACGAGCTGGAGGCGGCCGGGGCCGATAAGATCGCGGCGGACGCGGCAGAGCTGACGGAGATCCTGCTGGGGGAGTGGTGAGCGGTTGTCTATGGGCTGTTATGATCGTAGACGATAAACTTTTTATAGTATACTTTAAAAACTTGATATTTTCTATACTTTTTGATAGTATATTTAAAAAAGGAGGACGGCGATGGTCAACAGGAAAAAGTATATGGACATGCTGACCCGGATGAAAGATCATCAAGTGATCAAGGTGATCACCGGAGTCCGGCGATGTGGAAAATCGACCTTGCTCCAGATGTTCCGGGACAGTCTAGTGGAAGCCGGGATCGAGGAACGGTGCTGTATATCGGTCAATTTCGAAGATATCCGGTTTGAGGATCTGAAGGAATACCACAGGCTTTATGGGTATATCATGGAAAGGCTGATACCGGGAAAGATGAATTATATCTTTCTGGATGAGATACAGGCAGTGCCGGGCTTCCAAAAGGCTGTAGATAGCCTGTATCTGCAGGATCATGTCGATATTTATCTGACCGGCTCTAATGCGTATATGCTTTCCGGCGAACTGGCAACATTATTGTCTGGAAGATATATCGAGATCCGTATGCTCCCACTGTCATTTCGGGAATACCTGGAGATGGTGGGGGGAGAAAAGCGTTCTGCTTTTCAAGACTATTATCGAAAAGGTGGTTTTCCCTATGCGGCAGCGATCCAGGATGATATGGTGCGGTCGGAATATCTAAAAGGGATCTTTAACACGGTCCTCCTGAAAGATGTGGTAGAGCGAAAGAAGATCGCCGATGTCCCTCTTTTGGAAGCAATCCTGCGATTTTTGGCGGATGATATCGGGAATACTGTTTCCGTAAAAAAGATCGCAGATACGCTGACAAGTAATGGGAGAAAGACCACAGTGGCCACCATAGACGGGTATGTGCAGGCTTTAAAGGACGCGTTCATCCTCTATGAGATCGGAAGGTATGATATCAAAGGGAAACAGTATCTGCGGTCGCTGGAGAAATATTATCTGGTGGACATGGGTCTGCGCAGCCTGATCCTCGGAGAACGTTCCATGGATGTAGGCCATGTCATAGAAAATATCGTCTATCTGGAATTGATCCGGAGAGGGTATACGGTCAGCATCGGGAAATTTGGGGACCAGGAAGTGGACTTTATCGCGCAGGAGGGAAGGAAGAAGATCTACTATCAGGTAGCCGCAACGGTCCTTGATCCGTCCACATATGAGCGGGAGTTCCGGCCTCTTAAGAAGATAGCCGATAACTATCCTAAATATGTCCTGACGATGGATGAGTTCCCCATAGGCGAGGATGGGATCGACCAGGTGAACATCATCGATTTTCTGCTGGAAGAGTGAGTGGTATATAAGCGGACCAGGAGATGCTGCCCAGGGTGGACGATACCAAGCCATGCCAGGCTGCGATGGGGCTATTAATAGACTGTATGGGATATATCGGAAAAAATGATCGAAAATAAGAAAAAAATCCCAAGATAATACAAAAATTTTCATATAAAGGAAAAAGAAGCGCCTTCCATAACCACAGATCATCACAACTATTCGAATTACCCATTTGACAAATACCCTTTTGATCGCTATGATAGAGGGAACGTGATGAAGGAGAAGATGCAGAGATGAATGATAATCGGATCGTTTTATCGTTATTAGTGGATAACACTGCCGGTGTGCTGGCACGTGTTGCAGGACTGTTCAGCCGCCGGGGCTATAACATCGAGAGCCTGACGGTAGGCGTTACGGCGGACCCCCGCTATTCCCGGATGACCGTGGTGTCTCTGGGAGATCATGAGGTCCTGGTGCAGATCGAGAACCAGCTTAGGAAGCTGGAGGATGTGCGGGATATCAAGGAACTCCCCGCTGGCCGGTCCGTATACCGTGAGCTGATCATGGTGAAGGTGCGGGCAGGCTCCAATGAGCGTCAGGCGGTCAATGCGATCGCGGATATCTTCCGGGCTACGATCGTGGATGTGGGGAAGGATTCCCTGACGGTCATGCTGACCGGGGATCAGTCGAAGCTGGACGCGCTGATCGATCTTCTGGAGGATTACGAGATCTTAGAGCTGGCCAGGACAGGCCTTACGGGTCTGGAGAGAGGGGCTCACGATATCCGCTATCTGCCGTAGGACAGACGGGGAGAGCGTCCTAAGGCTTGGCTGAGCCGGTCAGTGCGCTAAGATGGACTGGCTGAGATGGGCCGGTCATAAAGGATCTAAGGTTGAGCTAGAGGTACCGCCAGAGGCGGACAGAGAGTCGTCGGTGGACAGCCTTTAACATAAGCAGCATAAGGAAGATGGTTGCTGTCGCAACTGTGTTCCGATGCGGGCGTACGTCAAGACGTACACATACAGCATCGATCTAAGAAAAATTTTAGAAAAGCGCCCACAGATGAGCGGGCAGCGAAAATGGAGGAAAAAGAGATGGCAAAGATCTACTATCAGGAAGATTGTGACTTATCCCTGCTGGAGGGAAAGACGATCGCGATCATCGGCTATGGCAGCCAGGGACATGCACACGCTTTGAACTTAAAGGAGTCCGGGTGCAACGTGATCGTAGGCCTTTACGAGGGCAGCCGGTCCTGGAAAAAGGCCGAGGAGCAGGGCTTCAAGGTCTACACGGCGGCAGAGGCCACAAAGCAGGCCGATATCATCATGATCCTGATCAATGATGAGAAGCAGGCGAAGCTGTACAAGGAAGATATCGCCCCCAACCTGGAGGCCGGGAACATGCTGATGTTCGCCCACGGCTTCGCGATCCATTTCGGACAGATCGTCCCGCCCGCTGATGTGGACGTGACCATGATCGCGCCCAAGGCGCCGGGCCATACGGTGCGGAGCGAGTACCAGAGGGGCAGAGGGACCCCCTGTCTGGTGGCGATCCATCAGGATGCTACAGGCAAGGCTTTAGACAAGGCATTGGCCTATGCGCAGGCTTTAGGCGGGGCGCGGGCAGGCGTTCTGGAGACCACCTTCCGGGTGGAGACCGAGACCGACCTCTTCGGCGAGCAGGCTGTCCTCTGCGGCGGCGTCACCGGGCTGATGAAGGCTGGCTTCGAGACCCTGGTGGAGGCTGGCTATGCGCCGGAGAACGCCTATTTCGAGTGCATCCATGAGATGAAGCTGATCGTGGACCTGATCTACGAGAGCGGCTTCGCCGGTATGCGCTATTCCATCTCCAATACGGCCGAGTACGGCGATTACATCACCGGGCCGAAGATCATCACCGACGAGACCAGGAAGGCCATGAAGAAGATCCTGAGCGATATCCAGGACGGTTCCTTCGCCAAGGAGTGGCTGCTGGAGAACCAGGCCGGATGCCCCCATTTCAATGCCATGCGTAAGCTGGAAGCCGAGCATCCGCTGGAGAAGGTGGGCGCCGAGCTGCGCAAGCTTTACAGCTGGAACGACGGCGATAAGCTGATCAATAACTGACAGGCTGATATATCATAAAATAAGAGCCGGGATCGGGCGGACGATCCCGATGGGAACACAAAAAGACTCATCATCGACAGTGAGAGCTGGCGGATGGGTCTTTTCGTGTTGACAGGAAACCGCTCAGGCATCTGAACGGTCACGTTGACCGGGCAGCTGGATCGGCAGGGATGGACCAAAACAGAAAAGTCAGGGAGCCTGATCTGAGCATAAGACCTTGTCTTAGTACAAAAACTCCAAAAAGGTCTTCAAAGCATTAGCCTGGTTCCCGGACAGGAAGGCGAAGCCGATGGTGCGCTTGGGGATAGGGGGCTTTAGGGGGATCTCCAGCAGGCGGCCGCTCTCCAGCTCCTTCTGCACCAGCTCCCGGATCACGCAGGCGATCCCTAAGCCGATCTTGGCAAATTCGATCAGCAGGTCCATGGTGGTCACCTCCAAGATCTGCTTGGGCTCGATGGAGTGCTCCTTCATATGCTCGTCCACATGGTGGCGGGTCATGTTGTTCTGATCTAAGAGCATGATATTGCCGCAGGTAAAAAGGTCGGCCCCGGATCCCTCCCGCAGGTACAGGTTCTCCAGATAATGCCGGGTACAGACGAAGGTATCCTGGATATCCATCACCGGGATGAAGGATAAGCCGGACCGGACGGAAGGCTCCGCCACCAGCCCCACGTCCAGCATGTGCTGCTCCAGCATGGAGATGGTCTTTGCCGTGGCCTGGCCTTCGATCGTGATCTTGATGTGGGGGTACTGCTCGATGAAATTTTTTAAGTAGGGCAGGAGGATATACTTGCACAGGGTATTGCTGACCCCGATCTTCAGGTGGCCGATATTGAACTCCTGGATCCTTTTTAACTCCTGCTCCCCCAGATCCAGGGCCTGGAACGCCGTTTGCACATAGCCAAAGAGCAGCTCCCCCTCCGGCGTCAGATGGACGCCCCGGGAGCTCCTGGTAAAAAGGCTTACCTTCAAGCTGTCCTCCAGCTTGCTGATCGCCTTGCTGATCGCCGGCTGGCTGATGTACAGCTCCTTAGCCGCCTTCGAGATATTTCCCGTTTTCGCCACCTCATAAAAGATCCTGTATTGCGACAGGTTCTGTTCCATGCGTGTCTCCTTTCTGTATGCCGTAACGATCTAGTACCAGCGGACATTCTGATGATCACGATCGATCCATAACCACATTTCATGCACCCTATTCGTATTATGTATTTTTATTATAACCATACTTATGCTAGAATGTAAAGTGCCGATAAAACAACAGGATGACAAAGAGGATATCCAGTTGCTGTGAACGGTATAACCGTGGGCAGTGACGTATCAAGAGGAGGGAACAAGCTATGGGAATGACGATGACGCAGAAGATCCTGGCAGCCCACGCGGGCCTTTCGGAGGTGAAGGCCGGCCAGCTGATCGAGGCGGACTTAGATCTGGTGCTGGGCAATGATATCACGTCCCCGGTGGCGATCAACGAGATGAAGAAGATGGATGAGCAGCGTGTGTTCGACAAGGATAAGATCGCGCTGGTCATGGATCATTTTATCCCCAATAAGGACATCAAGTCCGCGGAGAACTGCAAGTGCTGCCGGGATTTTGCCTGTAAGCATGAGATCACCAACTATTTTGATGTGGGACAGATGGGCATCGAGCATGCGCTCCTGCCGGAGAAAGGCCTGGTGGTGGCCGGGGACGCGGTGATCGGGGCCGATTCCCACACCTGTACCTACGGGGCATTGGGGGCCTTCTCCACCGGCGTGGGCAGCACCGATATGGCGGCGGGCATGGTGACCGGCAAGGCCTGGTTCAAGGTGCCCTCGGCGATCCGCTTTGAACTGGTGGGAAAGCCGAAGGAATGGGTCAGCGGCAAGGATGTGATCTTACACATCATCGGCATGATCGGTGTGGACGGGGCCCTCTATAAGTCGATGGAATTTACCGGCGAGGGGATCGCCCACCTTTCCATGGATGACCGCTTTACGATCTGCAATATGGCGATCGAGGCCGGCGGGAAGAACGGGATCTTCCCGGTGGACGACCTGGCGATCCGCTATATGGAGGAGCATTCAAAGCGGAATTTCACGGTCTACACCGCGGACCCGGACGCGGAGTATGAGGAGACCTACACCATCGATCTGTCGCTGTTAAAGCCTACGGTCTCCTTCCCCCATCTGCCGGAGAACACCAGGACCATCGATGAGGTAGGGGATATCAAGATCGATCAGGTGGTGATCGGTTCCTGTACCAATGGGCGCATGGAGGATATGCGCATGGCGGCTAAGGTCTTAAAGGGCCGGAAGGTGGCCCGGCATGTGCGCTGCATCGTGATCCCGGCCACCCAGGCGATCTATCTGCAGGCTATGCAGGAGGGCCTGCTGGAGATCTTCATAAAGGCCGGCGCCGTGGTCAGCACCCCTACCTGCGGCCCCTGCTTAGGCGGCTATATGGGGATCTTGGCAGATGGAGAGCGCTGTGTATCCACCACCAACCGGAACTTTGTAGGCCGCATGGGCCATGTGGGCTCAGAGGTGTACTTAGCCAGCCCGGCTGTGGCGGCTGCCAGCGCGGTGACAGGCAAGATCTCCTGTCCATGTACCTTATAAAAATGGGCGGAGCGTCTCTGTCCGCCCCGCAGGCCGGGCAGGGATCGGCTGGATGCCGTGACCGCAGGCAGAGCGCTTTAAGGCAGCAGGAAGAAAAGGAGGAGCATCATGAGAGCAGAGGGACATGTATTTAAATATGGAGATAATGTAGATACCGATGTGATCATCCCGGCAAGGTATCTGAACGCCACCAAGGGTGAGGAGCTGGCGGCCCATTGCATGGAGGATATCGATAAGGAGTTCATCCAGAAGGTAAGTAAAGGGGATATCATCGTAGCCAACAAAAATTTTGGCTGCGGTTCGTCCAGGGAGCACGCGCCCCTGGCGATCAAATGTGCAGGGGTCAGCTGCGTGATCGCGGAGACCTTTGCCCGTATCTTCTATAGAAATGCGATCAATATCGGTCTTCCGATCATCGAATGCCCGGAAGCGGCTAAGGCGATCCAGGCCGGTGATACGGTGGAAGTGGATTTTGACAGCGGCGTGATCACGGACAAGACCACGGGTCAGTCCTTTACGGGCCAGGCCTTCCCGCCCTTCATGCAGAAGATCATTACGGCGGGCGGATTAGTCAATTACATCAATGGGAGGTGACCGGCCGGACCCTTTGCCCTGTGGGCGGATAGCGTGAGCGTCAAGATCATCTATAAGGAGATGCCTTCGTGGGAGCGGATCTGCGGCCCCGGAGGCTCTTTTTTTGTTTACATAAGGTTTCGACAGCAGAATCTGGCAAGGATCGCCACGAGACAAAAGTAACAAAAACGTAATACAATTGTAAAATATGTACACAAGATCCCTGGCACATCTGTACAGATCGCTGCGCGGATCTTTGGATAGGATCACAGGAATAAGAAAAGCCAGCCATTCCCAAGGTGGAAAAGCGCTGAAGATCCTGCCCGTCCATTGACGATCTTGTGTCTATCCGCCTATAATGAGCCCTGTTGACCCGAAACGATGCAGGAGGAGAGGGGTGGCCGGCTGATAGTCCAGGCCATCTGAGCGGCTGCCGCCGGCCTCCTGCGGCAAAGGTCTCCTGAGAAAACGGAGAAAAGAGGTGGATGTATGTTTTTTACATTGGACTCCTTACTTCAGAACGTCTATCGGCCTGCCGGGCGTCTGATGGTCCTGGTGACGGCATGTTCGGCCATCGGGATCAGCGGCAGCGGCAGGGATGGACTGACCGTACATGAGCAGCCTCCCCTGATGCCTCAGGCGGTGGCGGACTTAGAAGACGACGGAGCATCAGCAAAAGGGAAGACATTGGCAGACGATACATTGCAGAGGGCCGCAGCCGCAGCGCGGACGGTGGCCGGCGCTAGCCAGAGAGAAGACGCTGGGCCGCTAAAGTCCGACGCAGGCAGCCGGGCAGAAGGAGCCGG
>CAJUFE010000021.1:0-52466 GCA_910585635.1 uncultured Lachnospiraceae bacterium | reverse complement strand
CCTGGCCGGGGCGACGGGAGGACTGGCGCTTGAAGGAGCCGGCCTGGCCGGGGCGACGGGAGGACTGGCGCTTGAAGGAGCCGGCCTGGCCGGGGCGGCGGGAGGACTGACGCTTGAAGGAACCGGCCCGACCGGAGCGGCGGGAGAGCCGGCCCCGGCAGTGAGGAGACAGACAGAGACTGCCGGAAAGCTGGCTCCAGGTGATGGACAGGAGGCCGCGGCTAAAGAGCAGCTGGCGGCTGCAGATAGCGAACAGGCAAAGGGAGCGCCGGAGGCAGGAGAGACGATCGATGCCAGGATCCCTTACGATGAGCAGGATTATGAGGTGATGCTGAAGATCGTCCAGGCGGAGGCCGGAGGCTGCGACAGCACCGGGAAGATCCTGGTGGCTAATGTGATCATGAACCGGGTAGAGGACAGCAGCTTTCCTGATGATATCACCAGCGTGGTCTATGAAAGGTCCCAGTTCACCCCGGTGAGCAGCGGCGCGATCGACCGGGTGCAGGTGACCAAAGAGACGGTGGAATGTGTGGACCGGGCCCTGCAGGGGGAGGACCCTTCTCAGGGAGCACTCTACTTCATGAACCGAAAGGCCTCCGGAGAGAATGCCCAGTGGTTCGACCGGAAGCTGACCTTCCTTTTCAGCCATGACGGCCATGAATTTTTTAAATGACCGACCCAGTTCCTTTTCACAGGTTGGCCAGAGGGTCCACTCCCCAAAAGATATCAGGACATTTTAGGATTGAGTCTCCTGCTGTTTAGCAGTATACTGTTAGAGATGTTAAAAGTCGCGGCAGAGGGCTGTATCCTAAGTTAAAAGGGATGGCCCATCTACTGGCAGGATCAAGAGCAGAGAGCAGGAGGATCGATATGGTAAGACATAATGAAGGGGTCAGGAAAGATAACTTAAGGGGAGGGGCCGGTCATGTGGTGATCTACCACATCTTAAGTACAGAGGAGCTGATGGGCCACGGCAGTATGTATGCCCGGGTGGTGGTCCCGCCCCACTGCAGCATCGGCTGGCATCAGCATGTGGGGAATACGGAGCCCTATTACATCATAAAGGGCGAAGGCACCTTTATCGACAACGACAAGACAAAGACCCTGGTCCATGCAGGGGATATCTGCACGATCCAGTGCGGGCAGTGGCACAGTATGGAGAATAACAGCGAAGAGGATCTGGAGATGATCGCCCTGGTGATCGATGAGGCCTGACGAAATGCATGTTTTTCGGAGAAATGTATTGACTTTTATTTCACAAAGTGAGATAATGAATTCAAATTTGGTTTTGGCATCAAAGGACATCCTGCTACCATTTCCACATTTGCGATCATCGATCATTTTAATCTAAGGAGGTTAAAAAATGTCAACAAAAGCGTATTATCCGATCGCTGAGATCGGCCAGGGAAAACCGGGATTTTCCAAAACAAGATCTATCATCGAGGCGGCTTTTTATGGCAATAACGTCATCAAGGTGAACACCCTGAAGGAAGCCTATGAGTTAGCGAAGAATTCTCCTGGCACGATCGTGACCGATATGCCGGTCTACAGAGGCGAAGAGTTTGGTCTAGAGAAAGATGCGAAGGTCCTCCTGTTCAATGACGGCGCGATCACCGGCCGTTATGCCACTGCCCGCCGTATCGCCGGTGAGCCAGGCGTGAACTGTGCGGCACTGGATCTGGTGGCGATGGATGCGGTCTATGAATCCCGCTGGAAGACCATGTACCATGCAGAGGTCTTTGTGGGCTTGGATCCGGAGTTCATGGTCAAGGCGCACCTGCTGATCCCGGAGGGCGAAGAGAACATCATGTATAACTGGATGCTGAACTTCCAGTATATGTCCGATGAGTATGTCAAGATGTACCGGGATTCCAAGCCGGTAGGCGACGGCAAGGAAGCGGATATCTTCATCTTCTCCGATCCTCAGTGGAATGGTTCCGACCGTCCCAACGTATCCTTAGACTGCTTATCCGACCCGCAGAAGAAGACCCTGTGCTATTTCAATACCGAGACCAACTGCGCCTGCATCCTGGGCATGCGGTATTTCGGCGAGCATAAGAAGGGCACCCTGACCATGGCATGGGCGATCGCCAACCGTAATGGCTATGCTTCCTGCCACGGCGGCCAGAAGGAATATCTCTTAGGGGACGGCAGCAAGTTCGTCGCATCAGTGTACGGTCTGTCAGGATCTGGCAAGTCCACCCTGACCCACGCAAAGCATGGCGGCAAGTATGAGATCAAGGTCCTCCACGATGACGCTTTCATCATCAATACGGACACCTGTGCTTCGATCGCATTGGAGCCCACCTATTTTGACAAGACAGCTGACTATCCCACCGGATGTGCAGATAATAAGTACCTGCTGACCGCCCAGAACTGCTCCGCTACCTTGGACGAGGACGGAAAGATCCAGCTGGTCACCGAAGATATCCGCAACGGCAACGGACGTGCCATCAAGTCCAAATTATGGTCCCCGAACCGTGTGGACAAGATCGATGCCCCGGTCAACGCGATCTTCTGGATCATGAAGGATCCTACCATCCCGCCGGTGGTCAAGCTGAAAGGCGCATCCTTAGCATCGGTCATGGGCGCTACCCTGGCTACGAAGAGATCCTCCGCAGAGAGACTGGCGCCAGGCGTCGATCCCAACAAGCTGGTGGTGGTACCCTACGCGAACCCCTTCAGGACCTACCCGCTCTCTAACGACTATGAGAAGTTCAAAAAGCTGGTGGAAGAGAAGAACGTAGACTGCTATATCGTGAACACCGGTGATTTCATGGGCAAGAAGGTAAAACCGGCCGATACCCTGGGGATCCTGGAGGCGATCGTGGAGAAGAGAGCAGACTTCAAGCAGTGGGGACCGTTCTCCGATATCGAGATCATGGATTGGGAAGGCTTTGTGCCGGATATGAACGATCCGGAGTATGTGAGCCAGTTAAAGGCCCGCATGAACGACCGTGTAAATGAGATCAAAGAGTTCGCCGTGGCCAAAGAAGGCTATGACAAGCTCCCCGATGACGCTCTGGCAGCGATCCAGAAGGTAGTCGATGAGCTGAACGCCTGATCGAGAGATGATAAGGCCGATAGAGCATAAGATCGAGAGATGAGAAGGTCGATAGATCATAAGATCGAGAGATGACAGAAAAGCTCCCCGCAGGTCTTGCCTGCCGGGGAGCTTTTTTGTAGGTAGTGCGGTCAGGGATCTAATTCCCGCTTCTTATTGCGGATCAGATAAAACCCTGCCAATATGATGACCACAGCGGTGAGGTTCCTGGGCAGGCGTCTGGAGAACCAGTCCACCACACCTAAGAACTGCCAGGAGATATGCAGCACGTCGGAAGCAAAATGCATGAAAAAGTCATTGACATTGTCCCATAGGATGGAGAAGCCCAGGAGGATCAGGACGATAGCGGTCACCTTCCGGTAGCGGCCTAAGAGGACGGCCTTTAGGCGGGCCAGCTGATAGGAGTGGATCAGGAAATCATCCTGGATCGCGTAGAACTCGTCATCCGGGAGACTGTTCAGGTTATGGGTGTGGAAGAAGCTGTAGAACCAGATCACAGTCCCGAACACGGAAAGGGGAGGGAAGATGATCTCGCCCACGGCCAGCAGCAGGGCGAACATGCACATGATGCTGATCCCCTGTTTTAGAAAACCCAGATACATCTCCCCGGCTCCCGGGATGAGGGAGCAGAAGAACGTAAGGAATCTGCTTTTTTTCTTAGTCATACCATATTACCTCCCTGGAAATAATGCATTTGAAAGATCATCGATGGATCCGGTGATCTGCTGGAAGCCTTCCTGCAGTGTCTGCCTGGTCCATGCCATCCCATCACTGATCCCATCACCTATGGGACGGCCGGCTGCGTTATCAGTCCCGCCGCTCATCGGGCGGTCAGTCGGGCGGCCGTTCCCGCTGTCTGTCTGAGGGCCAGCCGTTCGACCGGCTCTGCCTTCTGTCTGGCTGTGGGTAGACCCGTCAGCCGGGGCTGCTTTTTGGCCCTTCGGCCCTCCGGAGGCGCCAGCCCTGGGAGCCTCGGCCAGGATGCCCGGATAGCCAGCGGGCTGCAAAAACACCGGTGTCGTGAACAGGATGAAGAGCGCGGCGGCAGCGGCGGTGCAGACCTTTAAGCTGTAGCTGATGAGCTGTATGCGTTTCGAAAACCGCAGCCGCTGGACCTTTGCCAGCGTGTCCTCCCGCAGGCGGGCCGGGGCATGGAGGAGCTGGTGCTCTTCCGTATCCCGGATGAAGGCCTCCAGCCAGCCGTCGTCCTGGCAGAGTGCCTCCAGACGGGCGCTGCTTTCTGTGCAGACTGCCCCCTTTTGCCTTTCCTCCAGATGAGATGATCCCATGGTGATGCTCCTCGTCCTTTCCTCATCCATAGCGCAGGTCCTCCTTTCGCATCCGCTCACGCAGCATACCCTTGGCACGGTAGATCTGCGTTTGCAGGGTCTTTTTATTTTTTCCGGTCTTGGCGGCGATCTCATTGATATCCATCTCGTGGTAATAGTGGTCTAAGGCCACCTGCCGGTAGGGCTCCGGGAGCTGGCTGCAGCAGGTCTTAAGCTGCCGGCGCAGCTCGGCCTCCAGGATCTCCTGTTCCGGAGAAGAACGGCTGTCCGGGAGCGCGGAGAAGAAGATCTCCTCCGTGGGGATGGAACGCCGTCCCGCCCGCTTTAGGTGATCGATGCATTTATTCGTGGCGATCCGGCACAGCCATGCTTTTTCGTTCTGGCCGTCAAACCGCGCCAGATTGCGGTAAGCGGAAAGAAAGGTGTCCTGGGATAGGTCCTCAGCGTCAAACTGGTCGCCGGTCAGGCGGAAGCAGATGGAATATATTAAGTTTTGATATTGTGTCATCCAAGATTCCAGTTGCTGCTGGGGATCCAAAGGGCAGCCCTCCTCTATGGTCTCGTGATCCGCCAATGGTCCAAAGTGGTCACGTTTCTATATATCATAACGAAAAGGAAAGAAAAAGATCTTCATGGGATAAAAAACTTTTTTCCAGCCTTTTTAACGGATCAAAAATGTGCTATCCTATAAAAAAGATGATGACAGATCGGATACGCTGGACGGTTATAAAAGATGATACCATATCTGCGGGAGGGGTTAAAGATGAAACGTGTATTTTTGATCGTTCTGGACAGCGTGGGCATCGGAGAGATGCCTGACGCGGCACTTTTCGGTGATGAGGGGAGCGATACCCTGCGGGCAGCCGCCGCAAGCCCCTATTTTGCCATGCCCAACATGGCAGCGCTCGGGCTTTTCCATATCGACGGCCTGGGATGGGCCTGGGAAGACGGAGGGCTTTCCCAAACCTGCGGGGCGGGGAGGGCTCGTGAAGGCGGAGGACTTTCCCAAACCTGCGGGGAGGAGAGGGCTCGGGCAGGCGGGGGGCCTGACGGGATAGGAAGGCTGGGAGTGGGGGGCAGCGGCGGCAGGGGCTGCGGCAAGGAAGGCCTTCCGCCCGCTAAAGGAGCGGTGGCCCGTATGCAGGAGGCCTCCATGGGAAAGGATACCACCATCGGCCACTGGGAGATCGCGGGCGTGATCTCGCCGGAGCCGCTGCCCACCTTCCCGGAAGGCTTTCCAAGGGAGCTTCTGGATGCCTTTGAAAGGGAGACCGGGCGGGGCTGGCTCTGCAACAAGCCCTATTCCGGCACCGATGTGATCCGGGACTATGGCGAGGAGCATATAAGGACCGGGAAGCTGATCGTCTATACCTCGGCGGACAGCGTGTTCCAGATCGCGGCCCACGAGTCGGTGGTCCCCATCGAAGAGCTGTATCGGTATTGTGAGATCGCCAGGCGGCTGTGCGTGGGCCCTTACGGTGTGGGGCGGGTGATCGCACGGCCCTTTGAGGGCGATCCTCCCTTTAAAAGGACCAGCCGCCGTCATGACTACTCCCTCCTGCCGCCCCAAAAGACGATGCTGGACCTGATCTGCGAGGCGGGGCTTAAGGTGCTGGCGGTGGGGAAGATCCGTGATATCTTCGCGGGCCAGGGGATCTGCGAGGCGGTGCGGACAGCCGGGAACGCGGAGGGGATCTTGCGGACCCTGGAGTACGGCGCACGGGATTTTGAAGGCCTGTGCTTTACCAACCTGGTGGACTACGATATGCTCTATGGGCACCGCAACGATGTGGACGGCTACGCCAAAGCCCTGACAGCTTTTGACCAGGCCCTGCCCAGGCTCTTAGCTATGCTCCGGGAGGAGGACCTGTTGATGATCACGGCGGACCACGGCTGTGATCCCAGCACGCCGTCCACCGACCATTCCAGGGAATACACCCCCTGGGTGATCGCGGGTCCTAAGGTGAAAAAGGGCGTAGACTTGGGGACCAGGCCCACCTTTAGCGATATCGCAGCCACGATCCTGGACTATCTGGGCGTGGAGGCTAAGGGGAGGATCGGCGGGGAGAGTGTGCTGGAGCAGATCTTACAAAGGTAAACGCAGGGCTGCAGACTTAGCGGACAGAAAAAGGAAGACACAGGAAGATGCAGGAAGACACAGGAAGGTGCAGGAAGACACATCCGAAGAGGATCAGAGCGATAGAAGGAAGGACATCGCAGGAAAGGGCATAACAGGAAAGGATATAACAGGAAAGGATGGAGCAGTTAAGATGGGAGCGATAGAAAACACGGAAGAGAAGAATGTGACAGGAGAGAAGGGAGCGGCGGAGCGCATCGATGAGCGGCAGGTCCTTAAGGCGGTGGACCATACCCTCCTGGCCCAGACGGCTACATGGGAGGAGATCAAAACGATCTGCGACGATGCCATGGAATGCCAGACGGCCTCGGTATGTATCCCGCCGTCCTTCGTGTCCAGGGTCAAGGCTTATGTGGGCGGCCGGATCCCGGTATGTACGGTGATCGGGTTCCCCAACGGGTATCAGACCACGGCGGTCAAATTGTTTGAGACGAAGGACGCGATCGAGAACGGCGCGGACGAGATCGATATGGTGATCGACATAGGGGCCGTGAAGGAAGGCCATTTCGATCAGGTGGAGGAGGAGATCCGCCGGTTAAAAGAGGCCTGCGGGGAGAAGATCTTGAAGGTGATCGTGGAGACCTGCCTCCTGACCGAGGAGGAGAAGATCCGCATGTGCCAGATCGTGACCCAGGCCGGGGCCGACTTCATCAAGACCTCCACCGGTTTCTCTAAAGCCGGGGCCACCTTTGAGGATGTAGCCCTGTTCGCGGCCCATGTGGGACCTGGCGTTCGGATCAAGGCCGCGGGCGGGATCAGCTCATTCGCGGACGGCCAGCATTTCCTGGACCTGGGGGCCTCCCGCTTAGGGACCAGCCGCCTGGTGAAGCTCTATAAGCAGGCCGCCACATGATGTAAGGATCACTTGCAGAAATTGATGCAAAAATGGAGGATGTTGACAGAAAAAAGTCCTTGAAAAAGCCTATCCTCTGTTGTATAATATCATTCGTGGTGATAAAGTTCCATACAGAGCGTAATTCCTGGAATGTTCGATACTCTTACCTTATTTGAACCTACAGTTTGACATACGGGATTCCAATATTTTTAGGCGGATGTCAGGCCTCCGATCTTGAGTGGAAGGCAGATGCCTAAGTGAGGTCACCCACCTAGCAAGGCTAGGCGTCAATTAGTAAGAACCGGCATCTCCGGGTTTACCAAGGATAAAAGGCAGCGAGAGATCGCTGCTTTATCTTTACATATGGGATAGTAAATTTTGTCAAAAAAGGAAAAGCTTATGAATGATGAACACAAGTTAAAAGACCATCTGCGCTGGGGGCTGACCGCCTTTTGTGTGATCGCCGCCAGCATCTCCTTCGGCTATATCCTCCTGCAGTTCGATAAGGTGAAGGCCTTCGGCGCCATGTTCTTCACCATCCTGATGCCGGTGGTGTACGGGGCGGTGCTGGCCTATCTCTTAGCGCCGGTGTACAACTGGTGTGTGGGCCTGACGGATAAGCTGCTGGGGGCGCTGGGACTTGGAAAGAGGGAGCAGAGGCTGGGGGTGGGCCGGACCATCGGGACCATCGTCAGCCTGATCGTGCTCTTTGTGGTGGTGGCCGGACTGATCTCCATGCTCCTGCCACAGCTTTTAGAAAGCGTCCAGAATGTGATCGATACCCTTCCGGAGAATGTGAACGATCTGATCGTCTGGGGCCGGAAGGTGCTGGATGATAACCCGGATATCATGGATCAGGTGGTCTTCTATATGGATGAGCTGATCGAATGGGCCAAGAGCCTGGGGAAGAACGTGGTGGCCCCCAACTTAGATAAGCTGATCAGCGGCCTGTCTAACAGCATGTTCAATCTGGTGGTCTGGCTGAAGAACATCCTGATCGGCGTGATCGTCATGATCTATCTGTTAAATATGAAGGACGAGCTGGCCACCATCGCGAAAAAATGCGTGTATGGCCTGTTTCCAGTGGAGTGGGCTAACGGGATCATCGGAGAGGTGCGTTTTGCCCATAAGGTCTTCGGCGGGTTCATCCTGGGAAAGCTTTTGGATTCGCTGATCATCGGGATCATCTGTTTCTTCTGTATGAAGCTGATGAAGCTGCCTTATGTGCTGCTGATCAGTGTGATCATCGGCGTGACCAATATCATCCCCTTTTTCGGGCCCTTCATCGGAGCGGCGCCCTCGGCGTTGCTGATCCTGCTGGTGGACCCCCTCCAGTGTGTCTATTTTCTGATCTTTATCCTGCTCTTGCAGCAGTTTGACGGAAATATCCTGGGGCCCAAGATCTTAGGGGAGTCCACCGGGGTGTCCAGCTTCTGGGTGCTGTTCTCCATCCTGCTCTTCGGCGGGCTCTTCGGCTTTGTGGGGATGATCATCGGGGTCCCCACCTTTGCCGTGCTCTACCGGCTCATCGCAGACGGGGTGAAGAGCGCGCTGCGGAAAAAGAAGCTGCCGGAGGAGACCTCCAGCTATGAAGGGACCTGCTATGTGGATGAAGAGACCCTGGAAGTCCGCTTAAGAGAAGAGACGCCGCAGGCGGCGAAGGGCAGAAAGGCAGAGGAAAAGGCAGTGAGAAAGGCAACAGAAAGGGCAGTGAGAAAGGCTGCGGGGAAGAAGAGCGTGGAGCCGGAGGATGGACCGGGAACGGAAAGTCCAAAAGGACCGCGATAAAGAGGCTGTCGCAAGATGGCCGATCCACAGGATATAGAGTGCCGCGATCATGGCAGCCGGCATCCTATATGGCTGGATCGGCGCATTTTTGCGACAGCCTTGAGCTTGTGTGTCCTGATAAGGAAAGAGAGGGCTGCATATGAAAAAAAGAGTGTTCATGAGCTGGGTCCTGGGGATCTTGGCACTGCTCATCCTACTGATCATCCTGATCGTGCGGATGGAGCCGGATAAGCCGGGGATCACCAGGGCCCAGGCCGCTAAGGCCGCGGCGCTATTTGCCGTCTCCAGGGAAACCTGCATCCAGTATGAGGAGGAGACCGGGCGTTCTCATTTCCCGGAAAAAGAGAGAGGGAACTGGTATGTGCCGTACATGGACCATCTCTATGACCACGGCGGCTTAAAGGAGGAGGAGACGGAAGCCTCCGCTAAGTCTGCCCACCAGGAGATCACCTACCAGGAAGCCTACACCTTGGCCTGCTTTTTGGGAAAGGGCTATGGGGACTTGGTGAACCTTAATAACAGCAACCGGAAGGATGTCTTTCCGGCGGACCGGTGGTGGGAGATCTATGAGAAGGCGGTCCGAGAGGCGGCCGGCGGAGAGAAGAGCGGGCAGGCAGACGGCGGGCAGGCAGGAGCCGGGCAGGCAGGAGGCGGGCAGGCAGACGGCGAGCAGGCAGGAGGCGGGCAGGCAGGAGATG
Organism: uncultured Lachnospiraceae bacterium; assembly: GCA_910585635.1. Taxonomy (GTDB): domain Bacteria; phylum Bacillota; class Clostridia; order Lachnospirales; family Lachnospiraceae; genus Caccovicinus. Next base: position 42,655 of record CAJUFE010000021.1, on the reverse strand, counting down.
GGCAGGCAGATGGCGGGCAGGCAGACGGCGGGCAGGCAGATGGCGAGCAGGAAGGAGCCGGGCAGGCAGATGGCGGGCAGACAGCGGGCTCGGGGGCCGGTGACGGCGAGGGCATCCGGCAGATGGACCTGATCCTTTACGGGACCCCCACCAATGTGGAGGGGCCTGGGGATTGGGACTGCTATACCAGCAAAGGGGACTTACGGGCCGAGGGGCTGGCCATGGACGGCTACATAGATAAGAAGATCCGCCTGTTTGTCAGGGACGGTGAGGTGGCAGGTGTAGGACGGGTCCTTTCGGAGGATGTGACCTATGAAAACGTGTGGGTGGACCATGTGGACGAAGACCTCATCCAGGTCCATGCGGGGACGATCGAACGGCAGTTCGCGGTCACGGAAAAGGGGATCGATCCCCAGGAGCTCCTCCATACGATCGTGGATCTCCACTTAGAGAGCGGAAAGCTTGCCAAGGTGACGGTCAAAAAGGAACGGATCAAGGGAAAGGTGCTGTCCGTAGGCGAGGACCATATCGAGATCGAGGGCTACGGCAGGCTGGAGACGGCTCCTGGCTTTCGGGTCTATAAGGTTTTTGGGGAGTATGAGGAACGGGAGCGGTCCGATATCCTGGTGGGCTATGACCTGCAGGAATTTGTGGCGGCAGATGGGAAGCTGTGCGCGGCCCTGATCGTGGAGCCCTTCAGTGCGGAGCGGATCTGCGTGCTGCTCTTGGACGACGGCTTTGACACGCCTTTTCACCAGCAGATCACGGTCACATTAGCCTGTGACGGGGTCTTGCGCTTTGGGGATAAGGGGAAGAAGCTCCAGCAGGTCCGGCTGACAGCAGGCTCGCCCTTTACGATCAAGCCGGGAGATGCCTGCTTAAAGGATGGCTGGGCAGAGATCGCTCCGGACGTGGAAAACGGGGGGATCCAGGTGGATACTTTGCACAGGAGCCAGGGGACACCGGTCTACGACGGCGTGCTGGAGATCCGCCAGCAGGAGGAAGGCCTGGTGATGGTCAACGACCTGTTCCTGGAGGATTACTTAAAGCGGGTGGTACCCAGCGAGATGCCGGCCAGCTATGAGATGGAGGCATTGAAAGCCCAGGCGGTCTGTGCCAGGACCTATGCTTACCGGCAGATCATGGACAACAGCTACAGCCAGTACGGTGCTCACGTGGATGACAGCACGAATTTCCAGGTCTACAATAACGTGGACCGGGCGGAGGCCACGGACCAGGCGGTGGATGAGACCTGCGGCAAGATCTTATCGTACCAGGATGAGCCGGCAGAGGTCTATTACTATTCTACATCCTGCGGCCATGGGACCGACGGCAGTGTCTGGGGCGGGGACGGAGCATCCACCCCCTACCTGCAGGCGGTAGAGCTGCAGGAGGGGAGGCGATGCTTAGATCTTACCTCTAATGAGGCCTTTGCCGTCTTTATCCAGGATCCGGCTATCCCGGCCTTTGACGCTTCCTTTCCTATGTACCGGTGGAACGCCTTATATAAAGGGACCACCCTGGGGAGACAGCTGGGGCTGGGGCAGATCGACCGGCTGGAGATCCTGGAGAGGGGGTCGGGAGGCGTGGCAAAGCGGTTAGTGGCCACCGATGTGAACGGTGGACAGAGGACCTACCAGGGCCAGATGGAGATCCGGAGGGCCTTAGGGAGCGTGGATCTGGAGATCAACAGAAAGGACGGGAAAGAGGTCCGGGGGATGAGCCTGCTGCCCAGCGCCTTCATCTCGATCCAGGAGACCGGGACGGCCAAGGATGGCAGCAAGCTCTTTACGATCTGGGGCGGCGGCTACGGCCACGGGGCCGGCATGAGCCAGAACGGCGCCCAGGGGATGGCGCGGGAAGGGAAGACGTATCGGGAGATCTTGGCCTTCTTTTATGAGGGGACCGAATTAAAGGACGGGGCTGTGGCAGAGGGGCCGTAGAGATGTGATGGGGCAGAGGGGCCAGAGAGATGTGCTGTGGCGGAGAGGCCAGAGAGATGTGATAGGTCAGAGAGGCCATAAAAATGCGGCACCGCAGGGTCGACAGAGATGCGGTGCCGCAGAGCCGGGATCTTTCACAGCTTTTTGAGGGTCTTCTGGATCGGTCTGCCGATCAGGACAGCCAGGATCGTGAGCAGGATGTCCTTGGGGATGAAGGCCACGATCGAATAGGTAAATACGGCGGCTACGGTCTTGTCCCCGGCCAGGGCGGCCCACTGGAGCCCGCCGATTGTCTCCACGATCATCAGGCCGATGAGAGCCAGCAGGATCGTCAGCAGTGTATCCAGATGTGTGCTCTCAGTCTTTGGCCGGATGCCGCACAAGGCCACCATGAGAGGATAGGACCAGAGATAGCCTCCGGTCACGCCGGTCAGTACGCCCAGACCTCCGCGGAAGTTGGAAAAGACCGGGAGACCTGTGGCTCCCAGGAGGATGTAGGCGGTCATGGCCAAAAGCCCCAGCCGCCAGCCCAGCACCACGCCGATCAAGGTGACGCCGAACAGCTGGATGGTGATCGGGACGCCGGTGGGCATGGGGATGGACAACTGGGAGATGACTGCCATGACGGCGGCGAACATCCCGCCCAGGACCAGGTCCCTGGAAGAAAAGGCGGGCTTGTGGGCAGTGGCGCCGCTTTTGAGAGGGACTGCCTGAGCAGAGGTGGTCTGTGTGGCAGCTGTGTGTGCCGGAGCGTGTGTCAAAGTGTCTGTGTGTTTAGTACGCATGATCGTTCTCCATTTGTTTTTATCGTTCAACGCAGGTGGCTACTCCATAGGTATAGCATGCCTGAGGAGAAATGTCAACTTAAAAATGAAATTGGTTAACAATTGGATGGCCAAGGATCATGGACAGAGAGAGTTGAAAAAATTGAAAGTGGACGTATATTTTTTCTGGGAGGGGAGATACTGTAAGTGTAGACAAAAGAGAAAAGAATAACTACTTATCCTCCCCTTTTTTATCCGGCTCATCTGCAAAGGCGCAGGTGGGCCGGATTTTTTGTGGGAAAGCCTTTATCCGGCTATGATCAGCCAGGAGGACCTGGGCCAGATCGTTCAAGTCATCTGTATCCTTGGAGGGCAGGGTCTTTTCATAACCGGGATGATGATCACCGGCTTTATAGGCGGTCAGGACCATAAAGCCCTTTATCCAGGTATCCACATAGCAGAGGGCCTTGGGGGTCTGGGGGATGCCGTTCTCGTTAAATCCTTTGGTGGGGGGATGGACGGCATAAGGGTTACGCCGGCCTTTCCCCAGATATTTGATGTTCCCGAAACCGTTGGGGAGCTTGGGATATTTTTCCCGACGGGCCATAGGACCATCCTTTCTGCGGCGGTATGGCCGCGAGGTATTTTTGGGTATAAAAAATACACCCTTGCCAGGATGCTCCAGGGATGATATGATAGTTTTGGTTTGGATATCGTATCGAGCTGGAGCAGTCTGGCGAGAGATGATCTGTGCAGAGCCGCCTGGTGTGGGGACACTGGGCGGCTTTTGTCATGTGAGCAGAGCCGCGACATTGATGGTCAGGTCCGGATAGATGCATACAGGGATGTCATCCTGGAAACGGTATTGCTGTGTCTTTTCATCATGCTCAAAGTCAAATACGTTCACAACACAGGTCATAGGATTGACGATCCAGTACTCCCGGACATTGGCTGTGCGATATTTGAAGAGCTTGATCCCGTAGTCCATCTTTTGCGTACTGGGAGAGACGACTTCGATCACCCAATCCGGTGCGCCGTGGCAGCCGTACTCATCTAACTTATCTCTGTCGCAGATAACAGAGATATCGGGTTCAACATAATTTTTGCCATCAGCATTTAAAAATACGGCAAACGGAGAGGGATAGATCTTACATGAGCCATTATGGACATCGATATACTGCCCGATCACTTTTGTGAACTGGCCGACAAGCTCTTGATGGATCCGTCTTGGCGGAGCCATATCATAGACCTGTCCGTCGATCAGTTCGGCTCTCTGGCCCTCGGGCAAGGAATAGATATAGTCAATAGTGTAAGTTTGTTTTTGCGGTAATGGCATAACGGTTCCTCCTTCCTCCAAACAAAGTGGTCTTTTTCTACAGCGTCTTCGGGCTGCCCACCTCGCGGATCTTCACGCTCGTGCGGTACTGCTCCCCACTCGGCACATCTTCCATGACCGTAGTCAATCCTTGTATATATCCGATGACGTATGCGATCTTGCTATCGGGGACAGGATCTAATAATTGATACACTTGCTCTCGCTCACTTATTTTAGTCATTCCTTTCTTGTGAGCATATCATCCTATAGTCCCCATCGATCTTTCCTAAGACCTTGCCCAGGACTTTAACATCCTCCCCGGGGATAGGTTCGTAATTTGGATTTATGGAGACTAGTTCACCATCTCCGACCTTCTTGATATAGATACAATTATCTTTCTGGAAGATCCCGATATCATCCATATCCAAATGTGTGGCTTTTTGTACATATACGATATCTTCCCCTGTATGATCAGGCTCCATGGGATCACCGCTCACACCTATAGCGTAGTCTGCATTTTGATTGCTATCTGTCAGATCCACTTCTATGGTCCCACAGAGCACATCCTCAAACCCATAGTTTTTCCCAGCGGCAGCGATCCTGCCGTAGTAGGCGAGGAGGTGTTTCGGAGGGTGGCGGATATCCATCTGGCCCGCTAGCTCCGTGATCCGGCCTGGCTTTCCTTGACTTGGACACAACGATCGACCTCCCAGTCGAGGACTGTATCGACATGGACCCGACCAAGATCATCGAGAGAGCGATATTTCTGAATGTGTTCCATTTCGGTATATTCAACCTTGGATCCGGAAGATTTTCCATAATTGGGATCGGTGATCTCGTCCAAAAACCAATAGTCCAAAGTAGTATTAAAGTATAAGGCCAATTTACGTAGGGTTGGAAGGGTTAAATTTTCGTACCCTCTTTTGTACCAGTTATCAATAGTTGTATAGGGGATCTCGCTTTTTCGTGAGAGGCTTCGTTTATTAAGCCCATATCTTTCCATTAAAAAATCTAATTTTTCTAAAAAGTCCACCTCGACCCTCCTTTTGATATGAGGATAGCACATAAATGATCCATGGTCAAGGAAAAAATTACTCTTTGGAGTAAAAAACCACTGATAATAACCTCAAAAGAGTATACTGTACGATCAGATCTGCTCATATGAGTAAATTTGGAGGGAGGTGAAAAAAGAGGTAAAAAAAGAGGTCCACACTCTCTTGATCGGAGAGCGTGGATCATAATAGCAACTATGAGCTGGTAACACCAGGCGGCTTTTGTCATGTAAGCAGCTTTTCGATATTGATGACCAGATCATTATCGATGCAGACGGGGATATCGTCCTGAAAAGCAAACTGTTGTGTCTTTTCGTCATTTTCAAAGTCATAAACATTTACAACACGGGTCATAGGATTGACGATCCAGTATTCCCGGACTTTAGCTGTACGATATTTAAACAGCTTGATCCCGTAGTCCATCTTTTGCGTACTGGGAGAGACAACTTCGATCACCCAATCCGGTGCGCCATGGCAACCGCGGTCATCCAATTTGTTTTTGTCGCATATCACTGAGATATCAGGCTCTACATAGTTTCGATCATCAGCATTTAAAAATACGGCATAAGGAGAAAGATAGATCCTACAGGCACCCTTCTTTTTGTCGATGTGATCTGCGATCTTTCGTGATAGTGAAAAAATGATATCCTGATGCCTTGCGCTAGGCGGAGCCATATCGTAGATCTGACCATCGATCAATTCCGCTCTCTGGCCTTCGGGCAAGGAATAGATATAGTCGATCGTGTAAGTTTGGTCTTGTGGTAATGGCATAACGGTACCTCCTTCCTTCAAACAAAGTGGATCAGTAATAAATGCGGAGTCCCTGGACATGGCGTTAAAGGTGGGCGGATAAAAGTCAGCACTGACCTATATGGGGCGGCGGGTCAGCGCGCTTGGATCTTTGTGATCAGAGCTTCCTGCAGGACTTGTGAAAAATTGATGCCTAGAGCAGTGGCTTCTTCGTTCAGCCATTCAGGGATCGACAGGGTCTTTTTCACAGCCTTGGCATTATGCTTTCTGCGGTAGGCATCCAGATCGAACTGGATGATGACGAGATGGCTGTCTGGCCCTCCCAGCTCTATCTGATCAGGGAGAGAGGGGATAGGGAGGTCCTCATGGTCTTTGATACGCTCAGTGATCGCGAGGCCGAGGGCTTCGATGGACATCTGATAAGCTTCTTCCATGGAATCCCCTTCGGTCAGACATTCAGGGAGGTCTGGGAAGGAGACCCAAAAGCCGCCTTCCTTGGCAATATGGAAGATTGCAGGGTAAAAATAACGTTTCATTAAACGCCTCCTTGTATCTTGGCAAGTAGCGGGAACATCGTAACCCCTCCTGTTTTAATATCTCTTTTAGTGCTCCTTTCTTTATCATAGCGATATCATAACACGTAATGATACGTATGTCAAATCCATGGGATTTTTCGTAGGTCTCAGCCCCTTTTATCCGGTCGTGGTGGGCCAGGAGCACATGGTGGGAGAGACAACCTCGACCACCCGATCCAGTGCGCCATAGCAGCCGCGGTTTCCAGAGCTTGCGGGCTTTTCGTTGTTCACATGGTGTTGATAAGGGCGAGCAGGGCTTTTTTCTGCTCGTGGTTTAAGGTATTCCACTTTGAGAACAAGATGCGCTGTTCCTCGGTGGATCCCGCCGGGCCATCTCCCTCCGGGAAGGATTGCGCTAAAGTTATGCCAAATGCCCCGCATACGGCCTCTAAGGTCGGCAGTGTCGGCGCATTATTTCTATTGAACATATTGGTAACTGGGGAATGGGAAAGGCCGGATCCCTTCGCCAAGCGGTGATCCGTCCAGCCCCGTTCCTCCATGAGCTGTTTTATGCGTTTCTGTACATCCATGCCATCACCTGCCTATCTGTATCTACTTTAATTCCCAAAAGGGTATTATAATAGTCACGACCGGTAGACAGATCATTTCCCAAAAGGGGATCACTCTGTTATAGTGTGGTAGACAGGCAGGTATACTATCCATAAAAGGTCGGGAGGCCGGCGTTTTATACAATGCCACTTGCCATAAAACCTTGGATGCAGTATGATAAGAGAACAGATCGAACAAGCTCTAAGGAGGTTAGTGGATATGGTATTTGTACCGGATGACAAGCTAAAAGGGAAGATGGCAAAGAACGGCAGTGTGCTGCAGTACATGTACAGCGTGTCAGGAGCCGGGAAGGGGCTGATCGCCATGGGCGCTATGCTGATCCCGATCGGGGTCGGGCTGGCGGCGGCTCTTTCCGGGACCCTGGGGACACAGAGCGCGGTCCTGGTGGCGGCGGCCCTGGGAGGGCCTGGGATCCTGCTATTGATCTTGGGGGTGCTCTTACAGCAGAAGAGGGAGAAGGGCTGGCTGCAGGCCTACGCAAAGACCAGCGGTTTTTCGGAGCAGGAGGTGCTCCAGGCGGACCAGGAGTTTCGGCAGCCGGGGACGGTCCTGTTTTCCTTTGATAAGGGCAAGGATACCAACAGCTTAAAAAAGATGGGGTTCATCACCAGCACCTATATCCGGTTCCCGGGGACAGCGCCTTTTTTGCGGCATGTCAATGATATCGTCGCCTGCTTTTATACGAAGAAGTACCTGTGCCGGGACGGCGGGTATGACCGGGCCTTCGTGGCCTATTTTACCGATGGGGAGAACGGGGTCCTGATGGACAGCCCGCCGGAGAAGGCCAGCCTGGAGATCGTGGAGGCGATCGAGGCCCGCAACCCTATGGTCATCACGTCCCACCATTTCACCTATGAGGGGAAGACCTATGACGCGGTCCGGGATGCGGACGAGGTGGTCGCCCTCCACAAAAGGCTGCGGGCAGAGGGGTAGGCTGGCCGGAGAGGACCGGAGTAGTTGGAAGAGATAGGGAACGGAGGTATCGGGATGAAAGAACTGCGATGCCCTTCCTGTGGAGGGGCCTTGGAGCTGGATGAGCAGCATCCGGACATCGAGACATGCCTGCAGTGCCAGGCAAAGTATAGGATCACCTGGGAGCGTTCCGGGGAGACCGGGCAGGAGGAGGTCCAGTTAAGGCCTCTCCCGAAAAAGATCGCCTATGAGCCGGTCCCGGAGAGAAAGACGAAGAAGAGCGGCTGGGAGCCCTGGGGCTGGAAGCGGGGCGTGGCCCTGGTCATCCTGTTCTTCGTACTCTTTGGGATCATGTATGGGCCAAAGGTCTACCGGCGCTATCAGATGGATCACGGAGGCGCACCGGCCCAGGAGACAGAGGCTGGGGCAGAGCCATGACAGAGGCCAAAGCGGCAGAAAAAACTCGGGTATGTTGAAGAGAAAGCGCAGAGGAGCAGAGATAGCGGCGATTGAAAGGTAAAGAGCAAAAGAGGCTGCACCCATATCGAGCTGGACGGTGGAGACCGTAAAGCAGCGGTGTCAAAGATATGGGTGCAGCTTCTTTTTTGTATCTTTTTGTATCCCGGATGATGTCCCATCCGATGGCAGACGCTCGCCGGATGGATGGACCGTCCATCTGCCAGGCAGACCGTCTAGGCGCGGGCGATCATCTCACCGTATCGCTCCTTCTCCTTTTTGATAAATGCCCGGACGGCCTCTTCTGACGGCATATCGGCAGAGCAGCCGTGGCTGGCCACCAGCATGGCGGCCTCCGCGCTCCCCATCTCCAGGCAGTCCATGATATCCCAGCCCTGCAGCACGCCATTTAAGAAGCTGGAGGCGTAGCCGTCACCGCCGCCGAAGGATTTCAGCGCGTTTACCGGGAAGGGCTTGATCGAGTAGCTTTCGCCATTGCAGGTGTAGGCGGTGGAGCCCTCTTTTCCGTGCTTGATCACCACGATGGCGGCATTTTGGGAGAGCCAATACCGGGCAGATGTGCTATCGGTGCCATCCAGTCCCAGGAACCGTTCTGTCAGATTGAATTCTTCTCTGGAGCCCATGATGATAGCCGCATCTCGGGCCGCAGCGGCATAGTACAGTCCGATCTCATCCAGGCTCCTCCAGTTATACGCCCGATAGTCGATGTCAAAGATCACCGGCGTGACGGTCTTTTTCGCCAGCGCGATCGCCTTTAATGCGGCCTCACGGGAAGGACTCTGGGCCAACGCGGTCCCGGAGATCAGCAGAGAGGCAGAATCTGCGATGTAGCTTTCGTCGATATCCTTTGGATCCAGAGCCAGGTCGGCGATCCCGTTCCGATACATCAAGATGCTGCTCTCATCCCGGGAGAGGATCTCCGTGAAGGTGAGCCCTAAGCTCTCTCCATTCTGGCAGCGGACGATGTGGGAGGTGTCGATCCCTTCCTTTTCAAAATACCCGGTCACATAGTCGCCGAACCGGTCGTCGGAGACTGCCGCAAAAAATCCGCATTTTCTCCCCAGACGGGACAGGCCTACGGCGGTATTGGCCGGTGAGCCGCCCACATACTTTTTAAAGGTGGTGCTCTCGGCCAGGGTTTGGAAATAGTCCACTGGATTGAAGTCGATCGCCACACGTCCTAACAGCACCATATCATACTTGCGCCCTTTAGGGAACTGGATCAGCCCACTTGTCTTTACCGTATCGTTCATGATGATATCCTCCTATCTATCTGCATGGCGGCAGCCCAGCCATCGTGTGCATGGCGGCAGCCCCGCCCTTCCAGGTCAAAAAGATCAATACAAAGATCCCGGCTAATATCCCGATCATCCCAAGCATGATGTCCCCTCCTCTATCTGTGCCAGGCTCCCCTGGCAGTTAAATACGTAAATGTGTGTCTTGGCACATGCGCAGACCTTTTCGCACATACGCTGGCTCATCGTAAAATATGAGGCATTGCCGTCATCGGACAAGACCTCTTTCGCGGCGGAGGCCAGGGCCTCCAGACCCGCCGTGGCGATATTGACCTTGCGGATCCCGCCGGCGATCGTCTTGCGGAAATCTCCAAAGGAGATGCCGCTGCCTCCGTGGAGCACCAGCGGTATAGGTACACGGTCATGGATCTCTTTTAAGATCGAAAACTGGAGACTGGGGGGCCTCCGATAATTTCCATGAGCATTCCCGATGGCCACAGCCAGGGCGTCCACCCCGGTCTCCCGGGCGAACCGCTCCGCCTCCTCCGGCTTTGTATAGCGGTCCGCCATATCACCCAGCCCTTCATTGCCGCCCACACAGCCGATCTCCGCCTCGACTGCGGCGTGATAGGCCCTGGCCAGCTTAAGGACTTCCTTGGTCATCCGGATATTGTCCTCTAATGGATAGGCAGAGGCATCCAGCATGACCGATGTGAAGCCGTAGTCCAGCGCCTGTTTGATGGTCTCCATATGTACCCCATGGTCCAGATGGACGGCCACCGGGACCTGGGCCGTCCTTGCCGCCCCCAGCATCATCGGCGCCATCAGCTCCAGCGGCGCATAAGGGAAGCGGGACTCGGCGATCTGCAGGATGATGGGCGTACCCATCTGCTCTGCGGCGGCGACGGCCCCTTTGACAGTCTCCATGCTGTAGACGCTGAAGGCGCCTACAGCCCGGTCCTGTCTTTCTGCTGCGTCCAGCAGCTCCTTCATTGAACATAGCATCGTTTTTTCTCCTTTTCTGTCCGGAAAGCGGGCCGATCACCACAGGGACCGGTAGATCGAGAGCAGATCCTCTTTTGTCAGGGGCTTCCTGGTATTGGAGGGGCTGCCGCTGTCCATGGCATCCTCCGCCATCTTATCCATCGCCTGGAAGAAGGCGTCCCGGTCGATCCCGTATCCCTGCAGGGTGGGGATCTGGCAGATCTTACAGAGGGTCTGCACCACCTCCAGGAACTTTTCGGCCGCTCCTCGGTCGGTATCCTGGCTGGAAGCGGCGCCCACTGCCCTGGCCAGGTCTCCGAACCGGTCATAGGCGCCGTCCAGCACATAGGCAAAGCATCGTTCGTCCAGCATCGCATTGGAGATGCCGTGAGGGACGTGGAACAAGGCGCCGATCGGGCGGCTCATCCCGTGGACCACGGTGACGGAAGCATTGTTGAACGCGATACCGGCTTCCAGTGCCGCGAGCGCCATCTCTTCCCGGGCCTCCATATCGTTCCCGTCGGCGTAAGCTAAGGGCAGGTATCGCACGATCCTCCGGATGGCGGAGATGGCAAAGGTATCCGACAGCTTTGTGGCTTTTTTCGAGGTGTAGGCCTCGACAGCGTGGGTGAACGCATCCATGCCGGTGGACGCGGTCACCGGCTTCGGCGCGGTGACGGTGAACTGTGGGTCTACCACCGCCAGCTGGGGCATCAGCACCTGTCCTTTCAGGAGCATCTTGATCTCCCGCGTGGTGTCGTTGATGATCGTGAACTGGGTCGCCTCTGATCCGGTACCGGCTGTGGTGGGGATCGCGGTCATAGGCGGGGGGGGGATCTGGATCTCTTTTCCCATATAGTCGGAGATCCGTCCTCCGTTGGTGGCTAATGCGCCGATCGCCTTCATCGAATCCAGCGCACTGCCGCCGCCCAGGGCGATCAGGAAGTCACAGTGCTGCTCCTGATAGAGCTGCAGGCCTTGCACGATCATGATGTCCGTGGGCTCGCCTGTGATGTCCGGATAGACGCAGTAAGAAAGCCCGGCCTTTTTTAAGACCTCTTCCAGCTTTGCGATGTTCCCCAGGCTGACCATCATCGGGTCCGTGACGATCAGCGCCTTCTGCCCCATCTGCCGCCAGACCGGGGCCGCCAGCTCCAATGCTCCGCTCCCTGCGAGCACTCTGGGCGGGAATAGAGAGCCAAATGCCATATCCATACCTCCTTATGTATGTTGTATAAGGTCATGTCACGTTGTGAATATGTAATGATGATATGTTGATCAACATTATGCCTATATATTATCAAAATATTATATAAAAGTCAACTATATATTATCGTTTTTATAAAAGTTTTTTAGCGTTTCCAGGTAAAAGAGGATATGGTATAATAGCTAAAAGGGCTTTTTTGCCAAAGTGGGCATGAAAATGGATCAGAGATGATCAGGATATCATCAGATCTTGTTGATGAGCGGCGCGCGTTCCGGTATGCCGGGCGCATGAAAGGGTAGAAAGGAGTTGCGTCTATGAGGATCCATCGGCTGGATGAGATCGAAAGATATATCGCGGAGAAGGGATCCGTCTCCCTGGATGAGCTTTGTGAGGTGTTCCAGATCGCTAAGGTGACCCTGCGGCGGGACCTGGATAAGCTGATCCCCCGAGGGACGATCGAAAAGGTCTACGGAGGGGTCGTCTATGTAGCGCCTAAGGAAGTCCCTATGGACGGCCTGATCGCCTATTCGGAACGGAATATCAAGAACGCGGAGGCGAAGGATAAGATCGCCTGTGCGGCGGCTTCCATCGTGGAGGACAATGATACGATCTACATCGATACCGGGACCTCTACGCTGAAGATTATGGATCATCTGACCGATGTGGCGAACCTGACGGTCATCACCAACAGTATCCTGGTGGCCTCGAAGGCGCTGGCCCATGATAACATCAAGACCATCATGCTGCCGGGGATCATCAATACGCGCTCGGCCTCTGCTGTGGGGAATGGCTGCCAGGAATATCTGCGGCGCTGCCACATCCAGAAAGCCTTCATGGCTTGCACCGGGCTCACGGAGCAGGGCGCGGCCAATGCTTCTCCGGAGGAATATGAGGTCAAAAGGGTGGCGCTGGAGCAGAGCCGCGTCCATTATCTGCTGATCGACCGTTCGAAATTTGACCGGTCGGCCCTGATGGTCTATGCGCCGATCGATGCTTTCCAGCGGATCTTTACCGATGTGGAGCCGCCGGAAAAGTACAGAGAGCTTTTTGTCCAGTGCCAGGTCCGCGTGAGCGTGGCACAGCAGGCATGAGGAGGGCTTTATGGGCAGGATCGAGATATGGGAACGCCGTTTCCGGGACTTAGAGCTTTCCAGGAAGATGACCGTCACCTTTCTGGCCGCCGCGCTGCTGATCTACGGGTGCGTCATGGCGGCGCTGCAGGTCACCTTCCGCATCTATGACCGCCAGCTCTATGCCAGGTCCCAGGCGGAGCTGGACTTTTTCGCCCAGCGGGTCAATGGGGAGCTGGCCCGGATCGAGGCGCTGACCGCTGAGGTGGCCACCGGTCGGGAGGTCCAGGACAAGCTGTTCCAGATGGAACAGCTGCCATACTTGTCCACGGACTACAATTATGCCAAGAAGCAGCTGCTGACGATCCTCCAGGAGCAGATCTTTGCCCAGGATGTGATCAAAAATGTGATCTACACGGACCAGGACCAGGTGACCTTTACGGCCGGGACCTATACGGGCCAGATCCACGAGACGGTGATGGCCGGGCTCCTGGACCAGTTCCATGAAAAGCGGGGCGGCTATGTCCGTCTCTCCCCCACGGAGGACTACCCCTATATGCTCTCGGGGCGGGATATCCTGGAGACGAAAAATGCCAGTCTGGACTATCTGGGCAGCCTGGTCTTTACCAGCGATATCGCGGGGCTGATCCGGCAGCAGGCGGACAGCTTGGAGGCGGAGCATGCCACCCTGTTCGTCTATTCGGACCAGGGGATGATCTACCAGGACGGGGACCCTTCGGGCCTTACCCTGCCGGCTATGACCGAGGAGAGGGGCTGGCAGGTGATCCACTATGGGGGAGAGCGGACCTTTTTATGCTACGAAAAGTCCCGGGAGACCGGCTGGATGTATGTGGATCTTTTTCCCTATTCCGAGATCTACGGGCAGGTCTTACGGCTGCGCTATGGCGTCTCCGCCGTGATGGCGCTGATCTTCGCCTGCGCCATCCTGTTCCTGCGCCGGGTGGCTGCGGCGATCACCAGGCCCTTAGAGGAGCTGACCGTCTCCATGAAGGTGGTGGAGCAGGGGGATTTTAAAGGGGCGAAGAAGCTCCTCTCCCCGGAGCCGGGTCAGGATGAGGCCGGCCGGCTGAGCCAGGAGTTTGCCATCATGCTGACCAAGATCGATGAGATGATCTACGAAAACTACGAAAAGCAGCTGCTGATCAAGGATACCCGGTATAAGATGCTCCAGTCCCAGATCAATCCCCATTTTCTCTATAATACCTTGAACTCCTTGAACTGGATGGTCAAGGGGGGCGATACGGCCGGAGCCTCCCAGATGATCATCCAGCTGGGGAGCCTGCTGAGAGGGGTGCTCTCGAAAAAAGCCTTCGTGACCGCAGGGGAGGAGCTGGCTATGCTGGAGAGCTATATCACGATCCAGCAGTCCCGCTATAAGAACCGGGCCAGGTTCTCGGTGGAGAGGGAGGGCTGTATGGAGGGATACTACGTGCCGAAGATGATCCTCCAGCCCCTGGTGGAAAATGCGATCAGCTACGGGGTGGACCGCTCTATGGAGGTCTGTCAGGTGCGGGTGCGGGCCGTGGAGCAGGAGGAGGTCCTAACCTTCATGGTGGAGGATACCGGGCCGGGGATGGTGGCACAGGAGCTTAAGAAGGTGCGGGACGGCACCTGCGTGCCTAAGGGACACGGGATCGGCTTACAGAACATCCGGGAGCGGCTGGCGCTGCTTTCAGCGGATTGCAGGATGACCATTGACAGTACGCCGGGGGAGGGGACAAAGGTCTGTATCCGGATCCCCCGGATCAAAGAGGAGCCAGAGCATGTATAAGATACTGATCGTGGACGACGAGGAGATCGAGCGGGAGGGCATGGCTTCCCTGATCGACTGGGAGCGCTTCGGGATGACCCTGGTGGGGACCGCCTGGAACGGGGTGGAGGGGCTGGAAAAGATCAGGAGCCTTTCACCGGATATCGTGCTGACGGATATCAAGATGCCGGGGATGGACGGGATCGAGCTGATCTGCCGGGTGCGGGAGGAGATGCCCTGGGTGGAGTTCGTGGTCCTATCCGGCTATGGAGAATTTGCCTATACCAGTAAGGCCATGGAGCAGGGGATCCGGTATTACCTGTTAAAGCCTTGTGATGAGCCCCAGATCCTGGAGGTGTTAGATAAGGTGAAGGCTCAGATCGAGAGGGTACGGTCCCAGAAGGAGCAGGAGAGGGCCTATGTCAGCACCGTGGCCCGCCTGCTGCCCAAGGCCAGAGAGCAGCTTTTTCGGGACCTGCTCTTTGGCGGGGCTTTTAAGGAGGAGGATTTCCAGCTCTTTGCGGCGGAGCATGACCTGCAGCAGCTGTCGGTGCGGCTCTTAGCCTTCCTGCGGGAGAGCGGCTTTGACCTTTTAGAGCAGTTCATCCTCCAGAACATCCTGCGGGAGCAGCTGGGAGACCCGTATGTCCTCCTGGCCACCTATGTGAAGGGACAGATGATCTTCATGCTGGACGAGCGGGCGGAGGCTGTGGAGGAGAGCGTCCGGATGCTCAAGGGAGAGCTAAAGAAACGGGACCCGGTCCCGATCTTTACCGCGGTCAGCGAGAGCGGGCGGATCGGGGACGCCAGCCGGCTCTACGGACAGCTGGAGGAGCTTTTCCGGATCGGCGTGGCAGAGACGGTGGATGACGCCCTCCTTTCCTATCCCTTCTTCGCTCAGGTGAGGAGTTCGGTGGACGCGGTGGTGGACCTTCCCTCGATCCGGGGGGCAGAGGATCTGGTGAGCCTTCTGGAGGAGGTCTACTTTACCTTCTTTAAGATGGAGCGCAAGGGCTACACACTGCGCCAGAAGAAGGAGACAGCGGACTGGATCTGCAAGGCCGGGTATGGGAAGAGACTGTCTCCGTCCGGAGAGGGGATTGGGCATGAGCTGTGCATGGGGACGGCAGAGGGTGAGCTGTGTATGGGGACGGCAGAGCGGGAGCTGTTCATGGAGACCGCGATGACCCTGGCGGCCTGCAAGGGGCTGATGGCCGCAGACAAGGAGCGTGTGGCCGCTGGCAAAGGTCCCATCACCGCTGACAAGGGGCTGATGGCCGCAGGCAAGGAGCGCGTGACCGCTGACAAAGGTCCCATCACCGCTGATAAGGGGCTGATGGCCGCAGGCAAGGAGCGTGTGACCGCTGGCAAAGGTCCCATCACCACCGGCAAGGAGCAGCAGCGGGTCCGGGAGATGATCCTGGCCACCTACCGTTTCCTGGACTGCCAGGCTCTGAACCTGCGTTTTCTGGCCGGACAGGTCCTGTATCGGAACGAGGAATATCTGGGCCGCAGCTTCCAAAAGGTCATGGGCTGCCGCTACCCCGCCTGGCTGATCGGCCGGTGAGTGGGGCTGGCCAAGCGTTTCTTACAATATGAGCCAGAGCTGAAGATCTCGGCCCTGGCACAGCTTCTGGGCTACGCGCCGGACGGGCAGTATTTCTCCAAGGTGTTCCACAAAGCCACGGGGATGACGCCCATAGAGTACCGGAGCAGGCTGGCCTTGTAGTCTTTTTTTCGCCAGCTAAGTATGAAAAGATTTCCGCGGACCCTTTGGCCCAAAAGTCCCCCGTCCGTCTCCAGACCGCTCCGTCACAAAGTCTGCCGTACAAAACCGACATCTCCCCGCGGGAAAATGTCGGTTTTTTTCAAGTCCTCTTTCGGATAATTCCATTTTCAGGATCGGCCGATCTTGCTAAAATACATCACAGAAAGACATAAGTGATGGACATTTTCACAAGAAAGGGGAAATTATCATGAAAAAGAAAACATTAGCGCTCCTCCTCTCTATGGGGATGGCGGTATCTTCACTGGCAGGCTGCGGCGGGGGCGGCGGCAGCTCCACGGACACCACAGCGGCAGGCGGCGGGGCAGATGCCACCACGGCAGCCCAGGCAGGCGGCGGGGAGAGCACCACGGCAGCGGCAGCAGGAGGAGAGAGTGCCGCAGCAGCTGGGGAGAAGATCACGCTGAAGTTCACCTGGTGGGGATCCCAGTCCCGGCACGACTACACCCAGAAGATCTTAGACGCCTACACGGCGGAGCATCCGGAGATCACCTTCGAGGCGGTGCCGGCCGGCTGGGACGGATATTTTGATAAATTGTCCACAGAGGCGGCCTCCGGTTCCATGCCGGATATCGTGCAGATGGATTACCTCTACATCTCCACCTATGCAAAGAATAACTCCCTGGCGGACCTGCAGGGGTATATGGATGACGGCACCATCGACGTATCCGGGATCGACGAGGCGCTCCTGAACAGTGCGAAGGTCAACGGGAAGATGGCCGGCCTGGTGCTCTCCACCTCGTTGATGACCTTCCCTTATAACCCCGAGGTGCTGGCAAAGGCTAGTCTGGAGGCGCCGAAGGAGGGCTGGACCTGGGAGGACTTCACCGCCATGTGCCAGCAGCTAAAGGATGCCGGCGTAGCGGATGCGGCGGTGATCGATCCTGCCATCGACACCAACCTGTTCAATTATTGGGTGCGCCAGCATGGGGATAAGCTTTTCAGCGACGATCAGAAGTCGATCGGCTATCAGGACGATAAGCTGATGGCTGATTTTATCCAGATGTTCAAGGAGGCCATGGATAAGGACTTAGTCCCCACGCCGGACGAGATGGCCCAGATCCAGACCCTTGGCCTGGAGGCTGGACCGGTGGTCACCGGCGACGGGGCCTTTACCCAGAACTGGAACAATTATTCCACCCTGGTGTCGGCGGCAAATGACAAGATCAAGATGGCTACTCCGCCTACTATCGGCGCGGAGGACCAGAAGGGCCTGTGGATGAAGCCGGGTATGTTCCTGTCGATCGCGGAAACCTCCCCGCATAAGAAGGAAGCGGCAGAGTTCATCAACTGGTTCTTAAATTCCGAGACTGCTAATGATATCATGATGGCCGAGAGAGGCACGCCCTCTTCCTCCATCGCCAGAGACTATCTGACCGGCTCCGGCAAGATGGCGTCCCAGCAGGAGGATATGTTCGCCTATGTGGATCTGGCGGCTAAGATGGCCGGCGAGACCCCGGCTCCGGACCCCACCGGCATGTCCGAGGTGAACAAGGCCTTCGCGGATGCCTGCAACGCGGCCTTCTATGAGCAGATGAGCCCGGAGGAGGCGGCGGCTTCCTTCAGGAAGAAGGCAGATGAGATCTTATCTAGGAACAATGGCTGACCATTGCGATAGATGACGATCCGCTGCCGGATGGGCGGGATGGATCGCAGAGAAAAACAGGATGCGCTCCCAAAATCTGGGGGCGCATCATTAAACCTCCATGCACCCGGCAGAGGGACTTTATGGTAAATAGCATATGGCAGACTTTCATCGTAAAAGGGGGAAGATATCTGATATGACAGCGAAAACAAAAAAGCATCATTATAAAAGAAAAGATAATATCGCAGGCTATCTATTCCTATCACCGTGGATCTTCGGGTTCATGCTGATGTGGCTGGTGCCTGCGGCGATCTCGATCTACTACTCCTTCACGGATTTCAACCTGCTGAACGTCCCGTCCATCATCGGGCTCAGCAACTATAAGCGGATCTTTACCCAGGATGATACCTTCCTGCAGGCTCTAAAGGTCACCTTTACCTACGTGCTCTTTCTGGTCCCCTTACGTCTGGCCTTTGCCCTGTTCGTGGCCATGCTGCTGAACCAGGAGCATAAGGGACTGGGGCTTTACCGGACCTTGTACTACGTACCCTCGATCATTGGCGGCAGCATCGCGGTGTCCATCGTCTGGAAGCAGCTCTTCGGCAACAAGGGCGTGGTGATGTCCCTTCTGGAGCTCTTTGGGATCCAGCAGAAGATGTCCCTCTTAGGGAACCCCAAGACCGCCCTGCTGGTCATCGTGATCATGGGGGTATGGCAGTTCGGCTCCTCCATGCTGATCTTCCTGTCGGCCTTAAAGCAGATCCCCTATTCGCTGTATGAATCAGCTATGGTGGACGGCGGGAAGCCCTGGCAGATCTTCACCAAGATCACCCTGCCCATGCTGACCCCCACGATCTTCTTTAACCTGATCCTGCAGATCATCAATGGCTTCAGGGTATTCACGGAAAGCTATGTCATCACGGACGGCGGCCCCTTAGACAGCACCCTTTCCTACGTGCTCTACCTGTACCGGCGGGCATTTACCTACTTTGACATGGGCTACAGCTGTGCGCTGGCCTGGGTGCTGGTGGCGATCATCGCCGTGTTCACCGTGATCTTGTTCAAGACACAGAACAACTGGGTCCATTACGAAAGCTGAGGTGGAGGATATGAAGAGAAAAAAGCAGATCCAAGCCATAACCTTCCATACAGGAGCCTGCGCACTAGGCTTTCTGATGATCTATCCCCTGTTATGGCTGCTGGCCAGCTCCTTTAAGAGCAATGATACCATGTTCCAGGACGCCTACTCCCTGATCCCCAAGGTCTGGGACGCGGTGACCAATTACCGCAGCGGCTTAGAAGGTGTGGGCGGCGTGTCCTTCGGGACCTTCTTCGTGAACACCGTGGTGGTGACCGTGGTGGGGACGGCAGGCTGTGTGATGATCTCCCTGCTGGCGGCCTACGCCTTTACCAGGATCAAGTTCTGGGGCTCAGACTTTTTGTTCGGCTGCGTCATGATGACCATGATGATCCCGCCCCAGGTCATGGTGGTGCCCCAGTACATCATCTTAAAGAAGCTGGGACTGATCGACACCCGGATCGCCCTGATCCTCCCCTGGTTCTTCGGCGGCGCCTTCTTCATCTTCCTGATGGTCCAGTTCTTCCGGGGGATCCCCAAGGAGCTGGATGAGGCGGCCATGATCGACGGCTGCGGGAAAGCGGGGATCTTATTTCGGGTGCTGGTGCCGGTGGTGAAGCCGGCCCTGGTCACCGCGTCGATCTTTGCCTTCTACTGGATCTGGCAGGACTTCTTCCAGCCCCTGATCTTCATGAGCACCACGAAGAAGTTCACCATCTCCCTGGCCTTGAACATGTACTTAGATCCCAACTCCTACAATAACTATGGCGGACTGTTCGCCATGTCGGTGATCTCGTTGCTCCCGGTGATCATATTCTTCATCATCTTCCAGAAGTACCTGGTCAACGGGATCGCCATGGACGGGATCAAGGGGTAAAAGGCCGGGGCGCCAGGACGGAACAGGAGATGTGTGGACATAAAACAGGCCTGTGGCTTTGCGTAGAGTAGATATAAAAGTAGCAATAAGATCAAGAACTAAAAAGCAATCTTCACAGGCTAGAAAAAAGTGATCCTCACAGGCTGGCCAGGAGGTCCGTCCCCACCGGTATGGGTGTGAAAGGTAAAGCAAGGAAAGAAACATAAAAGACCTGCAAAAGACAGGGATACGAAACATAGCATATAAAAGAGGATGGAGAAGATGGATATCAAGCTATTTTCAGATACCAGGATCCTCGCCTCCGATCAGCCGCTGCCGGTCTTATCCGCAGCGGCTGATCTGGCAAGGGATCTTCGGAAGTGCTGTTTTATGACTACAGCGGAGGGAAAGGAGAAGGGAGAGGAGGGGATCTGTGCCGGGATCCGTGTACGGCTGGGGGATCTGGCAAAGGAGTGCTTTCGGATCTTTGTGGAGGGGGAGGAGCTGGTCTGTGAGGCAGCGGACGACCTGGGGGCGGTCTATGGGCTCTATCATATCAGCCGGGAGCTCTTAGGGGTCCAGGACTTCTGGTTCTGGAACGACCAGAGGATCTGCCAGAAGCCTTTTCGGGAGGTGGACCGGGCTTACAGGCAGCAGTCAGCCCCTTTTTCGGTCCGACTCCGGGGCTGGTTCATCAATGACGAGGTCCTTTTGCACACCTGGAAGGTGGAGCGGAGGGCGGAGGGTCCCTGGGAGATGGCGCTGGAGGCCCTTCTGCGCTGCGGCGGGAACATGGTGATCCCCGGCACGGATAAGAACGCCCGGAAAAACCGTCAGCTAGTCTTTAGCCGGGGCCTGTACCTGACCCATCACCATGCGGAGCCTTTGGGAGCG
Organism: uncultured Lachnospiraceae bacterium; assembly: GCA_910585635.1. GTDB lineage: Bacteria > Bacillota > Clostridia > Lachnospirales > Lachnospiraceae > Caccovicinus. The sequence continues at coordinate 21,831 of CAJUFE010000021.1, read as the reverse complement.
GAGATGTTCGCCAGGGCCTATCCGGACCTTGTCCCCTCCTACGACCGCTACAGCGACCGTTACCAAAAGCTGTGGGAGGAGGCCGTCCGGGAACAGCAGGGGCAGAAGGTGGTCTGGAATATCGGGTTTCGGGGCCAGGGGGACGTACCCTTCTGGGAGGATGACCCCAGCTACGACACACCGGCGGCCAGGGGCGAGCTGATCGGCAGGCTGATCCGCCAGCAGTATGACCTGGTAAAAAGAGCGGACCCAGAGGCGGTCTGCTGCACGAACCTGTATGGGGAGACCATGGAGCTGTACCAGGAGGGCTTCCTAAAGCTGCCGGAGGATGTGATCCACATCTGGGCGGATAATGGGTTCGGGAAGATGGTGACCAGACGGCAGGGGGACCACGACCCCAGGATACCGGCGATGCCGGAGGCGGGGCATCCGGGCCGGCACGGGATCTACTACCATGTATCCTTCTACGACCTCCAGGCCGCCAACCACATCACCATGCTCCCCAATGCCCCGGAGTTTGTCCGGGGAGAGCTGTTAAAGGTGCTGGAACGGGGGATGGGGGACTACTGGCTGGTGAACTGCTCCAATATCAAGCCCCATGTCTATTATCTGGACTTCCTGGCAGAGCTGTGGAGGACAGGGGATGTGGATATCGAGGGCCATCTGGCGGGGTATATCCGTCGTTATTACGATAGTCTGCCGGCGGATGGAGGGTCTGCATCCAAGTGTGACCGGTGTATCGCTCCGACACTGACGAGAGAGGCCGCACCTGCTGCCGGTCAAGGTGAGATTGTTGCTGGTCAAGGGGAGCTTGCTGCCGGTCAAGGTGTGTCTGTTGCTGGACAATGTGAGCCTGTTGCTGGTCAAGGGGAGCCCCGGCCGGAAGGCCGCCGCCAGGCGGTCGCCGCCTGCTTCCGCGGCTATTTCCGGGCGGCCCTTGCCTACGGGCCTTACGAGGACAGCCATGCGGGGGAGCAGTTTGCCAACCATGTATGCCGGATCATCGTCTCCCAGTACATGCGGGACAGGACCCAGGCGGCAAAGGGGCTTAGATGGGCCACGGAGGCGGATACGCTGGAAGGACAGATCCGCTGGTACAAGGCCCTCTGCTGGAAGGGCTTAGAGGGGGCTGGTCCCTTTTTGGAGCAGTGTGAGCGGACCGCTATGGAGCTGGAGGGGGACGAGAGGGTACTGTTCGAGGACTCCCTTTTGCTCCAGGCTAGGATCTATGCCCATTGTTACGCCGGCGCCTGTTTTGCCATGGAAGGGCTTGAACGGGCGATGGAAGGAGACTGCCAGAGAGGCTTTTATCTGGCGGGAAAGGGCCGGGAGGGATATCTGGCGGCCAATCTCGCCCTGCGGAGCCGGGAGCACGGGAAATGGCGCGGTTTTTATGCCAATGAATGCCTGACCGATATCAAGCAGACGGCCTGGCTGCTCAAGAGCCTGATGGGCTTTATCCGAAATCTGGAGGACGGTCCCCATTTTTACCAGTGGCAGAGGACATTTGCCGACCCAGAGGAGGACCGGAGGGTCATGCTGATCTTGAACATGGATAACCATATGGGAGATGAGGAGATCTTCGGGCTGATGGAAGAGCGGTGGGGGTGAGAGGATGCAGAGAGAACGGATACAGGAGGCGCTCTTCGGAGAGCGGAGCTTAGGGACAGGACTGTTCTGTGCGCCAGGGACAGTCTCCTCCCATGGGGTGGTGCTGGTGTTCTATGTACCGGAGTGGCGGGATAAGGGATGGGGGACTGTGGTCATAAAGGACGGACAGGTCATCACGGTGGTGGAGGCACAAAAGCATCATCTCGTGGTGGAGGGGCTTTTGCCAGACCGGGACTACCATTTTACGATCCGGGCTGAGTACCAGCCCTCCCGGCAGTATACGATCACAGTCCACACCAAAGAGGAAGGGCGGATCCTGGATGTGACGGGAGCGCCTTATGCAGCAGACGGGACGGGAGGACGCATGAGCACAGAGGCCCTCCAGCGGGCGATCTGGGATGCACGGCCCGGGGATACAGTCCTGATCCCGGAGGGTGCGGTCGTCCTGTCCGGCGCGCTGGACTTAAAGAGCGGGGTCACCCTGCAGGTCGATGGCGTGCTCCAGGGGTCCTCATGCCCGGAGGACTATCTGACGGAGGTGGGGAATGGGCTGGTGCGGTCCCGGTATGAGGGCTGGGAGATGGATAATTATCGCGGCCTGCTCAATGCGGGGCATATCATCCAGGAGGACCGTTCGGCCATCACCTGCAGAGATGTCCGGATATGCGGGAAGGGGACCATACGGGGCGGCGGGGATGAGCTGGGGACCGCCATGCGGGAGCGCTTTGCCGATCCGGTGCGGTATCCCCAGTACGTTTCCGATGGGATCGCCGGAAGGCGGGTGCGGGGCTCCTTCATCCGTCTGGTCCAATGCAGCGATGTAGAGATCACAGGGGTGCAGGTAGAGGCCCCCCACTGCTGGACGATCCAGCTGCTCTACAGCCAGGATATCAGCACTCATGGGATCCGGATCGTCTCTAGAGGGGTGGATAACGGAGATGGATGGGACCCGGATTCGTCCTCCTGGCTGCTGCTCTTTGACACCAGCTTTAACACAGGTGATGACTGTGTCGCCATAAAGTCGGGAAAGAACCCCGAGGGGGACCGGCTGGGCATCCCGGCGAAGGACATATGGATCTTCGAGGTCCGGATGCGTGGCGGGCATGGGATGGCCGTGGGCAGTGAGATGTCTGGCGGGGTGGAAAATGTGTACCTGACCGACTGCGAGATCTGGGGGACCGACTATGGGCTGGAGGTGAAGGTCCAGAAGGGGAGAGGCGGCTATATCCGCAATGTCCGGGCCGAGCATTGCCTGCTGGATCAGTTCCTGGTCCATTCTGTAGAGTATAATGCAGACGGAGAGGCAGCCCCGGGGCTGTCCCCGGTCGAGGAGGTGTCGGTGTCCGACTGCCGGTTCTACCAGGCATAGATCGGACATGGACCGGACATGGACCGGGCATGGATCGGGCATGGATCGGACATGGACCGGACATGGACCGGGTATGGACCGGACATGGATCGGATATGGGCCGGGCATGATCAAGGGAGGGGCTGTGAAAGCCGGCGTTTTTCAATGCCTGGCTTTTCACAGCCCCCCCTTTTTTTCGTCTGGTACACTATGCCAGTCTTTTCAGGTCCTGGGCAAACCGGCGTACAGCCTCCTCTTTCGTGGCCCAGGAGGTGACGAAGCGGACAGCGGTGTGGTCCGCGTCTACGGCCTGCTGATCCTGGAACTGGTAGCTTTCTCGAAGCTTCGCGATCAGATCGTTGGGAAGGATCGGGAACTGCTGGTTAGTGGCGGAATCGGAGAAGAAGGGGAAACCGCAGTCGGTGAACGCTTCTTTTAAGATCGCCGCCATCTGGTTGGCATAGGCGGCCATCTGGAAGAACAGGTCGTCCTGGAACAGCTCCTCGAACTGGATCCCTAGGAGGAAGCCCTTGGCCAGCATCGCGCCCTTCTGCTTGATCATGAAGCGGAAGTCTTCCTTTAAGCCCGGGTGGGCGATCACCAGGGCTTCGCCGAAGAGTGCGCCGTTCTTGGTGCCGCCGATGTAGAAAACATCCACCAGACGGGCGATATCCGCCAATGTCAGATCATTGACCGGGCTGGTGAGGGCGGCCCCTAAGCGTGCGCCGTCCAGGAACAGATATAGGCCCTTCTGCCTGCAGAAACGGGAGAGGGCTTCCAGCTCATCCAAGGTATACTGGGTGCCGATCTCCGTGGTGTTGGAGATGTAGACCATCTTGGGCTGGACCATGTGCTCGTCGGTATGTCCATCCAGGGTTGTCTGGATCAGGGCCGGGGTCAGCTTCCCATCCGCCGCCTGCCGGGTCAGGACCTTGTGGCCGGTGGACTCCACCGCGCCGGTCTCGTGGACATTGATATGGCCGGTCTCGGCGGCGATCACGGCCTGGTGGGGGCGGAGGGCGGCGCTGATCACCAGCATATTGGTCTGGGTGCCGCCTACCAGCATGTGGATATCCACGTCCTCACGGTGGACCGCCTGTTTGATCAGGGCTTTTGCGTGCTCGGTGTGGGAGTCTAGGCTGTAGCCGGTGTGCTGGTCTGAGCTGGCGTTCTTGATGGCCTCTAAGATCCTTGGGTGGGCGCCTTCGCTGTAGTCATTGTTGAAGCAGTACATCTGTGTCATCCTCCTGCGTTTTGTATTTGGGTTTGAGTCTGGGTGGTGCTTTTGGTTGTCTGCAGTCCTATTATATAGTAGGGAGGGGAGATCTGCAAGCGGGGAGGCCGTTAGTGTCCACAGGCAAAGGCGGCGGGCGATCGCTCCTCAGGCTCTTGCATTCTGAGGACCCATATAGTATGATAAAAACATAGCAAAGATCATCAGAAAAGGAGGATGTGGGCGTGGGAAGATATCTGAATAGCTTGATCCCCTTTGAAGCGTATAAACAGATCGCAGGGACCCGGTTTTTTGTAGATAAAACAGAGATCCTGCAGGAGATCTTAGAGACGGTCGAGCTGGATGGGCAGAGATATCTATGCATCACGAGGCCGCGGCGTTTCGGGAAAAGTGTGATGGCAGATATGGTCGGCGCTTTTTTGGGAAAGGCGGCCGATAGCTCCGGTATATTTGATAAGCTTGCGGTGGCGGAGAGTACGATCTATAAAACCCATCTGGGCCAGCACAATGTGATCTTTATGGATCTGAGCAGGGTGCCGAGAGGATGCAGCAGCTATGCGCAGTATATCGACCGGATCCAGGATGGGATCGACCGGGATCTGGCAGAGGCCTATCCAGAGGTCGAGATCGATGTGGCGGCCCCTCTTTGGGATAACCTCCTGACCATATTTGAGAAAACAAAAGAGAAGTTCGTTTTTGTGATCGATGAGTGGGATGCACCCTTCCATATGTCCTTTATCTCGGGGGAGGATCAGCAGGCGTATCTGGCGTTTCTTAAAAGCCTCTTGAAAGATCAGGTATATGTGGGATTCACCTATATGACTGGCGTACTCCCAATAGCGAAATACTCAAGCGGTTCAGAACTGAACATGTTCGTAGAGTACGATATGACCGTGATGGAGCGGTTCAGTGATCGTTTTGGTTTTATGGAAAAAGAGGTAGACCAGCTTTTTGACACATATCTTAAGATCACGAAAAGGCCGAAGGTCACACGGGAAGAGTTACGGATGTGGTACGATGGCTATCACACAGCGTCTGGGGAGAGGATGTATAACCCCCGTTCGGTGGTGTGCGCATTAGCCAATAACCAGTTGGCCGACTATTGGACCAGCTCCGGCCCCTATGATGAGATCTTCTTTTATGTGAAAAATGATATCGAGGATATACGGGACGACCTGGTCCTGATGGTGGCAGGCGAAGGGATCGAGACAGAGATACGGAAATACGCAGCCGCCTCTATGGAGCTGGAGACGAAGGAAGAGATCTATTCGGCTATGGTGATCTACGGTCTTCTCACGTATATGGATGGAAAGGTCTTTATCCCCAATAAGGAGTTGATGGATAAGTTCCAAGAGCTTCTTATGGATAAGGAGTCCATGGGATATGTGCATCGGCTGGCGAACGAGTCGAGGAGGATGCTGTCGGCGACCCTGCAGGGCGATACGGAGACGATGGCAGAGATATTGGAGTTTGCACATAACACAGAGTCTCCTATATTTTCCTATAACAGTGAGATCGAGCTGTCTGCTGTGGTCAATCTGGTCTATCTGGCGGCCAGGGATCGGTATCGTGTAGAGCGAGAGGATAAGGCTGGGGTCGGCTATGTAGATTTTATCTTTTATCCGGAGTATAAGGATATGGACGGGGTGATCCTTGAGCTAAAGGTGGACAGCACACCGGAGGATGCGATAGGGCAGATCAAAGATAAGGGCTACGCGCTACGGTTCAAGGGCAAGATGGGAGAAAGACAGAAGTATAGCAAAAGGGTGATCGCAGTAGGGATCAGCTACGATAAAAAGACGAAAAAACATGCTTGTAAAGTGGAAATGCTGTAAAAATGGAGGGCTGTCGCAAAACGAAAGAGAAGCCCCCTTCTCGATAAGGACTGGTAGATCCAGACCTTATTCGAGAAGGGGGCATTTTTTAGCTTCTGGGGCCGTCAGGTGGGACGGGGCCAGAAGACCCAGTGGGATCCGCCGACTTAGCAGATCCTGTGGACCTGGCAGATCCATCAGGTCGGATGAACTGGGCAAGGCCGTCAGCTGGGGCGGGCTCTGCCTGCTGGCTGGCCAAGAGCCCCAGGAGGACGCCCTGGGCGATCCATTTGTTCCGGTCGGACAGGTCATTGAACAGGCGGTCCATATCCTTCGCGGAGGGGCTGGGATAGGAGGTGTTCAAGATCCGATATTCCGGATACCGGTTATCCGAGTAGCCCACGATGTAATCGATCGACGCGTGGAAGATATCGGCCATCCGCATCAGCAGATCGATGCTGGGCTCATTTATCCCATTCTCATAGGCGCTGATCATCTTCTGGGAGACGTTCAGCTTCATCCCCAGACTGATCTGGCTCATCCTTTTTTCTTTTCTCAATTCTGCGATCCTGTTCATGCGGACTCCCCATCCCGATAGACTCGATCGAAACCATTTCCAAGAGGTTCCAAGCGGTTTTTAAGGTTATTGTAAGAAAAAAACATTGACTTGGATATTCGTGAAAGGTATAATAATACCTGCAAAAGGTATAAATACCGAGAAAAGTTCTATGCAAAGAAGTTATTTGGATATTTAAGGTGGCTGTAGGGGCCGCTATGTGGATGCGAAAAGGAAGGGTGGGCCAGGGATCCGAGCTGTGGAGGGGAGAGAGGTTATGGTCAGAGCATGGGATGGGCCGTCCGAGAGAACGCTGGATGGACTGATCGAGGATTTCATCCGCAGCCAGGTGACCGGACGGGGATTAGACGACCGGACAGAGAAGGCCTACCGGCTGGACCTGGAGCATTTTTCCCGGTGGCTGGAGCGGGATGGAGGGGCAGAGGCGGAGACCGATCTGGGGGAGGCCGCATTAGGCGGAGCTGACCTGGAGCAGGAGATCTTGCGGTATCTGCGCTATCTGGCCATGGAGAGAAAGCTTCGGACCTCCACGATCTCCAGGAAGGGTCGGGTGTTCCGCTATTTTTTGACGTATCTGGCGCAGACCGGACAGGCCCCCGGACCGGCTGCTAAAGGAAGCGGTGTGTCGGATGGCAGGCTGTCCTTTAGATCATCAGACAGGATGCCAGGGATATCGCCGGGAGGATCGGCCGAGGCTTTATCTAAAAAAGAGATCGATGCCTTCTTCCAGGCGATCTGTCGGGAGATGGACCGGCTGGACAGTGATTTCCGCAGGCGGGTCTGTCTGCGGGATCTGGTGATGATGGAGCTGCTCTTTTACCACGGGATCGAGGTCAGCGAGCTGCTGCGCTTAAAGGTCACGGACTATGACCGGGAGACCGGCGTCCTGACAGTGTCCAGGAAGCGGGGCAAGGACCGGCAGGTCTATCTCTATTCTAAGGCTCTGCGGGAGCGGCTGGGGCAGTGGCTCATGGAGCACGACTGCTTCGAACGAGAGGGCGAGTACCGGGAGCAGATGTTCCTCTCCAAGCTGGGAAGGCCTCTGTCCATGAAGATGGTGATCAATATCTTTGAGAAATACCGGGAGTTAGCGGGGATCGAGAAGGCGGTCACGCCGAAGGATCTGAAGGGGAGTATGGGGGCGTATGCGAAGGAGTTGATGCGGGAGGTTTGTGGGTAAGGGATAAGGAGAGGATATCGATGCAGGATGTCTATGTGATCGGGAGTAAGGGATTTGGCGGTTATGGCGGATATGAGACCTTTGTGGACAAGCTTACGGAATACCATGAAGGCAATAAGAATATCCGCTATTACATCGCCTGCAAGGCTGATAAAGGCAACACGATCCATACCTTCCGCCATCACGGCGCCACCGGGTTCAATATCAAGGTCCCGACTATCGGTCCGGCCCAGGCGATCTATTATGATGTAAAGGCATTTTGGTGGTGTATCCATCATATCAAAAAGAACCATGTCGAGCATCCGATCATCTACATCCTGGCCTGCCGGATCGGTCCCTTTGCCAGACGGTTTGAGCGGGAGGTCCACAAGCTTGGCGGAAGGCTTTATGTCAATCCGGATGGCCATGAGTGGAAGCGCAGGAAATGGCCGTTTTTGGTCAGGCGGTATTGGAAGCTTTCGGAGCGGTTGATGGTGGGACATTGCGACTTGCTCATCTGTGACAGCAAGAACATTGAGCGCTATATCCAAAGGGAATATGCGAGGTATCAGCCGCGTACCACCTTTATCGCTTATGGGACGGACCTTACCCCGTCGACGCTGGCGGATGATGATGTGCGATATAAGGGGTGGCTCAGGGAAAAAGGGCTGCGCCCTCATGGCTATTATCTGATCGTGGGACGTTTCGTACCGGAGAATAATTTCGAGACCATGATCCGTGAGTTCATGAAGAGTGGGACTGAGCGGGATCTGGCGATCATCACCACAGCGGATGCGCGGTTTTTGCGGAAGCTGGAGAAAAGGCTGCATTTCCAAAAGGATCCTCGGATCAAGTTCGTGGGGACGGTCTATGAGCAGGAGCTGCTGAAGAAGATCCGGGAGGATGCCTATGGGTATATCCATGGGCATGAGGTCGGGGGGACCAATCCTAGTTTGCTGGAGGCGTTGGGGAGTACGGAGGTGAACCTGCTGCTGGATGTGGGGTTTAACCGGGAAGTGGCGGGGGATGGGGCTTTGTACTGGAAGAAAAAAGAAGGTAGTCTGGCTGAGGTGATCGATAAGGTAGATCAGATAGCGGGGGCGGGTAGGAAAAGGCTAGAGGAGAAGGCGAAAGGCCGGATCATAGAAAAGTATACGTGGAAGGATATAACGCAGCGATATGAGATGCTGTTTTTATCATAAATTAAAATAGAGTATAAAGATAAGGATTTATTTAGGGGATAAATGAGCGTATGAGTAAGATCGATATCAATGATAGTGTAGTACTGATCACAGGAGTTGCAGGTTTTATTGGAGCAAACCTGGCAGAAAAAATATTAGTCGATCATCCAGATGCAATAGTGGTCGGTATCGACGATCTAAACGATTATTATGACATCAGGCTGAAAAGATACAGGCTAGAGCGGTTTTTAGATGATAAAAGATTTACCTTCGTAAAGGGAGATATTTCAGACAAGGCTATCGTCAGCGAGCTATTCAGCTCATATAGACCGGCCATCGTCGTGAATCTGGCGGCTCAGGCTGGCGTGCGATATTCGATCGATCATCCGGATGCGTATATCAGGTCAAATATGATCGGCTTTTACAATATCATAGAGGCCTGCAGACACTCTTATGATCATGGCTTTGCTGGTGTCAAACATTTGGTCTATGCAAGCTCATCAAGTGTTTATGGTGCAAACACAAAGATCCCATATTCCACAGAAGATAAGACCGATCGGCCGGTCTCTCTTTATGCTGCGACAAAGAAGTCGGATGAATTGATCGCCCATGCATACGCAAAGCTATATCATATCCCATCGACGGGCCTGCGTTTTTTTACGGTATATGGCCCGGCAGGCAGACCAGATATGGCCTATTTTAGTTTTACAGATAAACTGAAAAAAGATGAGACGATCCAGATATTCAACTACGGGAAATGCAAAAGGGATTTTACGTATATAGATGATATCATTGAAGGTGTGATCCGGGTCATGCAGAAAGCACCGGACGGTCAAGAGGGTCCAGACGATCAGACAGGAGTACCCTACAAAGTATATAATATCGGAAACCATTCTCCAGAAGACCTGTTAGATTTTGTGTCGATCTTACAGCAAGAGCTTATCAAAGCCGGTATCCTCCCACTGGACCATGATCTGGAAAAACATATAAAGCTACTCCCGATGCAGCCTGGAGATGTTGAGGTCACATATGCCGATATAGCAGATCTGGAAAATGACTTTGGGTTTAAGCCGGTGACACCGCTTAGAGAAGGCTTGCGGAGATTTGCAGAGTGGTATGCTGGATTTTATAAGTGATCCAAGTTTCTCACATTGAGTATGGAGACAGAGATGAAGATCATTGTGGCGAATTATCGGTATTTCATAGCGGGCGGACCAGAAAAATATATGTTTAAATTTATAGAAGCCGCCGAAAAAAGAGGGGTCGAGATCATACCATTTTCGGTCGATCATCCACAAAACAAAGAGACACCATATAAACGATATTTTGCTAAACCACGGGCAGATGAGCTCATGTATGCAGATACAAAAAGAACGGTAAAAAACATGGTCGGCATGTATCGGGCGGTTGTATGGAACTGGGATGCGGAAAAACGACTGAGAAGACTGATACAGGATACCAGACCAGATGCCGTGTATATCCTCCATGAGATCAACCACCTTTCCCCGTCGATCATCCGTGCGGCTAAACGGGAGGGGGTAAGGGTAGTACACAGAGTCTCGGACTTTTTTATGCTTTGCCCCCGGTATGATCTTCTCTGTGGAGATGAGATATGTGAGGCTTGTATCCAGGGAGATCATCGAAAAGCAATAAAAAGCAGATGTGTTAAAGGGTCTTTGGCGGGGACTATGCTCCGTATCCATGCTATGAAGCTATATAAAAGGAAAAAGATCTTCGAAAAAGTTGATAAATTTATCTGTACCTGTAGCTTTTCAAGAAAAAAGCTCATAGAGGGAGGGGTACCGGCCGAGAAGGTGGATCATGTCCCTACGTTTATCGATACTTCAAAGATCAAACCTTGTTATGAAAATGGGAGATATTTTCTTTTTTTGGGAAGGCTAGCACATCAAAAAGGACCGATCTATGCCATAAAGGCGATGAAATGGCTAAAAGATACGGGATATGTCTTAAAGATGACGGGCAAGATATCGGATTCAGCGGAAGATCAAAAATTATGGAAATATATCGTAGAAAATAAGCTAGAAGAGAAGATCATCTTTACCGGATTTTTAGGTGGGGAGGCGCTGGAAGAGCTTATTTCAAAAGCTACCTGTATCGTCTGTCCAGCGATCTGGTATGAAAATATGCCGAACACAGTTATAGAAGCGTATGCCCATGGAAAACCCGTGGTGGCATCCAGGGTAGGGAGCTTGGCGGAGATCATTGATGATAATGAAACAGGGATGCTCTTTGCAATGAAAGACCCCGAGGAGTTGGCACAAAAATTAAGACTTTTTGTGGAGGATGAAGGACTGTGCAGAAAAATGGGGAAGAGAGCGCGTGCTAAATGTGAACGCGAGTATGGAGTAGAGGAACATATGGATAGGATCTTGCAGGAGCTTGGAGGATGATATGGGGGCAAAAAGCCAAATGATGCGTTTTTTATTTGTCCTGGGGATAAGAGGTGGCCTTAGATCTCTGAGCGACGAAACATATATTAAACTAATGTACTTTTGTCGATTTGGAAAAAAGATCGATCTGAAAGATCCGGTTACGTTTAATGAAAAACTCCAATGGCTGAAGATTCACGACAGAGCACCTATCTATACAACATTGGTAGATAAATATGCGGTGAAAAAATATGTGAGCGATGTTATCGGAGAGAAATATATCATACCTGGTTATGGTGTGTGGGATACTTTTGATGAGATCGATCTGGAACGATTGCCGGATCGATTTGTATTAAAGTGTTCTCATGATAGTGGTGGGCTATACATCTGCAGAGACAAAAAACAAATGGATGTCAAGGCAGTCAGAAAAAAGATAAACCGATCTTTAAAAAGAAATTATTATTGGGCAGGAAGAGAATGGCCGTATAAAAATGTCCCGCCAAGGATATTAGCTGAAAAATATATGGAAGAAAGTGTAGATGAAGGGCTTACAGATTATAAATTCTATTGTTTTAATGGGATACCCCGATTTTTATATATATCAAAAGGATTGGAAGACCATAAAACAGCTCAGATCAGCTTTTTGAGTATGGATTGGAAAATGGAGCGATTTAGGAGAGATGACTTCCGTCCATTCGAGAGAGTGCCGGAAAGACCATCAGGTTTTGAAGAAATGGAGAAGATCGCCCGAAGACTATCGAAAGGGATCCCTTTTGTACGCGTGGATCTATACTTTATCAATGGACATATTTATTTCTCAGAACTTACATTTTCACCGTGCAGCGGGTTCATGCGGTTTATCCCAGAAGAAGCAGATAGGGAGATCGGGGGATATATACAGTTATAGGAGTGGAAGATGCTATGAAAAAGAAGATCCTGCATCTCCTCGCATTAGGTGGGATAGGAGGGATCGAGAGCCAATGTGCAGATCTGGCGAGATACTCCGAAGAAGAGGAGCATTTTTATTTTTTGTGGGGCGGTGGCGTCAATGCAGAGAAGATCAAATGCTGTACAGATAGAGTAGTGGTCAGAGGATTTAAATGTGCAGATATAGTTAGAGAGTATTTGGTATTTGATCGCTATGTAAGGACGAATAGGATAGAATATGTGATCGTGCAGGGGGTATCTCCTGTAATGCTGCTATTTGCAGGAATATTAAAGAAAACTTTACAAAGCACGAGACTTATCCTCTATCTGCATGCCAATGCAGAAGATCTTTTTAAAAAAAGATATATTTTAGCGCTATTTCGATGGGTATCAGCCATTGCGGATGGCCATATAGCGATCTCTCGATCAGTAAAACAAAGTCTAGAGGGGATATGCAGACTGGATAAGGTCACAGTGATCTATAACGGAACGGATTATAAGCGGTTCGATCATATAAGAAAGTATGATATAGATAGGCCAATACAGATGATCTTCATAGGTCGGATCGTAAGGGTAAAAGGGATAGATCTGTTGATAGATGCTCTGAGCAATGTCAGATATCCATTTGCACTATCTATCATCGGAGATGGAGCGGCCAAAGAGGAACTTATCGATCTCGTAAAGCGATCAAAAATGCAGCAAAAGATCTGTTTTGTCGGTCCTAAGCCAGACATTGAAAAATGGCTTGCAAAGGCGGATCTGTTTGTACATCCGGCGCGTTGGAATGAGGGTTTCGGGATAACACTGATCGAGGCTATGTCCTCGGGTATCCCGTGTGTTGCGTTTAGACGAGGAGCGATCCCGGAGATCATAGAGGATGGCTTGAACGGGTATCTAGTCGATGAAGTAAGCGTGGAAGGACTGCGTGATAAGCTCGATCATATCATTTTGCAGAGGATAACTGATCCGCAGAAATTTATTACAATAAGTCAAGAGGCAAAAAGAAGAGCGAAAGAATTTGATATACATGTCTATGCACAGAATGTGAGTAGATATCTAGAAATGCTTTGATTGGAGTCGTGATGGAGATAACTGTGTTTACAGCCACCTATAACCGTGCAGACCGATTAAGGACGCTATATGATTCTTTGTGCAGGCAGAGCGTAAAGGATTTTGAATGGCTCATCATTGATGATGGGTCAGAAGACGGGACAGAAAAGACGGTTGAGGGATTTCAAGGAGAGAAGAAAATAGAGGTCAGCTATTTTAAACAAGAAAACGCTGGAAAACATATCGCGATCAATAAAGGAGCTAAAGAAGCAAGAGGAAAATGGTTTTTTATAGTTGATTCAGATGATCATTTGACCGACGATGCTTTAGAGAAGATCCTGTTTTTTTGCCGACAGGTCGAAGATGACGATCGATTTGCTGGTGTGGCTGGGCTTCGTATGGATAGGGCAGGAAAAGCATGGGAGTTTTGGTATGGAGAGGCGGATGAAAAGGGAAATGGATGCAGAGTATGTGATCATGTTGATGCAGATGCGATAGAATATCGGTATATGTATAAGATGAGCGGAGATAGAGCAGAAGTGGTCCGGACTGATATCTTGAAAAGTTTCCCATTCCCGGATGGATCAAACGAGAAATTTATGGTAGAGGGGTATCTTTGGCTCTCTCTTGCTAAGAAAGGCTATCGGTTTCGATGGTTTAATGAAAAAATATATATTACAGAGTATCTTGAAGATGGATTGACTCGCAATATCAAGGAACATTACCGAAACAGCCCTAGAAATTCGAACATGTTCTTTAACCTACAATTGAGCTGTTCTGGGATACCTGTTAAGGTCAAGCTAAAGGCAGCAGCTAAATATTTTTATTATGGAAGATACGGAAGGCTGTCATATGATGTACTGATACGTGAGCTAAGTGACCATGTCTATTTGATCCCGGGATTATTTTTATTTAAGCTGTTCAGTGTATATGAAGGATTAAAAAATAAGAAAAGAAAACTATGAATACGTTATATTATCTCGCAGTCTGTCTGTTGATCGTACGATACACTTTTTATACATATAAAGGTCTGTTCAGCATTGGGATTTTTGCAGCAGCCATACCAATGCTGATGGTCAAGATCCTTTTAACGAAATACACAAGACGGGATATCTATAGGATGATCTTGCTGATGGCCGTTTGTCTGTCTGCAATGGTGGTCAGTGGAAAAAAATTGCCTGTATGGTCTGCTTTGATCGTAGTAGGGAGTAAATGCATAGATTTTAAAAGATTGTTTAAGTATTTGTATTTCACACATTTGTATATTTTGATAGGGGTTTTTTTAATGCCATTATTTCTTGATATCCCTATCTATACAGATATATATAGAGCTGGATATGGGATAGAGGTGAGGAGATATCATTTTGGGATTGGACATCCAAATGGATTGCAATTTTTATGTTTACAGATGTTTCTTATGTATTTATGCTGGAAGGACAGAGAAAAGATAAAGAGAGGGAGCATATTATTTTTTTGTGTTTTAAATGTGATCGGTTTTTTTCTATCTAGATCAAGGACCTCTTTTATTTTATATCTTATATGTTTGGGCTGTTTTTTTATCCTAAACAGAAAACAAAATAGAGGATTTTGTAGACTGATCGTTTGGTCCCCTACGATATGTGCAGTGTTTTGCTTGGCGGCAATGTATTTAATGGATGTGGGGAACACCTTGATATCAAGATTGGATGTTGCCTTAGAGCATAGATTGACTTTCGCATCACAATATATCCAAAAATATCCGATCAATCTTGGTGGACATTATATATATGAACTGACTTTATCAGGGGCTATAGGCGAAAACAGAGCCTTAGATTGTGGCTATATCAATCTGATGTTAAATAACGGGATCGTGTTCTTTATCCTATTTATATGGGTATATCTTATGACGATGCTATGGTCTGAAAAAGAAAAAAAGGTCAGTTATCTGATGCTTGGCGCCGTGTATAGCTTTTATTTTATCATGGAGGGGGCTTTGCTGGGATTCTACAAAAACATTTTCATTTTTCTGTTTGGAAACATTATATTTTCAACATATCATAGAAGGAGAAGGTATGGTTTATGTGAGGATAACAGAGGGATTGGGAAATCAGTTTTATAAATATGCATTTGGATATTCTTTGGCAAGGGAGATTGGGCATGAAATGATCATCGATCTTGCAGGATATAAATATGACCCACGGGCATTTGAGTTGGATCGATACGCTATAAATACAAAAGCGATATGCTTAGCAACACCGAAAAGAAATGATGTGATCAGCAGAGTTGCTGCGAGGATAAAACGAAGGTTTCAGATAGGGTTGTTTTATAAAATGTTAATAGAAGAACCGAAGAGATATTATAGATATGAGCCGGTTGATTGCTCAGGAAAGAAAAATGTATATGTCCAAGGCTATTGGCAAAATTATAGATATTTTAGTAAGTATGAGAAAGAAATAAGATCACAGTTCACTATGAGGGATATGCCTGATAGGATAAAGATGATCTGTGACCGATTATCGTCAAAAAATACAGTGGCGCTCCATATACGGTTAGGTGATTATAGAGTAGAAGATCGGATAGATGTAGAGTATTATCATAAGGCTATCTCGCACATCCAAGGATTATTACAAAATCCGGATATATATGTTTTTTGCGAAGAAAACGATATAAGATCAGCACATGATCTGTTTGATGGATATGATGTAAGATATATTGTGGAAGAGTATTGCGGACTAACGGATGTTGAGGTATTTGAACTAATGCGGTCGTGCAGATCGCAGATAATATCTAACAGCACATATTCTTGGTGGGCGGCATGGTTAAATGACTATGTGGATAAAAAGATTATCGCTCCTCTCGTGGATCATTTGGACAGCGAGTATTATCCATTGGATTGGATCCTTATAAAGGCTGAACACAAGAAAGGGATATTTTAATGGAAACGGTTGCTTTTATCATACCTTATTTTGGAAAGCTACATGATTACTTTACCTTATTTTTGCATTCATGTTCGTTAAATCAATCTGTGGATTTTATTTTTGTTTCGGACATCGAAGATTTTCCGGCATTACCGCTGAATTGTAAAAGGCTTGATATGTCTTTTGGAGAACTGGCCCAAAAGATCGAGAAGAGGTTAGGATTTGATGTAGAACTTACAAATATCTACAAGATAGTTGATTTTAAACCGATGTGGGGTGATATATTCCAGGATGAACTAAAGGAGTATGATTTTTGGGGGTTTTGTGATTGCGATATGATCCTTGGGGATTTAAGAGGCTTTTTTGGACAGATTGAGTTCTGTAGGTATGATAAGATCTTTTGCCATGGACATATGACTATTTTAAGAAATGATGATCTTTCACGGTCTTTATATAAGACAAAGGGTGGGTTTGAACGAGAAGGGGTTTTTAATTACGAAGAGGCGTTCCGCACAAAATGTGTAGTACATTTTGATGAAGGGGGAGGATTCACAGAAATATGTAGATATTTGGGCGTTCGATCCTATGAAAGTGTGATCTATGCGGATGTATCTTTTCAGAGGAGGAGATTTACTCTTGCACAGCCGATCCCAACGGCTTTATATCCATGTATCTTTACATTTGAGCATGGAGATCTAAAAAGGGTCGTATACGAGAATGGGCAGATCATAAGTTACCCAATTCTTTATGTACATCTTCAGAAAAGGACTATGGAAGTACATATCACATCAAATATAGATAAATATCAGATCATACCAAATGCGTTTGTTGATGATAGAGAGATATCAGCAGGATATATCTTGGAAAATGCCCGGGATGGTCTATATTGGAATGAGTGTAAACGAAAGATCAAAAATCTGGCCATGAGATTATCTCCAGAAAGATTAAGGATCACATTTAGAAATAAAAGGATCCGGAGGATGAAAAATTGGGATACATAGTAAAGGCCATCAAAAATAGGATAAGATTTTTTATCAAAGCAAGAGGACTCGCAAAAAGATCGCACATAAAGCTCCGTAGTCATAGAGCAAGTTTAAAAGCATCCTATGGAAAATATGTATCGGTAGGCAGGCATTCGGTCATCGCAGATGATGTAGTGATCGGTGACCACAGCTATATCAATGAGGGATCAACGGTAGAGAATGCGGTCATCGGAAAGTATTGCTCGATCTCCAGCGGCGTGAGGATCAATCCAGGTGAACATCACCTGGATAGGATTACAACCTATCCGGTCGAGCATTTGTTCGGCTTACCAGAGGTAAATTTTAATAAAAAGGTCATCATAGAAAATGATGTATTGATCAGTATCAATGCAATAATACGGGGGGGGAGTATATATCCATAATGGAGCCGTTGTTGGTGCGGGAGCTGTGGTGACAAAAGACGTTCCGGCGTACGCTGTGGTAGGCGGAGTACCGGCCAAGGTTATACGATATCGTTTTGAGAGAGAAGTGATTGAAAAGTTGATCGATCTATGCTGGTGGGACCGTTCCGAGGAGTGGATCATTTCAAAAAAGGAAAGCTTTATAAAGAAGGGTGGGGAGAGGGATATTTTGGAAAAAACGTAAGGCGCAAGGTGCACCTATTAAATGCTGGAGGCGATATAGAATGATAGGTAAAATGGGGAAGTGAAAGAATGGATAGAAAAAAGACCCTTTTTCAATCTGGTATTATCGTGCTTGTCGCACAGATCATAACCTCTGCCATTTCATTTGGGACGAGGAATGCATTTATCTATGGCGTTGGTATCGACTATCTTGGCTTGAATGGTGTGATCGCAGATATCCTAGCGATGCTTTCATTAACGGAGTTAGGATTTCAATTTGCTATCGTATACCGACTATATAGGCCAATAGCAGAAAATGATCATCATATGATCAATCAGATCTTATACCTGCTTAAAAGGATCTATACAGTCATTGGGATATCGATCATCGGCATAGGAGTCTGTGTCATTCCGTTCTTGAGATACATGATCAATGATATAACTGTCCCGTGGTCTGTGATCCTGATATCGTATCTATTATATGTATTGGCAACAGCGGTTACATATTTCATGGCATATAAAAGAACACTTTTGTATGCAGAGCAAAAGCAGTATATCCTATCAAGTATAGATGTCATATGCAATATCTTCTTTGGTACACTTAAGATCCTTTCTTTGATCATAATAAAAAGTTATCTACTATTTGTGGTGTTTTATCTGCTGGAAAAATTAACTGCGAATATCATCGTGGTTTTTTATGCAAAGAAATACTATAGTTGGATCAACACCCAAAATGTTACGTTAAATAATGGGTTGGCAAGAGATGTATTCCGTGATACAAAAAATGTATTTGCAGGCAAGATCGCTGGATATATATATTCATCTACGGATAATCTTGTGATATCAACATTTATCAGTACTCGGATCATAGGATATATAGGGAACTATAAAACGATATTTTCAACAATACATACACTGCTAACAGTATTTTTCACCCCATTTAGACCGATGATCGGAAATTATCTAGCGGAGAATGATAAAAAGAAAGCATTTGAATTATTTATAAATTACGATTTTTTAAGATATGTTATCGCTCTTTTGATCCTCGGTCCGACACTTTCTTTAGTCCATATATTCATATCATTATGGCTGGGTGAAGGGTTTATCTTGAAAGGAAGTGTTATCTATTTATTGTTTATAGATATCTATATTTCTATAGTACATGGACCAGTTGCAGAATATGTAGAGGTTTTGGGTTTTTTTCGACAGATGAAAAAGATTTATATCATTGGAGCAGCTGTCAATATCATACTTTCGATCATCGGTGCGAAGACCATAGGGGTTGAAGGTGTCTTTTTTGCAACTGTGGTCTCTCAAGTCATTATGTGGGTTGGGCGGAGCAGAGTTGTGTTTTCTGAGTACTTTGCAGACATACGAGACCAGTATCGATATTGGCGGACACATATGTTCTATGTCGTAAATTTCCTTATCGTTTATTATTCTTGCATGCAGATCATGAAGATAGTAAAAGCGCATGACCATTTTACACGCTTTGTGAGTGGAGGATTTATCTGCCTTGTAGTCGCTTTGATCGATATCGTTGTGTTTTGGGGAAGGTCAAAAAAATTCAATTATCTAAAAGATTCGCTGCTGGGGATATTTGAAGAAAAGATCATGAAGAAAAGATGATGCTTTTGACATGAGTGATAGAAAGGACAGTTATGGAGCCTATATTTGATCTGGTGATACCAGTTAGTGAAAAAGATATTGATATTTTGCTGACAAATCTTTTTTATATCCAAAAATATATCAAATGTGACAAAGTGATCATTATATCTTCTAAATGTGTTTGTGATAGATTTAGAGCATATCCCGTCCGATTTATGGAAGAGGATGAGCTTGATGAAGATATGAGCTATAAAGTGATATACGATGATCTAGTTTTAAGAGGTGGAGAGACAAGAGCCGGTTGGTATTTTCAGCAATTTCTAAAAATGGCATATGCGCAATGGAGTAAAAATGAATATTATCTGGTTTGGGACGCGGATACGATCCCTATAAAAGAAATACGATTTTTTGATGATGGAATGCGGCCGATCTTTTCAGTAAAGGACGAATATAACAAAGCATATTTTGATACGATAAACGTTTTGCTCGGATTGAAAAAAAGTATAAAGGAGTCTTTTATCGCAGAGCATATGATGTTTCGAAAGGACTATATGCTGCAATTGATCGATGATATCTCCTCAAGCTCTCCAGACCAGCCCTGGTTTAAGACGATACTATCATCAGTTAGAGATGAGCAGATCAGATATGCTGGATTTAGCGAGTTTGAGACATATGGGACATATGTTATAGATAGGTATCCTGGAATGTATTCTTTTAGACGGATCAAGGCATTTAGAAATGGTCGGATCTATTTTAAACATACGCCATCAACAGATGTGCTTCAGTGGATCGCAAAAAAATATGAAACGATCAGCTTTGAAAAATCACAGAAAAATCAGATGGATCTGGATATCTATCGGATCAGATGGTTTAGAAAGATCGTTCCATTTGACCTGTATATCTTTTTTTGCAGGATAGTAAAAAAGTGTATTAGGGTAATGGTCAAAGAGAATGGACTAACGACATGAAAGAGGAGGATATGCGGCCATCGTTAATGGAACGCTGTCAGATAAAATGGATATATGTGTAGTCATTCCGGCATTTGATCCGGATGAGGAACTGTTGGATTATGTTGAAAGATTGATCGCTAGTGGGATAGATAAGATCATTTTGATCGATGATGGAAGTGATACAAAATGTAAGTGGATATTTGACGATTTATCTGATAAAGAAGAGATCGAACTGTTAACACATGCAGTTAATATGGGAAAAGGTAGGGCATTAAAAGATGCATTTGATCATTATCTGGTACATTATGCAAATAGGAAAAGAGGCGTTATAACTGCTGATTGTGATGGACAGCATAGAGTTGAGGATGTGTGGATGATCGCACAGGCAATGTCACAATATCCAGATGCACTTATCTTGGGGTTAGGGATTTCGATGATGATAGTGTACCGATAAAAAGCAGGATAGGTAATAAATTAACACGTATCATATTAAAAGTATTGATCGGCGGTGATGTTTCAGATACACAGACTGGATTACGTGGGATCCCAAACAGACACCTTGATAAATGGGTGATCTTACCAGGGGAACGTTTTGAATACGAAACCGTCATGTTGATCGATGCGATACAATTTTCTGTTAAAATACATGAAGTTCCGATCAGGACCGTATATATAAACGATGATCAGGGGACACACTTTGATCCGGTCAAGGACTCACTGGCGATCTATCGGACGATCTTTACAACCTTTTTAAAATATATCATGTCTGCTTTTTTATCATTTCTTGTCGATTACGGGCTATTTTGCTTGATAGTCGTAAGTTTGGGATCTTTACAGAATGATAAGAAAATATGGATCGCTACTTTTTTGGCAAGAGTATGTTCTTCACTGTTTAATTACGCAGTAAATAAAAATGTTGTCTTTAGAGCAAAAGGAAAAAAGACTATATTAAAATATTATGGTTTGTGCATGTGCCAATTAGTATGTTCGGCAAGCCTTGTATCATTGGTCAGTGAGATGGGGGTCGCTCCAGTACAATTTGGAAAGATCATGGTTGATACCATTCTATTTTTGCTTAGCTTCCAGGTCCAGAAAAAGTGGATCTTTAGAAAAGAGAGGTGATCGAGATGGTCAGATTTATTGGGGCTATCGCATTGGTATTAAGTTTAGCCGGATACTTTAGCTATCTGGTAAATGTAAAAAAAATATCGATATTTATCGCTCCGTCAGTGATCATCACATCGATCTGCACGACAATATTTCCTGTGAACTCTTGCCAGATGGAGCTGCATAGGGTATACTATTTATGCAGCTGTCCATTTGGCGGTTGTGAGCTTGGAGACGGCGGCTTCTTTGTCAGGGAAACGCCGTTTCCTTTTTTCGCTCTTCCACCAGTGATGCGTGAGGGGCTTCCTCTTTACGCCCTTCTACCAGCGATGCGCGAGAGGCTTCCTCTTTACGCTCTTCTACCAGTGATGT
>CAJUFE010000020.1 GCA_910585635.1 uncultured Lachnospiraceae bacterium | reverse complement strand
GATATATTGCAAGACCGGAGTGTCTGACCAGGATATATCATAAATTGGTCCGTATCGCGAAAAAGATAGCTCCATATACAGAGATAACAGACCATATCATCAGTATGCACGATAAGGACTATTTACAGGAAAGAGAATGGAAGCATAAAGTATATATTTCTGCATCATGTTTGGGATTGAAAGTATCAAAAAATTACAGACTGATCTGATCTTTTAAATGATCTGGATTTTGCCCGCTGATCATTCCGGGATCCGAACCTGCGAGGCTGGATCCCCAGAGATCTCTTGACAAAGCGGGATATCTGGGAAAAATACACAAGGAAGAATAAATGGAAACAGCCAATTCCCCAGCTTAAGATACCTGTGTGCCAGGGGCAGTATGATCTGGCGGTATTTACCGGCATTCAGGTAACGCAGCTTTTCATGATCACGGCGGCTGGCAAGTGGGGCCTGTACCAGGGGAGTGGCAGGAACCAATATATGTCCTATCATATGGCAGACCTTCTCCACGGATATGGCGCACAGCTTACCTTTGACGGTATCTGGAGAGGGCCGGAATATGGACCGGAGATCATCACGATAGACAAAGTGATCTTTTACCGGTTCCGTCATCTCCTGCTTTGGGATCATGTACCCGAAAGTCTGGTCTGCGCTCCGGAGGAACTGCCGGCACGCTTTGTGTCTACTGCAATGGCAGCTTTCCAGGGCATCATCGGGAAAGGTAAAAAGAAAGAATGAAAACAGAAAACGTATGACGGAGCTTGAAAAGCTGTGGGAATACGGGGCCTATGCGGAGGCGGTCTCCATCATCACCTATGAAGGAACCTAGGAGAAAGGACAAAAAGAACAAAAGTTCGATTCCGCATCTATACAAAGCTACCGATCTGTGGTAAGATAAAAAAGCTTTTTAGTGCGGCTAAAGTCCATATGGGATCACGGCGGTGTATTGAGTTGCAAAAACAGCAGATCGTGAACAGGATCCGTCGTGGACCTGCTTTTTTCTGATCCGAGTAAAAGCTGCGACGAAAATAAAAAGTTCCTTGACGGATTTGTGGCATATACGCATCCTTTTTTACTATGAATTTTGGAGGTGGCTTTTGTGCAAAGTGAACAAAAAATCTTTCAACTCCACTCGGAATACAAGCCCACCGGCGACCAGCCCCAGGCCATAGAAGCTCTGGTCAAAGGCTTCAAGGAAGGCAACCAATTCCAGACTTTACTGGGGGTTACGGGTTCCGGCAAGACCTTTACCATGGCCAACGTGATCGCACAGCTTAACAAGCCGACTTTGGTAATAGCGCACAATAAGACCCTTGCTGCCCAGCTGTACGGCGAGTTCAAGGAATTTTTCCCAGAGAATGCGGTAGAATATTTTGTGTCCTACTACGACTACTATCAACCAGAAGCCTACGTCCCCTCTACCGACACCTACATCGAGAAAGACTCCTCCATCAATGACGAGATCGACAAGCTGCGCCATTCGGCTACGGCGGCGCTGTCGGAGCGGAGCGACGTGGTGATCGTGGCCTCCGTTTCCTGCATCTACGGCCTGGGCAGCCCGATCGATTATAAGGAGATGGTGATCTCCCTGCGGCCGGGGATGGTCAAGGACCGGGATGAGGTGATCGAGAAGCTGATCGATATCCAGTATACCCGCAATGATATGGATTTCCACCGGGGGACCTTCCGGGTGCGGGGGGATATCGTGGAGATCTTCCCGGCCTATTCGGGGAATGAGGCTTACCGGGTGGAGTTCTTTGGGGATGAGGTGGACCGGATCAGCGAGGTGGACACGGTGACCGGGGAGGTGAAGGCCCAGCTGGGCCATGTGGCGATCTTTCCGGCTTCCCACTATGTGGTGGCTAAGGATAAGATGATGACCGCCACGGAGAACATCTTAGAGGAGATGAAGGCCCAGGTGGCCTATTTTAAGAGCGAGGACAAGCTTTTGGAGGCCCAGCGGATCGCGGAGCGGACGAATTTTGACGTGGAGATGATGCGGGAGACAGGCTTTTGCTCCGGCATCGAGAACTATTCCCGCCATCTGGTAGGGTCTGCGCCGGGGGAGCCGCCCTGCACACTGATCGATTATTTCCCCGATGATTTCCTGATCATCATCGACGAGTCCCATATCACCCTGCCCCAGGTCCGGGGGATGTACGCGGGAGACCGTTCCAGGAAGACCACCTTGGTGGAGTACGGGTTCCGTCTGCCCTCCGCCCTGGATAACCGGCCCTTAAACTTCACGGAGTTTGAGAGCAAGATCGATCAGATGCTCTTTGTCTCGGCCACCCCCTCGGTTTATGAGGAGGAGCATGAGCTGCTGCGGACGGAGCAGATCATCCGGCCTACGGGCCTTTTGGACCCGGAGATCTCGGTGCGGCCGGTGGAAGGGCAGATCGACGACCTGGTAGGCGAGGTCAATAAGGAGGTGGAAGGTCATCACAAGGTGCTGATCACCACCCTGACCAAGCGGATGGCGGAGGATCTGACCGATTATATGCGGGAGGTGGGCATCCGGGTGAAATATCTCCATTCGGATATCGATACCTTAGAGCGGGCGGAGATCATCCGGGATATGCGTATGGATGTATTCGACGTGCTGGTGGGGATCAACCTTTTGCGGGAGGGCCTGGATATCCCGGAGATCACCTTGGTGGCGATCCTGGATGCGGATAAGGAAGGCTTTTTGCGGTCGGAGACCTCTCTGATCCAGACTATAGGCCGTGCGGCCAGGAATTCGGAGGGCCATGTGATCATGTACGCGGATACGATCACCGATTCCATGCGCCATGCCATCGATGAGACCGAACGGCGCCGGAGGATCCAGCAGCAGTACAATGCGGAGCATGGCATCACGCCCACCACGATCCAGAAGGCGGTGCGGGAGCTGATCTCCATCTCTAAGGCCGCAGAGGCCAGAGAGAAGGATATGGACAAGGATCTGGAGTCTATGGATCAGCAGGAGCTGGAGAAGCTGGCCAGGGAGCTGACCAAGAAGATGCGCCAGGCCGCCGCGGAATTGAACTTCGAGGAGGCGGCCAGGCTGCGTGACCGGATGGTGGAGGTCAAGAAGATGCTTCTGGAGCTGGAGTGACTGGGCTTTTGTGCCATATGTCTCATGGGGCGAGAGCGTGTCCCCGTGGGGGACCGGGCCTCCGGATGCGGACGGGTGGCCGGCAATGCTCCTGCACCTATCCAACAGCTGGCGTGGGTGTGAAAAGTAACGCCATCGGGCCTCCGGGCGCTCTGTGGCGGATGGCTGTTATTGACATTCATCCTCAATAAGCTTACAATAGTAATGCTTTAAAACACAGAGCGATCGGAGCATGAGACGATGAAATTGAATGAATGTGAAAAAGGGGAGTCATACCATGTAAGGAGCATCCTGGTGGCGGAGGCGATCGGGCGCAGGCTGGAGGCTCTGGGGGTCAATGAAAAGACCCAGGTGACGGTCTTAAATAAAAAGAAGAGCGGTTCTGTGATCATCAAGGTCCGGGGGACCCGTCTCGCACTGGGGCGGGCGATCGCGGAGGGGATCGAGGTGACGGCCGGGCATGGCCGGATCGGCGATGGGGCCGGAATCCGGGTCGGCGATGGGGCCGGAACCCGGGTCGGCGATGGGGCCGGAGCCAGGATCGGCGAAGAGACCGGAGCCCGGGTCGGCGATGGGGCCGGAACCAGGATCGGCCATGGGGCCGGAGCCCGGATCGCGGGAGCCGGCAGGTATACAGACGGCGCGCCGAAAAAAGGGAGATAAGGAAGGGGGCTTGAGCTATGAGCAGTATCGAAGAGAGAAAAGACCCCATCCGTGTAGGCTTTGTGGGGAACCCCAACTGCGGGAAGACCACCTTGTTCAACGCCTTTACCGGCGCGAAGCTGAAGGTGGCTAACTGGCCCGGTGTGACCGTGGAGCGGGTAGAGGGAGAGACCAGCTACAAGGGGAGGCCCATCAAGGTGATCGACCTGCCGGGCATCTACAGCCTCAGCTCCTACACCATCGAGGAGAAGGTGACCAGGAAATGCATCGAGGACAGGGAAGTGGACGTGATCGTCAATGTGGTGGACGCCTCCTCCCTGGAGCGGAACCTGTACCTGACCCTGCAGCTTTTGGAGCTGAAGCGGCCGGTGATCTTGGCGCTGAACATGATCGATATCGTGGAGGAGCGGGGGATGGAGATCGACCTGCACCGCCTGCCGGAGATGCTGGGCGAGATCCCGATCGTACCGGTATCGGCCAGAAAGCGGACAGGTCTGGATGTGCTGATGCACGCGGTGGTCCACCACTATGAGGAAGGGCCTCACGGGACTGTGATGCGCTACAGTCCCGGGCTGGAGGCGAAGATCGAGAAGGTGGAGACGGTCTTAAAGGCGCATTACGGCGAGATGGATAACCTGCGCTGGCATGCGGTCAAGCTTTTGGAGTATGACGAGATGGTGGCCGAAGACCATCCGGTGGATGTGAACAACATCGTGGATAAGAACTACAGCAAGCAGATCATCAATGAAAAGTATGACTATATCGAAGCGGTGGTGGAGGAATGCCTGTTCAATAAGGAGGAAAAGTCCGCCTGGACGGACCGCGTAGACCGCTATCTGTGCCACCCCGTCCTGGGGATCCCGATCTTTTTAGGGATCATGGCGCTGGTGTTCTTCCTGACCTTTACGGTAGGAGACTTTTTAAAAGGCTACTTCGAGGAAGGGCTGGACCTGTTCTCGGCCGCCGTATTGGCATTCCTGCAGCATATCCATGTGGCTTCCTGGATGATCTCCCTGCTGGTGGACGGGATCATCGCCGGGGTGGGCGGGATACTGACCTTTTTGCCCAACATCTTTATCCTGTTCCTGGCGCTGGCCTTTTTAGAGGACAGCGGCTATATGTCCCGGGTGGCCTATGTGATGAACGAGACCATGGGCATGGTGGGGCTGTCCGGGCGGGCTTTCCTGCCCATGCTCCTAGGCTTTGGCTGTACGGTGCCGGCTGTGATGGCCACCAGAGCCTTAGAGAGCCCCAGGGACCGTCGGCGGACGATCTTGATCACGCCGTTCATGTCCTGCTCGGCCAGGCTGCCGATCTATGTTCTTTTTGCGGATATGTTCTTTCCGGAGCAGGCGCTCTTAGTAGCCTACTCCCTGTATCTGATCGGGCTGGTCATGGCGATCTTGATCGCGTTTGCGGTGAATGAGCTGTCCGGCCCTACCGGGGATAATGGCTTGATGATCGAGCTGCCGGAGTATAAGTCCCCCAACGCCCGCACGGTAGCGATCTATGTGTGGGACAAGGTAAAGGATTACCTGACCAAGGCGGGGACCACCATCTTTCTGGCTTCGATCATCCTGTGGTTCGTGCTGAACGTAGGTCCCGGCGGTTTTGTGCAGGAGGTGTCTGAGAGCTTTGCGGCGATCTGCGGACGCATCCTCACGCCGCTTTTGGCTCCGGCAGGGCTGGGGCAGTGGCAGATCGCGGTGGCGCTGATCTCCGGTCTGTCGGCAAAAGAGGTGGTGGTCTCCAGCTTCTCCGTGCTCTATGGGATCGGGAACATCAATTCGGTCCAGGGGCAGGGGATGCTGATGCAGAGCCTGGCAGCCGGCGGCTTTGGCGGCGTCAACGCCTATGCGCTGATGATCTTCTGCCTGCTGTACACGCCTTGTGTGGCGGCGATCGGGACGATCAGGCGGGAGACCGGCTCCAGGCGGTGGACGGCTGGGATGGTCCTGTTCCAGCTGGCGGTGGCCTGGGCTATGGCGGTCCTGGTGTATCAGGTGGGGAGTCTGCTGGCAGCGTGAGGATCTGTTGTCAGCATGAGGGTCTGCTGGCAGTATGAGGATCTGTTGTCAGCGTGAGGGTCTGCTGGCAGCGAGGGTCTGTTGTCAGCGTGAGGGTCTGTTGGCAGCGTGAGGGAGCATCGCCCGCAAGGGGCGCCCTCTTTGCCGGAACGGGCGCTGTGGCAAGCCATATGATCAGGTATAGATGATGGAAACGAATAAGATGCTTTTAGAGACCGCTGCCCTGGCCGGTGAGATCATGCTGGTCAGCGGTGCGGAGATCTACCGGGTGGAGGATACGATCCACCACATCCTGGCCTTGGCAGATGGAGCCCGCGGGGAGAACATCGTGCTGAGCACCGGGATCTACGTGAGCCTGGACGATCCGGACGGAGAAGCCATGACCGTGGTGCGCCGGGTGGCGGGCCGCGCCACCAACCTGAACCGGATCTACCTGGCTAATGAGGTGTCCCGAAAGCTGTGCGCAGGAAAGCTGAGCGTGGCAGAGGCCTATGAAGAGCTGGTCCGCATCCGGGAGACGGTGATCTACAAGCCTGCTTTTAAGCAGATCGGGTATGTGGGGACCTGTGTGTTTTTCGCTGTGATGTTCGACGGCAGTCTTTCTGACTGTTTTGCGGTGTTCCTGGTGGGGGTGGTCCTGGCGATGGCGCTGACCCTGGCCAGGCGGATCCATTTTAATGATTTCTGTGCAAAAGTGGTGGCTTCCTTTTTTATCGGCTTCACAGCCTTGGGGCTGGAGAGCACCCTATTGCCCCAGATCCAGCGGGATACTGTGATCGTGAGCGCGATCATGCCCCTGGTCCCCGGTGTCGTCTTTACCACAGCGATCCGGGATACATTAAATGGCGACTACAGCGCAGGGGTGGCCAGGATGCTGGAAGCTGTGGTCACCGCCCTGGCGGTGGCGGCGGGAGTTGGCGCCAGCATGGGCCTGTTCAAGGTATTTATGGGAGGTGACCGTCTGTGATCTGGACGATGATGGTCCGTTTTCTGGGGGCTTTTGGGGCCGTGATCAGCCTGGGGCTCCTCCTGGAGGTGCCGAAAAAGTACCTTCTCCATGCAGGGACCGCGGGGGGTATCGGGTGGCTGGTCTATCAGATCGTGAAGCTGGAGACGGAGTCAGCTCCGCTGGCGGCCTTTGCGGCCAGCCTGATGGTGGCGTGCATGAGCCATATCTTTGCCAGGAGGCTGAAGGCGCCGGTGGCGGTCTTTTTGATCGCAGGGATCCTCCCGCTGGTACCGGGCGCCTCGATATACAGGAGCGTTTACTACATGATCCGGGATATGCGTACCTTATCGGATCGTTATCTGATCCAGACCCTCCAGGTGGCAGGCGCGATCGCATTGGCCATATTTTTTATCGATTCCCTGTTCCGACTAGGGCAGGTCCGTGGGAAACGATCGTGATCTGCTCGTCCGCACGGCTGTAGCGGTAGATCTGGTTGGACAGGCGGTCCTCGGGCGGTACTTCGGTCTGGTTGATATCATCGACCATCTGGCTCATCTCTTCGTGGTCATAGTCGGCGGAGTCTGTGACCAGGAGGACTTCATGGATGCTGGAGGGCAGGATGAGAAGATCTTGCCCCAGACGGTCCGCGAAGTTTTTGATCACCTGGGGATAGGCCATACAGGCGGCGCCGTTGACCCCGGCCGGGTTGGTCAGTACATAGAGGGTGGGGAATAGGGGCTCATTTTCCAGACGGCGTTCTTCTGTGGCCTGGATAAGAGAGTCCAGGTCCTGTTCATCACAGTCGTCTCCCAGCGCGTCCTGGGCCAGCTGCTTTAAGACCTGGCTCATGGGCTGGATCACGGCCGGGAGGAGGGCGGGGGTGTTCCGTATGGCGGTGAGGAAAAGATCCTTTTCCCGGACCTTCCAGGCCCGCAGGTGCTCCTTGTGGATCAGGGCGGTCACATATCCCTGTTCCCGCTGCTCGATCAGGAGATAGCAGATCATGGACATATCGTGGAAGGGGATATGGGGCAGTTTTTTGAGCAGAGTGCTGTTAGCCTGGGTATTGACCAGTTTGTAGACGATCCGGTCCTTGATATCCTGATAGGAAGACAGGGCGCTGGAATCCAGATAGGGCAGGCCGGGGTTCTCTACGTAGAGCTGATGGATGCGGTCACAGATCTGGGATAAGGTCTGGCCGCCCTCCAGCTCCTGATAAAAGTCCTGGAGATAGATCGTGGGGGCGATATCCTCCTCCGCTTTGCAGATGGAGAGGCCGTCCCAGATGACCCCATTGTTCTTCGGGATCGAGCGTAAACTGACCTGATGATCTGGCCCCAGTCTTTTTTCCATTTCTTCCTTGATCGTCTGTAAAAAGATCTCATAACGCATAGATTTATCCTCCAAAATCGTAGAATGTTTTTTCGACAAAAGTTGTGTGATGCCGGCAGCATCTGTGATCCGTTACGATAAAGCGATAGGTAGAACATAAAAGCATAAAGAACGGTCGATAAAGTGAAAGGTCCTATGACCGTGATGGCACAAAACATAAAAATAGAAAAACATCTAAAAAAGTACAAAAATACAAGATGCAGTACAAGGTATGGGGTTTATGCCTTCTGAAAGAAAAGGCCGTCCGACTAGGGGACTTAAACGGTGAGAATACACCTTTTTGACTTTGATAAAGGGAGCATACCACAAATTGGGAGATATTGCAAGGGAAAGTTGTAAAAAATTTGAAAGATCATGGGGCGGCCATTTTTTCGCGCCGCCGCGGATCTGGCGTTAAAAGAGCGTCCGAACAAGGAGGAGCTTTATGAAAAGAGTATATTTCCGCTTGATCGCATTATTTTTCTCGGTGGCGGTCCTCCTGGCCGTGCCGGTGGGGCCGGCCACCACAGGAGCGTCCACGGCGAGGGCGGCTGCTGTGGATAAGATGGAGGTGCATTTTATCGATGTGGGACAGGGGGACGCGACGCTGATCTCCTGCGGCGGCCATCACATGCTGATCGATGCAGGGGACGATACTAAGGGCACATTGCTGCAGAGCTATCTGCAAAAAAGAGGCATAGGGTCCTTAGACTATCTGGTCCTCACCCATCCGGACAGCGATCATATCGGCGGAGCGCCGGTGATCATCACGAAATTTGCGATCGATAAGGTCTTTATGTCTGACTATGAAAAGGATAACAAGACCTATGAGAAGCTGATCCAGGCCTTGGATAACAAGCGGCTGGGCTATACCACACCGGCTGCAGGGACGCGCTATCCTCTGGGTACGGCGACGATCACGATCCTCGGGCCAGTTAAGGCCTATGAGGATCCGAACAATGCATCGATCGCGCTCATGATCCAGAATGGCCAGGACCGGTTCCTTTTCACGGGAGATGCGGAGGAGGCGGCGGAAAAGGATATCCTGGAAAAGGGTATGGATATCTCGGCCGATGTGTACCAGGTGGGGCATCATGGGAGTAAGACCTCCACATCGGAGGCGTTCTTTCAGGCGGTCCATCCGATCTATGCGGTGATCAGCTGCGGGGAGGATAATGCCTACGGCCATCCCCATGCCCAGACCCTCAACACATTCCGCATGGCCGGGGTCAAGGTCTATCGGACAGATGAGGCGGGGACATTGATCGCCACATCTGATGGGAGGGGGATCACCTTCGACGTGCCGCCCTCAGAGACCTGGAAAGCCGGTGAGCCTGTGGGGAGCGCTGCGGGGAAGGCGGCAGGCGGGACTGCAAAGGGAACGGCAGGGAAAGCGGCGGCAGGCGGGACTGCGGGGAAGACAGCAGGTGGATCTGCAGGGAGCATGGCAGGCGGGGACACAGGGCGAGCGGCTGCGACCGGGGCTGTGCCGGAGACGAAGGCCCAGGATGTGGTCGGCATCACCTATGTCTTGAACCGTAATACCAAGAAGTTCCATAAGCCCAGCTGCAGCAGCGTGGAGACGATCAAGGACAAGAACCGGGAAGACACGACGATGGCGAGAGAGGCGGTCATCAATGCAGGGTATGCTCCCTGTAAAAGGTGCAAGCCCTGAGGGTGCGGGAGGTCCTGGCCCTATGAGCAAAAGAAAAAGAGTGGGGTCCATTTATAATGGGATAGCCCCCACTCTTTTTGTGATAGGCCATGGTCTGGATGCGAGAGCCGAGTCTATTGCCAGATGGGCATAAAAAGAATGCGTCTGAGAGGAATCGAACCTCCGCACGCGGCTCCGGAGGCCACTGCTCTATCCACTGAGCTACAGACGCATCTCATATAGTATATATGAAAAAGAGGAAAACTGCAAGTGTTTTATCAAATTTTCTCACGGAACTTTTTAGGAAGTTTTTGGGACTTTTCGGGAAGCTTCTTCGGGACGGCTACGAGAGCCGCTCCTTCAAGGCCGCTTCGGCCTGCAGGAGAGGCCGATCCCCAGCCCGCCGTACCCGATATGGCAGGAAACCCCCAGGGATAAGTCGTCGCACATCACCGGGAGGTCGGGAAAGGCCTCCTGGATCTCTAAGACCCACTGCTCGGTATCGTCTTTTGAAGAACTGGAAGCGGCCAGGAGATAGATCTCGCCGCGATCGTACCATTCCTTAAAACGGGTGTCCAGGTCGTGGCGGATCGCCTCCAGCATGGTCTTCTTGGCCTTGGCGAAGCCGCGGCATTTTTTAAAGGTGTCCAAGGTCCCCACGTCGAACCGTAAGACCGGCTTGATGTTCAAGATCGTCCCCAGAGCTGCGGTGGCCGGGGTGATCCGTCCGCCGTTCTTTAGATGCTCCAGGGTCTGGACGCCCACATAGATGACCATCTTGTCCCGGGCCTCCTCCAGGATCGCCTTGATCTGCTCTGCCTTGTACCCTTCTTCGATCAGCTCCAGGGCATCCAGGATGGAGCGGTGGAGGGGCGTGGAGACGCGGCCATTGTCCACCACCAGGACGCGGCCGGCGTAAGGCTCTTCCTGGGCCATGGCAAAGGCTGTGGCACAGGAGCCGCTCAGGCCGCTGCTGATGGGGATATAGAGCACCTGCTCATAGTCCTTTAAGGCCTTGTCCCATATGGCCATCACGTCGGCCATGGAAGGCTGCGAGGTGGCGATCCGGGCGCCGAGATCCAGCTTTTGGAAAAATTGTTCTCTGGTCAATGTCACGTCTTCATAAAACTGGTCTTCTCCGATCTCAAAAGGCATCGGGAGCACCAGGATACCCAGTTCTTTTGCCTGGGCCTGGGTGATGCTGCTGTGGCTGTCTGTGATGATGCCGATGGGTCTCATATCTTCTCTCCTTTGCATGCCTGGATCTCGGTCATACTTTTAAATAGCTGACAGCACAAGTCTGCCATGTCCCGGATCTCTTCTCTCATCCCGCCAAGATACCAGCTTTTGATGATATCCTGCAGTGCGCCCCACCATCCTACGACCGCGTAGCGTGTCATGGGGGCTAAGTGGGGATACTGGTTTTTTACATAGGTATCGATGTCCAGATAGCCGCTCCGATAGAGGCCGGCCTTCAGCATCACGTCAAGATCCTTTCGGTTATCCCGGATGAGCTGGAACATCTGACAGTATAGCTGATGGGGGTCCTCGTCCTGGATCGCGGACAGCACCATCTGGTTGATATCACCCCAGATCTGGGCGGACAGCTGGGCCAGGACCTCCTCCTTGGAGGAAAAGTTGCGGTAAAAAGCGGTCCGGGAGACCCCGGAGCGTTTGACGATCTCCGTGATGGCGATCTTGTCAAAAGGCTTCTCGCTCATCAGGACGATCAGAGCGGACTGGATGCATTCTTTGGTGATCCGATTGGTCTCTTCATTGGAGTAGCGTTTGATGTCCTGCTTCTGCAGTTCGGTCTTTTGTTCCATAGATGCTTAGAGGCCTCCGCGCCTGGGATGACTTAACATATGTAAACTCTAGACAATTGTACTTGATGATAGGGGAAAAGTCAATGGGAATGTTGCTTTTCGCAGGTTGGCCGGGAGATCGGCGGGAGGGGGCGGTAACGCCAAAAGATGGCCTCATAAAGCTTGTTTTTCGGATACAGCTATGGTATGGTTTATGTATCTGCTCAGGGCATCTGCTCGGCTGCTGGTTTTTAGAAAAGGGATAAGGCGGATGAGAAAAAGGGATAAGGCGGACGAGAAAAAGGGATAAAAAAGGAACAAGAACAAGGGAGAAGAGAAACGGAGGGAACGTAGAGATGCGATATGATTTCACGACGATCATGGACCGGCGGGGGATGGACGCCATGGCAGTGGATGCGCCGGGCAAGAGGGGCGATAAGGGTCCGGGAGCGCCAAAGGAGGGGTTCAGCCTGATCCCCATGTGGGTGGCGGATATGAACTTTGCGACCGTGCCCACGGTCCAGGAGGCGATCATCGCCCGGACAAAACATCCGGCTTTCGGCTATTTTGAGCCGCGGGAAGCGTATTTTGCTTCGATCATCCGCTGGCAGGAGAGCCGGAATAAGGTCCAGGGCCTGACTAAAGAGGCGATCGGCTACGAAAATGGCGTGCTGGGCTGTGTGGTCTCTGCGGCGGACGCGTTTTGCTCCAAGGGCGACCATATCTTGGTCCATGCACCTACCTATATCGGTTTTACGAATTCACTGGAGAACAGCGGCTATCGCCTGGTCTTAAGCGACCTGGTGCAGGACGGGGACGGGGTCTGGCGGATGGACTATGAGGATATGGACCGGAAGCTGAAGGCCTACTCGATCCATGTGGCGGTGTTCTGTTCGCCCCATAACCCTTCGGGCCGGGTGTGGGAGCGGTGGGAGCTGGAGAAGGCGATGGCGGTCTATAAGGAAAACGACTGTATCGTGATCTCCGACGAGATCTGGTCTGACATTTTACTTGATGGGAACAAACATATCCCCACTCAGTCTGTATCCCAGGATGCCAGGGAGAGGACGATCGCGATCTATGCGCCCTCTAAGACCTTTAACCTGGCGGGGCTGGTGGGCTCCTACCACATCGTCTATAACAAGTATCTGCGGGACCGTCTGAGGAAGCAGTCCTCCTTAAGCCACTATAATGCCCAGAACGTGCTGTCCATGCACGCGCTGATCGGGGCCTACAAGCCGGAAGGGCAGCAGTGGGTGGATGAGCTGTGCCAGGTACTGAGCGAGAACGTTGACTATGCCTACACCTATATCCTGGAGCATTTTAAGGGGATCCGCCTGGCCAAGCCCCAGGGGACGTACATGCTGTTCTTAGACTGTGAGCAGTGGTGCCGGGAGCATGAAAAGACCCTGGACGACCTGTTAAAGGCAGGCTGGGATGTGGGCGTGGCCTGGCAGGACGGCCGGCCCTTCCACAGGGAGTGGGCGATCCGGGTCAACCTGGCTCTGCCGAAGAGCCTGGTGGAAGAGGCCATGGGGCGGCTGACGGAGTATGTGTTGGGCTGAAACGGTAACAAACAGTACGGCAGGCGGCGATCACGCCTGCCGCACAGCCTCTTTGAGGTTGCGATGTGCTCCCCGGCCTTGGCCAGCGCCTGGAAGGTATAGGAGATCGCCGCGGCTCCGGAGGCCACGGCCAGTGCCGCCGCACCGCCTTCCAGAGAGGCGATCCGCCGCTCAAAGATATCCTCTGTGGGATTAGTGAGCCTTCCATAGATGTTCCCCGCATCCCGAAGGCCAAAACGGTCCGCCGCATGCTGGGGATCACGGAACACATAGGATGTGGTCGCGTAGATCGGGACCGCTCTGGCGTCCGTAGCCGGGTCTGCCTGCTCCTGTCCGATATGTAGCTGCCTTGTCTCAAAGCTCCAGTTCTTGGGGGCACGGATATTGATCTTTGCCATTTCTATCTTCCTCCTTAGGATCGTCTTTTTTGATTTCTGTATCCATATTAACACGATAGCCTCCCGCTGCCTAATATGTAAAAGAAATGTCTGCCTATAGACTGATCCTATAGCTCGATCCTATAACCTGATCCAATACCCCACCGCCTCCCTCAACCGCACTGTAGATAGCGCTCCAGTTCCTTGATATACAGCTCCCCTATCCGGCTGGGCAGGGTATCTTCCCGGGTCACATAACCGATCTCCATCGTGCTGTTCTGGTTATCCTGATCGTCCGCGAAGGGGATGGCCAGATACTCACCTCCGTTCAGCTCCTCACAGATGATCCCGGAGCAGAGGGTATAGCCGTTGAGCCCGATCATCAGGTTCAGCATCGTCGCCCGGTCATTGGCCTTGATCGTCCGCGGGTAATCATTGGTGGCTAAGATCTCCTCTGCCAGATAGAAGGAGCTGTTATCCCCCTGCTCGAAGGACAGGCAGGGATAGGGCGCCAGCTGGGCAAAGCCGATCGACTGTTCCCCCGCCAGGGGATGGCCCTTCCACAGATAGACATAGGCCTGGCAGTCGATCAGATGGTGGAAGGTAAGGCCGGATGACCGCAAGAGCTTTTGCATGGAACTTTGGTTAAAGTCACACAGATACAGCACGCCGATCTCACTCTTCATCGTGCTGACGTCGCGGATCACCTCCATGGTCTTCGTCTCTCTGATCGCAAATTCATATTGGGACATATCCAGCTGCCGTACCATTTCCACAAAAGCCTTTACCGCAAAGGAATAGTGCTGGGTGGATACGCCGAATTTTTTCTTGCGGATGCTCCCGCTGTTATAACGTTCCAGGACATTTTCGTATTGTATATAGATCTGCTTGGCATATAGGAGGAATTCCGCCCCGTCATTGGTCAGGGTGACGCCTCTCCCGCTCCGATGGAGCAAGACGATGCCCAGCTCCTTCTCCAGCTCCTTGACCGCGCTGGTCAGGGATGGCTGTGCTACATAGAGCTGCTCCGCCGCTTTGTTCAGGGAGCCGGTCTGGGCGATGACGATCAGGTAATGCAGCTGTGTCAAGGTCATCTCTTGTCCTCCTTTGTGTCCCTCTTTTTTCTCTCGTTACCATATTCTTTCGTTACCATACCATAACGAAAGGCGAAAGACAAGTCCTGTGGCCGATGGGTATGTTCCGTGAAGACCACGGGAGGGAAAGCGTGTGATGATCAGTCAAGGTCCAACCGCGCCCGATACTCTGACGGTGTGATCCCGGTCTTCTGCTTGAAGATCTTAGAGAAATAGCTGGAGGACTGGTAGCCCACCCGTTTTCCGATCTCGCTGCTGCGCATGGTGGGGTCGGCCAGCATGCTTTTGGCGGCTTCCACCCGTACATTGGTGAGATGGTCGATGAACTTCACCCCATAGCATTGATGGAACAGCTTAGAGAAGTAGCCGGTGCTCATGTTCAGGATATCGCAGATCACCTCCTGGGAGATATCGTATTGATAATTTTTTTCTACATAGTCGGCCACCTTCTGCATCAGGAGCCTATTGCGGTCCTGGCAGGCCGCTTCTGCTGCCGCCCCTTCCCGGGCGGTCTTCTTCTTGCAGTCGGTCAAAGGGCCTGCCGCGCTGTCCGCCTGGCTGTTTGGCCGGCCATCTTCCAGCCTGGCGTCTTGAGGGCTTGCGTCGGGCACCTCTGGCTGTCGTTCCTGCATCCTCTGCACCTGCTCATAAAAGAGGGCCTGCTCTTTCAGCTCTTCGATCGTCCGCCCCACCACAGCGACCAGTTTTTCATCCTCCACCGGCTTTAGCAGATAGTCCACTGCTCTCAGGCGCACAGCCTCTACGGCATATTCGAAGCGATCGTAAGCGGTGATGAAGATCAGCTTTGCCCGGGGGTTCTGGGTGACGATCTTCAAGGCGGCGTCGATACCGCTGATGACGGGCATCTCTATATCCATCAATACCAGATCGGCGTTCCAGAGCTGGGCCATGCTCACAGCGTCCATCCCGTTATCTGCCACACGGATATCAGCCGCGTAGGCATAATGTTTTTCTAAGAGCTTTTTTATGGTCTGCTGCTCCAGTGGTTCGTCTTCTGCGATCAGGATCTTCAGCACAGGTCTTCCTCCTCTCGGTGATGGATGGGCATCTTGATGGTCACACGGGAGCCTTTTCCTTCCTCAGAACGGATCGTCAGCTGGTTCCTGGGATCTAAGAGCTGAAGCCGCTGCATGATATTGCACAATCCGACACCGCTGTCTGTGCCGGCAGGGCGTCCGCCACTCCGCACCTGAGCCAAGGTGTGGGCAGGGAAACCTAAGCCGTCATCGGCTACCTCCAGAAAGAGCAGATCGCCTTTCCGGCAGATCCCCACCTGGATATGTCCGCCCTGGGACTTGGGTCCCAGACCGTGCTTGACTGCGTTCTCCACTAAGATCTGCAGAGCAAAGGTGGGTACCAAAAGCTCATCCGGCTCCACATCCGGCGCGATCATCCACGCCAGATGGATCCTTTCCCCGAAACGGGCTTGCTGGATCTGAAAATATCGTTCGGTCACCTCGATCTCATCAGTCAGGATCGATAAGGCGCCACGGTCGTAGAGGCTGTGACGGAACACCTTCGCCAGGGATAAGATCAGCGTCTCTGTCCGAGGGGCCTTTTCTGTCTGGGCGATGCGGCGGATGGTGTTCAAGGCGTTGAACAGAAAATGGGGATCGATCTGCTCCTGCAGGCGCAAAAGCTTTGCCTGGTCGGCCAGACGGCGGCTTTCCAGGGCCTTTTTCTCCGATTCCCGTAGCAGCTGGAGCGTATGGTTATGCTCCAGCAGCATCTCTACATACTGCCTGGTAGAATGCTTCATATGGTTGAAGGAGACCACCAGCTGCCGCAGATCCTCATTCCTCCCATCCACAGGCACGTCCGGTATGGAAAAATCCTCTTTCCCCATAGCTTCAGAAGCTTCGATCAGGCGGTTGATCGGCTGGACGATCCCATAGAGCATGGCGGCGAAATAAGCAGAGAGTATGATGGACGCGATCCCGGTCAGCACCTGCAAAAGCCACAGCCACCGGGTGATCTGCTGCATGTGGAGATAGTCTTTTTGACTTTCTTGTACAGTGTCATTGAGCATCTTGGAGGAATAGTCATGGATCAGGGTCACCAGTGTCTCGCGCCGATAATAGACGGATATGGCCTCGGTCTTTGACCCGGCAGCCATCAGTGTCAGAAAAGTTTCGATATATCGCTGATAATGGGGGAACATATGGTCAAGGGCTCGGATGTCATAATACTGTACTGGCTGACGGACGGTCTGTTTTGATACGATCCGGTCCAGATAGGAGCGCATCAGGACCAGCTTATCCCGGATGATCCGGTCCTGCTCAGGATCATAGGGACCATCCTCCCCCCAGCGGTAGCTGGTCACATAACGTTCGCACTCATCGAATGCGTCGATGAACCCCACGATCCCATAAAACCCGTCCATCATCGTATAGATCGGGCCGGCTGAGTAGCGGTTTTCCAGCAGAGAGAGGGAGATGTTCGTCCCGATCAAAAGGATGATGAGGACCAAGATCAGAAATACACGATGCTTCATCCGCAGTCTTTTCATGAGGGCAGCCTCCTTCCTGTGGACCGGCTTACAGATCGTGGCAGACAGGGCGGTGGAGAGAAAGGGGCCTGCAGATCATCCGAGAGGCTGATGGACGGTATCCAGGTAGGCGAGCCCGGCTTCCTCATTGACGATGAGGTCGATCCATAGGTAATGCATCCGTTGTCCGGCTCCGATCTCGACGCCATGATAGCAGCCAAGAGGGATATGCACCAGGGTATTTCCCTTAAAAGGGAGCCTGTCCGCCTCGATCAGCAGGTCTACGTCATTTTCCGGGAAGCTGAAGAAGTACTGGTCGATAGCCGGATGGCAGTTCAGATCGATCCGGTCATGGGCGCCGGCTTCATTAGAACCCATGGAGAAACGAGGGAGGATGCCGTGACGGACGATGGTGCGGCTGATCGTGCGGTCGCTCTTAAAGGGCTCCGTATAGCGTGGGCACTGGTCATAGAGCTGGACCACAGGGTAGTCCGGTGTATGCCGGGCGAGGGCGGCCTGGTCGGCTGCCGTGAGCTCCCAGGCGATCTCCAGGATAGACGCTCCTTCCTGCGCCGCGATGGTCAGGTCTTTCCGGGGATCAGGGATATAGGAGCCTCTTTCGTCCAGGATGAGATCCTGTCCGGCCTGGGTAAAGACCGCGCAGCCTTCCAGCAGGAACAGGACCCGCGCCTGCCCGCTGCAGGAAGGGACGTTTTTTGTGCTCCCTTTGTGGAGCTTGTGAAAGGCTGGATGGGTCCCCTCGATATCACCATCCAACATGGGTATGGTCCCCTCTGGCAGGGTATCCGGCAGCGGATACATGGGGACATAGAGAGATCTGGGCATGATGTCCTCCTTTGATCTGTGATGATCTTATTATAAACATTTCGTTAAGAAATAGAAATATCACTTTTTTCATATTCCTGAAGGGTTTTTGAAAAAACGGATATCCGACTGAGGGATATGGATATTTCGGACAGATAACGGCATATATCCATATCAAAAATATGCAATATATATCAAAAATGTTTCGCTGACCTGGATCTTTCTGTGTGTTATGATGGATCTGACAGAAACCTGGAGATGTTGTCGAGATGCGTAAGGAGGAACGGATATGAAAAAAAGGCTAGGTGCTGCCCTGATCGTCGCTATGGTATCATTACTGTCTGCCTGTGGGACAAAGAGCGCTCCGGCGCCGTCTGCAGAGACGGGACAGAAGGGGACAGGGGCTGGGGCGGCAGAGACAGCCGGTACAGAGACGGCCGGCGCGGAGGCAGACGGCACAAAGGGAGCGGACGGAGAGATCCATGCACCGCTACAGGAAACACCAGACCTGCTCCTGCGGTTATCGGAGGACCAGTCCATCGATTACCCCACCACCATGGGATGTCTCCGTTTTGCCGATCTGGTCTATGAGCGGACGAACGGACGGATCAAGGTGGAGGTATACGATTCCGGGACTTTAGGGAACACCACCGCTGTGATCGAGCAGCTCCAGTACGGTGCGATCGATCTTTGCCGCTGCGGCGTGGGGGACCTTTCCCAGTTCAGCCCCAGACTGAGCCTGTTCACACTGCCATTCCTTTTTACCAATACGGAAAACTATTATAAATGTATGGACAGTGACCTGGCCCAGGAGATCTTAGAGATGGCGGATGCAGAGGGCTTGATCGGGATGTGCTACTATACCAATGGCTCCCGTTCCTTTTATTCGTCAAAGCCCCTGACCGGCCTTGGAGATCTAAAGGGGCAGGTGGTCCGTACCCAGGAGTCGGCGTTGATGATGGGGCTGATGGATGCGCTGGGAGCGGATCCCACACCGGTAGCCTATGCAGAGGTGTATTCGGCCCTGCAGACCGGCGTGGTAGATGCGGCGGAGAACAGTGTGGCGTCCTATGCGTCCACCGCCCACTATGAGGTGGCGCCAAACCTGATGCTGGACTGCCATGTCTATGAACCGGACCTTTTGATCATGAGCCAGCAGATCTGGGATGAGCTCAGCTCGGAGGACCAGGAGATCCTGCGGCAGGCGGCCCAGGAGTCGGTGGTCTATGAGCGGGAGATCTATGAGGCTTATGAGGCGGGAGCTTTAAAGAAGGTGGTCGATGCCGGCGTGGTGGTCACAGAGCTGACGCCAGAAAAACAGCAGGAGTTCATGGACGCCACGGCATCCATGGCAGAGGCATTCTGTGGGGATTACATCCAGGATGTAGAAACCCTTCGCAGGATGCAGGACTGATGCCCATAGCAGACACCATGCCTTACAAAGGCAGCCACCGCGCGGCCTGCCGGGTCTGCCAGTAGGATCTGATACGTTCACCGTGATGTGCCGGGATAGGCTATGCAGATCGCGGTGATCGATAGGCCTGTGGCCGCGGATCGCGGCCGCAGGCGGAGAGGAGGGGGATATGGACCGGCTTTTAAAGAGAGTCTGCAGCTTTTTCAATTTTTTATACCACGTTTTTCTCCTGTTTTCCTGCCTTGTGCTCCTGGGGATCGTGCTGATCGTCAGCGTGCAGGTAGTGGCTCGGCAGGCGTTGGGGACATCGATCCGCTGGAGCCAGGAGGTGGCGCTGCTCCTTATGGTCTGGATGGCCTTTATCACCTGTGCCGTGGGGGTAGAGCGGGACCTTCACATCAGTATCGAGATGTTCCTGGCCAGGTTCCCGAAGCCTTTCCAGAGGTGGATGGAGAAGATCAACTGGCTCCTGGTCATATTGACGGGTCTCCTTTTCCTGTACTATGGCAGCATCCAGACCATGTCCACTACATCCTCCACCCTGCCGGCTACAGGCTGGCCGAAATGTACCATGTATGTGATCATCCCGGTCAGCGGTTTTTTTATCGTATACTTTGGTATCCTCAAGCTTTTCCGGCGGGAGGAGTGGATGCCGGAGCCTGTATTTTTTGAGAAAGGGGGAGAAAAAGGATGATCGATACCCAGATCGCGGCCGGCTTGCTGATCGGCCTGTTCTTTATCATGATCTTTCTGAAGATCCCCATCACCTTTGCACTCTGTGTTTCCTCAGCCGTGACCATGCTCTATTGCCGCGTCCCTTTGATGAGCCTGGTCTCCCAATATGCCAATGCCATCAATTCCTTCACCCTCATGGCGATCCCCTTTTTCATGCTGGCCGGTGAGCTGATGGGGGAGGGCGGGATATCGGATCGTCTCTTAAATACGGCTACAGCCTGTGTGGGCCACATCAAAGGCGGGCTCTGCCATGTCAATGTGCTGGCTTCCATGCTCTTTGGATCCATGTCCGGCTCTGCCGTGGCCGATGTCTCTTCTCTGGGCTCGATCGAGATCCCCATGATGGTGGATGGCGGCTACGACCGGGAATTTTCCACAGCCCTGACCGTCGCTTCCGCCTGCCAGGGCATCCTGATCCCGCCCAGCCATAACATGGTCATGTTCTCTCTGGCAGCAGGCGGCTTTTCGATCGGCGCTCTGTTCATGGGAGGTGTGGTCCCGGGGGTGATGCTGGGGATCTTGTTCATGATCGTATGCTTTTTTATCTCGGTCAAACGCGGGTATCCCTGCGGGCAGCGGACCCCTATGAGGGAGCGCATAAGGATCATCGTCCGGTCGGTCCCGGCCCTCCTGACCGTGGTGATCATCTTAGGGGGCGTGCTCAGCGGTGTGTTCACTGCCACGGAATCTGCCGCGATCGCCTGTATCTGGGCGTTCCTGGTATCCACGCTGGTGTATAAAGAGCTAAAGCTGCACCAGATCCCCAAGATCCTGCTGAAATGTACCTTAGACCTGGCTATGGTCTATGCCCTCACGGGAGCGGCCGGAGCCTTTGGCTTTATGATGAGCTACTTAAAGGTCCCCGCCATGATCAGCCGCTTTTTATTAGGGGTCTCCGACAATAGATATGTGATCCTGCTCATCATCAATATCATGCTCCTGGTCCTGGGCTGTTTTATGGATATGGTCCCGCTGATCCTCCTGTGCACGCCGATCCTCCTGCCGGTGGTCCGAGGTCTCGGCATGTCCACCACCCAGTTCGGGGTCATGATGCTGTATAACCTGTGTGTAGGCCTGTGCACCCCGCCGATCGGCGGCGCGCTGTTCGTTGGCTGCTCCGTGGGCAAGGTCTCCATAGAAAAAGCCACTAAGGCGCTGCTGCCTTTATATGTCACGATGCTGATCGGCCTGCTGCTGGTCACCTATGTCCCCGCGGTCTCCACAGCTTTACCGGCGTTATTGGGGTATTCGGTCTGAAGGGGCCTTATCATAAGGATATGCCGTGAAAAGTGACCGAACATACGAACGATCCAAAAGGATCCAGATCCAGGGATAGCTAGATCCCCTCAGATATGATAAGATAGAAGGAGCCCATCCCGGGCTCCTTTTTCGGATGGGCATAACAAGAGCACTCAACGATAAATAAAGAGGTGACTTCATGCGATATCTCCGACGGACCATCTATATCCTGCTGCTGGTGGCGGCGGCAGACCCCATCCCCTTATGGATGCTGCTGGGTCAGCCGCTGACCGGAGCGCCCTTTACCATGTGGTGGTGGCTGCCCTTTTTGGCAGCGCTCCTTTTTATCAACCTTTTCCCCCTCCCGGCGACTGCGCCCACCCGGCGGATCCGGCAGCTGGCGGCGGGCTGTGAGCTGCTGTGGCTGTTCCTGGCGGCCTTTGCCTTGTCCATGTGCCTACAGCTGGCCTGGCTCCTTATGTGGGTCCTGCCCGCTGTCCTCAGAGGGCGGGCAGGCGTGCTGCGTCTGGTCCTCCTGGACGGGGCGGTGGTGTTCC
This sequence comes from uncultured Lachnospiraceae bacterium, assembly GCA_910585635.1. Lineage (GTDB taxonomy): Bacteria > Bacillota > Clostridia > Lachnospirales > Lachnospiraceae > Caccovicinus. Next base: position 54,738 of record CAJUFE010000020.1, on the reverse strand, counting down.
TTTCGCTGGCTGCCCTTTTTTGGAGCGGTATGATCCGGGTGTATCTCACCTCTGTCCAGCTGGGGATCAAGCATCGGGTGTTGGCGGCAATCTGCGGCTGGATCCCCTTTGTCAATCTCTGGTATCTGGCCAGGATCATCCGGATCACCGGGGAGGAGGTGCGCTTCGAGACGGAGAAATGGGAGATGGACGCGGTCCGGGCCGAGAGTGGGATCTGCCGGACCCGGTATCCGCTCCTGATGGTCCATGGAGTGTTCTTTCGGGATTTCCGCTATCTGGATTACTGGGGGCGGGTCCCTAAGGAGCTGATCCGCAATGGCGCCACGGTATACTACGGGCAGCAGCAGTCTGCCGCGTCGGTGGAGGACAGCGGAAGGGAGCTGGCCTGCCGGATCCGGCAGATCGTGGAGGAGACGGGCTGTGAGAAGGTGAACATCATCGCCCACTCCAAGGGCGGACTGGACAGCCGTGCCGCGATCTCCCACTGGGGGATCGCGCCTTATGTGGCCAGCTTGACCACGGTCAATACGCCCCACCGGGGCTGCATCTTTGCGGAGCATCTGTTAGGCAAGGTGCCGGAGGCGGTCCGGAACAAAGTGGCGGCGGCGTACAATGCCGCTCTGCGGATGGTGGGTGATCCTGACCCGGATTTCCTGGCCGCAGTGACGGACTTAACGGAGAGCGCCTGTGCGGCCAGGAACGCCGTGACGCCCGATGTGCCGGGCGTGCTGTATGAGAGCGTTATGTCCTGCTGCAAAAGGGCTAGGAGCGGGAGATTTCCGTTAAATATGACCTATCCGGTGGTCAAGCACTTTGACGGCCAAAACGACGGGCTGGTATCCGTGGAGTCCGCCAGATGGGGGGAGCGGTACACCCTGCTGGAGACAAAGGGAGAGCGGGGGATCTCCCACGGGGACATGATCGATCTGAACCGGGAGAACATCCCCGGCTTTGACGTGCGGGAGTTTTATGTGGGGCTGGTGGCGGAGCTGAAGAGGCGAGGGTATTGAACCTAGTGTACTGTCTTGTTCACATTTCGACAAATGTAGAGCGCGGCTCCGATGCCCGTCACCAGTCCTTCCGCCACCGGATATGCCAGCCACACGCCGGTCATCCCCAGGAGGCGGGCCAGGAGGATGGCCGCAGGCAGGATCACCAGCAGTCCCCGGGCCAGGGAGATGATCTGGGCGGGCAGGGGCTTTGCCACGGAGGCCATATACATGGAAAGGATGATATTGGCCCCGGCAAAGGGCATGGCCGTAAAGTAGAGCTTAAGGCCCACGGTCCCGATCTGCTGCAGCTGTCCGTCCTGGGCGCTGTTAAAGCAGCTGACGATCGGGTCGGCCAGAGCCAGGAAGGCCACATAGATGCCCAGGGAGAGGAGGAGCATGACCCCCATAGCGTACCGCAGCACCTGCTCCATGGCGGTCCGATCCCCCTGGCCGCAGGCGCGGCTGGCGATCGGTTGCAGCCCCTGGGCGATCCCGGTATGGATCGATGTGACCACCAGGGACAGATTGGCCACCACGCCGTAGGCGGCTACCCCCACATTGCCGGTCAGCCCCAGGATGAGGATATTAAAAACGATCATCACGATACCGGAGGCCAGCTCCGTGATGAGGGAGGACATCCCCAGGGAGACCACCGGCAGGAACTGCCCCAGAGAGAGGGGGACTTTTTTATCATAGGAGAAGTGGTTCTTCTTCTGGATAAAATGCCGGGATATGATCCCTACGCCGATGACCGGCGCGAAGCCTGTGGCCAGCACCGCGCCGGCGATCCCCATGTGCAGCGGGAAGATGAAGAGATAGTCCATCAGGATATTGGCAAAGCTGCCGGCCAGCATGGCGGCCATGGCCAGCCGCGGTCCGTTATCGTTCCGCACAAAGCAGATCAGGATATCGTTCAGCAAAAAGGCCGGGGAGAAGAGCAGGAGGACCTGCAGGTATGTCCGTGTCATGGCAAAGACCTCCTCGGTCGCCCCCAGTAAGGCCGCGATCGGCCCGGAAAGAAAAAGCCCAAGGCCCAAAAACAGCACGGACAGCAGCGCGGCTCCATGGAGGACATGGGAAAATACCTGATCCGCGGCCTGGTGGGCCTTCTGTCCCCGGAAGATCGAATACCGGGTGGCCCCGCCCATCCCCAGCAACAGGCCGCTGCCGTGGATAAAGCTGTAGACCGGGATCGCCAGGTTCAGTGCGGCCAGTCCGTCAGCCCCCAGCCCCCGGGCGACGAAAAAGGTATCGGCCAGGATATAGCAGGATAAGCCGATCATCCCGCAGACATTGGGGATCGTGTAGCGGATAAATTGCCGGAAAGCGGTGTTTGTCTCCATCATCATTCCCTCCTAAAAAAATACGCCGGAGCCCCCTGTCTTCTATGGCCTGATGACAGGGGGGCCGGCGCGTATCGCTCCTTACCCGGCGGCAAGGGGCGGCGGTGTCTTTATGTAGATCTGTGGGTATGGCCCATGGAGATAGGCTATGGGTCACCAGATCTCTTGCTCCTAGATGATCATAAAGGAGATCCGTGCAAATGTCAATGCACAAACGATAAAGGATCTCGGTCCTTTTGTGACAGGACCCTTTGGCGGTGTGAAAAGTAACGTGGACCATGGCAGGAGCATAAAAAGATGATAAATCTGTATACAAACACTAGTATTTTCATGCAAACCATGCTAAAATGATGATATCACAAGGGCGCAGGCACAAGGGTGCCAAAGGACCGCCCGAAAGAAGAAAGGAAGGTATCACATCATGATCTTAGCATCTGTCAAAGCAGTCCCGTCACCTTATCGCTATCCCGAGGCGATCTTGAAAGCCCTGGACTGGGTAAAGGCCAATGACGTGGCCTCCATGGCCGCCGGGACCTACGAGATCGAAGGGCGGGACATCTACGCCATGATCCAGGAGATCACCACCCAGCCGGTGGAGCAGCGCCGGGCGGAAAAACATGACCTCTATCTGGACATCCAGTATATCGTCTCCGGTATCGAGCGCATGGGCTACGCCCCCTACACCGGCCAGGAAGAGATCTTAGAGAACCCGGAGGGGAAGGACGCCTGCTTCTATAAGAACTTAAAGGAGGAGAACTTTATTGACGTGACCGCCGGCTCCTACTGCATCTTCTTCTCCAATGATATCCATCGTCCATGCGTCGCGGCGGGAGAGCCCGCAGCGGTGAAAAAGGTGGTCCTGAAGGTGAAGGAAGCTCTGCTGTAGGAGCATCAGATCCCCTGAGGTTTCAGGTTTCATCCTTTCCCGAACAGTCGGTCATAGATCTCCTCCGCCAAGGCATCCACATAGGCTGGATCTGGCAGATCGTTCTCTGTGACCAAAAGATCCTGGATGAGCCCGTAGCGCTTCAGGCTCAGCTCCTCCGCGGTATCCTCGCTGTCTCCGGTCAAGGCCGCCTCCTGGGCCAGCTGCCGGTCGATGTGGGCTGCCGGGTGGGCCGCCAGGAACTGCTCCACCAGCTCCCTCGTCCGGGCCTCCTCTTTAGCGGCCTCCTCCTTTACGGAGACCATATCCTTCTTTGTCTTAGACCAGATATAGAAAAAGACCAGACCGGCCGCGGCTAAGACGCCGCCGAACACCCACCTGGTGTTCCCGTTTCCTGGGATGAGCCCTCCCAGGAAGGCGGCCGCCAGCAGGGCGGACACACAGCCCATCAGGAGGAAGGCCGCCGCAGAGGACTTTAAGTCGTTATAATGCTCTGACTTCTTTACATAGACTGATACATGCGTCCTCTCGGCGGTCTCTTCCTTGGCTTGTTCCAGGACGATCTGCTGTGCGATCTTTTGGAGCTCCTTGCGTGTCCCCTCGTCCATCCCATCGTCCCCGTCCGCAGCCTCCGCCTCCCCGTCCTCGCTCCATCCCGGAGCCATAGAGCGGACAAACTGGGCCAGCGCCTTCTCCTCCTTCGCCTTCCTGGCCGCTTCGGCCGCCTCCACGGACTCATATAACGGTGACCCGCAATCCGAGCACACCGTGATCCCCTCTACAAATTCCATGTCACATTTCGGACAATATGGCATAAAACACCCCTCCTTATCAAAGATTACCTTTAATCTGCCATCATCCCGCCTTTTTGTCAAGTGGCTTCGTTACTTTTCACACCCACGCCAGCTGTTGGATCGGTGCAGGTGCATTGTCGGTCACCCGTCCGCATCCGGAGACCCGAAGAGCAGCCATAACGTAGCGGAGGGAGGGGCATGTCACATAAAGGACCCTAGCGGAGCGAGAGCGCGTCCTGTTGTGACATGCCCCTCCCGGAGCGGACCCTTTGGCCCACCTGCGAAAACTAACACATTTTCTTCTTCCCTTTCCCACAAAAATAGGATAGAATAAAGCTACTATGTGTAAAAATAAGAAAAGGACAGAACACCATGAGCCAAAAACCCCCCATGAGATCAAATAAGATCGCCCAGCCCACCCGGACGATCCCAACCTCCGAGCTTTTACGCCGTTTTATCCCCTATTACGGCCCCTATAAAAAGATCATGTTCTTCGACTTAGCCTGCGCGGCGCTGACGATCGTCTGCGAGATGGTGCTGCCGATGATCATGCGCTATCTGACCGACCAGGGCATGAAGGATCTGGCCTCCCTGTCGGTGGGGCTGGTGGTGCGGATCGGCCTCTTTTATCTGGCCCTGCGGGTATTGGACGGCTTTGCCAGCTTCTATATGGCCTACACCGGCCACGTGATGGGCGCCGCGATCGAGACCGATATGCGGAGGGATGCCTTCGCCCATCTGCAGAAGCTTTCGGACAGCTATTTCAGCAACACGAAGGTGGGCCAGATCATGGCCCGGATCACCAGCGACCTGTTTGACGTGACGGAATTTTCCCATCACTGCCCGGAGGAGTTCTTTATCGCCTTTTTAAAGGCGGTGATCTCCTTCTTGATCTTATCCAGGATCAACCTGCTGCTGACGGCGATCATCTTCTTTTTTATCCCGGTGATGGCCGTCTCCTGTACCTATTTTAACCTAAAGGTCCGGGCGGCGAACCGGGAGCAGCGCAACCATATCGGGGAGCTGAACGCCAGGATCGAGGACAGCCTTCTGGGCAACCGGGTGGTGCGGGCCTTTGCTAATGAGAAGGTGGAGCTGGAGAAGTTCCAGCAGGATAACCTGCAGTTTTTGGAGATCAAACGGAAGACCTATTTTTATATGGCCGCTTTCCAGGATACGGTCCGGATGTTCGACGGTCTGATGTACATGGTGGTGATCATGGCTGGGGGCATCTTCATGGTAAAGGGCCTGATCGCGCCTGGCGACATGGTGGCCTACGTGATGTACGTGACCACCCTCCTGGCCACGATCCGCCGGATCATCGAGTTCGCGGAGCAGTTCCAGCGGGGCATGACGGGGATCGAGCGGTTCATGGAGCTTTTGGATGCCAATGTGGACATCTTTGACGATGAAGGCGCTTCGCCCGTGGCAAAAGTCAAAGGCGAGATCGCTTTTGACCATGTGAGCTTTGAATACCCTGACGATCATACGCCGGTGCTGGAGGATATCTGCTTAAAGGTCCGTCCCGGGGAGCATGTGGCGCTGGTGGGGCCATCCGGCGGAGGGAAGACCACCCTCTGCAACCTGATCCCCCGGTTCTACGACGCCACCAAAGGGCGGGTGCTGATCGACGGAAAGGAGATCAAGAGCATCACCCTCCAGAGCCTCCGCTCCCATATCGGCGTGGTCCAGCAGGATGTATACCTGTTCTCCGGGTCGGTATTTGACAATATCGCCTACGGGCGGCCGGGCGCCTCCCGTGAAGAGGTGCTAAAGGCGGCCAAGCTGGCCGGAGCCCACGAGTTCATCGCCCAGCTGAAGGACGGGTATGATACCTATGTAGGCGAGCGGGGGGTGAAGCTGTCCGGCGGCCAGAAGCAGCGGATCAGCATCGCCCGGGTATTTTTAAAGGATCCCTCGATCCTGGTGCTGGACGAGGCCACCTCGGCTCTGGATAATGAGAGCGAGCATCTGGTCAGCCAGTCCTTGGATCAGCTGGCCGTGGGCCGGACCACATTGACCATCGCCCACCGCCTGACCACGATCCAGAACGCGGACCGGATCTTAGTCCTCTCGGAAAATAAGATCGTGGAGGAAGGGAGCCATAAGGAGCTGATGGAAAAGAAGGGGATGTACCACCAATTGTACACATCAGCCTATGAGATGGGTGCATAGAGTGGAGCTGTGGACGGTCCTGCCGCAGACAGGCTGCGGCTGATGTGCGGCAGGGTACGCATAGAATGGAGGAAATGATGAAGATCGCGATAGTGACTGACAGCAACAGCGGCATGACCAGGGAAGAGGGGAAGGCCTTTGGCGTCTCCATCCTCCCCATGCCTTTTATGATCGATGAAAAGACGCTTTTTGAGGAGGTGGACTTGACCCAGGCGCAGTTCTACCAGGAGCTGGAAAAGGGAGCGGATATCTCCACCTCCCAGCCATCCCCGGCCGCGGTGACGGAGCTGTGGGACGGTCTGTTAAAGGACCATGACGCGGTGGTCCATATCCCTATGTCAAGCGGCCTTAGCAGCTCCTGCGGGACGGCGATGATGCTGGCCCAGGACTATGAGGGCCGGGTGCAGGTGGTGGATAACCAGCGGATCTCGGTGACCCAGCGCCAGTCGGTGCTGGATGCCTTAGAGATGGCAGAGAAGGGCTTTACGGCTCCCCAGATCAAGGAGAAGCTGGAGGCGGTGAAGTTTGACAGCACGATCTACATCACGGTGGACACCTTAAAGTATCTAAAAAAGGGCGGCCGGATCACCCCCGCGGCGGCCGCCCTGGGGACCTTGCTCAAGATCAAGCCGGTGCTGACGATCCAGGGAGAGAAGCTGGACGCGTTTTCTAAGGTCAGGACCATGAAGCAGGCCAAGACCACTATGATGACCGCGCTGCAAAAGGATCTGGAGACCCGGTTTATGGATCCGGAGGCGAAGGAGACCCACCTGGAGATCGCCTATTCCCAGAATGAGGAGGCGGCCCTGGAATTTAAGGAAGAGCTCCAGGCCAGATACCCGGACGCGGATATCGTGGTCGCGCCCCTTTCTTTGAGCATCGCCTGTCATATCGGGCCGGGCTCTCTGGCGGTGGCGGCTTCCAGGAAGCTGGCGCTCTGCGCACAGTCTGAAGCCTTTGAGGGGTGAGGCTATGTCGTTATCGCACAGTAAACGGGAGAGCGGGCCTGCCCTGCCCTCTTCTGGCTCTCATAAGCGTGGGAGCGGCACAGAGGAGATGAAAAAGTGCAGCATCATGCTCCCTTTGACCTTGCTGCTGGTCCTGTTCGGCCTCCTGCCCATGGTGATCCAGGGACGGGTGCTCTCCCGGCTGGTAGAGCAGAACCAGACCAACAGCCGCAGTGTGGATGTACAGACCCAGTGTCTGATCTTGAGCAGCAAGATGTCCAGGGCCGGCTATATGACCGGCGCGGCAGATAATACGTCCTTTGACAATGAGATCGAGACCACGGCGGATTTTTTCCACGGGCGGATCGTGATCGTGGACCAGGACTATCGGGTCATTAAGGACTCTTTTGGGCTGGCAGAGGGGAAGATCGTGGTATCCGAGGAGGTCATCCGCTGCTTCCAGGGGGAGAACAGCAACATCAATAATAAAGAAAAACGCTATATCGTCCAGACCTTCCCGATCTATGCCAACACGCCGGAAAGGGAGATCTTAGGGGTCCTGGTGATGTCCTCCTCCACAGGGACCATCAGCCTCCAGGCCCAGGCGGTAAGAGAAGAATCCAGCTTTCTGACCATGATCACGGCGGTGGTGCTCCTGGCGGTCAGCGTAGGGATCGTGGGGGTGCTGATCCGTCCCTTCCGCCGTCTCCAGGGGATGCTGGCGGAGGTGTCCGAGGGGAACTTAGAGGTGGACATCGATGAGCATACATACCAGGAGACCAAGGAGATATCCCAGGCGGTAAAGCGGACCCTGGCGAAGCTCAAGGCGGTAGACCAGTCCCGGCAGGAATTTGTCTCCAATGTGTCCCATGAGCTGAAGACCCCGATCACCTCGATCCGGGTGCTGGCGGATTCGCTGATGGGGATGGAAGGCGCGCCGGTGGAGCTGTACCGGGAGTTTTTATCGGATATCTCCGATGAGATCGACCGGGAGAGCAAGATCATCGACGATCTCTTATCCCTGGTGAAGATGGATAAGGCGGCCATGGACCAGATGAACGCCGTCCAGACTTCCGTGAACAGCCTGATGGAGATGATCCTAAAAAGGCTGCGCCCGATCGCGAAGAAGCGGAACGTGGAGCTGATCTTTGAGAGCATCCGGGAGGTGAGCGCCGATGTGGACGAGGTGAAGCTTTCCCTGGCCTTCAATAACCTGGTGGAGAATGCCATCAAGTATAATGTGGAAAATGGCTGGGTGCGGGTGACCCTGGACGCGGACCACAAGTTTTTTTATGTGAAGGTGGCGGATTCCGGTATCGGGATCAGCGAAGGGTACCAGGAGCATATCTTCGAGCGTTTTTACCGGGTCGATAAAGCCCGCTCCCGGGAGACCGGCGGGACTGGTCTGGGGCTGTCGATCACCAAGAGCGTGATCTTGATGCACCGAGGCAGCATAAAGGTAGAGAGCCGGGAGGGGGAGGGGACCACCTTTACGGTCCGGATCCCGCTGCTCCATGTGCCGGAGGGGGCAGGAGGCCCGGGGACGGTGAAGGGCTCTCCGGCCCTGAAGGGGTTTTGGATCAGAGGCGGCTATACGGACAAAGGCGATCGCCGAGAGAACGATACCAGGACGGGAGGCGGAAAATGAAACAGATGAGGAGAGTCTGGTGGATCTGCCTGGCCGGGCTGATGCTCCTTGCAGGTGGATGCAGCCCGCGGCAAGTGGGGGCGCCGGAGCCTGCAGAGGGCAATTTTGCGATCTATTATCTGAACACGGGCATGACCAGGATGACGCCGGTAGGCTATCAGGCCCGGTCCACTGAGGCAGCCCAGCTCATCCAGGAGCTGTATGATCAGCTGGCGAACGTGCCGGCCGACCTAGATTGCCAATCCCCCCTGGCAGCCAGGACGGAGCTTGAGCGGTTCCAGCTGGAGTCCAATGTGCTGTACCTGTATTTTGACGCCAGCTATATGCTGATGAGCTCCAGCCAGGAGATCTTATGCAGGGCGGCCCTGACCAAGACGTTGACCCAGATCGAAGAGGTAGAGTATATCAATATCTACAGCGGCGAGCAGCCCTTGATGGATTCCTACGGGAACCCGGTGGGGATGCTGGCGGCAGGGGACTTCATCGATGCCCTGAGCGATGTGAACACCTATGAAAAGTCCGAGCTGACCTTGTATTTTGCGGACGCCGAGGGACAGGGCCTGGTGGAGGAGAAGCGGGAGGTCATACACAACAGCAATACCTCCATGGAACGGCTGGTGGTGGAGCAGCTCCTGGAGGGGCCCCAGACCGAAGGCTGCCAGGCCACGATCCCGCCGGACACGAAGCTTTTGAACATATCGGTGACCGATAATGTGTGCTACGTAAATTTTGACGGGGCCTTCCTGAACAACAGCTTAGGGGGCAGGGAGGAGCTGCCGATCTATTCGATCGTCAATTCCCTGACCCAGCTGACCACGGTGAACCGGGTACAGTTCTCGGTCAACGGTTCGCCTACGGTGATGTTCAGGGACGTGCTGTCTTTGGATACCTTGTTTGAACAAAATATGGATCTTGTGACAGGAGGGAGATAAGATCAAAAGGCCGCTTTTTGCAGCAGCAGTGGGCTTCGTACTTGGAGAGTGCTGCGCCTGGTGCGTGAAAAGCGTGGGGATATCGATGAAAGAGATGGGGATGCTCCTTGGGATAGGGGCGATCCTGTTTCTTGTATTTTTATTTTTGGGACCCTTCACGGTCCCGCGCCGATGGCGGGCTGCCTGCCTCATGGCGGTCTTTCTGCTGGGCTTTTGGCGGATGGGGAGTGCCTTTCAGGGATGGGAGGCGGTAAAGACCGGTCTGCCGGAGGACGGCGCGCCTATCGGCCCAGAGGGTCTGACCGGACAGGTGGTGGATATCCGGGAGAAGGGGGAGTATCAGAAGATCCTCATCAAAACAGAGTCCATGGAGCAGGTGCTGGTCTATCTCAAAATAGAGGAGACAGCACAGCAGGCTGGAGGAGAGGCGGTCCTGGGACCATGGCAGGCTGGGGAAAAGGGGACCATGGAGCAGCGGCAGGCTGCAAAAAAGGGAAAACGGGCGCAGCTGCGGATCGGGGAGCAGGTGACCGTGTGGGGGGAGGTCAGCCGCTTTGCGGAGGCCAGGAACCCCGGCCAGTTCGACCTGGAGGCGTACTACCGCTCCCGAAGGATCTCCATGGCGCTGTTCGCGGACCGGCTGGAACGGGTGGGAGGGTCTGGAGCAGGAGAGGACTCCTATTCCCCCTATCTGGACGGGTTATACCGTTTCCGCCGCCGCTGCAGCCAGATCCTGACCGCGGTCTGTGAGGAAGAGGACAGCCAGATCTTCCGGGCGGCGATCCTGGGGGAGAAGGAGGAGATGGATCAGTCGGTAAAGGACCTATACCAGCGCAGCGGGATCTCCCATCTGCTGGCGATCAGCGGCCTCCACCTGTCCATGCTGGGGATGGGGCTTTATAAGCTCTTTAGAAAGGCGGGGGTGGGATACGGCGCCGCGGCGCTGGCCGGTGGGGCGGCTGTCATCAGCTACGGCCTGATGACCGGCGCCTCCGGCTCAGCCCTGCGGGCTGCCATCATGCTGACGACCGCCTTCCTGGCCGCTTTCTTAGGGAGGACCTACGACCTTTTATCTGCCCTGTCCCTGGCAGCCTTCATGCTGGCCTTTTCCAGGCCCTTTTTGATCGGGGACAGCGGCTTCCAGCTCTCCTTTGGCGCTGTGCTGGGGATCGGTCTGCTGGGCGCGGAGCTAGAAAATGTCATGGAGCTTAAACGGGCCTGGCAGAAAAGCCTCCTGATCAGCTTATCGGTCCAGCTGATGACCGCCCCTGTGGTGCTCTGGCATTATTTTCAGTATCCGGCCTACGGGATCTGCCTGAACCTCCTGGTGGTGCCGCTGATGGGCTATGTGATCGGCTCAGGCCTTTTAGGGATCGGGGCTGGCTTTTTCCTGCCGGCGCTGGGTGTGGCGGCTGTAGGGAGCGGGCATTATATCCTGTGGGGCTATCAGAAGCTCTGCCAGCTCTTTTTATCCCTACCCGGCAGTGAGATCTTGCTGGGAAGGCCGGGATGGGGGCAGATCGCCGCCTACTATCTGCTGCTGGCCGGGATGGTCCTGGCGCTGCGCAAGGTGGAAAAAAGAGGGGATGAGGTCATCCTGCCGTTGCCGGGAGCTTGGATAGCCCGGGTGTGGCAAAGACGGCAGAGCTGGTGGAAGGTGCTGTTATTGTCCGCAGGGAGTCTGTGCTGCTTTTTGTGCCTGCGCCCGCCTGCACAAAAGGGCTGTTCCGTCACCTTCCTGGATGTGGGGCAGGGGGACGGCATCGTGATCGTCAGCGAAGGCGGCAGGTTTGCGATGGCCGGGCAGGAGAGAGCGGGAGCAGGGCCGGAGCAGGAGAGAGCGGGAGCAGGGCCGGGGCAGGAGAGAGCGGGAGCAGGGCCGGAGCAGGAGAGAGCGGGAGCAGGGCCGGGGCAGGAGAGAGCGGGAGCAGGGCCGGGGCAGGAGGGGACGGTACCTGGAGAACGGAACGCGGCAGCGCAGTCTGTGATCTTGGTGGACGGAGGGAGCACCAGCGAGAAACGTCTGGGAGAGGACCGGCTGGAGCCCTTCTTAAAGTCTAAGGGGATCCGCTCCATCGACGCGGCCCTGGTCAGCCATGGGGATGAGGACCATATCAGCGGCCTGCGCTATCTTCTAGAGGGATGCCCGCAGATCCAGATCCGCCGCCTCATCCTTCCGGAAAAAGGAAGAGGGGATGGAGCCTATGACCCGCTGATCGCGGCCGCCAGAGCCAGAGGGACCGGCATCTGGTATATGGATGCCGGGGACTGGATACAGGCAGGGACCACCCGGCTGGTCTGTCTCTATCCGAAAAGAGAGGAGGCCATCGACCAGTCTGACCGGAACCAGCAGTCCCTGATCCTGCGGGTGGATCATGGGGCCTTCCATATGTTGCTGACCGGCGATACGGACCAGGAGGGAGAGCGGCGCATGGTGGAGCAACAGTCCGGCTCCGGGCAGCCGTTGGATGCAGAAGGGCTGTCCGTCCCCCTGTCAGCGGTCCAGGTCTTAAAGGCCGCCCACCACGGCTCCCGCTATTCCAACAGCCAGGTGCTTTTGGAGGCCCTGGAGCCTGCGCTGACGGTGATCTCCTATCAAGAAGAAAACCGTTACGGCCATCCCCATGAGGAGGCCCTGGAGCGGATCCGTCGGGCAGGGAGTCTAGTCCTAAAGACAGGAGAGCAGGGAGCGGTGATGCTCCAGATCCAGGATGGCAGGCTGCGGTACAGCACCTACCTGCCATGATGGACGTCCCAGATCACAAGGAACAAGGAGAGAGCGATGAAGGATTTTGATGTGAGGATCCCCGCGAGGATCATCTTTGGAAAAGAGAAGGAAAAGGAGGTGGGCAGTCTGATCAAGGCCTATGGCTATCAGAAGGTCCTGCTCCATTATGGTCGCGGGAGCGCAAAAAAAGCGGGGCAGTCCTGATGCAGACGCTGGACCAGGACATAAAGAAAAGAGCGTTCAAGCGGGTCTACCTCCTGTACGGGGAAGAGAACTTTTTAAAGAGGAGCTATAAGAACCGTTTAAAAGAGGCCATCCTGGGGGATGACACCATGAACTTCCATCATTTCGAGGGAAAAGGGATGGATATCCCGGAGATCATCGGACTGGCTGATACCATGCCCTTTTTCGCCGAAAAGCGGCTGCTGCTCTTGGAGGACAGCGGCCTGTTCAAGGGGAGTGCCGAACAGCTGGCCGCCTATCTGCCCCAGCTGCCGGAGAGCACCTGCATGCTCTTTGTGGAATCGGAGGTGGATAAGCGGGGCAAGCTGTATAAAGCGGTGAAAAAGGTGGGCTACGCGGCCGAGCTGGGCCGTCAGACCCCGGCCCAGCTGTCTAACTGGGCCGCCAGACTGCTGGCCAGGGAGGGCAAGAAGATCACCGGCGCCACCATGGAGCTGCTCCTCAGTAAGACCGGGGATGATATGGAAAATATCCGCTCGGAGCTGGACAAGCTGATCAGCTATACCCTGGGGCGGGATGTGATCACGGCCCAGGATGTGGAGGCCATCTGCACGACCCAGCTGACCAATAAGATCTTTGAGATGATCGGGGCGATCTCCAGCCGCAAGGTCCAAAGGGCCATGGAGCTGTATGAGGACCTGCTGCTCTTAAGAGAGCCGCCTATGCGGATCTTATTCCTGATCGCCCGCCAGTTCAACCAGCTTTTGACGATCAAGGATATGGCCGGCAAAGGCGTGGCGAAGGCGGAGATCGCCTCCGGCTTAAAGCTGCCGCCTTTTGTGGTGGGAAAGCTCCTCACCCAGTCCAGAGCCTTCACCAGGGAGCAGCTCCTCTCTTATCTGGAGCTCTGCGTGGAGACAGAAGAAGCGGTGAAGCAGGGCAGGCTCCAGGACCGGCTGGCCGTGGAGATCTTGATCTGCAAGAGGATCTGAGAGCCTGGCATACGTACGGTCTGCATCACCCTGGCGGACCCTTTATGCACTGGGCAAAAGAGCATACTGCCGTGAACGGCGAAGCCGGGACAGGGACATAAAAAAAGACCCCTCATGTTGCCACACCTGCAGCATGAGGGGTCTTCTTTCTTAAATCCTATTTCTTTCTATTTCTATGGATCAAGCAATGCCGTTCACAGCCTTCGCTATACGGGATACCTTGCGGGCCGCGTTGTTCTTATGGTACACGCCCTTGCCGGCAGCCTTGTCGATCTCCTTGGTAGCAGCTAACAGCGCAGCCTGTGCAGCAGCCTTGTCACCGGCAGCGACAGCAGCCTCTACCTTCTTGATCGAGGTCTTTACTTTCGAACGGATCGCCTTATTCCTTGCAGCCTTGGTCTGGTTCACTAAGATCCTTTTCTTTGCAGATTTGATATTTGCCATCTTGTACACCTCCATTCTCTGATCAGATCTCTTGTTTTCCATCAAAACCTGGACACGGACAGTTCGATGGTGAACATACTCTACTATCATACTCAAGTTGGCGGGGGATGTCAATACATGATCGGGGGATTTTTGCGGAAAATAGCTAGAGAGTTGCTGTTCACGCCTGTGTCAGAGAGACTTATTGCGTTTGATATGTCGCGAGGGGGCCGCTGCGGGAGGGGCATGTCACAACAGGACGCGCTCTCGCTCCGATGTCTTGGCAGGGACGTAGCGGATGCTAGGCTCGAAAAGACCTCGCCAAGCACCGACGTTCCGCTAGGGTCCTTTATGTGACATGCCCCTCCCTCCGCTACTTTAGCTGGCAGATTTTCGGTCATACGGCATGCCAGCCAGCTAGCCTAGCAATTGGTGTGGGAGTGGAGAGCAGCACTAGAGGGACCGATAATGGAATGTTTTTTATAGAAAGGACAGGTGGCAGAGATGAGGATGCGGGATAAAGGGTTTAAGGGTGTGCTCCGGGGAACGCAGAGGAGGAGAGTGAGGAGGAAGGCGCCGGCAGGCAGCAGACGGGGGAGCGGAAAGGCTTTGGGGGTGGAGCTGCGGACGGACCTGGCGTTGGAGGAGAAGGAACGGTTCCCGGGGGACGGCGGGGAGATAAACGGGGTGTCGCTGCGGGAGTGGCAGCCTAAAGGACAGCAGATCAAGATCTCGGAGGTGCGGATCTTAAATGAGCGGGGAGCCAGAGCCATGGGGAAGGAGATGGGGGTCTATCTGACGGTGGAGGCTCAGGGGATGGAGAAGAAAAGTGAGGAGTTCCAGGAGAAGCTGGCCGGGGAACTGGCGGAGCAGATCCGGAAGCTGATAAGAGGGGATGGGGAGAAGGGGAGCGGCAGACAGCTGCAGACCCGGGAGGGAAAAGAGGGCCTGCAGGGGAAGGAGAGCGAGAAGGAAAAGGAGGGAAGACAGGAGAGCCAGAAGGAGGAAGGCAGCGGCGTGATGGGACGGAAGAGGATGCCGGAGAGGGTCCTGGTGGTGGGACTGGGGAACCTGTATGTGACCCCGGATTCCCTGGGGCCCAGGGTCCTCCAGCATCTGCAGGTGACCAGGCATTATGACGGGCAGTATGGAAAGGGATTCCTAAAAGAGCAGGGCATGGCGTCGATCAGCGCGATCGCGCCGGGGGTGATGGCCCAGACCGGGATGGAGACGGCGGAGATCTTAAAGGGCGTGGTGGAGGAGACCAGGCCGGAGCTGGTGGTAGCCATCGATGCCCTGGCGGCCAGGAGTGTCCACAGGCTGGGCTGCACGATCCAGCTCTCGGATACAGGGATCCACCCCGGGTCCGGTGTGGGGAACCACCGGAGCGGACTGACAAGAAAGACCCTGGGGGTCCCGGTGCTGGCCGTGGGGGTGCCTACGGTGGTGGGGGCGGCGGCGATCGTCCAGGACACGATCGGGGCTATGGTGAAAGCTCTGGAGCTGGGGAAGGACACGAAAGGCGCTGGAGGCTATCTGGGGAGCTTGGGGCCAGATGAGCAGTATGCCTTGATCCGGGAGCTTTTGGAGCCGGAGTTCGGCCCGATGTTCGTGACCCCGCCGGATATCGAGGAGCGGGTAGAGCAGCTGGGGCGTGTGATCGGGTCGGCCCTGGAGCAGGCTTTTCATTATGGAGGCGGGGCGGGAGCGGATCTGAACGCCTAAAGCGGCGGGCTGCCGCATAAGATATCACGATGAAGCTTTGGCAGGTGATCTTGTGGGGATGGGATGGAGGAGGATCTTATGGGCAAGGGTCCGGGTGAGAGGGCAAAGAGCCGCTTTTACCAGACGTTTTTTAAAGCGTTCCTTTAGGGCCGTGCTGGCGGCGGCCCTTCTTCTGGTATCCGTAAAGCTTTGGGATATGTCTGCCGGTCTCCGTGTGGCTGGTCATGTTCTGCCAGGGCTGGAGGCGATGGCATCAGCAGCAGGGCAGAAGATCTTACAGGATGTCTGGGAGCGGTTTTACCCGGCTCCGGCGATGGAAGGGACGGGGAGGGTCCGGACAGCGGGGGAAGCGGACCCTTCCTACCGGGCGGCGAAGGACATGGAGGCTTTTTTCCAGGAACACAGCTATCTGGCGCTGTATGGTAATGAAGAGACCGGCGGACCGGGGGGAGCCGATCTGTGGCAGCCGGGGCTGGAGCTGGCCGGGAACGGAGCCGGGGACGTGTCTGGGAGCGCAGGCGGATCTGTGGTCGCAGGCGGGGACGGCTCATCGAAAGCTGGACCGACAGGAGATGGCCAGCAATATGGATCTGCGAGTGCAGGCGGGGATGGCTCTTCTGACGGGGGAGGCGCGGAAGCAGCCGAGGGCGCCGGAAACGGTGTGTTGGGGGCAAAAGGGCAGCCTGGGGATATGGCCGGGGCAGGAGAGGGCGAGAGCAGCCAGGCCGTCCTGCAGGACAAGGTCCTGGCCCAAAAGACCGCCTTCCCCGGGCGGACCTATCAGCTGGCCCAGATGGAGGACTATGATTTTCTGATGAGCCATTTTTACAGTGTACATACCTCCACCACGGCCAGCCGGGAGCTGATGGACGCGAAAAAGCTGCTGCGCTACGATCTCCGGCTGGACGAAGTGGCCGTCCGGCCGGAGGTCGATGGGCAGCCGAGGGCTGGCGGTCCTCAGATCCTCATCTACCATACCCATTCCCAGGAGGCCTTTGCCGACTCGGGGGAGGGGGAGACGATCGTAGGAGCCGGCAGCTATCTGGCCCAGCTTTTGGAGGCCAAAGGGTTTACCGTCTATCATGACCGCTCGGTCTATGATGTGAAGGACGGTGAGCTGGACCGGAACAAGGCCTATACCTATGCTTTGGAGGGGATCGGGAAGATCTTGGAGGAGAACCCTTCGATCCAGGTGGTGATCGATCTGCACCGGGACGGCGTGCGGTCCGGGACCCATCTGGTCACAGAGGTAGGGGGGAAGCCCACCGCCCAGATCATGTTCTTTAACGGCTTGAGCCAGACCCCGGACGGCCCGATCCCTTATCTGGAGAACCCTTACCGGGAAGAGAACCTTGCCTTCAGCCTGCAGCTCCAGCTGAAAGCGGAAGCATACTTTCCGGGCTTTGCAAGAAAGATCTACTTAAAGGGGCTCCGGTATAACCAGCACTTAAGACCCCGTTCCTGCCTGGTGGAGGCCGGGGCCCAGACCAACACTTATGAAGAAGTTTTGAACGCCATGGAACCTTTGGCGGAAGTTTTCACGATGGTGTTGCGCGGGAAATAAAAAAATGGTATGATACCAAGGTCAAAAGGTGCTGTAAGACAGATGCAGACCATAAAATACGGCAAGATCCGTGCAATATAGATCCAGATAGACAAAAAACAGGAGGAGAGGTAGCACATGGCGAATATCGAACAAAAGAATATCCGCAATTTCTGTATCATCGCCCATATCGATCACGGCAAATCCACCCTGGCCGATCGGATCATCGAGAAGACCGGGCTGCTGACCCAGAGAGAGATGCAGGATCAGATCCTGGACAATATGGATATCGAGCGGGAGCGGGGGATCACGATCAAGGCCCAGACCGTCCGCACCGTTTATACAGCCAAAAACGGCCAGGAATATATCTTTAATCTGATCGATACTCCAGGACACGTGGATTTTAATTACGAGGTATCCCGGTCACTGGCGGCCTGCGACGGAGCGGTGCTGGTGGTGGACGCGGCCCAGGGGATCGAAGCCCAGACCCTGGCGAATGTCTATATGGCCCTGGACCACGACCTGGACGTGTTCCCCGTGATCAATAAGATCGATCTTCCCAGCGCGGATCCGGACCGGGTGGTGGAGGAGATCGAGGACGTGATCGGCATCGAGGCCCACGACGCGCCCCAGATCTCGGCTAAGACCGGGCTGAACGTGGAGGATGTGCTGGAGGCCATCGTGGAGAAGCTGCCGCCGCCCCAGGGCGATCCGGGTGCGCCATTGCAGGCGCTGATCTTCGATTCCCTGTACGATCCCTACAAGGGCGTGATCGTATTCTGCCGGATCAAGGAAGGCACAGTGAAAAAGGGGACCCCGATCCGCATGATGGCCACGAAAGCCGAGGCGGATGTGGTGGAGGTGGGCTATTTCGGCGCGGGACAGTTCATCCCCTGCGAGGAGCTGAGCGCCGGCATGGTAGGCTATCTGACCGCCAGCATCAAGAACGTGAAGGATACAGAGGTGGGCGATACGGTGACGGACCGGCTGGCCCCCTGCGCGGCGCCGCTGCCCGGCTATAAAAAAGTCACCTCCATGGTCTACTGCGGCCTTTATCCGGCGGACAGCACCAAATACCCGGACCTGCGGGATGCCTTAGAAAAGCTCCAGCTCAATGATGCCTCCCTCTTCTATGAACCGGAGACCTCCCTGGCCCTTGGCTTTGGCTTCCGCTGCGGTTTTTTGGGGCTGCTCCATCTGGAGATCATCCAGGAGCGCCTGGAGCGGGAGTATGACTTAGATCTGGTGACCACCGCCCCCGGTGTGGTCTACCACGTCTATAAGCGGGACGGGGAGATGATCTGTCTCACCAATCCCTCTAATCTGCCGGACCCCACGGAGATCGACCACATGGAAGAGCCGATCGTCACGGCGGAGATCATGGTGACCACGGAATTTGTGGGCGCGATCATGAAGCTGTGCCAGGAGCGCCGGGGTGTTTATCTGGGGATGGAATATATGGAAGAGACCAGAGCCCTCTTAAAGTACGAGCTGCCCCTAAATGAGATCATCTATGATTTCTTTGACGCCTTAAAATCCAGATCCAGGGGCTATGCCTCCTTTGACTACGATCTGAAGGGCTATGAGCCTTCAGAGCTGGTGAAGCTGGATATCCTGGTGAACCGGGAAGAGGTGGACGCCCTTTCCTTTATCGTCCATGCCGGGTCGGCCTATGAGCGGGGGCGGAAGATGTGCGAGAAGTTAAAGGAGGAGATCCCGCGCCACCTGTTCGAGATCCCGATCCAGGCGGCCGTGGGCGGGAAGATCATCGCCAGGGAGACGGTAAAGGCTGTGCGCAAGGATGTACTGGCCAAATGCTACGGCGGCGATATCACCCGGAAGCGGAAGCTTTTGGAGAAGCAGAAGGAAGGCAAAAAGCGGATGCGCCAGATCGGCAGCGTAGAGATCCCGCAGAAGGCGTTCATGAGCGTGCTGAAGCTGGACGAGGAGTAAGATGGTCAGCAGACGGCCTGGGGACCGGTGGAGAGGCCAGAGGATATCCTGAGCGGCCAGGAGGACTGGCTGGCAAAGCTGCAAGGGGTCAGACAGACCAGATGCGTGGTATGGGAAAAGATCGGATAGACTATGGACAAGAATAAGAAAAAGAGCCTGGAGCTGTATATCCACATCCCGTTTTGCGAGAGGAAATGCCTGTATTGCGATTTCCTCTCCTTTCGTGGGGGCCGGGATGTACAGGCGGAATATATGGATCAGCTGCGCTGTGAGATCGGGGCGTCGGGCCCTTGGTACAGCGAGTATCGGGTGGATACGATCTTCATCGGCGGAGGGACCCCTTCTGTGCTGGAGCCAGAGCAGATCACCCTGCTGATGCAGGCGGTCCGGAGAGCCTTTACGGTGGCGGAGGATGCCGAGATCACCATAGAGGCGAACCCGGGGACCCTTCTGGGGAAAAAGCTCCCCATCTACCGGGCGGCGGGGATCAACCGGCTGAGCTTAGGGGTCCAGTCCGCCAGCGATGAAGAGCTGAAGCTTTTGGGGCGGATCCACATCTATGAGGATTTTCTGAAGGCCTTCCAGAATGCCAGGATGGCCGGGTTCACCAACATCAATGTAGATCTGATGAGCGGGATCCCCGGGCAGACCTTGAGCTCCTGGCGGAACACCCTTAGGAAGATCATCATGCTGAAGCCGGAGCATATCTCTGCTTACAGCCTGATCGTGGAGGAGGGGACGCCCTTCGGGGACCACTATGGCTTCGGAGACCCGCGAAAGAAGACCAGAGGGGATCTGGCCGGAACGCCGGCCAGACCGTCTGCAGAGCCGGAGGACTGGAGCGAGGGGCCGGAGGAGTGGCCGGATATCCTTGGCGGGTGGCCGCCGCTGGTGGACGAAGAGACAGACCGGCAGATGTATCATCTGACGAAGAGCCTTTTGGAGGAAGCCGGGTACGAGCGGTATGAGATCTCCAATCATGCAAAGCGAGGCCTCCATTGCCGCCATAATGTGGGCTATTGGACTGGTGTGGAGTATCTGGGCTTCGGTATCGGGGCCGCCTCTTTCGTCGATGGCTGCCGGTTCTGCAATGAAGCCGATATAGCGGTCTACCAGGAGCTGGATCTTTCTCTGGACGGACTGGACCGTCTCCACGGCGATATCCATGTCCTTAGCCGCAGGGAGCAGATGGAGGAATTCATGTTCCTGGGCCTGCGCATGACTAAAGGTGTTTCCAATGCAGCCTTTGTGGAGGCTTTTGGCGTCCACATGGACACTGTTTATGGCGAGGTGATCCAAAAGCTGGTGGAGAAGGGGCTGCTGACCCAGAGGGGAAGGGACATCGCATTGACCGAGTGGGGGATGGATGTGAGCAATCGGGTGTTCAGCGAGTTTTTGCTGGACGGATGAAAGATACGGCTGCCGGAGCAGCCGTATCTTTGCTTTTTTCTGCTTTTTTTGGTGGGACTGTCGCAAAATAGCTGCTGTATACAAGACATGGCGTTCCGACTACATGGTCTGTACCCATATATCGTGTATAAGCTACATTTTGCGACGGCCCCTCCTTTTTTGCCCAGGCGCCCGATCCTTTAAGGCGCCTGTCGTGCCAGCCTTATCTCCGTCGTCCTTTTCGGTCACGCGCCAACGAGAAAGACCTCCGCGTATTGTACTCCCTGGTTGCGGGCTTCGCTGTGGGTATTGAAGAAGATGTCGATATGATCGCCCCGGACGCCGCCGCCACAATCCTCGGCTGTGTAGATATTGCCGTTGATCATCACCTTGGTCCCGTAGGGGATCACCCGGGGATCCACGGCGATCGTGCGGCCTGCGCTGGCCACTGTGCCTGTGCTGGTCAGTCGTCCCCAGCCGGCGGAACAGGAGCGGCATTGACAGTATCCGGTGGTCTTAAAGATGCCCATGGAGCGGATCGGGGGGACGCCCTTGTAGTAGGGGCGGTCATTCCCCACAGGCTGGCCGTCCACAGTCGTGCGGACCGTATACGTCCCATCCGGCAGTGAGGACCAGTCCAGCGGGATAGAAAAGCCGCACAGTCCGCTGCCGTAGCCGCAGGCCGCCACATCGTCCCGCTGGATATCGGCCACACCGGAGGCCTCCTGGACGATGGCGCCTGTGCTGTCCGCGATCGCGACCGAAACCTCGGGGGTCTCTTCCGGCGTCTCCTCATCCCAGGCCCATCCGGAGATGGCATCCTCCTGGATCTCGTCTACGTTGCCATGGACCTGACCGGCCATGGCTGTGATACTGGCGCCCAAGGTCAGGGCTGCGGTAAAGGAAAGATTTATCATATGTCTGATCGTTCGCTCTTTTTGCATAAGATCATCAACCTCACTTTCTGTTAGCTGTCCTGTGACGGATCGCCAGGAAACGATATGGACTAAAACGATACAGGATAGCAATAGGATTTTAACACAAAATATAAATATGTAACACTTTTGTAAATATTGCTGGCAGATACATATTTTACCTGTTTTTTCTGTTTTGTCAAGTGTTTTTGTGATAAAAGACTGGGAATATGACGCAAAAAGCCACAAGAAACTGGAAGATAGGAGATGGATCGACGGATAAACAGAAAATTTGGCAAAAAGGACCGAGCGCCCAGGAGGGGGAGGCGTGCGAGGAGCAGAACAGGAGGCGTGGACTGTGAGAGCAGAGCGGGGAGACGGAAGAGCAGAGCGGAGAGGCGGCAGAGCAGACCGGAGAGACGGCAGAGCAGAGCGGGGAGGCGTGCAAGGAGCAGAACAGGAGGCGTGGACTGTGAGAGCAGAGCGGGGAGACGGCAGAGCAGACCGGGAAGGCGGTAGAGCGGACCGGAGGAGAGGCAGAGCAGAGCGGAGGGGCATCAGAGCAGGCTGGGAAGGCGGCAGGGCAGGCTAGAGAGATGGTGTGGCTGGCAAGAAGCGAGCGCGGGGTGGAGAGCAGGGGAGCAGGGCGAGAGGGTCCCATAGAAAACCGCCCCCTCCAAAAAGACGGGAGCGGCTTCCTCTGATATATCCGACCCTTATGGGCCGGGCTTGATCATTGGATCAAAAATACTTCTGCTTCTGTACGCCCATGAGCAGCGGCCGAAGCATGGTCTGCATAATAGATATCGATCATCTTTCCCTGTACGGCGGAGCCTTTATCCTCCACCGTGTAGATGATGTCGCCGATGCGGACCTTAGTCCCTAACGGCAGGATGGTCAGGTCGGCAGCGATCGTATGCTGCGGCTGGGGTACGGTGCCGGAAAAGGTGATGCCAAAGCCTCCGCTGCACTCTGCGCAGTTACAGTAGCCGCTGAGCACAAAGGTACCCAGCGAGGTTTCTTTGGCTGCATTGGCTGTATCGGTATCTTTCGTCTGATAACCGGGACCTGCGCTGATCGGCGCTACGGCAGCTGGAGCCGAAGGCTGGGCTGTCACGCTGGCGGTAGGAGCAGCTGCCGCCGACAGGTTAGAGCCTGTGGGCTTTTGGGCGGGGGTACTCTGTACAGAAGCCCCTGATGCCTTGTTATATCGGACGCTGTCGCCTAATGCGTAATATTTACCGTCTTTGACCGCGTAAGCCTTGATGGTGAAGCTGCTGCCGCTCAAGGAGGACCAGTCCACCTCCGCAGAAAAACCATGCCATCCGTCTTTTAAGTCGGCTACCAGATCTTCCCGGTACTTATTCGCTGTCACATGGAGATATTTGATCGGAAGAGGGTCGCCGGCCTGGCAGATATGGACCTCCACCTCCTGGACATCGTTGGTATCCTCCGGGTTCCACGCCCAGCCTGAGATCGTCTTCCCATCGACATCCGTGACCTTGCCCCGTACGTTCGCTGCGTTCGCCGGAAATGCCAGCATGGCGGCAGCGATCAGAGATAAAATGACAGTTTTACTTCTTTTGAATGATCGGTTTATCATAACGAACACCTCCCTATCCCTATCATGATGACGATCAACCATAAAGATCTTCCGATGTCCCACAGGTTTTTCTCTAAAGTAGGAACTTATCAGGTCAACATACGATCGTTAAAACGGGACTGCAGATCGGTCACTGTATGTTATCATTATATTACAAAAATGTTAAATGTCAAGAGAAAGTGGTGTTTTCTGTCACTTTATCCGGAGATAGGGAGGAAAAAGTGGGGGGTGAGAGCGGAAAAGGCGGGCGGAACGTCCTAAATAGCCTGGTCCTTTTCCATCATGATGTCCAGGATGGTCTTGTCAGTGGCTGTCATCCCAGGGTCGCTGACCTTTCCCATATTGTGGATCGCCTGTTCCGGGGTATAGCCGCAGATCCCGTCTGTAGCTTGGAGGACCACATCCGACATGGCAAGGCTGGCGCACATCATAGCAGCATTAGTAGCTGTCGCCAGCTTTAAGGCACAGCCGATCTTACCGCCGTCACAGATCATGCCGGTCAGGTTCCCGCTCATATTGATGATGGCGCTCCCGATCTGGCGATCTGTTCCCCCCATGAGCCAGACCATGGCGGCAGAAGCGGCTGTGGCAGCGGATACACCGCAGCCGCAGGTGGCTGACAATTTTCCGGTGAACAGTTTGATGTAGATGTTCAACGTGTGGGAGAAGGCTAAGGCCTTGTATAACTGTTCGTCAGTAGAACCCAGATGCCGAGCCGTCTCCGCTACCGGGATGATGGCGGTGATGCCATGGTTCCCGCTGCCCGCGCTGCTCATAACGGCATAAGGGCAGCCGCTCATCCGCCCTTCCGCGCTGCTGGCCACCCGCACCATGGTGCGGCTGAACAGGCTGTCCCCTAAGGCATCCTGGTTTAGCTGCTTTTTCAGGGAAGCCGCGATCCTGATCCCAAGGGAATGCTCCAGCCCGTAGTCTGCCAGCCGTTCGTTCATCTCCATCCCTTTTGCCATGGGCCGCAATTCGTCTTCTGTACATTGTTCGACCACCTCCCGGATCTGGGAGACTGTCATGGGACGCAGCTTTTCGTGGAGCGTATCACTGGAGTCGGTGCTGTAGCCCTTCTGGAGCAGGACCTCATTATTCCGCTTGGTAAAGATGATATTGGAATGTGTATTGCGGATCTCGCTGATCCCGATCCCGGAGGTGGTGATGATCTCTGCCCGGGCATAGAGACGAGGTTCCTTCGGATCGATCATGACGATCACATGGTGCCCTTCCACCAGCTCGATGGCGGCCTGGCTCACCTCTGGGGTGATGTCCTCCAAGAGCTGGAGGCCTTTTTCCGGATCCCCCAGGCAGGCGCCAAGAGCGGCGGCATATTTTAGGCCGACCCGGTCGAAGCCGGGTATGCCCACGCTCATCCCGTTTTTATAGATCCCCGGGTTCACCTCCATCTTGATGGAGACGATATCCCCGCCGATGGCGTGCCAGGCATCCGCCGCGGCCAGCGCAACACAGACTGGTTCTGTGCAGCCCAGAGCCGGGATGACCTCCTGTTGGAGCAGTTCTAAAAGTTCTTCTTTCGTGATCATGTTCGATCTCCTTTCATTCATGTGGTGAGAAGGCAAAGCCTTTATTTATATCAATAAGCAAAAAGCGTGCCAATAGGATCAGGGGCGCTCGTTTTCTGCCGGAGCAAGGTTTTTGGCGAAGATCATCCTTGCAGATGGAGACAAAATATGAGAAAATGGTCAAAGATGATCGGTCATAATGCGCGTATCGGGATAATTGGTCAAAGGTGCTCTTTGTCGGATGGCCACTTTTCATAGGTTGGTCAAAAGGTCCCCTCCCTCCGCTGCCTTAGCTGGCGTGGGCGCGAAAAGGAACATCTGATGGGGCAGAGCTTAGGGAAATGGAGGAAAGGATATGGAAAAGAAAAAGATCACGGTGGTATCTTTAGATCCGCGGGCAGGCGCTTCTTATGCGAAGGATGTGCGGGGGCTGTTCGGGGACCATGCGGATGTCTCCGTGTTCAACGTGATGGATGGCTCTGCGATGGGAAAACTGGAGCGGGCCGACCTGTTCGCAGTTTCAACAGATGCCTACGGGTCCGCTGAGGAGGTGGCCCGCCATGTGCCTATGGGCTGCCAGACCATGGCGATCGAGGTCTCCTTTCGGTGGCGGGAGCTGCGCAGGCTAAAGGCGATCCCGGCAGGGAGCAAGGTCCTTTTTGTCAATATGACCCAGGCTATGGCTAGAGAGGCGATCACCCAATTGAACCAGTTTGGGATCAACCATATCCATCTGATCCCGTTTTATCCAGGCGCGGTATTGGAGGAGGGCGTACATATCGCCGTGACGCCGGATGAGATGCGCTATGTCCCGGAAGAGATCGAGACGAAGCTGGATCTGGGGCAGCGTCCCTGTACCTCCGGGATGATGATCGAGATCGCCCTGCGGCTGGGCTTAGAAGAGCTTTTGGAGACGGAGCGTTTCCAGGCGTATTTCCGCTCCATCGCCACCAGCAATTACAGCTTCGATCTGATGTTCAGCCGGTCGATCCGCCTGGAGAGCCAGTTCCATATCCTGATGGGGATCTTGGAGGATGGGATAATAGGGGTCAATGAAAAAGGAGAGATCTTCGCCTGCAATAAACGGGCGGAGGAGATCACCCGGGTGAAGGCGCCCTTTATCATGGGCAAACGCTGTGATGCGGTGTTCGCGTATCTGCCCTTTTTACCATGTCTTCTGGAGAAAAAGCCGGTCCCGGCAAAGATCGAGAAGATCAATGGGATCAATGTCAGCGTGGAGGTGGTGCCGGTCCTGCGTCAGGAGGCCTGCATCGGGGCTTTTGCCCGTCTCCAGAAATTCAACGAGGTGGAGGTGCGGCAGAATGAGCTGCGCAGCCAGCTCCTCCACAGAGGCCATGTGGCAAAATATTGCTTTGAGGATGTGATCGGAGGGTCGGACGCGATCGTGCGGACGAAGGAGATCTTAAAGCGGATGGCGGCCAGCGAGAGCCCGGTCCTTCTGATCGGGGAGACCGGCACAGGGAAGGAGCTGTTCGCCCATGCGGTACACAAAGCGTCCAGACGGAAGGACGGACCGTTTTTGGCGATCAATGTGGCGGCGGTGCCGGAGAACCTGCTGGAGAGCGAGCTTTTTGGATATGAGGAAGGCGCGTTCACCGGCGCGAAAAAGGGCGGGCGTCCCGGATTGTTTGAATTTGCCCATAAAGGGACCTTGTTCCTGGATGAGCTGGAGGGGATGAGCCAGACCCTGCAGATCAAGCTCCTCAGGGTGCTCCAGGAGCGGGAGATCATGCGGGTGGGCGGGAACCGGGTGATCAAGATCGATGTCCGGATCGTGGCGGCTACCAATGAGGCGTTGGAAAAGAAGGTAGAAGGCGGGAGCTTCCGTCGGGATCTGTACTATCGGCTGAACACGCTCCCGATCGTGATCCCGCCGCTGGCGCAGAGGGGAGAGGACATGTTCCTGATCATTGAGCATTTTAGAAGAGAGCTGGGCGGGGATTTCCAGCTGACGGAGGCGGTAAAGGCGTTCTTGCGGACGTATCCATGGCCGGGAAATATCCGGGAGCTCCACAATGTGGTGGAATACTTTATCTATACCGGACATAAGGAGATCGCCATGGAGGACTTGCCGCCTACCGTAGCCTGGGGCCAGAAGATGCAGTCCATGCGGTCCGGTGCATGTCTGGCGCCTTTAGCGCCGGCGCCCTCTGTGGGCGAGCCGAAGGGGATCAGTGTGCGCTGGGAGGAGGATGGCGCGTTCTGGTTCGTTTTGGAGCAGCTTTATCAGGCCGCCAAGGAGCAGGAGCTGATCGGAAGGGAGAAGATCCTGGCCCACGCCAGGAGCGCGGGCCTTCCGGTCTCTCAGAAGGAGGTGCGGGATATCCTGGCGGACATGGCGGAGCGCGGCCTGGTCCGGGTAGGGCGGGGCCGGGGCGGGAGCCGCCTGATGCCAGAGGGGAGACGGCTCTGGGAAGAACGGGCCGCCTATAGCGGGATGGGATCCAGGTAGAGGAGCAGGGCTGCCCATGGTGGGTGGGAGCCAGGCAGAGGAGCCGCCTGCGAGGAAGGCAGGAGCAGAACGATCTGGTCATGTTGGTCGATCAAAATGGTCAATATTGAAAATGGTCCGTGATCGACCAGAAAAAAACAGGATGAGCGGCAGACGGAGCAGGATATCGCCCGTCAGGCTAGGGGGTCAGGGCGCGCGATGCGGCTTTTCCCTTCTGATCCCTATAATATTTAGGAAACGGATCCGAAAGGGGATCGGTCCTGAAGATGTAAAACGACAAAAAATTAAAAAAATGAAAAAGAAAAACCGTGTCGCGGCAAGATCGGCACGGTTTTTGCTTATATAAAAAAGTATAAGAAATGTCCACAGGACCATCGGCACGGCGGACCCTGCCCTGGGCCTGGAAAATGGGCAAAAGAAAAGGAGAGAAGCCATGAAGTACGATTTTGATCAGGTGATCGACCGCAGCCAGAACCGTGCGGCCAAGTATGATGAGCGGAAGCTGAAGTTCGGGACCGATGATGTGATCCCTCTGTGGGTGGCGGATATGGATTTTTGCACGGCACAGCCCATCATCGATGCCTGCTGCAAGAAGGCCCAGGAGGGGATCTGGGGGTACACGGCCAGGCCGGACAGCTATTTTGAGGCGGTGAAGGGCTGGGAGAAGAGGCGGAACGGATGGGAGGTGGATACAGCCCTGATGAGCTGGAGCCTGGGCGTGGTGCCCACTCTGTCCGCTCTGGTGAAGATCTTCACGAAAGAAGGGGCCAAGGTGATGATCCAGACCCCGGTATACTCCGAGTTCTACGATGTGGTAGAGGCCTGGGGCCGCCAGGTGGTGGAAAACCGTCTGGTGGAAAAGGATGGGGTATGGACGATCGATATGGAAACTTTTGCGCGGCAGGCCAAGGAGGTGGAGATGTTCCTGCTCTGCAATCCCCATAATCCGCTGGGGATCGTCTGGAAGCCAGAGGAATTACAGAAGATGGCCAAGATCTGTATCGAGGAGGATGTGCTGCTGGTCTCCGATGAGATCCATTCCGATCTGATCTTTAATGGCAAGAAGCATACCCCGACGGCAGCTTTATCGAAGGAGATCGGGGAGAAGGTCATCACCTGTATATCGGCTACCAAGACCTTTAACCTGGCCGGTCTCCAGGCCTCTACCACGATCTTCCCGGATCAGGAGAAGAAAGAGGCCTTCGACCGCTTCTGGGGGAACATGGATATCCGCAGGAACAATGCCTTCAGCTCCGTGGCCATGGAAGCGGCGTACAATGAAGGGGAAGAATGGCTGGAGCAGCTCTTGGCCTATCTTGCCGGGAATTTCCGGTTCATCCGGGACTATTGTCAGCAGTACATCCCGAAGATCAAGCCGAACATCCCGGACGCCACCTATCTGGTGTGGCTGGACTGCCGGGAGCTGGGGATGGACGATGCAGAGCTTAGGCGGTTCATGATCGAGAAGGCGAAGCTGGGATTGAACGAGGGGAATACCTTTGGGCGGAGCCTGCACGGCTATATGCGGTTAAATGCCGCCTGTCCCAGGTGTGTGCTGGAAAAGGCGCTGGGGCAGCTGCGGGATGCGGTAGAGGCGCTGGGATAGAGACCGATCACAAAGGAGGAAGAGCTATGGATAAGAAAAAGATATGGGACAGCTATCGTTTTCCGCTGATCTTGTTAGGCGGCATCATCATCGGAGCCCTGCTGGGGCTGGTCCTTGGGGAGAGGGCTACGGTCCTGGCCCCTGTGGGACAGATCTTCTTGAACCTGATGTTCACGATCGTGGTCCCCATGGTATTTGTATCGATCACTACCGCTGTAGGCAACATGGTCAATATGAAGCGTTTGGGGAAGATCCTGGGCAGCCTGGTGCTGACCTTTGTGGTGACCGGCATGTTCGCCGCCGCTTTAGTGCTGGTGGTGGTCAATATCTGGTCGCCGGCCGCCAATACCACGATCGCCATGGGAGCGGCCGAGATGGAGGGTGCTTCGGATATCAGCAGCATGGTGGTAGGCGCGCTGACCGTGGATGACTTCTCCGGGCTGATGAGCCGCAGCAACATGCTCCCGATCATCGTGTTCGCGATCATGTCCGGGCTGGCCGTGGCCACCTGCGGCGGACAGGAGAGCACGGTGGGAAGGCTTTTGAACGATCTGAACGATATCATCATGAAGATGGTGGATATGATCATGAAGCTGGCCCCGGTGGGCCTGGGCGCTTATTTTGCCAACCTGGTAGGGGAGTTCGGCCCGCAGCTGATCGGGGATTACGGACGGACCATGCTGATCTATTATCCCATGTGCGCGGTGTACGCGGTGGTCTTTTTCCCGCTGTACAGCTACTTTGCGGCCGGGAGCCTGGGGATCCGCCAGATGCTGAAAAATATCTTTAACCCGGCGGTGACCGCCTTTGCGACCCAGAGCTCCGTGGCGACCCTGCCGGTGAACATGGAGGCCTGCAGGAAGATCGGGGTACCGGAGGATATCAGCAACATCGTCCTGCCCATGGGCGCGACCATGCACATGGACGGCTCCGTGCTGTCGGCGATCACGAAGATCGCGTTTTTATTCGGGATCTTCCAGATGCCTTTTACCGGCATCGATACCTATGCCATGGCGATCGCGGTATCGATCCTCAGCGCCTTCGTCCTTTCTGGAGCGCCGGGCGGCGGTCTGGTGGGCGAGATGCTGATCGTCAGCCTGTTCGGCTTCCCGGCAGAGGCATTCCCGCTGATCGCCACGATCGGCTTCCTGGTGGACCCGGCAGCCACCTGTCTGAACGCATCCGGCGATACGATCGCTTCCATGATGATCACCAGGCTGGTGGAAGGAAAGGACTGGCTGGAGAAAAAGATGGCCGCAGGGGTCTTGGAAAGCTGACCGGGCAGGAGTGGGCAGAGCGCATGAGCGTATTAAAGAAAGATACCGGAAAGAGAAGACACCAGAAAAAAGCAAGAAAGAAGAGCACAGATAAAGAAAGATACAGATAAAGAAAGATACAGATAAAGAAAACACAGATAAAGAAAAACAGGATGAGAGGAGAAAAGACATGAAAATGATCAACACAGAAAAAGCACCAGGCGCGATCGGACCGTATTCCCAGGGCTTTGAGGTGAACGGGATCGTCTATACATCCGGCCAGATCCCAGTGGATCCGGAAAACGGCCAGGTCCCGGAGGGGATCGCCGCCCAGGCGGAGCAGAGCTGCCAAAATGTAGGCGCGATCTTAGAGGCGGCAGGGGACGGGTTCGAAAAGATCTTTAAGACCACCTGCTTCCTGGCAGATATGGGGGACTTCGCCGCCTTTAACGAGGTATATGCCCGCTATTTTATCTCAAAGCCGGCCCGCAGCTGTGTGGCGGTGAAGACATTGCCGAAGGGGGTCCTGTGTGAGATCGAGGCCATGGCAGAGCGATAAGGCGAAGGCAGAGAAGGAGGGAGCGATATGAAGGTAGTGATCGTGGGAGGTGTGGCCGGCGGCGCGGGCACAGCGGCACGCCTCCGGAGAAATGATGAGCATGCCAAGATCATCCTGCTGGAGAAGGGGCCCCATATCTCCTATGCCAACTGCGGCCTCCCCTATTATGTGGGCGGGGTGATCAAGGAGAAGGAGAAGCTGCAGCTCCAGACCCCCAAGAGCTTTCACGACCGTTTCCGTGTGGATGTCCGGACCGGGCATGAGGCGATCGGGGTGGATACGGACCGCAAGTCCGTGTCCGTCCGCGCAGGAGGACAGGTCTATGAGGAGACCTACGATAAGCTGGTCCTCTCGCCGGGGGCGGAGCCGGTGGTCCCGCCGATCCCAGGGCTTTTAGAGGAAAGGGCGCGGGTCTTTACCCTGCGCAACGTAGAGGATTCCTATCGGATCTATGACTATATCCAGGAGAAAAAGCCCCGGACCTGCGCGGTGATCGGAGCGGGCTTTATCGGGCTGGAGATCGCGGAGAACCTGGCGGAGAGGAAGATCGCCGTATCGGTGGTGGAGGGGGCCTCCCATGTGATGCCGCCCTTTGACCAAGATATGGCCCACCAGATCCATAATACGATCCGGGCAAGGGGGATCGAGCTGTATCTGGCCCAGATGTGCCAGGCCATAGACCCGCAAGGGGTGATCCTTAAGGACGGGACCCACATAGAGGCGGATATGATCATCCTCAGTATGGGCGTCCGCCCGGCTACCGGATTTCTGGAAGGGAGCAAGATCGCCCGGGGGACACGAGGTGAGATCCTGGTGGATCCTTATATGGAGACCTCCTGCCCGGATGTCTACGCCTTAGGTGATGCGGTCTCGGTGGACCATGTGGTCAGTGGACAAAAGGTCCTGATCCCCTTAGCCTCCCCGGCCAATAAGCAGGGGCGGATCGTGGCGGATAACCTGACCGGTAAAAAACGCGCATATAAGGGCAGCCAGGGAACGTCGATCATGCGGTTTTTCGATCTGACGGCCGCGGTGACCGGTGAGAAGGAGGACAGCCTAAAGGCCCAGGGACGGCCTTACGGGAAGGTCTTCACCGTGTCCGCTTCCCATGCCGGCTATTACCCGGGCGGGAGCCAGATGGTCATAAAGACCTTGTTCGACCCAGAGAGCGGGCAGATCCTAGGGGCGCAGATCGTGGGGCAGGACGGGGTGGATAAACGGATCGATCTGCTGGCAGCCGCGGTCCGCTCTGCACAGACCTGCTACCAGCTCCAGGAGGAGGAGCTGTCCTATGCACCGCCCTTTTCATCGGCAAAGGACCCGGTGAACATGGTGGGCTATGTGATCGAAAATATCCTGGAAGGGCGGATGAGACCATTCTACCTGGAGGATATCCCGGCGCTCCCCAAAGATGCGGTCTGCATCGATGTGCGAAAGCCGGAGGAATATAGAGAAGGCCATATACCAGGCTTTATCAACATCCCCTTAGATGAGCTGCGGCAGCGCATAGAGGAGATCGACCGGTCAAAGAAGATCTACCTGAACTGCCAGATCGGCCTCAGAGGGTACATCGCCCAGCGCATCTTAGAGCAGCACGGGGCAGAGACAAGGAACCTTTCCGGTGGATATGCCTTATATAAAGAGATGGTCCTGGATGAGCAGGCCATAACGGCAGAGGCAGAGCGCCGTAAAAAGGGATAGAAAAAAGGAAAAGAAAAAGAAAGAGAGGACGAGAACATGAAAGTGACCGTTATCGGGAGCCATCTATGCCCGGACACCTTGTATGCATTGAACCAGTTAGTGGAGGCGAAGATCGAGATCGACTTTAAGGATTTGTCGGCAAGCCTGCCGGATCTGAAAGCCTATCTGGCCCAGCGGGACAGCAACCCCTTATATGCCGCTGTGCGGGAAAAGGGCGGGATCGGGATCCCCTGCTTCGTGCGGGAGGATGGGACCACCACCTTGGACCTTGGAGAGATCTTAGGGAGATAGTACAAAAGCAGACGGACAGATGACCAATGTGAGGATCCGGCCATACAGGACAGCACCTGTATGGCCGGATCCTTTTATGACAGGCCATTCCCGGAGAGGACCTCTGGTCAACCTGAAAAGTAGCCTTATGCGCGGATGGAACTGTAAGTTTTAAAAAATGGTATTGACAAATAGGATGGATCGTAATATATTAACTTACGTAGAGATTAGCACTCGATGTTGTCGAGTGCTAACAAGAGAAAGAAAAAGATAGAAAAGACCACAAGGCAGAGCGGTTTACAGGGCTGGAAAGGAGGGCGAGATGGAACTGGACGGAAGGAAAGTCACCATATTAAAGGCGATCATCAAGACCTATCTGGAGACAGGAGAACCGGTGGGATCCAGGACCATTTCCAAATACTCCGACTTAAAGCTCAGCTCCGCCACCATCCGGAATGAGATGTCCGACTTAGAGGAGATGGGCTACATCATCCAGCCCCATACCTCAGCCGGACGGATCCCCTCGGATAAGGGCTACCGGTTCTATGTGGATCAGCTGATGGAGGAGAAGGAACAGGAGATCAGCCAGGTCCAGGAGCTGATGTTCCAGCGGGTAGACCGGCTGGAGCTGGTCTTAAAGCGTCTGGTGCAGATGCTGGCATCGAATACCAATTATGCGGCGCTGATCAGCGGGCCACACTATGACCAGAACAAGCTGAAGTTCATCCAGCTTTCCAAGATGGATGCCGATAAGCTGCTGCTGGTGATCGTGATGGAGGGGAACATCATCAAGAACGCCATGCTCCCGCTCCATGAGCGGCTCCCGGATGAGACGATCTTGAACCTGAACATCCTTTTGAACAGCGCGCTGAACGGGCTGACGGTGGAGGAGATCAATCTAGGGCTCATCTCCCGGTTAAAGGAGCAGGCCGGGCCTCACAGCGAGGTGGTGAGGGCGGTCCTGGACCGGCTGGCAGAAGCGGTCCGGGCGGACGGGGAGGATCTCCCGATCTATACCAGCGGCGCCACCAACATCTTTAAGTATCCGGAGCTCAGCGACGGAGGGCGTGCCAGCCAGCTCCTCAGCACCTTTGAACAGAAGGATATGCTCCAGGAGCTGATCGAGGAGGTGAACTCTTCGGAAAAGGATGCCGGCACCGGGATCCAGGTCTATATCGGCGACGAGATGCCGGTGCGGTCCATGAAGGACTGCAGTGTAGTGACCGCCAACTATGTATTGGGCGAGGGACTGCGGGGGACCATCGGGATCGTAGGCCCAAAGCGGATGGATTATGACAAGGTAGTGAGCACCCTGCGGAATGTGATGAGCCAGCTGGACGCGGCTTTTAACAAACCGCCTGATGACAGCAGGTGACGGTTAAGGGAAAGGTGATAAAAGTGGAAAAGACCATAAAGGAGAACGGGCAGGCGGCAGAAGAGATGCGCCGGGAGGACTGTCCGGAGAAGGAAGCCGCGTCAGGCGCTCCCCAAGAGGGGGCAGCCCGCCAGGCGGAGCAGGAGGGGATGAGCGCCTCCAAAGACGGGCAGGCAGATGGCGGTCATGGAGACGGTCAGGCTGGCCAGTGTGCGGTGGATGGAGCCGCTGAGGGCGGCCAGGGAGAGGAGCCTGCTCACGGGAGCGACGATGCCCCGGAGGAGATGGGCGAGGGAGCGGCTCCCGGAGACGGCAGAGAAAAAGAGAAAAAAGGATTCTTCCATAAAAAAGAAAAGAAAGATCCAAAAGATGAAAAGATCGAGGATCTGACCGACCGGCTGCGCCGGTCCATGGCCGAGTTCGACAATTACCGCAAGCGCACCGATAAGGAAAAGGCCGCCATGTATGAGATCGGGGCCAAGGATATCATCGAGAAGATCCTCCCGGTGCTGGATAACTTAGAGAGGGGCATAGCGGCGATCCCGGAGGACGCGAAGGACTCCTCCCTGGCGGAAGGGATGGAGATGATCCACAAGCAGTTCTTAAAGACCTTAGAGGATGTGGGCGTGACCCCCATCGAAGCGATGGGAAAGCCCTTCGATCCCAACTTCCACAATGCCGTGATGCATGTGGATGACGAGAGCTTAGGCGAGAACGTGGTGTCCGCCGAGCTCCAGAAAGGCTATATGTACCGTGACAGCGTGGTCCGCCACAGCATGGTGCAGGTAGCGAACTAGAAAAAGGCAGTAACGTATTGATCTTAATATAGAGCATAGGACGATGAGTCCAGGAGGAAAAACTATGAGCAAGATAATCGGTATCGATCTGGGTACGACAAACAGCTGTGTGGCCGTCATGGAAGGTGGAAAGCCCACCGTTATCGCCAATGCAGAGGGCATCAGGACCACACCTTCGATCGTGGCATTTACAAAGACCGGCGAGCGTTTAGTGGGTGAGCCGGCTAAGCGTCAGGCCGTGACCAACGCGGACCGGACCATCTCCTCGATCAAGCGGCATATGGGTACAGACTATAAGGTGACGATCGACGAGAAGCGGTATACGCCCCAGGAGATCTCCGCGATGATCCTGCAGAAGCTGAAGGCGGACGCAGAGAGCTATCTAGGTGAGAAGGTGACGGAAGCCGTCATCACGGTCCCTGCGTATTTTAACGACGCCCAGCGTCAGGCTACTAAGGACGCGGGAAAGATCGCGGGCCTGGATGTAAAGCGTATCATCAACGAGCCCACCGCGGCAGCCCTGGCCTATGGCCTGGATAATGAAAAAGAGCAGAAGATCATGGTATACGACTTAGGCGGCGGTACCTTCGACGTTTCGATCATCGAGATCGGGGACGGCGTGATCGAGGTGCTCTCCACCAACGGCGACACCCGCTTGGGCGGCGATGATTTTGACAACGCGATCACCCAGTGGCTGATCAGCGAATACAAGAAGGCCGAAGGGGTGGACCTTTCCAATGACAAGATGGCCCTCCAGCGGTTAAAAGAGGCGGCAGAGAAGGCGAAGAAGGAGCTGTCCACCGCCACCACCACCAATATCAACCTGCCCTTCATCACGGCCACCCCGGAAGGCCCCAAGCATCTGGATGTGGACCTGACCAGGGCGAAGTTCGACGAGCTGACCCACGACCTGATCGAGCGGACGGCGATCCCGGTACAGAACGCGCTGCGTGACGCGGGCATCTCCTCCTCGGAGCTGGGCAAGGTGCTGTTAGTTGGCGGCTCTACCCGTATGATCTCCGCGCAGGATAAGGTGAAGCAGCTGACCGGCAAGGAGCCCAGCAAGTCCTTGAACCCTGACGAGTGCGTGGCGATCGGCGCGGCGATCCAGGGCGGCAAGCTGGCAGGGGACGCCGGCGCAGGGGATATCCTGCTGCTGGATGTGACCCCGTTGTCCCTGTCCATCGAGACCATGGGCGGCGTGGCCACCAGGCTGATCGAGCGGAACACCACCATCCCCACCAAGAAGAGCCAGATCTTCTCGACAGCGGCCGATAACCAGACCGCGGTGGATATCCATGTGGTCCAGGGCGAGCGGCAGTTCGCAAGAGATAACAAGACCTTAGGCCAGTTCCGTCTGGATGGGATCCCGCCCGCAAGGAGAGGCGTACCCCAGATCGAGGTCACCTTTGATATCGACGCCAACGGGATCGTGAACGTATCCGCCAAGGATCTGGGCACCGGCAAGGAGCAGCATATCACGATCACCTCCGGTTCCAACATGTCCGATGACGATATCCAGAAGGCCGTGAAGGAAGCCGCCGAGTACGAGGCTCAGGATAAGAAGAAGAAAGAGGCCATCGACGCCAGGAACGATGCGGACGCCATGGTGTTCCAGACCGAGAAGGCATTGGAGGAGGTAGGCGATAAGCTGGATGCCTCCGATAAGGCCGATGTAGAGGCGGATCTTACCGCATTAAAGGAAGCGATCAACAAGGCGCCGGTGGATCAGATGACCGACAGTCAGGTAGAGGAGATCAAGGCCGGCAGAGAGAAGCTGATGAACAGCGCCCAGAAGCTGTTCGCCAAGGTCTATGAGCAGGCCCAGGGCGCGGCTGGCGCGGGCCAGGCAGGCCCAGGCCCGGATATGGGCGCAGGCGCAGGTCAGGCAGGTCCGGGCGCAGGCTACGGCGACGATGTAGTGGACGGCGATTTTAAAGAGGTCTAAGGACCGGATCCGCTGTCGGTGCGCGGTGACCCCTCCGGGATGCGGTGATCCTTTGGGATCTGGACGGTCACGGCGGACGGTGAGCATATAGGGAGAAAGCAGATAAGGGGCTTTGCGGAAGAGCTTTTCCGCAAACCCCTATTGCAGGTTGAGCAGAAAACGGGCGACCATATGGATGATGCTCTTCTTTCGTTGGACATGTGCGCGGATATAGGCTGTACAGATGGATGATGGAGGATGGGCAGCTGAACGGTCGGATGATCATGAAAGGGCTATAGTCATGGCAGATAAGAGAGATTATTATGAGGTCTTAGGCGTCCCAAAGGACGCGGATGAGGCCGCCATAAAGAAAGCGTACCGGGTACTGGCGAAGAAGTACCACCCGGATGCGAACCCGGGGGACGAGACGGCCGCCGAGAAGTTCAAGGAGGCATCGGAGGCCTACGCGGTCTTGAGCGACCCCCAGAAGCGCCAGCAGTATGACCAGTTCGGCCATGCGGCATTTGACGGCGGCGCGGGAGGCGGAGGCGGCTTTGGCGGCTTCGGCGGATTTGATTTTAACAGCGCCGATATGGGGGATATCTTTGGCGATATCTTCGGCGATATCTTCGGCGGCGGACGGAGCCGCAGCCGTTCTAACGGGCCTATGCGCGGGGCGAACGTGCGGAGCGCGGTCCGGATCACCTTTGAGGAGGCGGTATTTGGCTGCGAGAAGGAGATCGAGATCAACTATAAGGAAGAGTGCAAGAGCTGTCAGGGCAGCGGGGCTAAGGCCGGCACCTCCCCGGTGACCTGCGGGAAATGTAATGGCAAGGGCAAGATCACCTATGTGCAGCAGTCCTTCTTTGGCCAGGTGCAGAACGTACAGACCTGTCCGGACTGCGGCGGCACCGGCAAGGTGATCAAGGAGAAATGTCCCGACTGCTACGGCACCGGCTATAAGACCACCCGGAAGAAGTTTAAGGTCACCATCCCCGCCGGGATCGATAACGGCCAGAGCGTCCGCATGGCTGGCGGCGGCGAGCCGGGAAGGAACGGCGGCGAGCGGGGGGATCTCCTGGTAGAGGCTGTGGTATCCCAGCACCCGATCTTCAAGCGCCAGGATACCAGTATCTTCTCCACCGTACCCATCTCCTTTGCCAGGGCGGCCTTAGGCGGCCCGATCCGGATCAAGACCGTGGACGGAGAGGTGGAGTATGAGGTCAAGGCCGGGACCCAGACCGATACCAAGGTCCGCCTAAAGGGCAAGGGCGTGCCTTCCTTAAGGAACCGGAACCTGCGGGGCGACCACTATGTGACCCTGGTGGTGCAGGTGCCTGAGCGGATGAACGAGGCCCAGAAGGAGGCTCTGCGCAAGTTCGACGAGGCCATGACCGGGGTGTACCCGGAGGGGGAGAAGCATAAGAAGAAAGGGTTTTTCAAACAGTGAGGTATTGTCGCAAGGTCCGCTGGGGGAGGGGCATGTTACAACGGGACCGCGCTCTCGCTCCGGTCGGAACGCAGCGGATGCTAGGCTCGAAAGGACCTCGCCAAGCACCGGCGTTCCTTTAGGGGTCCCTTATGTAACATGCCCCTCCCCCAGCTAGTGTGTTGGCTGGCTGATGAAAAATGACTTAGTTTTATCTGATGGGGGTTTGGATGAGTCAAAAAAAAGATGTAAGAGAAAAGGGGAGCGCAGGGCTGCGCCTGGAGCTGGACAGCTTGAAGATCGAGTACCAGAACCTGTTCGACCGGAGCAACAAGCTGGATAATAAGGTGTACATAACGATCACCTTCTGTGGGTTCTTGTTCGTGTTCATCACGGGGTTGTTCAGCGGGATCTCCCAGCTGACCAGTATGGGCGGAGGGATCAAGGGGGCGATGACCGTGGTCTATATCCTGACCTGTGTGGCGGTGATGGTGTCCTATGTATACCTGCTGGTCTATTTTATGCGGCTCTTACAGCCGGAGCGGATCGTCCGGATGGATCCGGAGATCTTAAAGGCAGCGGGGCTGGATGCCCTTGAAGAGCGGGCGGCCTTAGAGCGCCTGATCGGCCTCTACCGGGAGACAGTGGATGAAGATCTGGTAAAACTGAAGATCCGGTGCGATGAATTTACCAAGGGGCTGCGGTTCGTGGTGCCTACGGTGATCTTGGCTTTCGTCGCCTATGCGATGCAGCTGGCTGTGCAGGTCATATAGCCAGCTGCTTTTTTGTGCCCTGGTGTACTAGCTCAGATAATTCCGCATGATCTTCAGCGCGTTCTTCTCAAGCCTTGACACCTGGGCCTGGGAGATGTGGATCTCCTCGGCTACCTCGGTCTGGGTCTTCCCCTCGAAAAAACGCATATCGATGATGTGACGCTCCCGCTCAGGGAGCTTTTTCATGGCCTCATTTAAGGAGATATCCTCCACCCAGTTCTCCTCTAAGTTCTTCTTGTCGCTGATCTGGTCCATGACGAAGAGGGGGTCCCCGCCGTCGGTGTAGACCGGCTCGTAGAGGCTGACGGGGCTCTGGATGGCGTCTAAGGCATAGGTGACCTCCTCCTTGGTGACGCCCACCTCGTCGGCGATCTCCATGATCGTGGGGTCCTTCATGTTCTTTTTCATCAGGGCTTCCCGGGCGTAGATCGCCTTGTAGGCGGTGTCCCGGATGGAGCGGGAGACCCGGATGCTGTTGTTGTCCCTAAGGAAGCGCTTGATCTCACCGCAGATCATAGGGACCGCGTAGGTGGAAAAACGGACCCCCTGGGTGATGTCGAAATTATCCACCGCCTTCATCAGGCCGATGCAGCCGATCTGGAATAAGTCATCCACGTTTTCCGCGTTGTTGGACGCGAAGCGCTGGATCACGCTGAGGACCAGGCGCAGGTTCCCTTTGATATACTGCTCCCTGGCCTCCTTATCCCCGTCCAGTATCCGCTTAAAAAGCTCCTCCTTTTCCTCGTTGGTCAAAAGGGGGAGCTTAGAGGTGTTCACCCCGCATATCTCCACTTTATAAACAGGCATGTCATCAACCTCCGCATCATTCATGTTCTATCTGAATGATGGACGTTTTTTGGCCTGATCATACAAAAAACAGGCTGAAAAAAACTTCCAGACCGTTTGCGCGGATATCGTTAATTTTTTTAACAAGATTGAAATAATGATTGCGAAAATGGGGTATATTATCTATAATAGCAGTAACAGAAAGGGGAGGTGTCCAGGATGGAGCGGGAAGTGGTACGGCTCATGCGGTTGGAGATCCGGAATATCAAGAACGTGGCTTACGGCAAGATCGATCTGAGCACAGGGGCATATCGAGGGAACAAAAAGGGGAGCATCCTTGGGATCTATGGACAGAATGGCTCGGGAAAGACCGTGGTGGTGGATGCCATGGTGTTGCTGAAGTGTCTGCTGTCCGGTAAAAGGGTGCCAGATGCTTTTGAACAATATATCCGATATGGTACAGAGGGAGCATCGGTGGAGTATCATTTCCATGTGAGGACGGAGGAGGGGAGCTATCATGTGGAATACGAGGTCGGGCTTTCGAAGGGGCCCGACCGGGGGATCGTGATCGACAGAGAGCGATTGAGCCAGAAGCGTCTGGAGGGTCCGGCCAGCAGGCTGACCACGATCTTCCGATATGAGCGTGGCGCTAAAGAGCTGTTCACACCATTGCGATATCTCCATTATTTTGAAAAGCGGATGGATGATATGGTCTCTCTGGGGATCGCACGGCAGTTTTCTGGCTATTTTAATGAGGAAAAGCAGAGGTCTGAGATCACATCCTTTTTGTTCGCCGGAAAGGCCCAGGATATATTTTCAAAAGCCAAAGGAGAGGCAGCGAAGATCCATCAGTTTTCTTCCGTCCTGCAGCGATTTGGCCGTCGTGGATTAGCTGTAGTCGAGAATACCCATTATGGGCTGTTAGCGCTCAACCTGGATTCCTTGCCCATGAACATCGAATGGCCGTATCCGGTAAAGGGAGGGGCTATGGGGCTGCTGGTCCGCCTGACGGATATCAATGTGATCCCCAAGGAGATCTTCCCGTATTTTGAGAAGACGATCCGGCAGATCAATATCGTCCTGCGGTCATTGGTCCCGGAGATCGAGCTGGAGATCTATCATCCATTTGATAAGCTGATGGAAGATGGCAGCGATGGCGTTCAATTTGAGCTGATCACTTTGCGGGGCGGAGCCAGGATCCCCCTTCTCTATGAATCAGCGGGGATCAAAAAGATCATTTCCATATGCAGTAACCTGGTGTGCTGTTATAATCAGGAGACCTACTGTCTGGTGGTAGACGAGCTGGATTCTGGGGTTTATGAATATCTTTTGGGTGAATATCTGCAGGCCATGCAGGAGAAGGCGAAGGGGCAGTTTATCTTTACATCCCATAATCTCCGTCCGCTGGAGGTGCTGGAGGCGGATTCGCTGATCTACACCACGACGAACCCGGAAAATCGGTATTCCAGGACAAATTATATTAAAAATACCCAGAACAAACGTCTGTCTTATATGCGTACCATAAAGCTGGGCGGGCAAAAGGAAAGCTTTTATCAGGAGACCAGTCTCTATGAGATCGAATTGGCTCTTAAAGAGGCCGGAAGGGTAGGGGCCTATGACTAAAAAGATCATCCTGGTCCTGGTGGAGGGTCCGACGGACGAGGATGCGCTGGCGCTGGTCTTTCAGAGGCTGTTAAAGCGATATGATGTTGGATTTGATGTCCTCCATACGGATATAACAGCAAAGGAAGAGATGACCCCAAAATATATCGTCAGGGAGATCAAGAAGGCGATCGACGCATACTTGAGACGCAACCCTTTTATCGAAAAAGAGGATATCTTAAAGGTGGTACAGCTGATCGATACAGATGGCGCTTTTGTGCCGAGTAGCCAGATCGTACAGTCGAAATGCGGGAAGACCGAGTATTCCGATACCTGTATCTGGGCAAAAGACCGGGATCGCCTGATACGAAGGAACATCAGCAAGAGACAGATCGTGCATCAGCTGGCACTTATGGAACGTCTGCCGGAGAGCTATCCTTATGAGATCTACTATTTTTCAAGAAACTTAGAGCATGTACTCCATGATGCCGCAGGGGATCTGTCCGACGATGAGAAAGAGGAACTGGCCTTTAAGGCTGCCATGCGGTATCGGGAAAGGCCGGAGGATCTCCTGCGTTTTTTGCGGGAAGGAGATCTTTTTGTACCGGGGACCTATGGGGAGACCTGGAGGTTTATCATGGAAGATG
This sequence comes from uncultured Lachnospiraceae bacterium, assembly GCA_910585635.1. Taxonomy (GTDB): domain Bacteria; phylum Bacillota; class Clostridia; order Lachnospirales; family Lachnospiraceae; genus Caccovicinus. The sequence goes on along the minus strand of CAJUFE010000020.1, from coordinate 12,838 downwards.
GAAATTCTCTGCGGCGTTACTGCAACTTATCTGTATTTTTTGAAAGGTCCCTTCCTGGGATCTTATAGACAGTGAAAAGATATGCCCCAAATGGGTTCCCTGATCGGTCAGAGACGACGATCGATCAGGGAACCCATTTGGGGCATATCGGACAGATCATAGAACGGGCAGGACCCGCGTCTTGTCTGCGGATCCTCAGCCGACAGATGCCTGCAGCGTGCGGATCGCCTCCGCCGTCTGTTCATAGTCCGCCTTCACCTGAGGCAGGAGCTTGCCGGCCTCGGGGCTCCAGCCGGAGCGCAGCGCTTCGGTCAGCGCGTGGCTGGAGGTATACAGCTTGGTGAAGCTCAAGTTCTGGCATACGCCCTTGATGGTGTGGGAGGCGCGGAAGGCCTCCTCATAGTCCTCTGCTTCCAGGGCTTTACAGAGGTTATCATAGCTTGGATCGTTCAAAAACTTCAGGACAAATTTCTGGACCAGCTTTTCTGTGCGCAGGCGGGAGATCACATCATCGTAGTCGCCGCCTAACGCTATGTAGCATTCTTTTAAGCTCATGGCTCATCCTCCTTGTTCTTTTGCTGTCTGCGGACGCGTCGTCCCGGACGGCATATGCTCGTATGGGTCTGCTCTATGAGGCCGCGGCCGGACGGTAGCGCATCGCCTTTCCGATCGCGCCCGTACATTGGGGCGTCTCCTCAGAGGACCAGGTGGTCTGGCAGATAAATTGGATATGCAGATCCTGCCCCTTTATGTGTGCTATACAGTCATACTCTGCGATGGGCTGTTCCGAGGTGGTGGCTTTGAGCGCCTCCTCCAGCCCGGTGAGCGCCTCCTGCCCAAGGATGGCAAGGAGGTCTTTATCCTCTAAGGGGTTCATGACGATCTCCGGCAGTCCCAGCTTGTCATCCAGCCAGTCCCGCAGCATCAGCATAGCGGGCGAGAAGGTATATTCGAAATGGACGGCGTTGGACCGACTGGAGAAGAAGGCGTACTTCATCCGTTCATACTCCATGAGCTGCAGCGTATTTCCGGAGGCGGGGAGCGCATAGCCGTCCAGCATCGCCTCGTTGATCCGCTTGGGCTGGGACGGGGAGGTGGAGGTCTTGTTCTTGAACTCCTCCTCGATGACATCGGCGATGGCCTCCAGACATTGCATCAGCAATGGATTAAAGGTGCCGCATTCCCCGTTTAAGATCATGTGGATGGCCACATCGTGGGAGTAGGCCTTCTTGTACACGCGCTCACTGGTCAACGCGTCATAGACATCGGCCAGTGCTACGATCTGGGCGGAGATCGGGATCTCATCTCCCTTCAAGCCGTCCGGATAGCCGTGCCCGTCGTACCGCTCGTGGTGCCAGCGGCAGATATCATGGGCGGTCTTCACCAGAGGCTCGTTCTGATAGGCGGTCAGCTCCTTGAGCATCTCCGCGCCGATGGTGGTGTGGGTCTTCATGGCGGCAAATTCTTCAAAGGTCAGCCGTCCCGGTTTGTTCAGGATCTCGGAAGGGATGGAGATCTTTCCGATGTCGTGGAGCGCGGAAGCGCGGCTGATCATACTGATGTCCGCCTGGGTCAGCGGATAGCGGTCCGTGAGCTGGATCAGATGGGAGAGCATCAGCTCGGTCAGTGTGTGGACATGGACCACATGGAGAGCGCTCTCACCGTTCCTGAACTCTACGATATGGCTCAGGATATCGATCATCATCGCGCTCTGCTTTTCATTTTCATAGACCTGCTCGGCTACCAGGGCAGCCAGCTTTTTCTGTTTGGCGTACAACAGCATCGTGTTCACGAGACGGCGGTGGACGATGGCCATGTTAAAGGGACGATTGATGAAATCCGCGATACCCAGCGCATAGGCCCGTTCCACCTGGGAGGCTCCGCTCTCGGAGGAGATCATGATGACCGGGATATCCTCGATCCAGCGCTGCTGGTTCATGATCTTCAAGACACCAAAACCGTCCATATTTGGCATCACGATATCCAGCAGGACTGCGGAGATCTCGTTTTCATGCTTCTGGAGGATCGATACGGCCTCCACACCGTCCTCTGCTTCCAGGATGATGTATTCATCCTCCAGCATATCCGTCAGGATGGCGCGGTTCATCTCCGAATCATCCGCGATCAGGATCGTCTGCTTGTACTCTTGTTTTTTGCTCATAAGATCGTTACCCTCACAAATAAAAAGATCACTTACGATATGTCACCTGTATAGAAGAATGATATAGGCTATGTTTATTATATATAAACAGCGGGAAAAAAACAAGCGTTTCTGTAGGGAAAGTGGATTGTCGATATCTGGGGCACGGACTATAATAGGAGCAGGATAACACCGCGCGGGCGGGGGATGGGGGAGGTTTTTATGCTGTATCAGATCATGGACGGGACGGTATCGGCCGGAGGGATCCCGATACTGTCCCATATCGACCTTACGATAAAGGGAAAGGAAAAGATCGGGGTGGTAGGGCGCAACGGGGCGGGCAAGACCACGCTCCTGCGTCTGATCGCAGGGGAGCTGGAGCTTGACCGGGACGATAAGCGGATGGGGCCTGGTATCGTGAGCGACAGACCGCTGACCATCCAGATCCTCCATCAAGACGCAGTAGCGCCTGGGGATAAGGAAAAGACAGTGGAGGAGCTGCTCCTTGCCCATTGTCCGGTCAAGGATCCTTTTTCGCCGGAACGGTCGGCTTACGAGGTGGGATATGACCGGCTCTTTACCGGGTTCGGCTTTGCAAAAGCGGATAAGAAAAAGCCTTTATCCGCTTTCTCCGGAGGCGAGCAGAAGAAGATCGCTTTTATCCGCCTGCTGCTCATAAAGCCGGATATCCTCCTTTTGGATGAGCCCACGGATCATCTGGATATCGCCACCGTAGAGTGGCTGGAGCAGTACATGAAAAGCTATGAAAAGGCGGTGGTGACCGTATCCCATGACCGCTTTTTTCTGGACCAGGTGGTTGATGTGGTCTATGCCCTGGAGGCCGGGAAGCTGGAACGCTACCCTGGCAGCTACACCCACTACCGGGAGCAGAGGAGGAAGGATCTGGCCCTGCGCCGGAAGGCCTATGAGCGGCAGCAGCAGGAGCTGGCCAGGCTTGACGGGCTGGTGGAACGGTTCAAGCATAAGCCCAACAAGGCCTCCTTTGCCCGGGCTAAGCGGAAGATGGCGGACCGGATGGAGCGGATCGAGAAGCCAGTGGAGGACGATGTGCATATCTTTACCGGGGATATCACGCCCCTCATCCCGGGGAGCAAGTGGGCATTGGAGGCAGAGCACTTAAAGGTCGGCTATGACAAGCCCCTTCTGGAGCTGTCCCTCCGGGTAAAACGGGGACAGAAGATCGGGATCATCGGGGATAACGGGGCGGGAAAGACGGCGTTTTTAAAGACGGTGGCCGGTCTGCTGCCGGTGCTCAAAGGGCGGTGCCGCCTGGGGGAGAGGACGACGATCGGATATTTCGACCAGCATTCAGCGGCCATCCGGTCGGAGAAACGGGTAAAGGAGCATTTTCACGACCTGTTCCCTTCTCTGACCGAAAAGGAGGTGCGCAGTGTCCTGGGCGCCTATCTTTTTAAGGGACGGGACGTGTCTAAAAGGGTCAGCGACCTATCCGGCGGAGAGAGGGCCAGGCTGGTGCTGGCGGAGCTCCTCCAGAGCCGTCCGAACCTCCTCCTGCTGGATGAGCCCACGGACCATATGGACATCCAGGCCAAGGAGACCTTAGAGTCGGCGCTGCGGGCCTTTAAAGGAACGGTCCTGTTCGTGTCCCACGACCGGTACTTCCTGCGGCAGGTGGCGGAGGCGCTTTTGCTCTTCGACGGCCAGGGAGCGATGTACTATCCCTTCGGCTATGCCCACTACCTGGAACGCCGCAGGAGCCCGGGCAGTGACCTGGCCGCCCAGATCCGGGCAGAGGACCAGGCCCTGATCGCCGGGCTCAAGGCGGCGCCGAGGCCCGAGCGGCATCGGCTGAGGGAGATCGGTACAGAGGAGGCTTACCTGGACTGGCAGTTGCGGCTTAAAGGAGAGCAGCTGGAAGGAGCCAGGAAGAAGGTGGAACAGCTGTGGGATGCCTGGCAGGAGGCGGGCGGCGCCTGGTGCGGCCCCATGCCAGAGGAGCTGGCCGATGCCTGGGAGGCGTGGACAGAAAGCTGTATCCTGTGGGATGAGGCAGCTGCCGGCAGGCCGTGAGGAGGACGGTGTACGGCAGCGTCTCGGGCGGCCTGTGAGCGCTGGCAGGCTGTGGACCTCTGGCAGCCGGCAGAAGGCAGCAGGGAGCAAGATCCCTACAGATAGGTCAGGTTCATCACGATCCCCTGAGGATAGTCCCCATACTTCTCCCCGAAGAGATTGATCCCGCCCACGTGTGCCGCGTCATCTTTGATCTGTATCCGTAAAGAGATGTAGGGCTGCTCCTCGATCTTTAAGTCCTCGATCCCCACCTGGACGGAGGCTGCCTTCCCATCGATATAGCTGCCGCTCTCCCGGACCGAGAAGGTCTTTAAGAGGCCATACTGGGTGTTCCCATTGGGCCAGGTAGAGGGGGTGAGCCTGCCCCGTCTGGCGCCGAAATCCCCGGGTGAGTGGAAGGTCCCCACCTCCACCTGGTTGATGGAGACCGTGATATCCGAGGGCCAGTTTTCCAAAAATCCAGGGGCTTCCGAGCAGATCTCCATGGAGAAGGAGATCTCGCTCAAGGTGAGCAGCGGATTGTGGATATTGGGGAAACGGTACTCCAGATAGCCTTTGCTGAACCAGATGAGCTGGGCCTTGGTCCTGGCCGGGGTATAGAAGGATTGGACCGTATCATAGGCGTCGATCGGCCCGTTCTCATCGGCCAGGCCGCAGGTGGGGTGGATGCTGCAGTCGCAGTAGTTCCCGATGGGCATATCCAAAGAGATGGACTTGTTCACCGAATCGATCTCCGCGTCAAAGGTCTCTAAGCGGAAGGACTGCATGCTGCACATACAGACCCGCATGGAGCCGTGGATGCCAGGCTGGCTTTCGGTGACGATGAGCTGCGCCTCTTCCAGGGTCTTGATGTGGAGGGCGGCGGAGGAGAGCGGGATGCAGAGGATGGAGGCGATCTCCTGGAGGGAACGGGGGGTGGTCTTTAGCATATCCAGGATCTCCAGCCGCACAGGGGAAGACAGGGCCTTTCCGATCTTCGCGATCCGCTGGCGGTGTGAGGGATTGCTCAAGTGCAGATGGATGTTCCGTTCTCCGATGATGCGGACTGTCCGTTTTTCTTTTCCGGCCATGATGACTCCTTTCTTTTGACCGCTCCGGTGACGGGGCGGTCTTCCTTTCTTGCAGGATTTTTAATTTATATTTTTTTAATGATATCATTTATTTCATAAAATGTAAAGCAAATAAACGGATCGCACGATCGAAATGATGAAAATTCATCGATATATAACAAAAATAAAATAACTCAAAAAATAATATTGTAAAATCCGATGAGGTGATGTAGAATGATAACTGTAAGAAAAATGTAGCAAAGATCATATCGGGGGAAGAGAAGCGATCCGGTGGGTCTGTAGGGACAGACATCCAAAAGATCAAGGAGGAAAAAGTGATGAAAAAAATGTTGGCGATGATGATGGCTGCGACGATGGCACTATCTCTGGCAGCGTGCGGCGGCTCCGGTCAGACGGACACAGCGGCTACAACAGCAGCAGCTCCGGCAGGGACAGAGGCTCCTGCAGAGACAAAAGCGGGAGCAGAGGCTCCTGAGGAGAAGGCGGATACAGAGGCTGCGGCGGAAGCAGCGGCTCCCGCGGCGGAGCTGGGGAGTATCTTAGAGGGGAAGACGGTAGGCTTCGCCCAGACGGACAGTATGTCTGCCTGGAGGACCACCGAGACCGATGATATCAAGAAGGTCGTGGAAGGAGCAGGCGGAGAGTTCATCGTCAAGGATGCCGGCGGCGATATCGCCACCCAGGAATCCGATATCCGCGACTTAGTAGCGGCAGGGGTCGATTTCCTGGTGGTGGCGCCCTTAGAGGATAACGGTCTCCAGGGCGCTCTCCAGGAGGCCATGGAGAATGAGATCCCGGTGATCTTAGTGGACCGCGGGATCGACGGCGAGGCAGGGACCCATTACACCACCGCGATCGCGTCCGATTTTGTTTGGGAAGGCGAGCAGTGTGCGGCGGCTTTAAAGGAAGCGCTCCCGGATGGCGGCAATGTGGTCATCATCAACGGCGGCTATGATTCCTCTACCTCCACCGACCGCCAGAAGGGCTTTGTAGAGAACTTAGACGACAAGTATGTGATCGTGGCAGAGCAGGACGGCGAGTGGCTGATGGACAAGGCCCAGGCCGTGATGGAGAACACCATCCAGGCTCAGGGCGGCGAGAACATCGACGCGGTGTTCTGCGTGACCGATGATATGGTGCAGGGCGCGATGAACGCGATCGAGGCAGCGGGCTTAAAGCCTGGCGAGGATATCCTGACCATCGGCATCGATGGCTCCAGAGCGGCTTTTGAAGCGGTAGAAGAGGGAAGGCAGCTGGCTTCCTGTACATGCTCCCCCTACTTTGGGAACATCGTAGTGAGCACGATCTCCAGGATCATAAACGGAGAAGAGCTCCCGTCCTTCATCGTGAACGAGGATACCCTTTATACCAAGGATAATGTAGATGTAGAGCTGGGCTTCTAAGGGCTCAGGACGATATCTTCCGGAAAGAGATAGATCCTTTATCGAAGATAACGAAAAATGGCTGTCGCAAACAAACGGGTCTTTGCGGCAGCTATTTTTAAGCAGAGAGGGCTGTGGAGGCTGCCGGATGGGGCAGGTCTTTGCGGTCATTTGGACAAGGTGTCCGCAGCGTGCGGACCGGCCAGGTCCGGGCCGTACGCTCAAGGGGACGAGCTATGAGAGAGGAGGGGGAAGGTTATGGCGGAAAACCTGCTTAAGATCGAAGGTCTGGAAAAGACATTTCCCGGTGTGCGGGCGTTAAAAGGCGTGAAGCTGAACGTCCGCAAAGGAGAGGTCCATGCACTCATGGGCGAGAATGGAGCGGGAAAATCCACACTGATCAAGGTGCTGACCGGGATCTATCAGAAGAGCGGGGGGACCATCTGGTTCGACGGCGAGGAGATCAATGCCAGGACGCCGATCGAGGCCAATGAAAAGGGGATATCCACCATCTACCAGGAGCTGAACCTGGTGCCCTATCAGACCGTTTATGAGAACCTGTTCTTGGGGAGAGAGCCCAGGAATAGGTTCGGCGCGATCGACCGGAAGGCCATGATCGCGGAGACTGACCAGATCTTAAAGGACCTGGGGATCGAGGTGGATGTGACGGCGCCTTTAGGCCGTTATCCCACGGCGATCCAGCAGATGGTGGCCATCGCGCGGGCGGTCAGCATCAATGCCAAGCTGGTGATCATGGATGAGCCCACATCCTCCTTAGACAAAGCGGAGGTGCAGGTGCTGTTTAGGATCATCCGGCAGTTAAAGGAAAAGGATATCAGCGTGATCTTCATCAGCCATAAGCTGGATGAGATCTTTGAGATCTGTGACCGCCTGACGGTGTTCAAGGACGGCGAGTATGTGGGGGAATATGCCATCGAGGAGCTGGATCAGTTCCGTCTGATCTCCCTGATGGTGGGCAAGGATACGGTGACCTTAGAGCGGAAGAAGGAGGGCTATGGCTTCGGGGATGCCCAGCCGATCGTGAACATGAAGGACATCCACCAGGGCATGCGCCTAAATGGAGTGGACTTAGAGATCCGCCAGGGCGAGGTGGTGGGTCTGGCAGGTCTCTTAGGCTCCGGGCGCACGGAGCTGGCCCAGGTGCTCTTCGGGTCCAGCCAGCCCGATGAGGGCGAGGTGTTCTGGTGGGGCGAGCCGGCCCACATCCATTCGCCTTCTGACGCGATCAAAAAGGGTATGGGCTTCTGCACGGAGGACCGGAAGGTGGAGGGCATCATCCCCCATCTGTCTGTAAAGGAGAACATGACGATCGCCTTGCTGCCCAAGCTCCAGAGCTTTGGCTTTGTGAAGACGAAGGAGCAGGATGAGATCGTGCGGACCTATATCGACCGGCTGAAGATCAAGACGCCTTCCCCGGAGCAGGCGATCTGCAACTTGAGCGGAGGGAACCAGCAGAAGGTGCTCTTAGCCCGCTGGATGTGCATGAACCCGAAGCTGATCATCTTGGACGAGCCTACCCGCGGGATCGACGTGGGGGCGAAGGCGGAGATCGAGGAGCTGATCCAGGAGCTGTCGAAGAGTGGGATCTCGATCCTGATGATCTCCTCGGAGATCGCCGAGCTGCAGAGGAACTGTGACCGGATCGTGGTCATGCGGGACGGCCGGGCGGCAGGGGAGCTGATCGACAAGGATATCGACCAGGATAAGATCATGGAAACGATCGCAAAAGGGAGTGAAAGTGAGGGGAGAGTCCATGGGTAAGACGAAGCAGGATACCTTACAATTGGTACAAAAGTATAGCGCAGTCACGTTGCTCATCCTCTTCGTGCTGCTGAATTCGCTGTTCACGCCGAATTTCTTCCGATTAGGCAATCTGAACAATATCATCACCCAGATCTGTCCCACGATCCTCTGCGGTATGGGCATGACCCTGGTGATCTCCACCGGCGGTATCGATATCGCGGTGGGGTCCATGATGGCTTTATCCGGCGTGCTCACCGCCAGCCTGATGACCGATATGGGGCTGATCCCCTCTTTAGCTGTGGCGGTGGTGGTGGCGATCCTGATCGGCTGCGTCACCGGCTTTATGGTAGGCGGCTTACGGCTCCAGGCCATGGTCATCACCTTAGGGTTGCAGCTTACCCTCAGAGGGGTGGCGCAGGTGCTCTGCGGCGGCCGGGATATCTATTTTAACAAGCTGGGCGAGGTGGGCAAACAGCTGGCCCTCTGGGGGACCTATAAGCTGGGCGGGGTCATCCCGGTGCAGATCATCCCGATCGTCCTGGCGGTAGTGGCCGTATGGGTATTAGCGGAAAAGACCGTCCTGGGACATCAGATCCAGGCGGTGGGCGACAGCCTGCGGTCCAGTACCCTGGCCGGGATCCACGCGGCGGGGACCTTGATGTTCGTGTATGGCTTGAGCGCGTTCCTGGCGGCATTTGCCGGTGTGTTCCAGGCGGCGAAGGTGTCCGTGGCGGCAGGCAGCTCCTTAGGGCAGCTGGCTGAGCTGGACGCGATCGCGGCCGTGGTCATCGGCGGCACGCCTATGAGCGGCGGCAAAGCCCATGTGCTGGGGACGGTGATCGGCGCGCTGATCATGCAGATGATCACCTTGACCTGCGTCATGAACAATATCCCCGATCAGTATGCCCAGGTGTTCAAGGCGGTCATCATCGTATTTGCGGTGTTCATCCAGAGAGAACAGGCGAAATAAAGCGGCAGCCTGGCACAGGCCAGGAGAGAGGAGGTTAATGATATGGATACAAAGAAAAAGATCGACCGGCTGTTCCACTCCAAAAGCACCGTCTTGGCATTTCTGCTCTTAGTCATCGTCACCAGCATCGTTTTCAGGGATAAGAACTTCCTGACGGCGAACAATGCTTTTAATATCTTACTGAAAGCGGCAAAGAACGGCGGCTTTCTGGCACTGGGCATGACCTTTGTGATCTTGTGCGCGGAGATCGATCTGTCGGTAGGCGCTGTGCTGGCCTTGAGCGGTGTGGTCATGGGCCTTGTGGGAGAGGTAAACCCGATCCTTGGGATCTTTTGCGGGATCGGCGTGGGCGCGGTGTCCGGCCTTATGATCGGATGGATGGTCACCAAGATGCGGATCTCCTCCTGGATCGCTTCTCTGGCCATGATGTTCGCGCTGCGGGGCGTGATCTTGATCATCGCCCAGAAGTCTGTGGCCGTAAAGGGGAGCCTGCTGACATTTGCATCTGTCAATTTCTTTAAGGGGGCCATACCGGGGATGAAGAGCGGGATCTCGCTTTTGGTGTTCTTGCTGTTCATCATCACCTTCCTGTGCATGTATGTGGCCAGGAACACCAAGTTCGGCATGGGGATCTACGCCGTGGGCGGCAACTGTGAAGCAGCCAGGATGATGGGGATCGATGTGGATAAGATCAAGATCGGGGCCTTCATGTGCAGCGGCATCATTGCCGCCCTGTCCGGGGTGCTCTTAGCCTCCAGCAGCGGCAGCGCCACCTTGAGCGCCGGCAATGTGTACGAGACCTATGCCATCGCCATGTGCGCGATCGGCGGGGTGAAGCTGTCCGGAGGCGAAGGAAAGTTCTCGGGGACATTTTTCGGGATCCTGATCTATTTTGTCATCAATACGATCTTTACCTATCTGCCCACCAGCATATCGGTCCACTGGCAGTCCATCATCATGGGCTTACTGGTGCTGATCTCTGTAGGGGTCCAGTCGGAAGTGCTGCGGGGCATCAAGCTCCGGAAGAAGTAGACCGGCCAAGGGATGCGGATCATGCAGAGCGGCTGACGGATACGGGCTGTGCAAAACGGCTGACGGACGCGGACCATGTGGAGCGGCTGACGGATACGGGCCGTGCAGAGCGGTCTGGCAGGGTGGCCGTCCGGGGATCGGGGCGGCCGCCTGGAAGGCGTGTGGAGAGACGGAGGGATATATATGATACAGCTGACTACAAGCTGGGGGGAAAGGCTGGATAAGGAGAAGGTCTGGCAGGAGTACCCCCGCCCGGGCCTTGTCCGGGACAGTTACCTGAACTTGAACGGACTATGGGGATATAAGATCGGGAAGGCCAAGGGGTCTGGCAGCTCCGGCCGGCCGGATCCGGTCTTAGGAGAGGAGGAGCTGGACGGAGAGATCGTAGTGCCGTTCTCACCGGAGGCCTGCCTTTCCGGGGTGGGGAGGGTCGTAGGACCGGAGGATATACTTTACTACAGGAAGGCGTTTTGCCTGCCCGAAGGGTTTAAAAAGAGCCGGGTCCTCCTGCATTTCGGTGCGGTGGACCAGGAATGCCAGGTCTATATGAACGGCATCCGTCTGGGCGGGCATAAGGGCGGTTATCTCCCCTTCACCTTTGATGTGACAGGAGCGCTTAAAGAGGGGGAGAACATCCTGGCGCTGACTGTGGTGGATAAGACGGAAAAGCTGCCCCACGCACGGGGCAAGCAGAAGCTCCATAAAAAGGGGAAATACGGATCGCTGTTCTATACCCCCCAGAGCGGGATATGGCAGACGGTCTGGATGGAGAGTGTGGAAGAGGTTTATATAAAATGGGTGAAGATCGACCCCCTCTTTGATGAGGGAGCGGTCCGCTTTAAAGTGGGAGCTGCGGGGCAGCCCGCCGGCCCTGGCCATCTAAAGGTCTTAGATCATGGACAGGTGGTGGCAGAGGCGGCGGTGACGCCCGGACAGAGTCTGACGGTAGGACTGGGAGACTTCCACCCATGGACGCCTGCAGATCCTCATCTTTATGATGTGGAGATCACGCTGGGAAAAGACAAGGTGACGAGCTATCTGGGTATGCGCAAGCTGTCCACTGGAATGGACAAAATGGGCATCCGCCGGTTCTTTTTGAACAATGAGCCGTACTTTTTTAACGGGCTCTTAGACCAGGGCTACTGGCCCGACGGTCTCATGACCCCGCCCAGTGACCAGGCGCTGCAGTATGACATCGTGAAGCTGAAGGAGATGGGGTATAATACGATCCGGAAGCATATCAAGATCGAGCCGGAGCGGTTCTATTATCACTGCGACCGGCTGGGGATGATCGTCTGGCAGGACATGCCCAACGGCGGCGGCGACTACGATATGGTCTTTGTGACCTATCTGCCCAATGCCTCGGACCGGTTCGCCAGGAGCGTGAGCGATCATCATTACGGACTGTTCAAGCGGCAGGATAAGGAAGGGAGAAAGCAGTATCATCGAGATCTGCAGGGAATGGTGCGGCATCTCTATGATCATCCCTGTATCGCCGTGTGGGTGCCTTTTAATGAGGGCTGGGGACAGTTCGATGCAGGAAAGGCTACGGCCCGCCTGCGGAAGATGGACAGCGGGCGGCTGATCAACGAAGCCTGCGGCTGGTTCGACCAGAAGGGCGGGGACATGTACAGCATCCACAATTACAGGCGCAAGCTGGTGACAGAGCCCCAGAAAGACCGTGTGGTGGCGCTGACCGAGTACGGCGGGTACACCTATCCGGTGGAGGGGCACAGGGCCTGTGAGAAGATATTCGGCTACCAGCATTACGGGTCTAAGGAGGAGCTGACGGCGAACTACCGCAGGCTCTGGGAGGAGGAGATCTATCCGAACCTGGAGCGGGGGCTGTCCGCCGCCATCTACACCCAGACCAGCGATATCGAAGAAGAGATCAATGGGGTCATGACCTACGACCGGAAGGTGGATAAGCTGATCGTGGAAGAGGTCCAGGCATTGAACCGGGAGCTGTATGCGCGTTTTGGAGAGATCGCGGGGGCCGGAGGGGTCAGAGAGCACTGATCCGATCCGATAAAGAAAGCGGCGGGGGACCGTCGCTTTTTTGTGCGATATCAGTCCGTTTTGTATGGTTTAAAATGCTTGGCAGTCTGGAATGGTCTATGATATAATGAGCCCATCGATCTAGCGTTACTTTTCACACCCACGCCAGCTGTTGGATAAGGTGCAGGCGCATGATCGGTCACCCGTCCGCATCCGGAGGCCCGGTCCCCCACGGGGACGCGCTCTCGCTCCGACCAGAACGCAGCGGTACTAGGGCGCGAAAAGACCGCGCCCAAGGACCGGCGTTCTGCTAGGGTCCCCTTAGGGGGATCCAGGCCTCCGGATGCTAGGTGGCTGGCGTACTGCATGACTGAAGAAAGGCCGGCTAAAGTAGCGCAGGGAGGGTCCTGGCACAAAAGGAACCCCTTGA
>CAJUFE010000019.1 GCA_910585635.1 uncultured Lachnospiraceae bacterium | reverse complement strand
CGGTCCCCCACGGGGACGCGCTCTCGCTCCGACCAGAACGCAGCGGTACTAGGGCTATCTTCAAGGAAGATACTCTCCACTGCGTTCCGAGTATCCGCTTTCACACTAGGTTCGACAAAACCTCACCAAGTGTTCAATGCGAAGGACCGGCGTTCTGCTAGGGGCCCCTTAAGGGGATCCGGGTCTTCGGATGCTGGTTTAACTCTGTTTAAATGCTTTTGTATCCTTTTGTGCTGTTTTCCGATAAAGCAGCACAGGGAGAGGCATATATCAAAAGACCAGCGGCTAAAGTAGCGTAGGGAGGGTCCTGTCACAAAAGGAACCCCTAGGAGAACGTCGGCGCTTAGCGAGGTCTTTTCGAGCTTAGCGTCCGCTACGTTCTCCTCGGAGCGAGAGCGCGGTGACGTTGTGACAGGTCCCTCCCGGAGCGGACCCTTCGGAACGATCAGTCCCTTTAGCAACATATACAAATTTAACGAAAGGACCCCCATGATGAAAGAACCCCACCGCCCCACCCTGGACGTGATCATCCCCACCTACCGCCCAGGCCCCAAAACAGCCCGGCTCTTTAGCCGTTTAGCAAGGCAGACCTACCCGATCGGCAAGGTCATCGTGATCAACACGGAGGAACCGTATTGGGACGAGTCCTTGGCCTCCTGCTACCCAGGCCTGGAGGTCCACCACATCAAAAAGGAGGCCTTCGACCACGGCGGGACCCGGCATATGGCGGTGGGCTTTTCCGACGCGGAGCTTTTTCTCTGTATGACCGATGACGCAGTGCCAGCAGATCCCTATCTGGTGGAGCGCTTGGTGGAAGGGTTTGCTAAACGGGGACCTAAGGGAGAGCGGCCGGCTATGGTCTACGCCAGGCAGCTGGCGGGGAAGGACTGTCCTTTGAGCGAGCGTTATGCCCGGCGTTTTAACTATCCGGGGGAAGGCTGCGTGAAGACAGCGGCAGATATCCCCCGCCTGGGGATCAAGACCTATTTCGGGTCCAATGTCTGCTGCGCCTATGACCGGCAGATCTATGAAGCCCAGGGCGGCTTCATCCGGCATACGATCTTTAATGAGGATATGATCTATGCGGGAAATGCGGTCCAGGCGGGATATGCGGTAGTCTATCAGGCCAAGGCCCGGGTGTTCCACTCTCATAACTACGGCAATATGCAGCAGTTTTGCCGGAATTTCGATCTGGCGGTCTCCCAGGCGGACCATCCGGAGATCTTTAGCGGGCTCCCATCGGAGGGAGAGGGGATCCGTCTGGTGGGACGGACGGCGGCCTATCTGGCAAAGAGCGGCCATCCCCTACAGATCCCGGAGCTGGTGGTAAAGAGTGGCTTTAAATATATGGGCTATCGCATGGGAAAGGCCTATCGGCATCTGCCTGACTGGCTGGTGCGCTGGTGTACGGCGGCTCCCGGATACTGGGAAAAGGGAAAAAAGTAGGAGAGATGCTATGATGACGATGATGCTGCGGGTCGTGCTGATCCTGGTCTCTGTAGGGACCATGACCATGATGATCCAGAAGATACGGAAAGCCACGCTGCAGATCGAGGATTCGATATTTTGGGTCCTGGTCTCCATGATGTTCGTGGTCTTCAGCCTTTTCCCTTCGGTGGCGGACTTCCTGGCCCATCTGCTGGGGATCTATGCCACGGTGAACTTCCTGTTCCTGTTCATGATCTTTTTGCTGCTGATGCGGGTCTTTGCTATGACGATCCGGATCTCGCAGCTGGAGACCAAGATCAAGGGATTGGTGCAGGCCATGGCCCTGGCCCAGCTGGAGCAGCAGGCCCAGGGGGAGAGGATCCAGAGCGTGGATGGCGCACCGGAGGACGACGGCCAGGAGACCGGCGCCGACGGGGAGCCAGATCTTTTGCAGAGACCGAAAGGGGAAGATACGAGGAGTAAGACATGAACGATAAGAAGCGTACGAGAAAAAAGCCGGATAAGGCACCCTCAGGCTTTAAGCTGCCAGGTACCAGGACCCAATGGCTGCAATATAGCCTGGCGGTCCTTTTGGTGTTTTTTCTGGGGTTCATCCTGGAATATCTCTGCCAGATGCCTGTGCTGCAGAGCGGCCATCGGGGGGTTTTAGAGGTCCCCATGGAGCTGGTGGCGGCAGAGGGGTTTGAGCGGACAGAGGACGGCTTTTTGCTGACGGAGGATGAGGGGACCTTGAGCATCGGGCTGGATGGTATCTATGTGGACCGGTTCATCTATCATTTTGATTACGACCATCTGCTGAACGCCAAGGTCTATGTCTGCTATTACAATGTCTACGGGGAGGCCGATCCGGACCAGGATCTGATCTTGGAGGATCGGAATGCCAGACGGCTCACCATGTCCTCCCTAAAGATCGGAAAGGAAGTGGACTCCATCGTCCTGTCTATAGAGAAGGGGGCGCTGGGGGAGACCGGGACCAGAAAAGAGGCGGCTGATACCCCGCTGACCATCACCGGCTTTGAAGTGTCCAATGTGCCCGAGACGGATCCCTATCGCCTGGGGGCCTTCTGTGTGATCTTAGGGCTGTGCGCGTTTTTCTGGTTCTGCAGAGGATATATCGGCAAGCATCCGGAAGCCGCTTTTCTGGTGGTCTGCTTAAGTGTGGGCACACTGACGATCTGTGGGCTTCCGGCAGGAAAGGTGGGCTTTGACGAGGAGACCCATCTTTACCGGGCTATGGGGATCGCCAGCGCCCCCCATGGGATGAACATCAACCAGACGGTGTTCAGCCAGATGGTGGCGGATCTGGACTCCTGGCCGGAGAACCAGCCTGGATCGGTGGAGGAGCAGGCGGCCCTGCGGGACGATCTGGATGAGATGGGCGATTACAGGAACGGGACCATCCATCTGGAGCCTGAGATCCCCTGGGGGACCGTACCGGCCTATCTGGGACAGGCTTTGGTGCTGAAGCTCTGCAAAGGCTTCCATGTCCCCTGGGGGCGCATGCTGATGCTGGGAAGGTTCGGGAACCTGCTGGTGTACGCGGCGCTGCTGTATCTTGCCATCCAAAAGACCCCGGTAGGGAAAGCTGTGATGTCTGTGATCGGACTGATGCCCACCTCCATGTTCTTAGCCTGCACGTATTCCTACGACCCCTGGGTCACCGGTTGGATCTATCTGGGGACGGCCTGCCTGTTAAAGGAGGTCCTGACACCGGAGCAAAAGCTCTCCTGGAAAGCCTATGGGACGGTACTGGCCTGCTTCCTGCTGGGGTGTGCGCCCAAAGCAGTGTACGCTCCCATGGTGCTGATCGGACTGCTGCTGCCGGCGAAAAAGTTTAAGGACCGGAAAGAGAAATACCTGATGCGTGCCGGGATCTGCCTGCTCTTTGCAGGGCTTATGGCCTCCTTTGTCCTTCCGGTGCTGATCGCGCCCAGCCAGACCGGGGATCTGCGGGGCGGAGCCACCAGCGAGGTGGGACAGATGAGCTATGTGCTGGGTCACTTCTTCGGCTATCTGAAGATCTTGTTCCCTTCGATCATCAGGACCATGCCCCAGATGCTCTTTGGCCGGGACATCTTTTCCGTCCAGGGCCACCTGGCGGACAGCCCTTTTACCTGGCTGGCGATGGGCCTGGCGCTGTATGTGGTGGTCACCGATACAAAGGCTGCAAGCCCGGAGACCCTAAAGCCTGGACAGAAGCTGTGGATCTTTCTGATGCTGGGAGGGAGCACCCTCCTGATCTGGACCTCCATGTATATCGCTTATACCGTGCCGGGGAGTCTAACGATCGCCGGGGTGCAGGGACGGTACTATCTGCCGATCCTGTACCTGTTCTACATGCTGTTCAATTCCCGGCTGATCATTGCGCGAACGAAAAATATGTGGTATCATACGGGAGTATCCGCAGTCAGCGCCGGGCTTTTGCTGGCCACCTTCTGGGTGACGGTGCTGACGCCGATGTGCATGTAGACAGACGGGGCGCCGGATAAAAGCGCGCTGCGTGACAGGCTGTGGCAGATGACAAGGACAGGAAGATATAGAGAGGGAGCCTATCGATGGGATATATGATATCTCTCTGTAGAGGGATCATAGAAAAAAGGAGATTGATACTGGAGCTGGCTGTGGCGGATTTTAAAAAACGTCTGGCAGGTTCTTATTTCGGCGTGGTGTGGATGTTCGTGCAGCCGGTGGTGACGGTGCTGATCTATTTTTTGATCTTCGGGCCCTACGGCTTTAAGTCCGCCCCGCCGGTGCCGGCTCCCTATGTGATCTGGCTGGTGCCGGGCATCGTGCCCTGGTTCTTCTTCAGCGAGGGGATCAACGCGGAGACCGGGTGTCTGCAGGAATACAGCTACCTGGTGAAAAAGGTGGTCTTTTCCGTGGAGTTTTTGCCGATCATCAAGCTGCTGTCCTGCGCTATGGTCCATGGCTGTTTTCTGCTGATCATGGGCGGCCTGTATCTCTGCTATCAGTGGTGGCCCATACTGACCTGGATCCAGGTCCTCTACTACTCCTTTGCGGCATTTATGCTGGCTTTGGCCCTGGGCTATCTGACCAGCGCTGTCCAGGTGTTTTTTAAGGATATGACCCAGATCGTGGGGATCATGCTGCAGTTCGGGATGTGGCTGGTCCCGATCATGTATGACGAGGGGCTGTTCACAGACAGGGCCGCCTGGATCGGGATCCTTTTTAAGCTGAACCCCTTTTACTATATCGTAGTGGGGTACAGAGACAGCATGCTGACAGGGGACTGGTTCTGGGAGAGGCCTACCTTGACGCTTTATTTCTGGGCGGTGACCACCTTGCTGCTCTTGGCAGGGCTAAAAGTCTTCAAGCGTCTCCGTCCCCATTTTTCCGATGTGCTGTGAGGTAGAAGGGTATGATCGAACAGATAGGACTGGAGTTCAGCCTTCAGGGAGAAAAGCGGGAGATACCGGTGGAGGTGATCTATTCTGACCGGCGCACCATGGGGCTGGAGGTGGGGAGGGGCTGCGTAAAGCTGCGGGCGCCCAAAAGAGCGGCCGACAAGACCATCCGGCGTTTTGTCCAGGAAAAGCAGCGGTGGATCATCGAAAAATATCTGCTCATGGAGGCCAGGCAGGAGGAACAGGCGCAAAAGGGAGCGCCAGACTATGTGCAGGATCCGGCCTTAGAGGCAAGGTACCGCCGGCTGGCCAGAGAAAAACTGGATGAGCGGGTCCGCTACTTCGCCCAGAGGATGGGGGTGGACTACAAGAAGATCACGATCCGGGCCGCCAAGACCCGGTGGGGGAGCTGCAGCGCTGTGGGGAACTTGAACTTCCATTGGAAATTGATTCTGATGCCGCCGGAGGTGCTGGATTATGTGGTGGTCCACGAGCTGGCCCACCGGAAGGAGATGAACCATTCACCTGCTTTTTGGAAGATCGTGGGAGAGATCCTGCCAGATCATCTGGAGCGGCGCAGATGGCTCAAGCAGTACGGCCAAACGGTGTAGCCGGCGGTCTGGACCGATACCGTGAAGGTGTGAGATAAGAGGAGGAGGTACCTAGGTGGGGAAGGTAAAAAAGTATATACAGGCTATATGTGAGATCTTGGAGATGCTGGCGGCGGGGCTGGTCCTGCTGGGCATCGTCCTGTCGATGATCGGGATCTTGAAAAACCTTCCCGCTTTTCGAGCGCTGTTGATGGATGTGACGGCCTTTCGCCATTATCTGGAGGGCATCTTTTTGATCGTCATCGGGATCGAGTTCCTGGAGATGCTCTGCCGCCCGAATTCGGATAACATCCTGGAGGTGCTCATCTTCCTTGTGGCCAGACATATGATCGTAGGGGAGACGACGCCTTATATGGATTTCGTATCCGTTATCAGCGTAGGCCTTCTGTGTTTCCTGCGCCGATATCTGCATGTCTCCCGGATCAAGGAGAAGGAGCGGGAAGCACAATTAAAGACACAAGACCCGTCCTTAGATGAGGTCTGAGGCAAGAGAGGATATGGCATTTGCCAAATGCTCCTGCGGGCATGGCACTTGGCTCATTGCCCGCAAAAAGAAAAACCTTTATGGAGATAGCTATGTTGAAAGAAAAGAAAAGCTTAGCCATATCCGTCCAGGATGTGACGAAGATCTACCGATTATATGACAAGCCGATCGACCGTCTAAAGGAGTCCCTGAGCCTGACCCACAAGGGCTATCACAAAGACTTTTATGCCCTGGATAAGATCTCCTTTACGGTAGAAAAAGGCCAGACCGTGGGGATCATCGGCACCAATGGATCAGGGAAATCCACCATATTGAAGATCATCACCGGTGTGCTCACGCCCACCGAGGGCAAGGTGACGGTGGATGGGAAGATCTCCGCCCTGCTGGAGCTGGGGGCCGGCTTCAATATGGATTATACCGGGATCGAGAACATCTATATGAACGGGACCATGATGGGCTATCCCAAAAAGGAGATGGACAAGAAGCTTGGCGATATCCTGGATTTCGCGGAGATCGGGGATTTTGTATACCAGCCGGTGAAGACCTATTCCAGCGGTATGTTCGTGCGGCTGGCCTTTGCCCTGGCGATCAATGTGGAGCCGGAGATCTTGATCGTGGACGAGGCTCTTTCGGTAGGCGATGTGTTCTTTCAGGCTAAATGCTACCGGCGGATGGAAGAGATCCGCCAGAACGGGACCACGATCTTGATGGTGACCCATGATATGGGGAGCATCATCAAATACTGCGACAAGGTCGTCCTTTTAAATAAGGGACAGTTCATCGCCGAGGGGAACGCGGGCCATATGGTGGATCTGTATAAGAAGATCCTGGCCGGGCAGATGGACTCCCTTAAAGCAGAGCTGGACCGGGAAAAGAGGGCCGGGGACACCGCCGGTCCGGAGGGCGCGGGTCCTAAGGCAGCAGGGCCAAAGGGCGCGGGCCTGGAGGATACGGAGCCGGAACGCGGAGGGGATCTGGAGGCAGGCGCTGAAAAACCTTCAGAGCACTTGATGCAGGAGCAGATCACGATCAACGCTAACCGGACCGAGTACGGGGACGGAAGGGCGGAGATCTTCGATCTGGGCCTTTTGGACGAGCGGGGGAACTTAACGAACCTGCTGCTAAAGGGCGAGATGTTCACGATCCGGGAGAAGATCCGCTTCCACGCAGATATCGAAGCTCCGATCTTCACCTATACCATCAAGGATAAAAAGGGGACCGACCTGACCGGGACCAATACCATGTACGAGGGGACGGACATCAAGCCGGTGGTGCGGGGCGATGTGTACCAGGTGGACTTCACCCAGAAGATGAACCTGCAGGGGGGCGAATATCTGCTCTCCATGAGCTGCACCGGCTTTGAACAGGGCGAGCATGTGGTGTACCACCGGCTCTATGACGTGGCCAATATCACCGTGATCTCCAATAAAAATACCGTTGGGGTCTACGATATGGAGTCCAAGGTGACCGCCCAGAAGCAGTGAGCGGCCTGGCCGCGGGCTTTTTGCAGGGGACAGCGGCCGATCGGTGCGCGGCCGGACCAGCCGATGTCCGGTAGCCTGTGGAGAATGGAGGAAAGCTGTGAGAGAGATCAGCTATGAGATCTTAGATCTGATGGAAGAGTATGGAGCCGATGAGGAGGGCATCCGGAGGATCCTGGAGCGGGATGACCGGCCGGAGGTCCTTTTCACCCTGTCTCCTGTCCGGGAGAACTTAGTGGAGTGGATCGAGATCCAGCCAGAGGACCGGGTGCTGGAGATCGGTTCCGGCGGGGGAGCGGTGACCGGCATCCTGGCGCAAAAGGCCAAGGAGGTCCTAGTGCTGGATCCGCGCTTAGAGACCTTGGAGGTAGATAAGAGACGGCACGGGGATCTGGGGAACATCCGCTATCAGTGCGGGGACCTGGAGACACTGGAAAGGGAGGGAGGACCGGCGGGCCGGACCTTTGACCATGTGTTCCTGCTCGGCCCTAAGGCAGAGGGCGAGGAAAAGGACGGCGGGGCGGCAGGAGCCAAAGCAGAGAGGGCGGCGGCAGACCGGTGCGCGGCGGGCCGGAGGCTGGTCCAGAGAGCGGCGGCTATGGTGGCCGAGGAGGGCCAGCTGATCCTGGCCCTCCCCAACCCTCAGGGGCTTAAGTATCTGGCCGGGGCTAAGGCCGATCCAAAGGAGCTGTCCATGTCCCTCAAGGAGCTTAAGGAGCTGTTCGCCGGGCTGGGAGGCCAGGCCAGCTTTTATTATCCTCTTCCGGATCACAAGCTGCCCACGGCGATCTATTCCGACGGGTATCTGCCGGTAAAGGGTGAGCTCCCCAGCCTGTCCGCCGAGTACGAAAGGTCCCGCTATCAGCTTTTTTCGGAGGAAGCGGTCATTGACGCACTGGGAGCGGTAGGCGGCTTCCCCCCGTTTGCAAATTCATATCTAGTGATCTGGAGGAAAGGGCATGGCGCAAACACGTTTCGTTAAATACAACCGGACCAGACGGCCGGAATATCAGATACGCACCAGCATCCTTGAGGAGGACGGGGTGCGTTTTGTGGAAAAGGCTGCGCTGTGCCCGGAGGGGGAGCTGCACATCGCCTCCTTTAAGAAAAAGCAGGAGCAGCTGACCGGCCAGAACCCCTGTATCAAGATCTTAGCGCCCCTGTCTGTGGCGGGCGGCTGCGCCCGCTTTCCTTTTTTAACAGGGCAGACCCTGGCGGAGCAGATGGGGGAGAAGATCCAGGCCGGCGCTCCGGCTGAGGAGGTGCTGGAGGAGGGGGTGCGCCTGGTGTTCGAAGGGGTCCGGGGGACAACGGGCTGGCTCGCCGGTCCGGACGGGGCTCAGGCAGGTCCTGGGGCTCAAGGGCAGGATGGGGGGCAGGAGAGCCGGGGACCTGCGGTGGAGCTGGAGCCCTTCGTCCCCACGCCCTATCTCACAGAGGTCTTCGGGGACACGCCCCAGATCCGCACCCTTTCCGACCAGAGCTTCCATGTCTCCAATGTGGACGGCCTTTTTGAGAACCTGATGGTCACGGATACGGGGATCTGGTCCATGGACTACGAATGGGTCTTTGACTTCCCCATCCCGGTGGGCTATCTGCGCTACCGAAACCTGTACTACTTTTATGAGCGTTTTAAGGGCATCCTGGGCTGGACCGATGTCAAGAGCTTTTTACAGGACTTTGGGATCGGGGAGGAGCTGGCGGCGGTCTATCAGTCTATGGAGGCGGCCTTCCAGACCTATGTCCACGGGGACAGCAGCCAGGGGTACCTTTGCCGCTACCAGCAGCCTGTCACGGCCCTTGCCGATCTGGAGCAGGCGGACCAGGCCCTTTTGCAGGCCAGGGAGAGGATCTCGCAGCTGCAGATCGAGGTGGAGGAGAAAAATGTGGAGATCCGCAAGCGGAACGAGACCCAGCGGCTCTCCAATAACCATATCGCCAACCTGGAGGCCATGATCCGGGACCTGCGTCATGAGGTCGATGAGATGGGAAAGCTCCTCACCTACTTAAACCGCCACGAAGCCCTCCTTTTTAAGGTGTGGCGAAAGCTTAAAGGCGCGGTGGGCAGGCGCTTCCCTAGAGGGACCAGGAGGCGGAAGCTCTTAAACTATTGCCTGGGGACCATCCGCCATCCCATCCGGTACAGCCGGCTGTACTTCACCGCAGAGGGGAGGAACCGGATCGCCGGGGACTTTGCCGTGGGAGAAGCCTACCTGACCCACGGGCGGCTGCATTTCCCCCAGGCAGAGGGAGAGCCTGCGGTCTCCATCGTGATCCCGGTCTATGACCAGATCCACTATACCTATGCCTGCCTCCTGTCGATCCTGGAGCACACTAAGGATGTGTCCTATGAGGTGATCATCGCCGATGACATGTCCACCGATGCTACCAGGGAGCTGGAAAAGTATGTCCAGGGGCTGACGGTGGTGAGGAGCGGGAAGAACCAGGGCTTTTTAAAGAACTGCAACTACGCGGCGGCCAGGGCCAGAGGACGTTACCTGATGTTCTTGAATAATGACACCCAGGTGACAGAAGGGTGGCTCACAGCTCTGGTGGAGCTGATCGGCTCCGACCCCACGATCGGGATGGTAGGCTCCAAGCTGGTCTATCCTGACGGCAGGCTCCAGGAGGCCGGGGGGATCATCTGGAGCGACGGCTCCGGCTGGAACTATGGCCGGCTGGACGATCCGGATAAGGCAGAATATAATTATGTGAAGGATGTGGACTATATCTCCGGCGCGGCGATCCTGCTGTCTAGGTCGCTGTGGGAGCAGCTGGGCGGCTTTGACGAGCGGTACGCGCCGGCCTACTGTGAGGATTCGGACTTAGCCTTCGCGGTCCGTGAGGCCGGTTACCGGGTGGTCTATCAGCCCCTGTCCAAGGTGATCCATTTCGAGGGCGTTTCGAATGGCACCGATGTGAACGGCAGCGGCCTTAAGCGGTACCAGGTGGAGAACGGCGAGAAGCTGAAGGAGAAATGGGCCCTCCAGTTACGATCCCAGTGCGTCAACACCGGGGACCCAGATCCCTTCCGCGCCCGGGAACGGAGCATGGGCAAAAAGATCATCCTGGTGGTGGATCATTATGTGCCCACCTATGATAAGGATGCCGGCTCCAAGACCACCTTCCAGTACCTGAAGATGTTCTTAAAGAAGGGCTATGTGGTGAAATTTTTGGGGGATAACTTCCTCCATGAGGAGCCCTATTCCACCACCCTGCAGCAGATGGGGATCGAGGTCTTGTACGGGGATGAGTACCAGACCAAGATCTGGGACTGGCTGAAGGAGCACGGCAAGGATATCGCCGTCGCCTACTTGAACCGGCCCCACATCGCCGGGAAGTATGTGGATTTCATCAAGGACCACACAGACTGTAAGGTGATCTATTACGGTCATGATCTACATTTCCTGCGGGAGCGCCGGGAGTTCGAGCTGACCGGGGATATCAAGAAAAAGCGAGATTCGGAGTATTGGAAGTCCGTGGAGTTTTCCATGCTGTATAAGGCGGCCATGTCCTACTATCCCTCTAACGTGGAGGTGGAGGCGATCCACCAGATCGACGGCAGCATCCCGGTGAAGGCGATCACCGCCTATGTCTATGAGCAGTTTTTAGAGACCTTGAACAAAGACTTTGCCCGGCGGGAGGGGCTGCTGTTCGTAGGCGGCTTCGCCCATCCGCCAAACGCGGACGCGGTGCTCTGGTTCGCGAAGGAGGTGTTCCCCCTGATCCGGGAGGCGCTCCCGGATGTGCGGTTTTATGTGGTGGGCTCTAAGGTGACAGAGGAGATCCTGGCCTTAGGGACACCGGAGAGTGGGATCGTGATCAAGGGCTTTGTGACCGAGGAGGAGCTGGCGGCCCTCTATGCCTCCTGCAGGCTGGTGGTGGTGCCGCTGCGCTTCGGAGCAGGGGTCAAAGGCAAGGTGGTGGAGGCGGTCTATAACGGCGCGCCGATCGTCACCACCTCCGTAGGGGCAGAGGGGATCTTCCTGGCCAGAGAGGTGATGGAGGTGGCTGACGGCGAGCAGGCCTTCGCCGACGCGGTGGTCCGGCTCTATCCGGATCAGGAAAGGCTCCTTCGGATGGCAGAGAAGACCCAGGTCTATATCCGGGAGCATTTCAGCATCGACGCGGCCTGGCGGACGGTCCAGGACGACTTTGCGGTGTGATGTGAGAAAGGGGAAGGGGAGATATGCAGGCAGTCTTACTGGCAGGGGGCCTGGGGACCAGGCTGAAAAGTGTGGTGAAGGACAGGCCGAAGCCCATGGCGCTGATCGAGGAAAAGCCTTTTTTAGGCTATGTGGTACGGGAACTGTCCAGGCAGAAGATCCACGAGATCGTATTTGCCGTGGGCTATAAGGGCTCCATGGTGGAGGACTATTTCGGCGACGGCAGCGCCTTTGGCGTGAAGGTCTCCTATGCCTACGAGGAAGAGCTTTTAGGCACGGCAGGGGCGATCAAGAACGCGGGGAAGCTCTTAAAGGAGGACCGGTTCTTTGTGCTGAACGGGGACACCTTTTATCAGGTGGACTATGGCCGGCTATCAAAGGTGGTCCGGGAGCGGGACCTGGATCTCGGGCTGGTGCTGCGGCCGGTGCCGGATGTGTCCCGGTACGGGCGGGCGCAGCTTTCCGGAGATATGCTGGTAAGCTTTAATGAAAAGCAGGCCGCGGCCGAGCCGGGGACCATCAACGGCGGGATCTATCTGATGGACCGAAAGCTGCTGGAGGAGATCCCGGAGGGGAAGGTCTCCCTGGAAAATGACATGATCCCTCGGTGGATGAAGGAGGGGCGCAGGCTGGGCGGCCTGGTGGGAGACGGCTATTTTATCGATATCGGGATCCCGGAGGACTACCTCCGGTTCCAGAAGGATGTAAAGGAGGGGATCGTCAGATGGTGATCAGAGGCCGGGCGCCCCTGCGCGTCAGCTTCGGCGGCGGCGGGACCGATGTGGCCCCCTTCTGCGTGGAGCAGGGCGGGGCGATCTTAGGGAGCACGATCAATAAATATGCCTATTGCTCGATCGTGCCAAGAACAGACGACCAGATAGTGGTCCATTCCCTGGATTTTGATATGACCGTCAAATACAACACCCATGAAAATTATGTGTACGACGGGAAGCTGGATCTGGTGAAGGCGGCCTTAAAGGCGATGGAGATCAAGGCGGGCTGCGAGGTCTATCTCCAATGCGACGCCCCGCCAGGCTCCGGGCTGGGGACCTCCTCCACGGTGATGGTGGCCATGCTGATCGCCATGGCCCGCTGGAAGGGGATCATGATGGACGGCTACCGGTTGGCAGATCTGGCCTTCCAGGTAGAGCGGGAGGACTTACAGATCGCGGGCGGATACCAGGATCAGTATGCGGCCACCTTCGGCGGCTTTAATTTTATCGAATTCCATGGGCGCAACGATGTGGTGGTGAACCCCCTCCGGATCAAGAAGGAGATCCTCCACGAGCTCCAGTATAACCTGCTGCTCTGCTACACAGGCAACGTCCATGTCTCCGCTAATATCATCAAGGACCAGGTGAAAAACTACGAGAAAAAGGACGGCTTTGCGGCCATGTGCGAGGTGAAGGCCCTGGCCTATGCCATGAAGGATGAGCTGTTAAAAGGGAACTTGAACACCTTCGGAAAGCTCTTAGACTATGGCTGGGAGAGCAAGAAGCGGATGAGCAGCAAGATCACCAATCCCCAGGTGGACCAGCTGTATGAGGAGGCGAAAAAAGCCGGCGCTCTGGGCGGGAAGCTTTTGGGAGCCGGCGGCGGCGGCTATCTCTTGGTGTACTGTCCCTACAATGTCCGCCACAAGGTGGCAGAACGGCTGGAGGCAGCCGGGGGCCAGCTGACCGACTGGAACTTCGAGCTGCGGGGCGCTCAGAGCTGGGTCGTGGACGAGGGCCGCTGGGGCTATGAGCAGGTGAAGGTGCAGATGCCGGATAAGGAGTATATCTTCCATGTATGAGGCAAAGACTACAGGGCGGGACCATCTTGGGCCAGATCTGGCCGACACAGCGACGGACGACAGGCACAGGGTGTCCGGCGGGCTGCGGGCTGCGCCCGGCGCCACGGTCTTCCTGGACCGGGACGGGACGATCAATGAGGAGGTCCATTATCTGCACCGCAGGGAGGACCTAAGGCTCCTTTCCCGGGCGGCAGAGGCGATCCGCCTCTGGAATGAGCGGGGCTTTCGGGTGGTGGTGGTCACCAACCAGGCAGGCGTGGCCAGAGGCTATTACACCGAACAGGATGTGGAGGCCCTCCACCGATATATGGATCAGCTCTTAGCGGAGGAGGGGGCCCATATCGACGGATACTATTACTGTCCCCACCACCCGGAGCACGGGATCGGAGCCTATAAGGTCCGGTGCCATTGCCGCAAGCCTGACACCGGGATGTTCGAGGCGGCCCGGCAGGATGGCCCGGTAGATAAGGCCCATTCCTATATGGTGGGGGATAAATGGCTGGATATCCAGGCCGGCGAGAGGTTTGGGGTGCAGACGGCCCTGGTGGGGACCGGCTACGGGAAAGCGCTTTTGGAGGAGTACTTAAGGGACCATCCCGAAAACAGGCAGGAGCTGCCCATGGGATACTTTGGCGATACCCTGTACGACGTGGCGCTGTGGACCTTGCGGCAGGAAGGCCTGGAAGAGGAGAGCGCCCACAGTTGAGAGCCGTGACCGGTGGACCGGCATGTGTGACGGTGCGTCCGCTGCCGGACTGGCGGCGTATAGCCAGGTATGCAAGAACATCCGCCAGGCCTCCATGTAGGGTGGTGCCTTGGCTGTCTGGAGTATGGAGGATCAGCAGGAGAAAGGAAGGTTTCATTATGGAAGGAACAGAGCGTATCCAGGAGCTGACCGGGCGGTATCCGGTCCTTGTCCCCATCGCGGGGGCGATCAAAGAGGCGTACCACGTTTTAGAAGCGTGCTATGCAGGCGGCGGCAAGCTCCTGGCAGCCGGGAACGGCGGCAGCTGTGCGGACAGCGAGCACATCGTAGGTGAGCTGATGAAGGGCTTCTGTAAGGCGCGGCCTGTCCCTCCGGCCTTCGAGGAGGCGCTTTTGGCCGCGGATCCAGAGCGGGGAGGAGAGCTGGCGGCAAAGCTCCAGGGAGGGCTCGCGGCGATCGCGCTGACCGGGCATCCGGCCTTGTCCAGCGCCTACTTAAACGATGTGGACGGCCTTCTGGTATTGGCCCAGCAGGTCTATGGCTACGGGAAGGCAGGGGATGTGTTCCTGGGGATCTCCACCTCCGGCAATGCAAAAAATATCCTGTACGCGCTGGCCGTGGCCAAGGCGAAAGGGATGAAGACGATCGGCCTGACCGGCAGGGACGGCGGAGAGCTGGGAAAGGCTGCGGATGTGGCGATCATAGTCCCGGAGCAAGAGACCTACAAGATCCAGGAGCTCCATCTCCCCATCTACCATACCCTCTGTCTGATGCTGGAAGACCGCTTCTTCTGATGCTGTGAGCGGCCACGAAAGCTTTGTTCCCGAAAGATCTGCTTATCCTGCAAAAGACCGCCAGACCGGTCTGGAAGGGAGCGTTGTCCTATGAAAGCATTCCACACGTTCGCGGTCTGCGCGTACAAAGATTCGCCCTATCTGGAGGCCTGCCTCCGCTCGGTGACCGGGCAGAGTCTCCCCACCAGAACGATCCTCTGCACCTCCACGCCCAGTCTCTATATAGAGAGGCTGGCTGAGAGATACGCGATCCCCCTCTATGTCCGGGAGGGGGAGAGCAAGATCCGGGAGGACTGGAACTTTGCTTACCAGATGGCCGAGTCAGACTTCGTCACGATCGCCCACCAGGACGATCTGTACGGACGGGATTATGTAAAGACCCTGGCCGCCTATGCGCGCCGGTATCCGGATATGAGCTTGTTCACCACCGATCATATGACGGTCCGGGAGCATCAGCTGGTGCCGGGGGAACGGCTGTGGCTGGTGAAAAAGCTGCTGCGGCTGCCCCTTAAGGCCCATGGCCTGGCCCACCTTACCTTCGTGAAAAAGGCGGCTCTGCGGTTCGGGAACCCGATCTGCTGTCCGGCCTGCACCTACCGGAAGCAGGAGGCGAGAGAGCAGGCCGGACAGCCCTTTTTCCGCTCGGACTTCCGGTTCGCCCTGGACTGGGACCATCTGATCGATATGGCAGAGGAGCCGGGGCGCTTTATCTGCGTGGAAAAGCCCTTGATGTTCCACCGGCTCCACAAGGATGCGGCCACCAACGCCTGTATGAAGGACCATGTACGGTCCCGGGAGGAGCTGCAGGTGTTCAGACGGCTGTGGCCAGAGCCGGTGGTAGCGTTTTTGATGCGGTTTTATCAGAAGGCCTATGCGTCCTATGATGTAGGATAGGCGGGCCGAGGTGCTGTGCGATCCGCCCTTGGAGGGCGCAGACAGGAACAGGAGGCTATCTATGGAAAAGAAGAGGGACAAAAGTCGTCTGCTCTACCTGATCCCGCTGTTGGGGACGATCTTCTGCATGGGCTATATCCTGGCCGCGTCAGAGGATGTGGTCTATTCGGACTACATCCGGCTGGTGAACAGCTATCTGCCGGACGTGTGGGATCCGAAAACATTTTTTGTGGCGGATATCCTGACCCGGATCCCGGTGAATTTCCTGGAGCGGATCATCAATGTCACGTTCTTCGGCTATTCCATCACCTTTGAGATGCTCCTGGGTGCAGCATGCCACGGCGTGGCGGCCATCCTCCTGACCACCTATTGCCGGGAACGAAAGCTGGGGCTGGGCTGGTACCTTTTTATGATGGTGTTCTTCTTCAGCCTGAACAAATGGGAGATGCTGACCAACGGGACCGGCTGGTGCCATTTCCTGGCCTTCGCCGGGTTCTACTATCATTACAGGCTCTGGGACCGGGTGTGGGCGCGGCAGATGGCGGGGAGGGCAAAGGCTGTAAAGACCGCGGACGAGATGGCTGCCAGAGCACAGGATAAAAAGGACAGGATCTGGCTGCAGGTCCTGCCCTGGCTGATCACCCTGGGGATGGCCGGACCCTACTGCGGCTCCTATTCGGCGGTGCTGCTCCTCACCTACGGCTCCTGCTTTATCCTGGACTGGGCAGACAAAAAGAGGCCGGATATGCGCCACCTGCTCTACAGCCTCCATGTGCTGCTCCCCTTAGGCCTATATCTGCTCAGCAGCAGCTGCGTGATCGCCGACCCTGCCGACCCGATGGGGACAGGCCGCAGCTTTTCCCAGGTCTTCCAGGACGATCCGATGCTTTTCCCCAAGTTCCTGCTGAAGGGCTTTGCCTCCATGGTCATGGGCGAAGAGGTGATGATGGAGCTTTTGGCGGACTTGGGTAAGGGCATGCTCCTCTGCTATCTGGCCGGCCTTTTGGTGCTGGCCGGCTATGTCCTGGCGCTGTGGCTGCAGGTCAGAGGGAAGCTCTATAAGACCACGATCTTCCCGCTGATGCTCCTTTTTGGCGGGGGGCTGAACCACCTGTTAGTGCTGGCCGCCAGGTGGGTCTTTGAGCGGAGCAGCTACGGGATGAGCTCCCGCTATGCCCTCCAGTACCAGGTGGGGGTCATCGGGATCATCCTGACCGTGGGGCTGGTCTTTGGGCAGAAAAAGAGGGAGCGGGCCGGGATGTTCGCGGAAAAGACCATGGCCCTCCTTTTAGCGGCTGTACTCCTGATGGGGAATGTGTATACCACCTGTGAGGAGCTGGAAAAGGCGCCCTATCGAAAGTGGTATGCAAAGGACTTACAGGCTGCGGCCCTCCGATACGAGGAGATCGAGGATGAGGAGCTGGTCCGGCTGTTCCAATATGACCACGGGGCGGAGAAGATCCGGCAGGCCTTGAGCATCCTGAAGGAGCAGCAGTGGAATGTCTATCGAGAACGTTGAGCAAAAGGAGGATGTATGAAAGTAGTACTGTTAGCAGGGGGCTTTGGCACCAGGATCAGCGAGGAGAGCCATTTAAAGCCCAAGCCCATGATCGAGATCGGGGAGAAGCCGATCCTCTGGCATATCATGAAATACTATTCCCAGTTCGGTTTTTGCGAGTTTGTCATCTGCCTGGGCTATAAGCAATATGTGGTCAAAGAGTTTTTTGCCGATTACTTTCTCCACACCTCCGATGTGACCTTTGATCTGGCGGCGAATAAGATGGAGGTCCATAACAATTACGCGGAGCCCTGGAAGGTGACCTTGGTGGATACGGGGCTGAACACCATGACCGGAGGCCGGATCAAACGTATCCAGCCCTTTATCGGCGACGAGCCCTTCATGCTGACCTACGGGGACGGCCTTTCCGATGTGGATCTGAAGGCGCTGGCGGCCTTCCACCAGGCTCACGGGAAGATCGCTACCATCATGGCGGTCAATGTAGGGCAGCGGTTCGGCGTCCTGGATATCCGGCAGGGCGGCCAGATCCAGTCCTTCAGGGAGAAGAACGACAGCGACGGCGCCTGGATCAACGGCGGTTTCATGGTGATGAGCCCCCGGGTCTTCGACTATATCCAGGGGGATGGGACCGTATTTGAGAAGGAGCCCCTGGAGCGCCTGGCGAAGGATGAACAGCTGATGGCCTATCAGCACCGCGGTTTCTGGAAATGTATGGACACCCAGCGGGATAAGCTGCAACTGGAGGCGCTGTGGCAGGAGGGCCGCGCGCCCTGGAAGATCTGGTAAAGGAGAGCAGGACAGTGGAGATCACTCTTAGAGAACTGAAGCGAGCGTACGATGGTCGATCGGTGCTGGTCACCGGGCATACAGGGTTCAAGGGGACCTGGCTGTGCCGGATCTTAAGCCTGGCAGGGGCAAGGGTCACAGGCTTCGCCTTAAAGCCGCCCACCAGTCCCAGCCTGTTCAATGCCCTGGGGCAGGGGGCGCGGATGGACTCGGTGGAAGGGGATGTGCAAGATCTTAAAGCCATGGAGGCTGTCTTTGCGCGGGTGCAGCCCCAGATCGTCTTCCACCTGGCGGCCCAGCCCATCGTCCGGGAGTCCTATAAAGACCCGGTGCACACCTATGGGACCAATGTGATGGGGACGGTGAACGTACTGGAGTGTGTCCGCCGGACAGCCAGTGTGGAGTCCTTTTTAAATGTGACCACCGATAAGGTCTACGAAAACAGGGAATGGGAATACGGCTATCGGGAGTGCGACCCCCTGGACGGCTACGACCCCTATTCCAACAGCAAATCCTGCTCAGAGCTGGTGACCCACAGCTATCAGCGGTCTTTTTTTCAGGACGGACGCTGCCGGGTATCCACGGCCAGGGCGGGCAATGTGATCGGCGGCGGGGATTTCGCCCGTGACCGGATCGTCCCGGACTGCATACGGGCCGCGCTGAAAAAAGAGGCGATCCTGGTCCGGAACCCCCATTCGATCCGGCCTTACCAGCATGTGCTGGAGCCGCTGGTCGCATATCTGACCATCGCCATGGCCCAGCTGGAGGACCCAGGGATGAGTGGTTACTATAATGTGGGGCCGGATGACTGCGACTGCGTGACCACAGGAGAGCTCACCGAGCTTTTCTGCAGGAGCTGGGGCGAGGGGATGAGGTGGGTGGACCAGTATGACGGCGGCCCCCATGAAGCCAGCTTTTTGAAGCTGGACTGCTCCCGGATCAAAAGCGTCCTTGGCTGGAGGCCCAGATACCATGTGGAGGATGCCGTGGAAAGGACGGTGACGTGGACCAAGGCCTACCTGGAGGGAGAGGACATGCTGACGGTGACCGACGGACAGATCTTAGACTATCTGGGATAGACCGGTCGTAGATATGGAGAAGAGGAAGGAGACCTAGATCTTATGTTTGGAGAAAGAGAAGAAGAACAGGCCCGCCAGGAGATCTTAGACGCGGTGGCGGCGTACTGCAGGAGGTTTCATGAGAAAAAGGAGCCCTTTAAAGAGGGACAGAAGATCCCCTATGCTTCCCGGGTCTATGACCACCGGGAGATGGTAGCCCTGGTGGATTCCGCCCTGGAGTTCTGGCTCACCTCCGGCCGGTACACAAGACAGTTTGAAAAGGAGCTGGCCCAGTACCTGGGCATCCGTTTTGCGGCGCTGGTCAATTCCGGCTCATCGGCGAACCTGCTGGCCTTCATGGCCCTGACCTCCCCCCTTTTAAAGGAGCGGCAGATCAGGCGGGGCGACGAGGTCATCACCGTGGCCGCAGGCTTTCCCACCACGGTAGCGCCCTGCGTACAGTACGGGGCGGTGCCGGTCTTTGTGGATGTGACCATCCCCCAGTATAATATCGACGTAGAACAGCTTGAGGCGGCCCTGTCGCCCAGGACCAAGGCCGTGATGCTGGCCCACACTCTGGGCAATCCCTTTGACCTGGCGGCTGTGAAGGACTTCTGTGATGCCCACGGGCTCTGGCTGGTGGAGGATAACTGTGACGCTCTGGGGAGCCGGTATACCTTCCGCGGGGAGGAGCATCTCACCGGGACGGTGGGGGATATCGGCACCTCCAGCTTTTACCCGCCCCATCATATGACCATGGGCGAAGGCGGCGCGGTGTACACGGACGATCCGCTGCTGGATAAGATCATCCGTTCCTTCAGGGACTGGGGGCGGGACTGCTCCTGCCCGCCCGGCGTGGATGGCCGCTGCGGCCACCGGTTCGACCGGCAGTACGGCCAGCTGCCCTTAGGCTACGACCATAAATATGTCTATTCCCATTTTGGCTATAATCTGAAGGCTACGGATATGCAGGCGGCCATCGGCTGCGCCCAGCTGGAGAAATTCCCCGGCTTTGTGGAGCGCCGCCGCCATAACTATGACCGTCTGCGGGCGGCTCTTTCCGGGACAGAAGACAAGCTGATCCTGCCAGAGGCCTGCCCGGGCTCCGCGCCCAGCTGGTTCGGCTTTTTGATCACCTGCCGGGAGGGGGTGGACCGGGGACGGCTCGTCCGCTTTATCGAGGAGAAGGGGGTGCAGACCCGGATGCTCTTTGCCGGGAACTTGACGAAGCATCCCTGCTTCGATCAGCTTAAGGCTTCCGGGGCGGGCTACCGGATCGTGGGGGATCTGGCGGTGACAGACCGGATCATGCGGGATACCTTCTGGGTAGGTCTGTACCCGGGGATGACCGATGCGATGATCGACTATATGGCGGGAGCGATCCGAGAAGGGATTAGGATGTGACGGTCCAGGGTATCTGAACGATCACCTGCAAAAAGAGGATAGAGGGGCGATATAGGATGTATGATCTGACAAAGGTCCACCAGGCAGAGCTGGCGATCTTAAAGGAGATCGACCGGATCTGCAGGAAATATAAGCTTAGATATCTGCTGGACTCTGGCACCTTGATCGGCGCGGTGCGCCACCAGGGCTTCATCCCCTGGGACGATGACGCCGATGTGGCGATGACCAGGGCCAGCTTTGACGGGTTCTTAAAGGTGGCTCCCAGAGAGCTGCCAAAGACCATGGAGCTGGTCATGCCGGGACAGCTCCACGGAGGGAAAGGCTTCTATGACTTTACCCCCAAGATCATCTATAAGAACAGCCAGATCCATGAGGAGAGCGCCGAGACGGCCTTTTATGACGGGAAGCTGGATAAGCTGAGCGTGGATCTGTTCGTCCTGGATGCCCTGCCGGATGGAAGGGCCAGGGCTGCGGTGGCAAAGGCTCTCCAGGCCGGGATCTACGGGCTGGCCATGGGGCACCGCTATCGGCTGGACTATAAGAAATACGCTCCCTTGACCCGGATCATGGTGGCGGCCATGGCAGGCGTGGGAAGGCTGATCCCCTTAAGCTGGCTCGTCAAGCTGCAGGATGTGCTGGCGAAGAAGGACCGGAAGAAAAAGACGGCACGTCTGTATTACAGCAATTATCAGCCGGACTATCTCTATGTCACTCTGGAGCGGGACTGGAGCGTGGAGACGGTGGAGCTGCCCTTTGAGGGGGAGCATTTTATGTGCCCCAAGGGCTGGGACCATGTGCTGACCTGGGTCTATGGGGACTATAGGACGCTGCCGCCGGTGGAGAAGAGGAAGCCTACCCATGCGACTGCGGAGATCTGGGTGGATGTGGAGGGATGATGGGTGAGGGGTTTTTGGGGTGGCGTATGCTCCCCCCTCCCGCAGCTGTGTTATCGGATAGCGTAGGTGTGGAGAACGGTGATCTTAAAAAGTAAGGAAAGGACCGATCGCATGTTGTTGTCAATAGTGGTATCGGTATACAATGAGGAGAAAGCCCTTCCGTCTTTTTATCGGGAGACCAGCCGGGTCCTGCGGTCGTTGACCTGGGACTATGAGCTGCTCTTTGTGGATGACGGGAGCCAGGACGGGAGCCGGCTGGTCCTGGAGCAGCTGGCTGAAGGGGACGAGAAGGTGAAGCTGATCGGGCTGTCCCGCAACTTCGGCCATGAGGCGGCCATGATCGCCGGTCTGGACTACTGCCATGGGGACGGGGTGGTCTGCATGGATGCGGACCTGCAGCATCCGCCGGAGTGTATCCCGGATATCGTGGACCGGCTGGAGCAGGGATATCAGGTCATCAACATGGTCCGGACCAGGAATGAGGATGCGGGTCTGGTAAAGAACATCACCTCCCTGGCCTTTTACCGGCTGATCAATGCGATCTCCGACGTCCATTTCGAGCCCAATGCCTCCGATTTCTTCGCGCTGGATAAAAGGGTGATCCAGGTGATGCAGACCAGCTACCGGGAGAAGGTCCGCTTCCTCAGGGGCTACGTGCAGAATGTGGGGTTCAAGAAGACGACCCTGCCTTATGCGGCCAGACCCCGGGTGGCGGGAAAGAGCAAATACAGCATAAAGAAGCTGTTCACCTTTTCCGTCAACACGATCCTATGCTTTTCCAATGTACCCTTGAAGCTGGGGATCTATGCAGGGATGTTCTCTGCCCTTTTAGGTCTTGGGGTCATGGTCTATACATTGCTCACCAGGGATGGCGCACCCAGCGGCTACGCGACGATCGTGGTACTGCTCTGCTTTATGTTCGCTATGCTCTTTGTGGTGGTGGGGATCATCGGCGAGTATATCGCGATCTTGTTCACAGAGCTCAAGGACCGCCCGGTATATATCGTGGCGGACACAAGAAATATAGGCCAGGATGGAAGTGAGGACAAATGATCTGACAAAATACGACAGAGATAAAAAGCAACACATAAAAATTTATAAAAGATGCACAAGAGCGTATTGTTTTTTTCAGAAAAAGATAGTATACTAGTAAGTACGATAAAGACGGTCAAGCATTTTAAAGGCGCGTGTGTGGTTTTAATCTTCAAGATTGTCGGGGTGATGATATGTTAGCAAAACAGATAAGCATTACCACACGCTCTGCCCGTCCACTGCCGATCTCTTACATTGTTTTGGTCGCGCAGCAATGTCCTTGCGAGGTCTATATCATAAAAAATGATAGGCAGATCAACGCAAAGGATTATGATCAGATGATGCGTGATTGGAACCCTCGGGGCGAACGGTTTGTGTTTTATCTAAATGGGGCAGATGAAGTAGCAGCTGGGGACAGGTTACAGAAGGCTTTAGAAGTATGAACCGGTAGGATCTTTTAGGAGTACGTTTCGTGTGATGATATGTGATACAGAAAAAGGGCAGCCATATGGCTGCCTCTTTTTGCTGCGGGGGTCGGATCCTCTTTCATCCCGATCCTCTTTCATCCCGATCCTCTTTCGTTCCGATCCTCTTTCATGGCCCTATGGCCTCTGGTCCGGCCGGTGAGCCCGGTCCGCGCCCTCCTTTTGTTCTCGCAGATAGTCTCCTGCGTCTTTAAAAAAGCTGGAGATGATCAGCAGGATGATAAAGCCGATCGGAAATGCGGCGATGATCGAGACCGACTGCAGGTTCGCCATGGAGCTGTCATTAAAGAGCAGAGCGATGGGGAAGAGCATCAGCAGGATGGCCCAGAACAGCTTGACCTTTTTATGGGGCTCCTCTCCGTCCCGCAGCTCTTTATAGGAGTAGGCAGAGGCCACCAACGTCAGCGCGTCGAAGGAGGTAGCATAAAAGGCGATCATGGTGAGGGCCAGCAAGACCAGCCCGGCTTTGGCGAAGGGCAGGGTCTCGAAGATCGTCAGGATAGACTGGTACAGGTCGCCGGTCCGGGCATACTGGGCCATGATATCCAGCGCCCCCTTTACCTGCAGCCCCAGGCCGTAGTCCCCCAGGATGATAAAGGAGGTGAAGGTGCCGGACAGGCCCCAGAAATACCCCCCTAATATGGTCTGGCGGATCGTCCGCCCGCGGCTGATGGAGCCGATGAAAAAGGGGGTGGCCACGCACCATACCATCCAGTAGGCCCAGTAGAAGATGGTCCAGTTCTGGGGGAAGGAGGTGGTCCGCAGGGCGTCGGTCCAGGTAGCCAGGCGGATAAAATCCTGAGCCAGGTTCCCCAGAGAGGTGAGGCCGGTCTCCAGGATATAGCGGGCCTGCCCGCCGGCCAGCAGCACATAGAGCAGCAGGGCAAAGAAAAGGTAGCTGCAGGAGGCCGCCAGCTTAGCCACGCCCTTCATGCCGAAATAGACCGTGACCGTGTAGGTGATGCCGATCACCAGCAGGATGGCGATCGTCAGGAAATGGGACTGGGGGATGCCGGATACCTGGCTGACCGCCTGGGAGAGCAGGGGGGTGGCCAGGGAAAAAGTGGTGGCGGTCCCGGCTAACAGGGCAAATACCGCGAACAGGTCGATCACTGTACACAGGAGGGCGCTCCGTCCGGGATGGCCCTTTGTGAGCTTCTTGAGGATCGGCAGGCAGGCCTCCGAGTATTTCTGTTTTGTCCGTTTGCGCACATGGAGCATGAAGCCGAAGGCCACGGCCAGGACCACATAAAAGCCCCAGGGGATCGGTCCCCAGTGGAACAGGGGGTAGGTGGAAGCCCAGTCCTGGACGGAGCCCAGGTGGGCGATGTGGTCCTCGCCGGCATACAGCATCCATTCACAGAGGGAATAGAACAGGATATCGGCGGCCAGCCCGGCGGTGAACATCATGGAACCCCACTGGAAGGGGGTATACTCCGGCCGCTCAAGGTCCCCCAGCCGGATCTGCCCGTAGGGGGAGAAGGCCATGTACAGGGAGCAGAGGAAGACGCCTAAGCCCATGATCAGATACAGGACCCCCAGACGGTCGCCCAGAAAGAAGCGGATAGAGCCAAGGACAGCCGCAGAGCCGTCCGGGTAGACTAAAAACAGCAGGCATAAAAGGACGATCGCAGCCAGGGGGACCAGCGTGGTGGTCCAGTCCAGCCGTTTTGATAAAGGCGCAGGCCCAGGGCCTGGGGAGGGGACAGCGGGTTGCTTTGTTGTGTGTGACATAGAAGGGACCTCCTTAAAGTATGGCTGTCCGCCTGTCCTTAGCGGATAGCACAGGATATTTGATCGATGGGTGTTCAAAAAATATGATTAATAAAGCATATTGAACATGATACCATCCTGTGGTAAAAAATGCAAGAGAAATTTGTGAAGATTTTCTGACGATTTTTCAAAATCCCTACCCAAACCAGGCTGGTTCGGATATAATACCACTGAAGATCTGGACGCCATCTATATCTGTATGGACAGGATACAGGAGCGGATGGCCGCCGGAGTTTTAAGGGATAGCGGATAGCCGCTATAATAACGAGAGAGGAAGAATTGCGATGAAAAAGCGATCCTTTGCAGCCATATTGAGCTGTGTGATGATCTTATCGGCAGGATGTACCAAGAGCAATATCCTGCACCCGGAGGAGACCGGACGGCCTCAGCCGGATTTTACCATCGTGGAGGATGTGATCTTAGACTGGGACCAGATCAGCGATGATGTCTGGAGCTATTATGATGGCTCTGTGGACTATCCGGGGCTTTTATATTTTAATTTTGCCCATAAGGATGAGGAAAAGATGGTGGAGGCCAGACTGTATGTGGATGACACGGTGAAGAAGGAGAAGGCGGCGACCTATGCAACAGACCTGATCCGGTATATCAATGACTCGGCAGCCTGCCAGGACGGGTCCCTGGCCATGTCCACAGAAGACAGCTATGGCGGCTTTTTCGCGGACTATGGCTTTAAGGTCAGCGTGGTCCCGGAGGAGACCGAGGACGATGAGAGCACATGGCTGGTGGATATGACGGTCCAGGCCGGGGCGGATACCCCGATCGTCCCCACAGAGTAAGGCCTGATGCCCAAGGCAGCGATATGGCGGCGCGCAGGTCGTCATGTGGCCGGGACAGGGGTGCTGGAGGGAGACGGCGGTGGCCCTGCAGGGATCTGGACCGTTACGGAAGGATAGAGCCAGAGGTATAACGAAAAGGTAGAGAGAAGACAGACGAAAAAACAGGAGAGGTGATCGAAATGAAGAGATGGGTCCGATCGGCAGCCAGGTTCTGTGCATTGGCAGGCTGTGCCATGCTGCTGCCTGGAAGCTACAGAGCCGCGAGGGAGGCGGCAGTGGGAGCGCCCCAAAAGGAAGCAGCAGAAGGGCTGACAGAGGAGCCCTATATCATAAAGGAGCAGGGGCTGGTCTTTGCTCCGGAAACCTCTACGTCCGGGACAAAGGTGATCCGGACATCGAAAAATGGCGGGGACGGGGCTGTAGGACCCGGCGCGGAGAGCTATCCCCCGGTGATGACGGTCTCTACACCGATCGTGGGCTATCTGGGAGGCTCAAAGCTCACCCTCTTAGCCAACAGGACCAACAGCCAGATGCTGTCTGTGCTGGTGGAGACAAACCAGGGAAAGCTGATCATGGTGGACGGAGGGACTGAGGGGGATGCGGCCCATCTGGTGGAGACCCTGGCGGCCAAAGGGGGCCATGTGGATGCCTGGCTGATCACCCATCCCCACTCGGACCATGTGGGCGCCCTGGACTATATCCTGCGCCATCCGGAATGTGGGATCAGTGTGGACGGGATCTACTATTCCTTTACAGACTTAAGCTGGTATCAGGAATATGAGCCCTCCCGGGCCGGCCTGGTGGAGCAGGTCATGGGTACCTTCGCGGCCCTGCCCCAGGAAAAGCTCCACGGCGATATCCAGAAAGGGCAGGAGATCTTGGTGGATAATGTGAAGATCACGGTGATGAACAAGCCCTATCTCCACGCCCGCCACGCGATCAACAACAGCTCCATAGCCTATATGCTGGATATCAATGGAAGGAAAGCCCTGTTCCTGGGCGATATGAGCGCAGAGGCCGGGAAACAGCTGATCGCGGAGAATGCTGCGGAAAGCGTAAAATGCGATATCGTCCAGATGGCCCACCATGGGCAGGACGGCGTAGGGCTGGAGGTCTACAAGGTGCTCCAGCCGGAGATCTGCCTGTGGTGCGCGCCGGAATGGCTGTGGAACAATGACAGCGGCAGCGGGCTGGATACAGGGAACTGGAAGACCTTAGAGACCAGGCGCTGGATGGCACAGCTGGGTGTGCCCTACCATCTGTGCATCAAGGACGGGGATCAGGTGATCCAGTAAGAAGGAGTAAAGAGGCCCATCTGTTGCGGATCGGACATACAGTCCCTTCGTCCTAGATGGGCCGGCTGGATCAGAACAGATCCACAACAGGCAGGCCGCTGTGATAGGAGTGGTCCCCCAGCTCTTCCAGCAGAGCGGGCAAGACCGCTTCCTGGACCCCGTCCTTGGCCAGGAGGGCGTTGAAGTAGTAGTAGACGGTGCTGCATTTGCCCAGACATTGCTTAAAGAGCTGGGGGAAGGAGACGGTGCTGGCCAGGGAGGTGTCCCAGGGGTTGGTCCAGGCCTGGTGGTCCAGGTTCAGGCTCCACCGGGGATCTTCTACATCGTCGGTCACCAGCTTCTGGGAGGCCACCGGGTTTTTTAGGAAGATCGATTCCACAAAGGCGATCTTATCCTTCTTTTTGCCCTGGGGATCGGCCAGGGTGCGACAGCCGAAGCGCAGTGCCAGGATCGACCGATGGATCATCGCGGGCGATACCTGGTAGTTGTTCTTCGGGGTGATCGGATAGTAGGTCGCATTGATCCGATCCGCGAGAAAACGGGAGATGAACTGGGTCTCCAGACCATTTAAGCAGATCGTAGCCGCCTGGTTGAACTGGGACGGCTTTTTCTTTTTGTAGTGGATGAGCAGGAGGGCGTCTAAGTCATTTTCCAAAAGGGCATGGAGGCCGTGGGCCTGGACCGTAGGGTTCTTCGGGTCATAGCCGATCCGGCCGTAGACATAAGGGTGGCAGATGTAGTCGCCGATATAGTGACAGAAAAAGCCGGCCATATAGGCGATCCCCTGTTCCCGCTGCTGCCGGGAGGGGATGGCGGCCAGGTGCTCGATGCAGCGGGCAAAAAAGTCGTTCACATGGTGCTCGTGCATATAGGAGCCCACATTCCGATGGTCCCGGTGGCGGAGTACCGGGATATTGTAAAAAAAGATATCCGGGCCCTGGAGCCCCAGCTGGTAGAGCCAGCGGTATTTGGAGATGATGGACTTTAAGTGGGCTGGGGGAAGGTCGTTAAAGGCCTTCATGCCAAGGATGTAATGGGTGGTGAAGCCTGGCAAAGGGACGTCCTCCTTTCGTGATGGTGTTTATGTGCGTCCGGTCATAAGGATATCGATATTATACCATAAAAGCGACAAGATGCCCAGAGGACGTTTTACCCAGTTTGCGGCCGGTATAGATGTGAAAAGTGGCCGAAAAGTTTGTCATATCCAAAATCCCGGCGCCATAGAGTATTTAAACAGGGAAGGAAAGACGGAGGGGTAAGGATGCTGGAGCTAGTCCATAGGGTCCTGTGGGGGCCGTGGCTGATGGCGCTTTTTTTGGCGGCAGGGGCGGTCTATACGGTCCGTTCCCGCTGTTTTCAGGTGCGCGGCCTCATGACCTGGTGGAGGGCCACCGTGGGGAGCCTATTTAGGGAGGGGGCTCCAGAGGAGGCCTCCGGCCCAGGGGCGGGAGCAAGGGATGCAGACCGGCGGACCTTGCAAGGGGCGCAGATCAAGACGGCCTGCACGGCGTTGGCGGCCACCGTGGGGACGGGCAATATCGTGGGCGTGGCCACAGCGATCACCGCCGGCGGTCCTGGCGCGCTGTTCTGGATGTGGGCGTCAGCGGCCCTGGGGATGATGACAGCTTATGGAGAGGTGTATCTGGGCATCAAGAGCCGCCTGCGGGAACAGGACGGGCGCGTTCTCTGCGGCCCCTTCGTGTATCTGGAGAGACTGGCGAAAAGGCCGCTGCTGG
This sequence comes from uncultured Lachnospiraceae bacterium, assembly GCA_910585635.1. Lineage (GTDB taxonomy): Bacteria > Bacillota > Clostridia > Lachnospirales > Lachnospiraceae > Caccovicinus. The sequence goes on along the minus strand of CAJUFE010000019.1, from coordinate 50,075 downwards.
CAGGGCTTTATGCGCTCTTTGCCCTCCTGTGCTCTCTGGGGATGGGCTCCATGGTCCAGGCCAATTCCCTGGCGGATACCGTCGCCTACGCCTTCCGCCTGCCAAAGCTTTTGACCGCTGCAGGGCTGGGGCTTTTGACGGCTGCCGTCATCCGGGGCGGACGGGAGAAGATCGGTCAGGCGGCCGCACGGCTGGTCCCCTTTTCCGCAGGCCTCTATATCTTTTTCGCGCTGGCGGTGATCTGTTTCTGCCGTGAGACGCTGCCTGTCGTCCTCCAGGACATCTTCCGCGAGGCCTTCTGCCTGCGGGCGGCTGCCGGCGGGGCAGCGGGGACCGGGATCAGTCAGGCCATGCGCTATGGCCTGGCCCGAGGTGTGTTCTCTAATGAGGCGGGCCTAGGGAGCATGGCGATCCTCCACGGGGATTCACCAGGGGAGGATCCTGGGCTCCAGGGGATGTGGGCCATGTTCGAGGTGTTCTTTGACACGATCCTGGTCTGCACGTTGACCGGCCTGGCCCTGCTGTGCGGCATCCAAAAGGCCGGAGGGGATCTGGGCCTGCAGGGCGCAGCTCTGACCTCCTGGTGCTTTGCCCTGTATCTGGGGGATCTGGGCGGCTATGTGCTGTCCTTGTCGTTGGTCCTCTTCGCTTTTGCTACCATCATCGCCTGGTATTACTTGGGGAGCCAGGCGCTGGCTTATCTGGAGGAAAAAAGAGGGCGGTGGAAGGTGCGCAGGAGAACTGCAGGCAGAAGGACGGACAGAGGGATGGCTGGGGATCCAGGTAGAGGCGCGGATGACAGAAAGGGCAGAGAAGAGCCTGGCGAGACCGGGCTTTCCCGAGTCTATCGGTGGGCCTATCTCGTGTCCGTGGTCACCGGATGCCTGGCCGGGATGGGGAAGGTGTGGCTCTTGTCGGATATCTTCAACGGCCTGATGGCCCTGCCCAACCTGGCGGCCCTGTTCCTTCTGGCGGGACAGGTGCGGTTCCCGGCGGCCCAGGGGCTGGCGGGGCAGGTGCCGACCTCGGCAACAGAGGGACGCCGGGGATGAGATGAAGCCTCCGGCAGCAGAGGGGGCGTCAGGGATGAGATGTGTCCTCTGGTGTGGAAGGAGGGCAGGACAGATGCAGCGATCGTTGTGGATGGGAGCGCCGCCATCACTGTGCAGATGTGAGAAGGAGGAGAGTATGGGGAGCGAGAAAAAAGACAGGAGCAGGCTGAAGGACGGGCTGTGGGCGGCGCTGCGCTGGAAGCCCCTTGCCTGCGCGGCGGAAAACGGGGTCTTCTGGATGGTGATCTTCTTGGGGACTTTAAGCGTCCTGTCCCTGTTTTCTGCCGGACGGCAGGCCATACAGACCGGGGGCGGGAAGGTCAGGAACCTGGCTCAGGGGCGCAGCCACAGGACCGAGGAAGGGCTGCGCCCGATCTGCAGCGTGGACAATGGCCTGCCACAGGTGGCGCTGACCTTTGAGCTGACCAAGGGGACCGAAGGGGTGGAGGAGGTCCTGGGAGTCCTGGATGAGGAGCAGGTCCGTGCAACCTTTTTCATCAGCGGCCACTGGGCCTTAGAGCAGCCTGCTCTTGCAAAGGAGATCGGAAGGCGGGGTCATGATATCGGGAGCCTGGGGTTGAGCGGCCGGTCCATGGAGACGATCGGGCGGGAGGAACGCCGGGAGGAGATCTTGCAGGCCCGCCAGGCTATCCAGGAGGCCACCGGAAAGGAGCCTGTACTTTTCAGACCGCCAGCGGACCGATACGACGACGAGCTGCTCACTCTGATCTGCGGCCTGGGCTGCCAGCCGGTGCTGTGGGATGTGGACTCCTTTGACTGGAAGGACTATGGGCAGGAGCAGCTAAAAAAGCAGGTGCTGGGAGCCGAAGGGCTCCAGGCCGGGAGCATCCTGCGGTTCCACTGCGGCGCAAGATATACGCCAGGAGCCCTGGGAGAGATCGTGAGGGGGCTAAAGGAGAGAGGGGCCGTCATAACGCCTTTGTCCCAGATGATCATCCGGGAGGACTACCATTTGGATGTGGATGGGCGGCAGCGGGCGGACTGAGCAGCTTTAGCCGCACCTCCAGACTTTGCCCTGCACCCTTGTCAGAGCCTGGGGATCATGATAGGATAAGATGGAAGTCAATGATACGGAAGAGGTTAAAAACAATGAAAGACGGGATACAAAAAAGGACCGAGATGAAGAAAGGGAGGCTGCTGGCCTTTGAAGGGATCGATGGGAGCGGGAAGAGCACACAGCTTATGCTGTTGGCAGAGCGGCTGAAAAGAGAAGGCGTCCCGGTCTATACGACCATGGAGCCTACCGCGTCCCCGATCGGGGCCATGATCCGACAGGTCCTGACAGGGAGGATCAAGATGGATCCGAAGGTGATCGCCGCCCTTTTTGTAGCGGACCGCCTGGACCACCTCCTAAATGATGTGGACGGGATCCGGATGAAGGTGGAGGCTGGGACCACAGTGCTCACAGATCGGTATTATTTTTCCTCCTATGCCTATCAGAGTGTGGATATGCCCATGGACTGGGTGATCCAGGCGAATGAGGAGAGCAGGAAGATCCTGCGGCCCACGGCCACGGTCTTTATCGATGTCCCCCCAAAGATGGCGATCGAGCGGATCGTAAAGGGACGGGCCAGCCGGGAGCTTTTCGAGGAGCAGTCCAGGCTGGAGGCTGTGCGGGAACGATATCTGGAAGCCTTTGAACGGACGAAGGATACAGAGACGATCCTTTGGGTGGATGGGACACGCCCTGTAGATGTGGTGGCAGAGGCGGTCTGGGAAAAGCTCCAGGCGTTTTTTTAAAATACACATGCCCAGACCGGGTATCTGGAAAGGAAAGAAAGCGATGAAAAATTGGCGAGCCGTAGCCCTGACCCTGGTCATGGCCGGTCTCATGGTCCTGTGTGTGGACAGGCTGGTGTTGCGGGGCGTTTACGCCTGGGCCGTCTCCACGCCAGCGTACCGGGCCATGGCAGCGGAGCTGGCGGTGGTGTACCTGCTGTTGGCCCTAAGCCTTTGTACAGGCAAAAGGACAGGTTGGAAGCTGGCGGCGGTGGGGTTGATCGGAGGCTTCTTTTTGTGGTGCCATGGGGCCCTCCTGCCCATGGCGGCCGCCGGCCTATATCTGGCCTATATCTGCGGAGCAGGCTATCTGCTGCGGCATGATATCTTCCGCTTAGAGGCGCCGGAGGGAGCAGGCTATGGGGCGGACTTTCTCCTGGGCGCTTCCGGGATCATCACGCTGTACGCGCTGCTGTCTGCCGCGGGGATCGGGGCGATCCCCATCCTGCGCCTGGTGGCGGTCCTGTCTGGACTGGTCATGGCCGTGCTCTTTGCCGTGAAGATCAGCCGCCAGGCAGACGGCTTGAGCCCAGGTATGCGGAGGGTGGCTGCCAGGCTCTTTGGCGGGGAAGAACATCCGCTGTCAGGTGCAAGGGCATGGCAGCGCCAGGATAGGACCGCCTTCCTGCGGCGATGTGCGGGCCGGCTCATGCTGGCTTTCATCCTGCTGATGTTCCTCCTTCAGGCCGGACGCATGGCGATCTCCCTGGACCACGATACCTTGTGGTATCTAGTCCGGTCCGAATATATGCTGGACAATGGTCCCCGGGGGATCTACGAGAACATGGGGACCGTCAGCCTGGTCTACACCTATCCTAAGGGGTGGGAGGTCCTGACCCTGCCTTTATGTGACCTGCCCTCCCACAGCTTCCTGCAGGCCTTCAACCTGTGGGTCACCGCCCTGGTCCTGTATACCGCCTACCGCATCGCCAGGCAGTATATGGAGCCGGGCTATGCCCGTCTGGTCCCCTTCCTCCTGTCCGGGATCCCGGGGATCATGAACATGGGGATCTCGGGAAAAACGGACAATATCACCTTGCTCCTCCAGCTGCTCATCGTCCTGTATATGGTGCATTTCCTGAAGGACAGGAGACCCTCCAGGCTGCCGGTGAGCCTGGGAGCCTTGTTCCTCTCCTGGACCATGAAGCCGACGGCGGTGGTCTTTTCCACGGCTGTTTTTGGCGTGAGCGTCCTGTATCTTGCGTGGATATGGATCCGGGAGGATCGCGCCGGGCAGTGGAACGGGGCAGATCACGCCGGGCGGTGGAACGGGGTAGATCGGCCTGAGCGGCACTCACGGTCCTGGTCCGGGGCCTGGCCCCGGTGGAGGACATGGGCATCTGTATGTCTCCCGGCGGCGGCATTAGGCCTGATCTGGTACCGCACCTATCTGTTCGTGGGGGTCCCGGTCACCTCCATATTTTCCGGGATCTTCCAGAAACTGGGCTGCGAGATCCGCTATCCCTTCCTGGTCTGGGACCTGCCGGACTACGGTGCCAAGCCTACCTTCACAGAGGAACTTTTGCAGCTGGCCGAACGGCTCTGGGGCGTGTTCATCCTGCCAGAGGCCCAGGACATGAGCCGGGTCCTGATCTCCTGGTGCTCGCTCACGGTGGTGTTCTTCGGTCTGCTGTGGCTCACATCCCTGCCGGACCGGGGATGGAGGACGAGGAGAGAGGGGACCGGTCAGGAAAGGACAGATGGACCCGGAGCAGGCCAGGTCAGGACAGATAGGTTTAGAGCAAGGCTGAGCAGGGCAGATAGGCCCGGAGCAGGCCAGGTCAGGACAGATGGGTCCGGAGCAAAAATGAGCAGGATAGATAGGTCCGAGACGGATCCGGAAAGGACTGGTCCTGGAGATGGCATGGCCGTCCAGCGGGACCTGCTCTGGTACGGGCGCAGCCTCCTGATCGTCCTGGGTCTGGCCAGCGTCTACAGCATCTACAGTTTAAAGCAGGTGGACGGGAATTATTTCATCCTCTTCTATACCCTGACAGTCGTATCCGGCTGTGCCATGATCGCCAGGCTGGGATGGCGGGCAGGGGTACAGGGGACGGGAAAAAGGTTCCGGCGCCAGATCGCTGCCCTGCTCCTTTTGCTGACCCTGTTCAACAGCCTGATGGTGTCCCTCTCTAACCTGTCCTGGTCCGTGGGCCTGACCCCCTTCTCCCTGTCCGGGCCGGCGGTCTGGGACCATGAAGAGGAGGCTTATAAGTCGATGGCGGAGAAGGGGAATGAGCAGATCTGGGCAGTCCTGGGGGCGGACCGGGAGAACCGGGCGATCGCCTTTGGCGAGCATCTGGAGGTGCTCTCCTTCCCATGCAATGTCCAGTCCTACACCGATATCAGCAGCTCCAGCGGGAATGAGTATCTGGTGGAGGATGTGGGAGCCTTTAAGGCCTATATGGCGTATGCAAAGACCGAGTATGTGTATGTAGAGGCGGGCTATATGGCAGAAGCGTATCAGGGTTTTGGGCTGCTGCGGGAGTGTATCCGGGCCGGTATCCTGACGGATCTTTTGATAGAGGATGGGAACATCCTGGCCGATGTGGATCTGGAGGGGGAGCCGGGGCCGGAGGCAGATGCGCAGCTGGAGGCATTTGACCGAGGTTATATCGTGAAAGAGGACTGACGGCGGGTATAGCCCATAAAAGGATACGGCGACAGGAAAGCTGCCGCGCTGGCGAAGACCAAGATCGCCGCGCGGCAGCTTTTTGTCCGCGTATCGGCTTTTTGGACAAAGAATAGAGATAAAATTTAGAGGCAAGGGGCAGATCGATCAAAAATAGAAGAGGACAAGGGCCTACAGCGCCGGAGCTATGCTGGGAAAACCCCCATTCCTTTGTCGGATCCTGCGATGGAATACCATTGCGAGTCAGATTTTGGATCGGCTATAATCACTAATGTTAAGTGATAGTGTAAAAGATCAAGGAGGAGTGGTGTATGGGAGACTTAAATATCGCGATCGCAGATGATAATCCGCAGACTTTGGGGAAATTACAGGAGATCTTGGAATCAGAGAAAGGCTTTTCTGTAGTAGGGAAAGCGGAAAATGGCGAAGACGCATACAATATGATCGTCAAGACGACCCCGGATGTAGTGCTGTTGGATGTGATCATGCCGCGCTTGGACGGGATATCTGTGATGGAGAAAGTGAGAAAGGATAATACACTCAAGAAGATGCCGGCTTTTATCATGGTAACGGCTGCTGGTAGCGAAAATGTGACGGCAGACGCGTTCCGGGTGGGAGCCAATTATTATATCATGAAGCCCTTCTCCAGAGATGTGATCGTAGACAAGGTCAAAAGAGTGGGACGGATCAAAGAGCGGTCTAAGGACAGGGCAGAAAAGCGTACGGTAAAGCCTTATGTAGATAAAGAGGAATATATGGAGCAGAACTTGGAGAATGATGTAACCCACATGCTGCATGAGATCGGGATCCCCGCGCATATCAAGGGATATCAGTATCTGCGGGATGCCATCATCCTGTCCGTGGAGGACCATGAGATGCTGTCCTCCGTGACGAAGATCTTATACCCGGCGATCGCAAAAAAGCATCAGACCACGGCAAGCCGCGTGGAGAGAGCCATCCGGCATGCCATCGAGGTGGCCTGGAGCCGGGGACATCTGGAGACCCTGAACGAGCTTTTCGGATATACGGTCAGCACCGGCAGGGGAAAGCCCACGAACTCGGAGTTCATCGCGCTGATCGCGGACAAGATCCGGCTGGATTATAAGCGGATGTGATGGGATCCCCCTGACCCTGCCGCCGGGAGACCTGTGCGTCCATGGAGCGGCCGACCCACCGCTGGCGATATGCCGCAGGGTGCATCGGGCGATCCCGCCCGCGCCCCCATGGAGCGGCCGGTCCGCCGCAGAGGAGAGAGCGCTCATCCATAACGGCCTTTGCCCACTTTGCCGAAGATCTTTCCACCGCCTGTTTTTTGTATCCGAAAAAGCCGTAAAAGGTCGGGAAAAACAGCGAAAGATCCGCAAAATTCTTGAGAATGTGCTTCCTAAAAAGGCAAAAGTATTGTATACTATACCTATCAATTTTGTTACCAAAGTGTGGCGAGGAGGTTTTCTGATGAAAAAGATACTGTTTGTGGCATCTGAAGCCGTACCCTTTATCAAGACGGGCGGTCTGGCAGACGTGGCGGGGTCCCTTCCAAAATCTTTTGACAGGGACTATTTTGATGTGCGTGTCATGATCCCAAAATATCTCTGTATCAAGCAGGAGTGGCGAGATCAGCTGGAGTATGTGGATCATTTTTATATGAACTATCTGGGCCAGGACCGTTATGTGGGGATCCTGCGGTATGTGTATGAGGGGATCACCTTCTACTTTATCGACAATGAGAGCTATTTTTGCGGCCCGAAGCCCTACGGTGACTGGTATAACGATCTGGAGAAGTTCGCCTTCTTCTGCAAGGCGTCCCTGTCCGCGCTCCCGGTGATCGGGTTCAGGCCGGATGTGGTCCACTGCCATGACTGGCAGACCGGCTTGATCCCTGTACATCTGAAGGATAAGTTCCACGACGGCGAGTTCTTTGCCAGCATGAAGTCGGTGATCACGATCCATAACTTAAAGTTCCAGGGCGTGTGGGACGTGAAGACGATCCAGCGGCTCTCCGAGCTGCCGGACTACTACTTTACCCCGGATAAGCTGGAGGCTTATAAGGACGGTAATATGCTAAAGGGCGGTATCGTCTTTGCAGATGCGATCACCACCGTCAGCGATACCTATGCGGAGGAGATCAAGGTACCCTTCTACGGCGAAGGCTTAGACGGCCTGATGCGGGCCCGCTCCAACAGCCTGCGGGGGATCGTGAACGGCATCGACTATGATGACTTTAACCCGGAGACAGATCCCAGGATCGTCCAGAATTATAATGCGAAGAATTTCCGCAAGGAGAAGGTCAAGAACAAGAGGGCCCTCCAGGAGGAATTAGGGCTCAGGCAGGACGAGAACAAGTTCATGATCGGCATCGTGTCCCGTCTGACCGACCAGAAGGGCTTAGACCTGATCCAGTGCGTGATGGACGAGATCTGCGAGGAGGATGTGCAGCTGGTGGTCTTAGGCACCGGCGATGAGAAGTACGAGAACATGTTCCGCCACTATGACTGGAAATATAATGACCGGGTATCGGCCCAGATCTATTACTCCGATCCCCTGTCGCGCAGGATCTATGCTTCCTGCGACGCGTTCCTGATGCCGTCCCTGTTCGAGCCCTGCGGCTTGAGCCAGCTGATGGCCCTGCGCTATGGCACCGTCCCGATCGTCCGGGAGACCGGCGGCTTAAAGGATACGGTAGAGCCCTATAACGAGTATGAGGGCAGAGGGACCGGCTTCTCCTTTACCAATTATAATGCCCATGAGATGCTGAACAGCATCCGCTATGCGAAATACATCTACTACGAGAAGAGGCGGGAGTGGAACAAGATCATCGACCGCGCTATGGCACAGGACTTCTCCTGGAGGACTTCCGCGCTGAAGTACCAGGAGCTGTATGACTGGCTGATCGGGTATTGATGCAGATGTCAGCGATGAGAACGATGTTCACGATGAGGAAAACGGCGGCCCGCTGGGCCGCCGGATCCACGTGGGGAGAGCAGGAGCGCTATCTGGCAGATCCGGACTATGTGGGATGCGTAAAGGATATCCTGGAGCATCCCGTCTTTCAGTCCATGGAGCAGTATATCCAGCACGGCTCCACCAGCTGTAAGGCCCACTGTATCCAGGTCTCCTATCTCAGCTACTCTTTGTGCCGGAGGTTTGGCTGGGACTATCGGAAGGCGGCCAGGGCAGGCCTGCTCCACGACCTGTTCCTTTATGATTGGCATACCCACGCAAGAGAGACCGGGGACCATTTCCACGGATTTACCCACCCGCGGACGGCGCTGGTGAACGCAAGGCGGTATTTCTCCCTTACCCCGGCAGAGGAGGATATCATCCTCTGTCATATGTGGCCCCTGACCGTGATCCCGCCAAGATCCATGGCGGGCATGACCGTGATGTACACGGATAAGGTGTGCAGCGTGACCGAGACCGCTCTAGGGCTCAGAGGCTGGCTGGCCGGCAGGTTCTTCTTAAAGGTCCTGGCCGCAGCGCCGTTGCGGGTAAAGACCCATTGAGCGGAGAGAAAGAAGAGCAAAGCAGGAAGTAGGCGTTTGATGGACATGTGGCAAAAGCTCCTGGCAAACCAGGTATTGATGAGCGCTGTGGCCGGCTGGACCCTGGCCCAGGTATTGAAGACAGCCATCGATTGGATACTCAACAAAAATTTTAACATGGAACGGCTGGTGGGATCAGGCGGGATGCCCAGCTCCCATTCCGCTACAGTGTGCGGCCTGACCGTGGCGGCAGGGCTGCGTTATGGGGTGGGCTCCTTTGAATTTGCGGTCAGCTTTATCCTGGGGATGATCGTCATGTACGATGCCATGGGCGTGCGGCGGGAGACCGGAAAGCAGGCGAAGCTCTTAAACTCCATCCTGCTGGAAAATCCCTTAAAGCTCAGCGGCGAGGTACTGCAGGAGCGGCTGAAGGAATATGTGGGCCATACCCCCCTGCAGGTGTTCGCCGGCGCCATATTAGGGATCGGGCTGGCGGTGGCGATCGATCTGTTCTGCTATCCCTAGGAGCCGCCTTAAGGGGCGGGAGCGGCCGCAGGATGACAAAGGGTAAAGGATACGATATACAGATACAAGACAGCCTGCGGCGGCTTTAGCGGCGGCAGGCAAAAGAGCGTTGCACTGTCGGGACCAGAGTACGAGAAAGGGCGATGGAGCGGGCTCTTTTTTCGTGTCCGCGGGAAAGGGGGTCGCGGTTGGCTGCGGGTCCGCTATGGGATAGGGATCGTGGTTGGCTACGGGTCCGCCCCGCCCGGGCCATAGTACATTATGGAACGCGCTCTCGCTCCTAGCGGAACGCAGCGGTACTAAGGCGCGTGAAAGACCGCGCCTAAGGACCGGCGTTCCGCTAGGGTTCCCTAATGTACTATGGCCCGGGCAGGGCTACGTTGTGGCTGGCCTACAGGAGAACACAGAGGTGTCTTTTGTAGGCCGATGAAATGTGATGGTATGTAACAGTTCAGGGAATCTAAAAATTTGTGATGGTATCAACGGTGTGTAAAAAAATGGGATATATAACTTGCCTTTTTTTGGAAACTATGATATCCTGTTAATATCAAGGTGAGATGGAGCTTTTTTCACATCCAAATTTGAGGATCGATGTTCTGCTGGAGTTCCCTTGGGTGGATCCGGGTCTTCGGGTTTTAATGTATTGTCTGGTCCACTTTCAGACAAGTCATTTGTCAAAATATGAACAAAACAGTATACTGGGTAAATAGCGAGTAACACATCAAAAGCTTTGCCGAATATGTAGCGAAGGGAGGGTCCTGTCACAAAAGGAACCCCCTTGGAGAACGTCGGCGCTTAGCGAGGTCTTTTCGAGCTTAGCGTCCGCTACGTTCTCCATGGAGCGAGAGCGCGGTGACGTTGTGACAGGTCCCTCCCGTAGCGGACCATTTGCGACATATCTTCGCAATAAGATCCTTTAGCATATGCACGAAGATCAACCGCTATAAAAGCTCTAGCCGATCCGCGAAAATAACTCTAGCAGATCCGCGAAAATTACGGTTTGACATCTCCCCCAACCTATGCTATCATCAACTCAACGAACAAATGTTCGCATTAAAGGAGGACGACCATGGAGAAGGACGATAAATTAAAAGCATTGGACGCCGCGATCACCCAGATCGAGAAGGCCTACGGCAAGGGCTCTGTGATGAAGCTGGGCGCGGCGAACGCGAACATGAACATCGAGACAGTGCCCACCGGCTCCCTGAGCCTGGACATCGCCCTGGGGCTGGGAGGCGTGCCCAAGGGGAGGATCGTGGAGATCTACGGCCCGGAATCCGGCGGTAAGACCACCGTGGCCCTGCATATGGTGGCGGAGGTGCAGAAGAGGGGCGGGATCGCCGGATTTATCGACGCAGAGCACGCGCTGGATCCGGTCTATGCCAGGAACATCGGCGTGGATATCGACGAGCTGTACATATCCCAGCCGGATAACGGCGAGCAGGCGCTGGAGATCACAGAGACTATGGTCCGCTCCGGGGCGGTGGATATCATCATCGTGGACTCGGTGGCCGCGCTGGTCCCCAAGGCAGAGATCGACGGCGACATGGGGGATTCCCATGTGGGCCTGCAGGCCAGGCTCATGTCCCAGGCGCTGCGGAAGCTGACCGCGATCATCAGTAAATATAATTGCATCGTGATCTTCATCAACCAGCTCAGAGAGAAGGTAGGGGTCATGTTCGGGAACCCGGAGACCACCACAGGCGGCCGTGCGCTGAAGTTCTATTCCTCTGTGCGTTTAGAGGTGCGCCGTGTGGAATCGATCAAGCAGGGCGGCGAGGTGGTGGGGAACCATGTCCGGGTCAAGGTGGTGAAGAACAAGATCGCGCCGCCATTTAAGGAAGCCGAGTTCGACATCATGTTCGGCCAGGGGATCTCCACAGACGGTGATATCCTGGATCTGGCGGTAAAAGAGAGCATCATCGATAAGAGCGGAGCCTGGTACGCTTATAAAGGGGCGAAGATCGGCCAGGGCCGGGAGAACGCGAAGCTTTATCTGAAGGAACACGCAGAGATGCGGGACGCGGTAGAGAAGCAGGTGAGGATCCGCTATGGCCTCCTGCCGGAAGAGGCAGAGGAGAGCGGGGCGGCAGGGCCGGAGGGCGCAGCCGGAACGGAGAACGCGGAGACTGCGGAGACCGGCGAGAAAAAGCGCAGGCGCAAGACTGCCGTTAACGCTGAAGGAGAGACGGAGCTGCTGTTATGATGGTCACGGCCATCGTGGACCTGGACAGGCGCAGGCGCCGTGTCCTGCTGGATCGGGAGACCGAACTCATCCTGTATCCGGCAGATCTTCGGCAGTATCATATAGAAGAGGGGAAGGATCTGCCTGAAGAGAGCTACCGGCAGATCCTGGAGACCGTGCTAAAGCCCAGAGCCTGGGAACGGACCCTGCGCAGCCTCCAGGTCTCGGATAAGACAAAAGAGGAGCTGCGAAGGCTCCTGCGCCGTGACGGATATCCGGAGGAGGCGATCCAGGATGCCGTAGCCCGGGCGGAGCAGTACCATTATATCGACGACGAGGCCTATGCCATGCGTTACTTAGAGTGTAAGAGCGGCAAAAAGAGCCGCCGCCAGATCCGTCAAAAGATGCAGGAAAAAGGCTTTCCGAAGGAGCTGGTGGACACACTCTTAGAGGAGCATCCGGTGGATGAGAGGGAGCAGATCCTTAAGCTCTTGGAAAAGAAAGGGTTCCATCCGGGAGATGAGCTGGACGAAAAAAGCTATTCCAGATCAGCCGGGATGCTGGCCAGAAAAGGCTATCCTTATGCCATCATCACGGAGATCTTAGGTCGCCCCAAGGCTTTTATTGACTGATCTTATCAGAAAATGCCGAGATATTTCCTTAAATTGTTTAAATTGTCCGAATAGAACGAAAAACATTCGAATATACTTGACATAATACCGAAAAACGTTTAGAATTATAATGTTGTATTCGTACAATGAAAATTAAATAAGGAGGTGCTCCTGTGTCACCGATAGTAGTTACAGTGATCATCACGATGATCATCGTTGCTCCTATTACCTGGGCCGCGGCGATCGCATATCAGAAGAAGACCTATGAAAGCAAGGTCGGCTCTGCGGAAGAACGGTCCAGAGAAATAATAGATGAGGCGTTAAAGGTAGCAGAGACAAAGAAGCGCGAAGCTCTCCTGGAAGCGAAAGAAGAGTCCTTAAAGACGAAGAATGAGCTGGACAAAGAGACCAAGGAAAGAAGAGCGGAGCTCCAACGCTATGAGCGGCGTGTATTGAGCAAAGAAGAAAATGTAGAAAAGAAAGCCGATGCCCTCGAGAAGAGGGAATCGAGCCTGCAGCAAAGAGAGGATGCCCTGAACAAACGGAGTGTGGAGGTAGACGCACTTTATGATAAAGGGATACAGGAACTGGAGAAGATCTCAGGACTGACCTCCGAACAGGCAAAAGAATTCCTATTACGATCTGTTGAGGAAGATGTAAAGCATGATACGGCAAAGCTGGTGAAGGAGCTGGAGAACAAGGCCAGGGAAGAAGCGGACCGGAAGGCCAGGGACTGCATCGTGACCGCGATCCAGAGATGTGCGGCAGACCATGTAGCCGAGACCACGGTCTCTGTCGTACAGCTCCCCAATGATGAGATGAAAGGCCGTATCATCGGTCGAGAAGGCCGCAATATCCGTACATTAGAGACCATGACAGGCGTAGAGCTGATCATCGACGATACGCCGGAAGCAGTGGTCTTATCCGGGTTCGATCCGATCCGTCGGGAAGTGGCCAGGATCGCGCTGGAAAGGCTGATCGTGGACGGGCGTATCCACCCGGCCAGGATCGAAGAGATGGTGGAAAAGGCCCAGAAGGAAGTGGAGGCCATGATGCGGGAGGAAGGCGAGGCCGCTACCCTGGAGGTAGGGGTCCACGGTATCCATCCCGAGCTGATCAAGCTTTTGGGTAAGATGAAGTTCAGGACCAGCTACGGACAGAACGCGTTAAAGCACTCGATCGAGGTGGCGCAGCTGGCAGGGCTGCTGGCCTCCGAGATGGGATTGGACGTGCGTGTGGCGAAGCGGGCCGGATTATTACATGACATCGGTAAATCAGTGGATCACGAGCAGGAGGGGACCCACGTGCAGCTGGGCGTGGATCTGTGCCGGAAGTATAAGGAATCCGCCACCGTATTGAACGCGGTGGAATCCCATCACGGCGACGCAGAGCCCCAGAGCCTGATCGCTTGTATCGTGCAGGCGGCCGACACCATATCTGCCGCCAGACCAGGGGCCAGGAGAGAGACCCTGGAGACGTATACGAACAGATTGAAGCAGTTGGAAGACATAGCAGACTCTTACAAAGGAGTAGATAAATCTTTTGCCATCCAGGCGGGACGTGAGATCCGTATCATGGTCGTTCCGGAGCAGATCGGGGATGACGATATGGTATTGCTGGCGAGGGATATCTCGAAGCGGATCGAGAATGAGCTAGAGTACCCGGGCCAGATCAAAGTCAATGTGATCCGCGAATCTAGGGTCACAGATTTTGCTAAATAAGAAAATTAAAGGAGTTTTATGGGCAGCTGTTCATAAGGCTCCTTTTTGCGAGGAGAGCAGTATGGAAAAGATCGGATTTATCGGGATGGGGAATATGGGGAGCGCGATCATGAAGGGCCTTTTGAGCCATGGCTCCTCACCAGAAGAGATCCTGTTCACCGATATAGACGGAGCAAGGAGAGAGAAGGTCGAAGGAGAGACCGGCGTACATGGGGTGGCGACTAACAGAGAGTGCGCCCAAAAGGCCCGGTATCTGGTGCTGGCAGTAAAGCCTCAATATTACCAGGCGGTCCTGGAGGAGATCCGGCCGACTGTCACAGCCAGCCAGGTGATCATCTCGATCGCGCCGGGAAAGACGGTGGCCTATCTAAAGGGAGTGCTGGGAGCAGACCGGCGGATCGTCCGTGCCATGCCCAATACACCGGCGCTGCTGGGAGAAGGGATGACTGGCGTCTGCTATGACCCGGACCTGTTCTCCCAGGAGGAGAAGGCGCTCATCCATAAGTTCTTCACCTCCTTTGGACGGATGGAGCTGGTGGAGGAGCGGCTGATGGACGCGGTCGTCTGTGCCAGCGGCAGTTCCCCGGCATATGTTTATATGATGATCGAGGCACTGGCAGACGGCGCCGTAAAATGCGGGCTTCCCAGGGACATGGCTTATCAGATGGTGGCCCAGACCGTACTGGGCAGCGCCAAGATGGTCCTGGAGACGGGCCTGCACCCCGGTGAGCTGAAGGATATGGTCTGTTCGCCGGGCGGCACCACCATCGCGGCGGTAGGCGCCCTGGAGCAGTGTGGCTTCAGGAATGCCCTGATGCAAGCCACGGACGCCTGCTTTGCCAGGTGCAAGAGCATCTGACGCACAAGGGCCGTGCATGAGCGCCAGCCCATGCACAGCAGATCGTCTTGCAGGGTGTCACAGCAGATCGTTTTGCAGGGCGTCACAGCAGATCGTTTTGTCTGGTGTCACAACAGATCGTCAGTATGGAGCCACAGCAGGATGGACCATGGAACAAGCTGATCTCGTTTATAGAAAGGAAAAGGATATGGATGAAAAGAAGAACCCGCCGGTCGTCCGCCTGGGGCGGGAGCTGCGTTATCAGGGAACGATCTTAAAGATCTACGAGGATAGGGTCATCGCCAATGGCCATGAATGTAAATGGGATTTTATCCACCACGATGGAGCCGCTGCGGTCCTTCCGGTCACGGACGACGGGAAGATCCTGATGGTGCGGCAGTACAGGAACGCGTTAGACCGTTTTACCCTGGAGATCCCGGCCGGTAAGCTGGATGAGCCGGGGGAGCCTACTTTGACCTGTGCCACAAGGGAGCTGGAAGAAGAGACCGGCTTCAAGACACAGGATATGGAGTTTTTGATCAGTGTGAACACCACAGTGGCATTCTGCGACGAGCACATCGATATCTATGTGGCGCGGAACTTAACGCCTTCCCATCAGCATCTGGACGAGGATGAGGATATCCAGGTGGAGTACTGGGAGCTGGATGCACTGAAAGAGCAGATCTTTGCGGGTAAGATCACGGATGCGAAGACGATCGCCGCGATCACCGCATATGCTTGTAAATATCGTTCATGACAGGCGGGGCCTCCTGCATAGGATTATCCGTGAAGGGATAAAGATGCAGGAGGTATTTTCATGAAAAAAGGGACCCGTCTGTCTGTAGACTATGGGCAGATCTTCCTGCTCTGCTTTCTGGCCGGGATCGTCCTTGGGACGATGGTAGGGAATGTGGGCATGGAAAAGACTTTTTTTTACGGCGGAGGATCTGACAAGACGGGGCGGCCTGGAGTCGGACAGAGTCTC
Source organism: uncultured Lachnospiraceae bacterium (assembly GCA_910585635.1). GTDB lineage: Bacteria > Bacillota > Clostridia > Lachnospirales > Lachnospiraceae > Caccovicinus. Next base: position 34,244 of record CAJUFE010000019.1, on the reverse strand, counting down.
CTGGGGGTGGAAGAGAAGATGGTCCAGGACCGCCCGTGGCGGCAGCAGGCCGGGGATGTGGACAAATTTCTCTATATCCTGCGGCAGCGGCTGTGTGAAGGGGCTGTCGGATGGCTCTTGGGACTGACAGTCTGCGCCGCCCCTTGTTTTTGGGGGATGGCAGGATACATGGGGTTTTCTGTGGGGTGGGTGATCGCCCGCTATACCGCAGGCTGGGGGCTTTTGGGGCTGCCGCGCTTTTTCCTGTCCTGCTTTCCGCAATGGCTGTTCTATCTCCCGGCATGGGGCCTCTTTATCTGGCTGGGATCAAAACGGCCGGTGCGGGTCAGACTGTTCCCAGCCCTGCTGGCATTTGGGCTCCTGTTCCTTGGTGCGGGCGCGGAGGCCTTTGCGAACCCGTTTTTTTTGAACATACTATAGTTGGCGTCCGGTCTTGGTGCCGCTGGCGGCGGGGCGAGGAGGGATATGCGGGTCCCGCTATAAATGTGAAAAAAGAGCCCCACAGGGCGGATGTAGTAATTGAATGTGGTATCATAGATCAGTATAGGGATTAAGGATATGCTAGATGACATAGAAAGTTTTATCAAGTATCTTAAAGACGTTAAAAAAGCATCTGAAAATACACAGATCGCTTACCGGAGAGATCTTTTGCAGATGCAGGCCTATCTGGAGAGCCAGGGGATCTGCCAGATGGACAAGGTGACCAGGACCAGCCTGGATTCGTATCTGCTTTATCTGGAGAGAGAAGGGAAGGCCACCACCACGATCTCCAGGGTGCTGGCTACCGTAAAAGCTTTTTTTCATTACGGATATCGGATGGGGATCATCACCCAGGATCCGGCCGAGCTGGTAAAGGCGCCAAAGGTCCAGAAAAAAATGCCCAGGATCCTTTCGGTGGAGGAGATCGATGCGCTGCTGTCCCAGCCTTCCAGACGGAATGCAAAGGAGATCCGGGACAAGGCCATGCTGGAGCTTCTATATGCTACCGGGATCCGGGTCTCCGAGCTGGTCCATCTGGAGCTGACAGATCTGAACCTGCCGATCGGCTTCATCACCTGCCGGGATGGCAAGAGGACCAGGACGATCCCCTTTGGGAAAAAGGCGAAAAAAGCGTTGACCGATTATCTGGAGGAGAGCAGGAGCGTCCTGCTGAAAGGCCAGGACCCGCCCTGGCTGTTCATCAACTGCAGCGGGCAGCCCATGAGCCGGCAAGGCTTTTGGAAGATCATCAAATTTTATGGGGAGAAGGCCGGGATCCGGGGCGATATCACGCCCCACAGCCTGCGCCATGCCTTTGCCGTCCATCTGTTAAAGAGCGGGGCCGATATCCGCGCCGTGCAGAAGATCATGGGACATTCGGACCCCACGACCACGCAGATGTACACAAACCATTATATGGATAAGGGTGAGGGAGGCCAGGAGAAGGGCTGAGGATCAGGGGACGCCCCATATCCATTAGAGCGCAGGCTGTTCTGCAGCACCCTTTGGCGTTACGGCTCCCCGCATCCTTTGCTGAACAAGGTCTCGATGTAGGCTAAGATCAGGGGAGCGACGCCTTTCGCCTCATTCTTTACGACGGGTTCCCGCATATAGTACTCAAAAGTCCCTTCTCGCTTCTCCTGGTTCCCAAGACCGGCCACCAGGCAGATGCCGTCTAATTGCAGCTCACCTTTCTCTTCAGACAGATATCGTCTGCAGATCCCTTCGAAGGCTTTCTCCCCATATTGGAAATATCGTTCCTCCAAAAGACCTAAACGGACGCTCTTCATGATGGCGTAGGCAAAGATGGCGGAACCGGAGGTCTCCAGATAATTGGGCTGTATGCCGCCCCGGTTCACCACCTGGTACCACATGCCGCTGGCCTCATCCTGATATGGCAGCATGGCGTCGATCAGCTCCTTATAGATCCGGTCCAGCTCTGCTTTTTCAGCGGACAAGGTCTCTGGCATGATCTCCATGGTATCGATCAGGGCCATAGCATACCAGCCTAAAGCCCGCAGCCAGAAATTATCGGAGAGCCCGGTGACCTTATCGCACCAGAACATCTGGCGGGAATCGTCATAGCCATGGTAATAGAGGCCGTTCCGGGTATCGCGCATCAGATCGTAAACGTTTGCGAACTGTGAGCAGATATCGCTGCAGTTCTCACAGCCGTTGTAGGCCACCTCGTACTGCATGTAGAAGGGCTGGGCCATGTAGAGCCCGTCCAGCCAAACCTGATCGGGGTAGATCAGCTTGTGCCAAAAGTTCCCGCCGGAGGTCCGGGGCTGAGTCTTTAACTGGCTGTAGACCGTGTCGATCGCCTTCCGATATTTTTCTTTCCCGGTGAGGGCGTAGAGATCGAACAGGGTCTTTCCGGCATTGACATTGTCCAGGTTATATTCTTTTGGGTCGTAGGACTGGATAGAGCCGTCCTCGTTGACAAAAAAGTCGATAAAATCGTCGGCAAAACGCAGGAAATGTCCATCCTTCGTGATATGGTACAGCTCGATGATGGCTTTGATCATACAGCCGTCCATGTAATTCCAGGATGGCTTTTTTCCTGCGCGGATCTTTTCCAGGTTCCATATGGGTGCTTGGGGCGTGCTCTTTTCCAGGAGCTGGTGGATGTATCGGTCCAAGATCTCCATTTTATATCCTCCTTTTTCTGTTTGGGCGATAGGGATGGTGACACGGCCTGGGTATCCAAAGCATTTTTAGCGGACAGCCCTTAGGGGATACCGGCACAGGGATTGGCAACGTTTGCAGATCAAAGTGGGAAAAAGACCCTGCCACCTAGTCCAGACCTAGCTTATCACAAAAACAGGGGGAAAGGAATTGGGCATAAGCGACAAATAAGTAAAGAAAACATATACAAAATAACTAATTGACAGATAGAGATCACAATGGTATGATAAAACCACACAGAAAAGGCATGCAGGTTTGCTCATGTTTGCTCAAATGTAAGAGTTTACAAATGGCAAATGTGCATAATTTTTAAAGATCATCTGCAAACCTTTGCAAAAGTCGGGACAGAGAAAGCCACAGGCTATGATCCGGGGAGATGCAGGGGCGCAGACAAGGAAGGGAGAAGCATTATGGAAAAGAACATCAAAAAATGTACTTCATTGGTCTTGGTGGCAGCTATGGCGGCTTCCTTAGCCGCTTGCGGCGGGGGCGGGGGCGGCACCTCCGGCGGTCCTGGCGGCGGTGCCGGTGAAGCAGCAGACGGAAAGGTCACCCTGCGGTTTTCCTGGTGGGGCGGCGATTCCCGGCATGAAGCCACAGAGAAGGCGATCGCGGCCTTTGAGGCAAAATATCCGGATATCCATGTAGAGCCGGAGTACGGCGCATGGTCCGGCTGGGAGGAGAAGCAGTCCATGAACATCATCGGCGGGAATGCCGCGGATGTGCTCCAGGTCAACTGGAACTGGATCGAATCCTACAGCCAGGGCGGAAAGAACTTCGCCGATCTCCATCAGTACGAGGACGTGCTGGACCTGACCCAGTTCCCCGAAGATTCTCTGGCCCAGTGCGAGGTGGATGGGAAGCTGATGGCAGTGCCGGTAGCGATCACAGGCCGTCTGTTCTATTGGAATAAGACTACGTTTGACGAGGTGGGCGTGGACCTGCCCACGGACGAGGCGTCCTTAAGAGCCGCAGGCCAGGCCTTTGCCGCATTTGATAATGACTATTATCCCCTGGCTCTGGGCGAATACGATCGGATGATCTTCCTGGTCTATTACCTGGAGTCCAAGTACGGCAAGGCATGGGTAGAGGATAACCAGATCCAGTACACGGAGGCAGAGATCCAGGAAGCCCTGGACTTTATCACCAGCCTGGAGGCCGATCATGTGATCCCCACCCTGGCGACCCTGGCCGGCGATATGGCGGATTCCCTGGATAAGAACGCGAAATGGATCGACGGCAAGTACGCAGGCATCCTGGAGTGGGATTCCTCGGCCAGCAAGTTCCAGCAGGCGATCGTGGAGAGCACCAATAAGCCTGGCCAGGAATTTGTGATCGGTGACTTCATCAAGCTGGGCGATCATGACGGCGGCTTCACCAAGATCTCCATGGGCTTATCCGTGGCGGCGAACTCCGCACATCCGAAGGAAGCGGCTATGCTGATCAACTTCCTTCTGAACGATCCGGAAGGCGTGGAGATCTGCGGCAGCGAGCGCGGCATCCCCTGCTCTGCGGCAGCATTAAAGATCATGGATGAAAAGGATCTGGGCGACGCCCTGGTGAAGGAAGCGAATGCTAAGGTCACCGGCTTCTGCAAGTTCCCCTTAGATCCGAAATTCGAGCACAACGATCTAAAGGCTAACCCAGACGGCGTGTATTATAAGGTGTTCGGCAAGCTGAGCGCAGGGGATATCGACTCCGCCAGCGCGGCAGCAGAGCTGGTAAAAGGCATCAATGAATGTATGGGGAACTGATCGATCGGCATGAGCCTGACAGGATGTGAGGACAACATGGACCGCCGGGTGGTCTGCAGAGCCCGGCGGTCCATAGCCTTAAAGCGGCAGGACAGTCCGCCCCAGGTCTTCTGTGCGGAAAGCTGCAGGGGAGACGGTGCAGGATCATATGCATCATATGTCGTGAGATGCGGACGATCATACCGGCACCGTATCGGCAAAACGCATAGATGACGCGGCCCCGGGATAGCAGGAGGGTTTATGAAGGGAGTAGCAGATATACCATTGGCTGGACTGCCCGCCTATACGGAGCAGGATACAAGGTCCGGAGGGAAGGCGCACTACAGCCAGATCGTGGACAGGTTCAAGGCGGCGGACCTTTTCTGCCTGGAGGGCCTGACCGCGCTGATCGATACGATCGACCAGATGTCACCGGAGATCTACGAGCATTACCGGTCCCTGCAGGATCTGTTCCGGGAAAACATCCGCAGGTACTTGAGCGCGATCCGTCAGCCTGACGGGAGCTGCCTGGTGGGATCGGATAAAGAGCTGCAGCAGCTTAAGGACTGTCTGCAGAAAGCCTGCGCAGACCATACGCTGCTGCGGGAAAAGTACCAGGGACTGACCATCCGGAGCATGACCTGGCGTGAGGCCGGCTTTGGAGGCGGGGCGGAGGATGGCCGGCATCTGGGGACGAACGAAACAAAGATAGGAGGTAACGTATGAATAAGAAAGGTGGGTTTTCTCAATTCCTTGCAGAGAACATGGGGTTCATCTACATCATCCCCTGGTTAGTCGGGTTCCTGCTGTTCAAGGTGTATCCCTTTGGATCCTCCCTGGTCTACAGCTTTACGGATTATGATCTGTTCAACGGGATCAGCAAGTCCGGGATCATGAACTACCAGACCATTTTTACGGACAGCGATATCCTGCGCGCATTTGGCGTGACCTTTAAGTATGCGATCTTTGACGTACCCTTAAAGCTGGCCTTCGCGCTGTTCATCGCCTATATCCTGAACTTTAAGCTGAAGGGCGTGAACTTCTTCCGTACCGCGTACTATATCCCCTCGATCCTGGGCGGCTCCATCGCGATCGCGATCTTATGGCGGGCCGTGTTCAACACCGACGGTCTGATCAACGCAGTGGTCAAGGTATTTGGCGGGGAGCCGATCAACTGGATGGCCAGCGCTAACGGCGCGCTGTTCGTCATCGTGCTCCTGCGTGTATGGCAGTTCGGTTCTGCTATGGTCATCTTCCTGGCAGCCCTAAAGGGCGTATCCCAGGATATCTATGAAGCGGCCTCGATCGACGGCGCGGGGAAGTGGACCCAGTTCTTCCAGCTTACCGTCCCGATGATCACCCCGATCATCTTCTATAACCTGATCACCCAGCTGTGCCAGGCCTTCCAGGAGTTCAACGGGCCCTTCCTGGTGACCAAGGGCGGCCCCAACGGCGCCACCACCTTGATCTCGGTCCTGATCTACAACAATGCGTTCCTGCGCCATAAGATGGGCATGGCTTGTGCCCAGGCATGGGTCCTGTTCGTGATCGTGGGCGTGATGACGGCGATCGCCTTCGTCAGCCAGAAGAAATGGGTCTATTACTCAGATGAAGATGGGAGGTAGGAGAGGATGACAAGAGAACAAAGAAGACAGATCAGTACCGTTATCCGCTATGTGCTGCTGATCGCGGTAGGCATCATCATGGTGTACCCGCTGATCTGGATGGTGGGCGCTACCTTTAAGACCAACTCGGAGATCTTCACCAGCGCATGGTTCTGGCCGAAGAATCCTGTGTTCGACGGCTATAATGAAGCGTTCAAGAGCTACGGCGGCAAGATCAACCTGTTGACCTCCATGCTGAACACCTATAAGATCGTGATCCCCAAAGTGATCTTCACTTTGCTTTCCGCCACCATAACCGCATACGGGTTTTCCCGGTTCGAGTTCAAGGGAAAAGGGCTGTGGTTCGGTCTGATGCTCTCCACCCTGTTCCTGCCCCAGGTGGTATTGAACGCTCCCCAGTATATCATGTTCAATAACTGGGGATGGACCAATACCTATCTGCCGCTGGTGATCCCGTCCCTGTTCGCGGCAGATACCTACTTCGTGTTCATGCTGGTGCAGTTTTTGCGCGGTATCCCCAAGGAGCTGGAGGAGGCGGCGAAGATGGATGGCTGTAACTCCATCCAGACCCTGTGGTACGTGATCGTCCCGATGCTGAAGCCGACCCTGGTATCCTGCGGCCTGTTCCAGTTCATGTGGACCTCCAATGACTTCCAGGGACCGTTGATCTACATCGCGGACATGACCAAGTATACCAATTCCATCTATCTGCGGATGTCTATGGACGGCGATACAGGCTTCCAGTGGAACCGTATCCTGGCGATGTCACTGATCTCCATCATCCCGTCGCTGATCGTGTTCTTCATGGCACAGGATTCCTTTATCGACGGTATCGCAGCGGGCGGTGTGAAGGGCTGATCTTACGATCTTACCGGCGGCAAGGTCCCTGCAAGGCACTGTATGGAAGAGCCCCGGCAGGCGCTGTACGGAGGAGCTCCGGCAGGGCGCTGCGCAGGTTTTACAGCAATATGATGGGCAGGCGTGAAATATGACAGACCGGCATCGTCGATCGCGGCAGATGTCAGCTGCAGTCATATTTTACGCCTGTTCCTATATTTTAGAGGGGAAAGACGATGAGATTGAACATTGTATTTAAAAATGCCAGATGCGCGGTCCTGGAGTACATGGACGGCAGCATCTTCACATTGGGCGCGAAGGCCCAGATTGTGGTCAATGGAGAGCCGAAAGGGGAGACGGACCGGGTGATCTTCAGCGTTCATGGGCTGAAGCCCCAGACGGTATACCGGGTGGAGCTGCGGCGGGGGGAGGAAGCCCTGGCGGCGGCTGTGTTCACCACAGACTATGAATACGTGACCCTGGATGTCCGGGACTTTGGCGCAAGGGGAGACGGAAAGGCGGATGACACCCCCTTCATCCAGGCGGCGATTATGGCCTGCCCCAAGGACAGCCGGGTCCTGATCCCCCCGGGCGAGTATCGGGTCGTCTCCCTGTTCTTAAAAGATGATGTCTCGATCGAGCTGGAGGAGGGGGCCCACATAAAGGCGTTTACAGACCGTACCCGGTTCCCTGTGTTCCCGGCTATGCTCCAAAGCTATGATGAACAGGAAGAATATAACCTGGGCACATGGGAGGGGAACCCTCTCCCCATGTTTTCTGGAATTATCACTGGTGTAAATGTGAAAAACGTGATAATCTATGGAAGAGGGGTGTTAGATGGCTGTGCCAGCTTCGAGGAGGGCAACTGGTGGCGAGACCACCGCACCATGAAGACGGCCTTTCGACCCCGGATGATCTTTCTCCACCACTGTGAGCAGGTGGTGGTCCAGGGGATCACGGTGCAGAACAGCCCGGCCTGGAACCTCCATCCCTATTTCTCTGACCATCTGCGTTTTTTGGACCTGACCGTGCTGAACCCGAAGGATTCCCCCAACACCGATGGCTTAGACCCGGAATCCTGCCGGGATGTGGAGATCGCAGGGGTCTATTTTTCTCTGGGAGACGACTGCATCGCGATAAAGTCCGGGAAGATCTATATGGGCTCCAGATACCGCAGGCCTTCCAGCAACATCTGTATCCGTCAGTGCTGTATGCGGGACGGACATGGATCGGTCACCATAGGTAGCGAGATGGCCGGAGGGGTCCGCGATCTGGTGGTCAAGGACTGTTTATTCCTTAATACGGACCGGGGGCTGCGGATCAAGACCCGCCGGGGCAGAGGGAAGGATGCCGTCATCGAGGGGATCCTGTTCGACCATATCCGGATGGATCATGTGATGACGCCTTTCGTGGTCAACTGCTTTTATTACTGTGACCCTGACGGCTATTCCGAGTATGTGCGGACTAAGGAAGCGCTCCCGGTGGATGATAGGACGCCGGATATCCGGTCCCTGACCTTCCGCGATATACAGGCCGATAACTGTCATGTGGCAGCGGCATACTTTTATGGGCTGCCGGAACAGAAGATCAAAAAGATCGAGATGGAACATGTGCATGTCACCTACGCAGACCGGCCAAAGGCCGATATCCCCGCCATGATGGAAGGGATATCGCCCATGTCCGGCCGTGGGATCTACGCGAACAATGTAAAGCTGCTGCTGCTGAAGGATGTGGCGATCGAGGGCCAGGAGGGACCGGCCGTGACGCTGGAAAATATCGACCAGACGGGGATCTAGGGACCTGCAGACAGCATGTGCTTTCCAGGTGGAAAGAGGAGATGGTTTATGGCGGTTACGATCAAAGATGTTGCAAAAGCAGCAGGGGTTTCCTATTCTACGGTATCCAGAGCCTTGAACGGGATCGGCTCGGGCAACAGCGAAAGGCGGCAGAAGATCCTCAAGATCGCGGAGGAGATGGGATATATGCCGAACCAGGCAGCCATCAGCCTGAAACTATCCCGTTCTTATAATATCGGGCTCTACTTTTCCACGATCAGCAAGATGTCATCGCCCTATGTGCTCCACGAGGTGCTGATGGGGGTGTACAGCATCACCGGCAGCCAATATAATGTGGTAGTGAAGGGGATCGATATGCACAAGCCAGGGACCTTGAACCCCAGCTTTTTTGACGGCATCATCGTGCTGTCCCAGCGGAACGAAGATATCCTCTTCATCGAGGAGGTCCATGAAAAGGACCTGCCCATGGTGATCATCTGCCGGACGGTCTTTTACGACGCGCCGAATGTGACCACAGATGAGGCGGAGGCTATGGGAAAGGCTATGGATCTTTTGATCGAGAACGGGCATCGGAAGATCTGTGTGATCGAGGGGAATGCCAATCTGGATTCCACAAAGGAGCGGCGCAAGGGCTGGCGGGTCTCCATGCTGCGCCACGGCTTAGATCCGGATGTAGTCCCGGTATATCACGGGGATTACCGGTATACCAGCGGCTATCGAGCCACTTACCAGATCCTGGCACAGGAGGAGCGGCCTACCGCGATCCTCTGTTATAACGACGAGATGGCTTTCGGGGCCAGGAACGCCATCTATGAGCACGGTCTGACCGTTCCTGGGGACATCTCCCTGACCGGCTTTGATAACTGGGATCTATCCGGCTATGCGAACATGAAGCTGACCACAGTAGAGCGGAACATGGGGGAGATCGCCAAGGAAGGGACCCGCGTGCTCCTGCGCAGGCTGGAGGAAGGGATCGTGGACAACAGCAGGATCTATCTGGAGAACAAGCTGGTGATCAGGGAGACGGTGCGGGATCTGACCCGGTAGCAAAAGATCAGATCAAAAACAGGTCAAAAAGGACCAGGAGGATGACAGAGATGAAGAGAGTAGAAGATTATGTAAGGAGCATACCGGACTTTCCCGAGCCGGGGATCATCTTTCGGGATGTGACCACGATCTTGCAGGACGGGGACGGCCTCCATCTGGCGATCGACAAGCTGCTGGAGATGCTGGACGGGGTCGATATCGACGTGGTGGTAGGCCCTGAGTCCCGAGGGTTCATCTTCGGCGTGCCGGTCGCCTATGCTCTGCACAAGGGCTTTGTGCCGGTCCGCAAAAAGGGCAAGCTGCCCTGTGAGACCATCTCCGCGGAATACGACTTAGAATATGGCAGCGCCGTGATCGAGATGCACAAGGACTCCATCAAGCCGGGCCAGAAGGTGGCGATCATCGACGACCTGATCGCCACAGGCGGGACGATCGAAGCCATCACCAAGCTGGTGGAACAGCTTGGCGGCCAGGTGGTCAAGATCTGTTTTGTCATGGAGCTGGCCGGCTTAAAAGGGAGAGAAAAGCTGAAGGGCTACGATGTGGGGGCCGTGATCACCTACGAAGGAAAATAAGGATAGGATCGCATCTTGATAGGGCGGAGCACAAAAGGGAGCTGGCAGATGAGCGGGCTCCCTCCTTTTGTCGGGAGGTATGGACCATATGGTATCTGGAAATCCTAAGGGTAGGAGGGTGGATCGGTGCAGGCGCATGGCCCGTATCCACGCTTTTTTGACTTTTACTTGCATTTTATGACAAATAAAATTATAATAACAGGATAACCACGAGATGCATACATGATATCTTAGGGAAAAGGCAGGTGGAAAGATCTATATGACAGAAAAAAAGATAAAAGAAGATCTGGATATCGAGTTAGAAGCGCCGGCATCTTTTACTGATCCCGAAGAATTGTATAAAGATCTGATCAAGGGGATCTGCAGATATCATCCGTCCACGGACATCCGCATGATCGAAAAAGCCTACCAGGTGGCGGTAGGGGCCCATGAGGGGCAGAAGCGCAAGTCCGGCGAGCCCTATATCATCCATCCGATCTGTGTGGCGATCATCCTGGCCGATCTGGAGATGGATAAGGAGACGATCGTAGCGGCGATGCTCCATGATGTGGTGGAGGATACGGCCATGACCCTGGAGGAGATCCAGGATGCCTTTGGCGCGGAGGTGGCCCTGCTGGTGGACGGCGTGACCAAGCTGACCCAGCTGTCCTGGTCTGCGGATAAGGTGGAGCTGCAGGCGGAGAACCTGCGGAAGATGTTCCTGGCCATGGCAAAGGATATCCGCGTGATCTTGATCAAGCTGGCGGACCGTCTCCACAATATGCGGACCATGCAGTTCCAGTCCCCCCATAAGCAGAAGGAGAAAGCGCGAGAGACCCTGGAGATCTATTCGCCGATCGCCAACCGTCTGGGCATCTCCAAGATCCAGGTGGAGCTGGACGACCTGTCCTTAAAATACTTAGAGCCGGAAGCATATAAAGACCTGGTGGAAAAGATCTCCTTAAAGGAAGGCTCCAGAGAGGTTTTTGTCAGAGAGATCGTAGAAGAAGTCAAACAGCACATGGAGAACGCGGAGATCAAGGCGAAGGTGGACGGGCGGGCCAAGCATCTCTTCAGCACCTATCGGAAGATGGTGATCCAGAATAAGACGTTGGATCAGATCTACGATCTGTTCGCTGTTCGGATCATCGTCGATTCGGTGAAAGACTGTTACGGGGCCCTGGGTGTGATCCATGAGATGTATAAACCGATCCCTGGACGTTTTAAGGACTATATCGCCATGCCCAAGCCTAACATGTACCAGTCGCTGCACACCACACTGATCGGCAGCAACGGACAGCCTTTTGAGATCCAGATCCGGACCTATGAGATGCACAGGACGGCGGAGTATGGGATCGCCGCGCATTGGAAATATAAAGAGAGCGGGAGCGGACAGGTGGCCGCCGGCAACGAGGAAGCGAAGATGAGCTGGCTGCGGCAGATCTTAGAGTGGCAGCGTGATGCGGATGATTCCAAAGAGTTTTTAAATCTGCTAAAGAGCGATCTGGATCTGTTCTCCGACACGGTCTACTGCTTTACCCCCTCCGGCGATGTGAAGAACCTGCCCAGCGGCTCCACGACGATCGATTTTGCCTATGCGATCCACAGCGCGGTGGGCAATAAGATGATCGGAGCCAGGGTGAACGGCAAGCTGGTGACCATCGATTATGTGATCCAGAACGGGGACCGGATCGAGATCGTCACTTCCCAGAATTCCAAAGGCCCCAGCCGGGACTGGCTGGCTCTGGTGAAGAGCACCCAGGCAAAGAATAAGATCAATCAATGGTTCAAGACGGAGCTGAAGGAAGATAACATCATCCGCGGAAAGGACATGATCGAGCGCTACTGCAAGGCCAAGGGCATCGTTTTCACCGAGATCAATAAGCCGGAGTACATGGAAAAGGTGATGGCCCGGTATGTTTTTAAGGACTGGGATTCCGTGCTGGCCTCGATCGGCCACGGCGGCCTGAAGGAAGGCCAGGTGGTCAATAAGATGCTGGAGGAGCTGAACAAGAAGAAAAAGAAGGAGATCAGCGATGCCAGTATCTTAAATGAACTGACGGATATGAGCGGCAAGGCGCCTATGGTGGCCAAGCGGTCCGGCAGCGGGATCGTGGTCCGGGGGATACATGACCTGGCGGTCCGTTTTTCCAAATGCTGCAGCCCGGTGCCGGGAGATGAGATCGTAGGCTTCGTCACCAGAGGGAGAGGGATCTCCATCCACCGGACGGACTGTATCAATATGCTCAACCTTCCGGAGGATGAGCGCTCCAGGATGATCGACGCGGAGTGGCAGAAGGAGCAGATCGAGAGCGGGAAGACCACCTATTTTACAGAGATCAAGGTGTATGCCAATAACCGTATCGGCCTGTTCGTGGATATCTCCAAGGTATTTACGGAAAAGCAGATCGATATCACCTCCATCAACGTGCGGACCAACAAGCAGGGGAAAGCGACGATCAGCATGGCTTTTGATATCCATAGCGTGGAAGAGCTGAACCATCTGATCGATAAGATCCGTCAGATCGACAGCGTGCTGGATATCGAAAGAGCCACAGGCTGATGCCTGCCGGCGGACATAGAAGATGATAAGGCTTTCCGGAGACCTCCGGGGAGCTTTCCTTATATAGGAAGAAAGGAGACAAAGGATGGGGAGATTGACGGTCAAGAACAAGGTGATCGGACCGATCGGCACGAATTGCTATATCATATTTGAAGAGGGAGCGAAGGCGGCTGTGATCGTGGACCCGGCGGCAGATGGCGCCTCCATCCTGGCCCAGTGCAGAAAGCTGGGCACAGAGCCCACAGCGATCCTCCTGACCCATGGACATGGGGACCATATCGGCGGGGTGCCAGAGCTCCGAAAAGCCCTAGGCATACCGGTCTATGCCGGGGAGGCGGAGAAAGAGCTGTTATCGGATCCGACCCTGAACCTGTCCCCGGAGCTGGGGGGCGCGGTGTCAGTAAAGGATGTGCAGGGCCTGGCAGACGGGCAGGAGCTCTCCCTTCTGGGACATCGGTGGCAGGTGATCGCCACACCAGGGCACACCATAGGCGGTGTATGCTATTATCTTAAGGAGGATAAGATCCTCTTTTCCGGCGATACCCTGTTCCACCTGTCTTATGGGCGGACAGATTTTCCCACAGGAGATACCCGGGCGCTGATCCGCTCGATCACGGAAAAGCTCCTGGTGCTGCCGGAGGACGTGGTCGTCTACCCGGGCCATGAGAGCCAGACAACGATCGGGGATGAGCGGCGCGATAACCCGTTAGCCGGGTATCTGGGGCGTTGAAGGATAGGAGGAACTTGTCATGAGGATCGGACTGTGGCTGGAGGAGGATGCCTTTGAGCAGGATATCCGGGAGCTTTTGATGGCCTTCTATCCTGGAGCGGTCTTTGTCTACGGTGGACGGGATGAGACTGAGGGCGGAGCGAGGAAGAGCGCCGGAGAGCGCCGGGCCGAAAAGAGCCGGTCCGGGAAGGGGCCGGGGCCAGGAGCAGATCGGGCTGGAGGAGCAGAGGATCAGACGGAACAGGCCGGAAAAGTAAAGGAGCAGGCCAGACGGGCAGATGAGGGAGAGGCGCTCGGTCTGGACCTGCGGGTGGATGGCGCTTTTCTGGATGGGCGGTCCAGATACAGGCTGCAGGTGGAGCGGAGGCAGGGCCAGACCGCAGACGGCAAGGCAGAGGACTGTGGGCCGTCGGTCTGCGGTGCGGAGAGCGGCGGGCCATCAGTCAACGGTGCGGAGAGCAGCAGGCCGTCGGTCAGCGGTGCAGAGAGCATCGGGACGGCAGCCTGCAGGGCGGAGGCGCTGGCGCAGGGCTGCCCGGCGTGGGAACAGGGGTTTCGGGAGGCCTTAGCGAACGAGCCCTTTGCGGTGGACCCGGCGGACCGGAAGGAGACCAAGGACCGGATCAAGGGCAGACTGTACTTTCTCTTGGCGCTGGATACCGGGAGACTGCTGCCTTGGGGCTCCCTCACCGGGATCCGTCCGGTGAAGATCGTGGAGGGGAAGCTGGCTGAGGGCTGGGAGGAGGAGCGGATCGCTTCCTATATGGAAGCCCACTATCTGACCGGGAAGGAGAAACGGGACTTGAGCCTGCGGATCGCCAAGGAGGAGAGAAGGCTCTTAAGGACCTTAGACTTTCAAAAGGGCTACAGCTTATATGTGGGGATCCCCTTCTGCCCCACCACCTGTCTGTATTGCTCCTTTACCTCCTATCCGATCGCCAGATGGAGAGAGCGGCTGGACGAGTATCTGGATATCCTTAAGAAGGAATGTCAGATCGTCCAGGCCCATATGAGCGGGAAAAAGGAGCTCCAGACGATCTATATCGGAGGCGGGACCCCCACCTCCCTGCCGGAGGAGCAGCTGGATCGGCTGCTGGATATGGTCTGTGAGGTCTTCGACTTTTCCGGCCTGCGGGAATTTACGGTGGAGGCCGGGCGGCCGGACAGCATCACCAGAGAGAAGCTTAAGCTCTTAAAGGCCCACGGTGTGAGCCGGATCTCGATCAATCCCCAGACCATGGCCCAGGAGACCTTGGATCTGATCGGCAGGCAGCATACGGTGGGGCAGGTGCTGGAGGTCTTTGCCATGGCCAGGGACCTGGGGTTTGACAATATCAATATGGATATGATCTTAGGGCTGCCGGGAGAAGGGAAGGAGAAGGTGGCCCATACCTTAGAAGAGATCTGCCGGCTCCGCCCGGAGAGCCTGACCGTCCACTGCCTGGCCCTAAAGCGGGCGGCCAGGCTGAACCTGGAAAAAGACCGCTACAAGGGCCTCCTGCTGGCGGACGGCCCGGCCCTGGAGGAGCTGGTGGAGCTGGCGGCCGCAGCGGCCGGGGAGATGGGGATGGCCCCCTACTACCTGTACCGCCAGAAAAACATGGCAGGGAACCTGGAAAATGTGGGCTATGCCCAGGGCGATAAGGCCTGCCTGTATAACATCCTGATGATGGAGGAAAAGCATACTGTGGCAGGCTGCGGGGCGGGCACCACCACCAAGGTGGTCATCCCCGGGGAAAACCGGGTGGAGCGGCTGGAAAATATCAAGAACATCCAGGAATATCTGCCCCGGTATCAGGAGGTGCTGGAGAAAAAAGAGCGGTTTATGCAACAGTATATCCGATAGATGGAAGGAATGGAGGAAGGATAGATGGCATTGAAGAAAAAGCCGGTCACCGGCATGAAGGATGTCCTGCCTGCAGAGATGCAGGTCCGGGAATATGTGATGGAAAAGATCCGGGAGACCTACAAGAGCTTTGGGTTTTCCCAGATCGAGACCCCCTGTGTGGAGCATATCGAGAACCTGACCAGCAAGCAGGGCGGGGATAATGAGAAGCTGATCTTTAAGATCCTAAAGAGAGGGGACAAGCTGGATGTGGCGGCGGCCCAGAGCGAGGAGGATGTGGTGGACGGCGGCCTGCGCTACGACCTGACCCTTCCCCTTTCCCGGTACTATGCGGGCCATGCCTCTGAGCTGCCAGCGCCCTTTAAGGCGCTGCAGATGGGGAGTGTGTGGCGGGCAGATCGCCCCCAGAAGGGGAGGTTCCGCCAGTTCGTCCAGTGCGATATCGATATCTTAGGCGATGCCACCTCCCTGGCGGAGATCGAGCTGATCTTGGCCACAACCACCGCGCTGGGGCGGATCTGCCCGGGTAATTCCTTTGCGGTCCGGATCAATGACCGGGGTATATTGAAGGGCATGGCGGCCTACTGCGGGTTCCCGGAGGAGTCCTACGACCAGATCTTCATCATCCTGGATAAGATGGATAAGATCGGGATGGAAGGCGTGAAGGCGGAGCTTAAGGAAGCCGGGTTCGCGGACGAGCAGGTGGAGAAATACTTAGGGCTGTTCGCCGACTTTGGAGCAGGCTCTGGTGGGAAAGAAGATGAGGCTGCCAGAGACGGGGAAGCAGGAGATGGGGCGGTCAGCGGCGAGACAGCCAGAGGTGAGGCAGAGAAAAGAGGGGAAAGAGCCTCAGAAAAGGTCCGCCGGCTGGGCGCCCTCCTTTCGGAGGCTGGGGCCGTGGACCCACAGGTCCCGGAGGGACTGGCCCATATCATGGATACGGTCCTGGAGGTGGCGGAGACGTCGTTCAAGCTGGTCTTCGACCCCACGCTGGTCCGGGGGATGTCCTACTACACCGGCACGATCTTCGAGGTGGCCATGGAAGGCTTCGGCGGCTCTGTAGCAGGGGGCGGCCGTTATGATAAGATGATCGGCCGGTTCACCGGCATGGATACACCGGCCTGCGGCTTTTCCATCGGCTTCGAGCGGATCGTCACGATCTTGCTGGATGCGGGCTTTACAGTGCCGGGAGCAGGGGAAAAGAAGGCCTACCTGTTTGAAAAGGGCGTGAGCCAGGAGGTGCTGAGCCAGGTGCTCCGGGAGGCGTCTAAAGAGAGGGAGGCCGGCGTCCAGGTGCTGGTGGCCCAGATGAACAAGAACAAGAAGTTCCAGAAGGAGCAGCTGATGAAGGACGGGTATGGGCAGTTTAAGGAATTTTACCGAGATGCCCTAAAACGGTAAGGGAGGCTTTACCGGTCAGCGAGAGGTCCCTACGCTCCGAGAAAGCGGATATAGAGGACGAACAGCATAGAAATAAAGCATGGCGATAGAGAACAGGAGGATGGATCATGGCGGAGTCGATGAAAGGACTGAAAAGGTCCTACAGATGCGCGGAGGTATCGGAGGCGCATATCGGACAGACCATCACAGTGATGGGCTGGGTACAGAAGAGCAGGAACAAGGGCGGGATCATTTTCGTGGACCTGCGGGACCGGTCGGGGATCTTACAGCTGATCTTCGAGGAAAATGACTGCGGCGCGGTGTATTTTGCCAAGGCAGAGAAGCTGAGGAGTGAGTTCGTGGTGGCGGTGACCGGGACTGTGGAGAAGCGGTCCGGGGCGGCCAACACACAGCTAAAGACCGGGACGATCGAGGTGCGGGCAGAGAGCCTTAGGATCTTGTCGGAGTCGGAGACCCCGCCCTTCCCGATCGAGGCCGGTTCGAAGACCCGGGAGGAGCTGCGCTTAAAGTACCGTTATCTGGACCTTAGGCGGCCGGACCTGCAGGAGAACATCATGACCAGGAGCAAGGTGGCGATCCTGACCCGCCGTTTCCTGGCGGAGGAGGGCTTTTTAGAGATCGAGACGCCCACCCTGATCAAGAGCACCCCGGAGGGGGCCAGGGACTATCTGGTGCCCAGCCGGGTCCATCCCGGCTCCTTCTATGCCTTGCCCCAGTCGCCCCAGCTCTTTAAGCAGCTTTTGATGTGCTCCGGCTACGACCGCTATTTCCAGCTGGCCCGGTGTTACCGGGACGAGGACCTGCGGGCGGACCGCCAGCCGGAGTTCACCCAGATCGATATGGAGCTGTCCTTTGTGGAAGAAGAGGACGTGATGGATGTGAACGAGCGTCTGGTGCAGACCTTGTTCAGGGAGATCTGCGGGGTGGAGATCTCCCTGCCCCTGCCCAGGCTGACCTGGAAGGAGGCCATGGACCGCTTCGGCTCCGATAAACCGGATATGCGTTTCGGCATGGAGCTTAAGGATGTGTCAAAGGTGGTAAAGGACTGCGGGTTTGCGGTATTCAAGGGTGCCCTGGAGGCCGGCGGCTCGGTCCGGGGCCTGTGCGTGGAGGGACAGGCCGGCATGCCCCGGAAAAAGATCGACGCCCTGGTGGCCTTTGCTAAAGACTATGGCGCTAAGGGCTTAGCCTACCTGGCCATCCAGGAGGACGGCTCCTATAAGTCCTCCTTTGCCAAGTTCATGACCGAGGAGGAGCTGGCCGGGCTGGCGGAGGCCATGGGCGGAAAGGCCGGGGACCTGCTGCTGTTCGCGGCGGACAAGGATGAGGTGGTCTATAACGTGCTTGGCGCTCTCCGGCTGGAGGTGGCCAGGCAGCTGGATCTGATCCCGGCAGGCCAGTGGAAGTTCTTGTGGGTCACAGAATTCCCCCTTTTGGAGTATTCCGAAGAGGAAGGCCGCTATGTGGCCAAGCACCATCCCTTTACCATGCCCATGGACGAGGACCTGCCGCTCTTAGACACAGATCCCGGCGCGGTGCGGGCGAAGGCCTATGATATCGTCTTAAACGGTACGGAGCTGGGCGGCGGCTCGGTGCGGATCCATCAGGCGGACATCCAGTCCAAGATGCTGGAGGTCTTAGGCTTCACGCCGGAGCGGGCCAGCGAGCAGTTCGGCTTTCTGTTAGAAGCGTTTAAATACGGCGTCCCGCCCCATGCCGGGCTGGCCTACGGCCTGGACCGGGTGGTGATGTGGATGGTGGGGGCGGACAGCATCCGGGATGTGATCGCCTTCCCCAAGGTCAAGGATGCCTCCTGTCTGATGTGCGAGGCGCCTACCCCGGTGGAGGACGCGCAGCTTAAAGAGCTGGGGATCGCCGTGGCAGGAGAGCCGGCAGAGGAGGAGAAGGAAAGTTGAGCGCAAAGAGCCAGAACGTGGATCTGCTCACAGGGAGGATCCTCCCGTCGCTGACCGCCCTGGCGGTGCCGATCATGGCCACCTCGCTGGTCCAGATGGCCTACAGCCTGACCGATATGGCCTGGATCGGCAGGGCGGGGAGCGGCATGGTGGCTTCTGTGGGGGCAGCCGGGATGTATACCTGGCTGTCCTCCGGTCTGGTGACCGTGGCGAAGATCGGCGGCCAGGTGAAGGCGGCCCATTCGATCGGGGAAGGGGACCGGGAGAGAGCAGGAGAGTACGCGGCCGGAGCGATCTGGCTGACCCTGCTCTTTTCTCTGGGCTTTGGGGCTGTGGTCAACGGGGCGGCAGGCCCGCTGATCGGCTTTTTCGGCTTGCAGGACCCCAAAGTCATCGCCGATGCAGTGGCGTACGTGCGGATCGCC
The DNA here is from genome assembly GCA_910585635.1 of uncultured Lachnospiraceae bacterium. Taxonomy (GTDB): domain Bacteria; phylum Bacillota; class Clostridia; order Lachnospirales; family Lachnospiraceae; genus Caccovicinus. The sequence continues at coordinate 15,104 of CAJUFE010000019.1, read as the reverse complement.
TGCGGGTTGATCATATTCTCCTTTTTGAGCCAGACGCTGACCGGACTGTATACGGCGGCAGGCAACAGCAAAACGCCTTTTGTGGCCAACTGCATCGGTATGGCCTTTAATATCCTGTTAGACCCGGTCCTGATCTTCGGACCAGGACCATTCCCGGCCCTTGGGGCGGCCGGGGCGGCGATCGCTACCGTGACCGCCCAGGCCCTGGTGGTCTTGGTGCTCCTCTTGGCGGCCGGGAAGGATGAGGTGCTGTTCCCCCATGTCCGGATGGGAAAACGGATCCGACTGGAGGTGATACGGGCGATCGTCCGCTTAGGCCTCCCGGCAGGGATCCAGGGCATGTTCTACTGCGGGATCTCCATGGTCCTGACCCGTTTCGTGGCCGCCTGGGGTGAGCTGGCGGTGGCCGCCCAGCGGGTGGGGAGCCAGATCGAATCGATCTCCTGGATGACCGCAGAAGGCTTCGGCACAGCGATCAATGCCTTTGTGGGGCAGAATTTTGGAGGACGGCAGTTCGACCGGGTCAAAAAAGGGTACATGACCGCCGCCGGGATCGTCTTTTTGTGGGGCAGCTTTACCAGCGCCCTCCTGATCTTCGGCAGCCGGCCCGTGTTCACCCTCTTTATCCGGGAGGAAGATGTGGTGCCGATCGGGATGGATTATCTGCGGATCATCGGCTTCAGTCAGATGTTCATGTCCATGGAGATGATGACCGGCGGCGCCCTGTCCGGTCTGGGAAGGACGTTCCAGTGTTCGGTGATCAATGTGCTGCTCACCGGGGCCAGGATCCCTTTAGCCCTTCTGTTGGGCAGGGTCTGGGGCCTTGACGGCATCTGGTGGGCCTTCTCCCTCTCCAGCATCGTGAAGGGGATCGTGTTCTTCCTCTACCAGGTGCGTGTGCTGCGGAAGCTGGGATGATCTTTGCCATTTTGCGTAAAAAAGGTATGGACGAAACCGTGATTTTGTGAGAAAATAAGAGAAAGTATGGTGTGATATATTTAACAGACTGCTGGGGCGGATATCGACAGATATATCATGGCATACAGCACCATCGAGAAACTACATATCTGAAAGGAGTTTTAACACATGATCTATTCAAAAGAAGTTGAAGAAATGTGTACCGTAGCACAAGGAGTGCACCATGGCTGTGCCCCGATCCCGGAAGAAGCAAAATGGGTCCAGGCGAAAGAAGTAAAAGACATCTCCGGTCTGACACACGGTATTGGCTGGTGTGCTCCGCAGCAGGGCGCATGTAAGCTGACCCTGAACGTGAAAGAGGGCATCATCCAGGAAGCGCTGGTGGAGACGATCGGATGTTCCGGTATGACCCACTCCGCAGCCATGGCAGCCGAGATCCTTCCCGGCTTAACGGTTATGGAAGCTCTGAACACGGACCTGGTATGTGACGCGATCAATACTGCTATGCGTGAGCTGTTCTTACAGATCGTCTATGGCCGTACCCAGAGCGCGTTCTCCGAGGACGGTCTGCCTGTAGGCGCCGGGCTGGAGGATCTGGGCAAGGGCCTCCGGAGCCAGGTGGGAACCATGTATGGAACCTTAAAGAAAGGTCCTCGTTATCTGGAAATGGCAGAAGGCTATGTGACCGGTATCGCTTTGGATAAGGACGATCAGATCATCGGGTACAAGTTTGTGAGCCTGGGCAAGATGACCGACTTCATCAAGAAGGGCGACGATCCCAACACCGCTTATGAGAAGGCCTGCGGACAGTATGGACGTGTAGATGATGCAGTCAAGATCATCGACCCGCGCAAAGAGTGATAAAGGAGGACATAGAAGATGGCTTTATTCGAATCATATGAGAGACGTATCGATAAGATCAATGAAGTACTTGGCAGCTATGGCATCGCTTCCCTGGAAGAGGCGGAGAAGATCACCAAGGATGCCGGCTTAAATGTTTACGATCAGATCAAGAAGATCCAGCCTATCTGCTTTGAGAACGCTTGCTGGGCCTACACCGTAGGCGCGGCCATCGCGATCAAGAAGGGCTGCAAGAGAGCAGCGGACGCCGCCGCCGCCATCGGCGAGGGCTTACAGGCTTTCTGTATCCCCGGCTCTGTAGCCGATACCCGTAAGGTAGGCTTAGGCCACGGCAACTTAGGCAAGATGCTCCTGGAAGAGGACACCGACTGCTTCTGCTTCCTGGCAGGCCATGAGTCCTTTGCGGCAGCAGAGGGCGCGATCGGTATCGCAGAGAAGGCCAACAAGGTCCGCCAGAAACCATTGCGCGTGATCTTAAACGGTCTGGGCAAGGATGCGGCGAAGATCATCTCCCGTATCAACGGCTTTACCTTCGTAGAGACCGAGTACGATCCCTATACCAACACCGTGAAGGAAGTGGAGCGCATCGCATACTCCGAAGGCCTCCGCGCAAAGGTCAACTGCTACGGCGCGAACAGCGTTCCGGAAGGCGTGGCGATCATGTGGAAGGAGAATGTGGACGTTTCCATCACCGGTAACTCCACCAACCCCACCCGTTTCCAGCATCCGGTAGCCGGTACATACAAGAAGGAGCGTAACGAAGCTGGGAAGAAGTACTTCTCCGTAGCTTCCGGCGGCGGCACCGGCCGTACCCTGCATCCTGACAACATGGCGGCAGGCCCGGCTTCCTATGGTATGACCGATACCTTAGGCCGTATGCACTCCGACGCACAGTTCGCAGGCTCCTCCTCCGTTCCGGCTCACGTAGAGATGATGGGCCTGATCGGCGCAGGCAATAACCCCATGGTAGGTATGACCGTAGCAGTGGCTGTCTCCATCCAGGAAGCGGCTGAGGCTGGGAAGTTCTAAGAGATAGCGTAGATATCAGGGCTTTCGCCGATATAAAAGGTCGGCGGAAGCCCTTTATCTTACAACATGATAGACAGGAAGTAGACAACTCTTCAGCTTATTTTCCGCGGGTCGTGCAGTCGATGCTCTTTGTTCAGATGCAGCTGGTCGATCACGGAGCGGAAAGACTGGATGGAGAGGGATCGACTAAAAAGATAGAAAGAAGTTGCCAGATAATGACAACTATGCTATGATACGTCACAGGAAACAACCGTGTTACAAGGTGGTAAGCCTCCCTAACTGTAAAAAGAAGGGAGGTGGTGCATGACTACATATGAAGTGTTGAGCCTGTTGTTTTTGGGCGGTACCTTCTTAGTCGCACTGCTTGCCTATATCGATAGGAACAACAAGCGAAAATAAATAAACCTACCTTGTGCTTGGCGGCCGGGGTAGGTTTATAACTGCTTACGGAGGTCAACCACTTTGTGGGCGGTTGCTTTCCTTATGCTTATGATAGCACATCCAGAAGGCGGTTTCAAGCATTTTTTGTAACGGGTATGTGATATAGCTCTGGTCCCGTAACAGTTCGGACGTTGTCTGAACTGTTACCTGGTCCCTGGGTTTAGGGAGTTTCTTTAGTAACGGCACAAGGTCCGGGAAGAAACCTTCTCTCTTTTGTGGGTGTGCGAAAAAATAGTTTGTTCGTTACTGCTATTATCTAGCATCTCTCCATTCCTTCACCAGACTTACTTGCCTCGTCCGGAGATACCCGTATATCCCATCGATGTGCCTGTTTCACAGGAAAAAAGGGGATGCACCGGCCGTAAGGCCGGTGCATCTGGGAAATGATAGGTACAAAATAAGAAAATGTTGGGGGTCCGGACGGTTACCGCCCCGTCCGGCGTAAGTATGAAAAAGCTTACTAGGCTGTCACCCTTTCGAGCGACTAAGGATAGTATAGCCCATGATCGTGTCCAAAATATGTCGGCAGGATGTAGGATTTATAAAATTGCGAAAGAATTCCTTAATAAATTGGGAAAAAACCTTACTAAAAAGAAAAGAAAATATACCACATAAAAAACCGCTGGCTGGCACCAGCGGCTTTTTAGGAATGGTAGGTATAAATAAGAAAATGTTAAAGGGGGGCCGGACGGTTATAACACCGTCCGGTATGAGTATGAAAAAGCTTTGTGATCCCAAGTATAAAACCTGGATCAAAGGCCTGTTGCTCTTTCGAGCAACTGCCTATAGTATACCCATAAAATATGACAAAAATGTGGACATATCCTGTAAAAAGTATAAAATTTATAAAGAAAATCTTATGGAGGACCGAAGATCCGTCCATTTAGACAGATCATCGTCCTTTTTTGCGCATTTCAACACTTTTTTTACTTGCTATAGAAAGTGAACCGGGCTATAATGTATTCGTTTAGGTACATCATACCCTATGACGCGGCCCGATGCTGCTGCGGGATGGCGTCATAGGCTGTTGGGTCAAGATAACGATATGGACAGATAGGGGGAGCTTATGTTCTTGCTGTTTTTTTGCGTATGGCTGATCTTGAACGGACGGGTCACGGCAGAGATCTGTATCCTGGGGCTGGTCATCGCGGCGCTGCTGTTTTATTTTATCTGCCGTTTTTTGGACTACAGTATAAAAAAGGAGATCTTGATGTTCCGGCTGGCGCCATGGCTGGTCCGATACTTCTGGGTGCTGGTGGAGGAGATCGCCAAGGCGAACTTGAGCGTCCTGAAGCTGATCCTGTCGCCAGATGTGGAGCCGGAGCCTGCGCTGGTGTATTTCACCAGCGGCCTGCAGACCGGGGCGGCGAAGGTGATCCTGGCAGATTCCATCACCTTGACCCCCGGGACGATCACCGTTTCTGTGGAGGGGGATCGGTTCTGTGTCCATTGCCTGGACTGGGAGTTTGCAGAGGGGATGGAGGCATCTGTCTTTGTGACATACCTGGAGGAGATGGAGAGGATCTGTCTTAAGATGTGGCCCCAAAAGGCGGACGGGACAGCGCAGAAGGCAGCCGCAAAGAGTGCAGAGGGATCGGGGAGATGAACGGGACAGAGGCATCCGAGAAAAAGGCATCCGAGAAGAAAGGAGCCGAGAAAGCGGGAGCAAGGGTGGATAAAGGATCGATAGTGGAGGAGGGAACGAGATGGAAGTGATCGGGCAGGCATATGACGGGCTTTTGACAGGAGCGGTCATCGTATTGGCAGTCTTGATCATATGCAGCATAGTCCGTTCGGTCTTGGGCCCCAGGATAGCGGACCGCATCATCGCGGTCAATATGGTGGGGACCATGATCATCATGATCATCGCGATCTTGTCGGTCTATCTGGAGGAAAACTATCTGGTAGATGTGTGCCTGATCTATGCGATGATCAGTTTTCTGGGCGTGGTCGTGCTCTGTAAGGTGTATACAGGGGTGTACCTCCAGAAAAAAAGGCTGCATGCAGACATGAATGCGATCGAGGAGAACCTGCGCCGCCAGCAGATGGCTGACGGGGGAGCAGGGTATGGCAGTCCGGCGGAGCATGGCAGTCCGGCGGAGTATGGCGATCAGGAAGGGTATGGCGATCAGGAAGGGTATGACAGCCAGGAAGGGTATGACGGCCAGGAAGAGCATGACAGCCGGCCGGCAGACAGATGTGAGATGGCTCAGGATAGAGGAGAGATGCCCTCAAGGTAGGCCGGAAGGATGGGAGGGGGATCTTGTGATAGGGCGGACGCGCGATCGCTCGCGGTATAGACGCGGAAGGATGCGCAGAGCGGAGAGAAAGGAGTGAGCAGGATGTTCTGGGAATGGTGCAGGTTCGGCCTGGCATCCATCTGCCTGTTGATCGGTATGGCATTTATGATCTTGGCGGTGTTCGGTGTGAACCGGCTGAAAAGAGCATTGAACCGGATGCACGCGGCAGCTATGGGTGATACACTGGGGATCTTATTTGTGTTTTTGGGACTGATCTTGATGAGAGGTTTTTCTTTTGATTCTTTAAAGCTGTTCCTGGTGATCCTATTTTTCTGGATGGCCAGCCCAGTCTCCGGGCATATGATCAGCCGCCTGGAGGTCATGACCGATGAGGAGCTGGGTGAGATCCGGCTCATCCGTAAGGATGGGAAAGAGAAGGCGGATCGGGAAGATAAAGCAGGATGCAAGGACAGGACGGATAAGAGGGAGGCGGAAAAAGGATGAAGATATTTGAGATCATACTGCTGGTCTGCCTGATCGTCTGCGCGGTATCGGTGAGCGTCACAAAGGATCTGCTGACATCGATCGTGATCTTCATGTCCTATAGCTTGATCATGTGCGTGATCTGGGTGCTGCTCCAGTCCCCGGACCTTGCGATCACGGAGGCGGCTGTGGGGGCTGGTGTGACCAGTATCCTGTTTTTCGTGACCCTGAAAAAGATCCGCGCGATCCGAAAGGAGGAGCAGGATGAGCAGAAGGAAGGATGACCTGGCAGACAGCCGCTGGGGGAGGTTCAAGCGGTGGCTGGACGGGGAAGTGGATCCGCTGATGGCTCCGGATATGGAGACCGTGGCGCCCCGGTCGGCAGAGGCCGCCGGGCAGGCGGGCAGCGCAGTGCGGGAAGAGGCCGCCGGGCAGGCGGGCAGCGCAGTGCGGGCAGAGACCGGCGGGCAGGCGGGCAGCGCAGTGCGGGAAGAGGCCGCCGGGCAGACGGGCAGCGCAGTGCGGGCAGAGACCGCCGTTCAGACCGGTACGGCTGCAGCTGTGCAGGCAGGAGCGGGCAGCGCCGTGAGACAGGCCGCAGATAGGACGGCGCTGGCAGGAACGGACGGGAGCGTAAGGTCTGCGGCACAGGCCGTTTTGCCGGCTAAGCGCAGGAAGGGCCGGCTTTACGACCGTGTCTATCAGGTGATGTCGGTCATCCTGTGCCTGGGGATCATCTCGGTCCTGCTGTGGACGATCGCCTATCTGCCGGTGTTCGGCAATGCGGGGAACCCGGATAATAATGAGGTGTCCGCCCGCTATATCGAGCGGGGGCTCCAGGAGACCGGCGCGGTGAACATCGTCACGGGCATGATCTTAGACTACCGGGCCTTTGATACCTTTGGGGAATCCTGCGTGCTGTTCATCGCCTCCTGCTGTGTGCTGGTGCTTTTGCGTATCGACAAGGAGAGCGGCGCGGAGGGGGTAAAGGAACGGCTGAAGGCGGCGGACGACCGGCGGTTCGAGCCCAAGGAGGACATCATCCTGCAGAAATGTGCCATGGTGCTGTCCCCGGTGATCTTCGTGTTCGGGATCTATATCATCCTGAACGGCCATCTGTCCCCGGGAGGCGGTTTCTCCGGCGGCGCGGTGCTGGGCTCCGGCCTGATCTTGTATCTGAACGCCTTTGGCTTTGAGAAGACCGAGCGGTTCTTTAATACCAAAACGTATCGTCGGATCACGGTCTCGGCCTTGTCCTTTTATTGTCTGGCGAAGAGCTACTCATTTTTTACAGGGGCGAACCACTTAGAGAGCGGCATACCGTTGGGGACGCCGGGGGCGATCATCAGCAGCGGGCTGATCCTGCCGCTGAACATCTGCGTGGGGATGGTGGTGGCTTGCACCATGTACGCGTTTTATACCTTGTTCAGGAAGGGGGACATGTAGGATGGTATCCCATCTGTTTTCGAATATAGAAGAGACGGTGGCTGTGATCCTTTTTGGGGTAGGCTTTACCATGCTCCTGCTCCACCGGAACCTGATCAAGCGGATCATGGGGATGAACATCATGGACACGGCGGTCTATCTGTTCCTGGCAGCCAAAGGCTATATCAGCGGACGGATGGTCCCGATCGTGGTGGACGGCATACAAGATACCACCGCGTATATCAACCCAGTGCCCAGCGGTCTAGTGTTGACCGGCATCGTGGTCTCGGTCAGCACCACGGCCCTGCTGCTGGCGCTGGTGATCCGTATCTACGGACGTTATCATTCGCTGGATCTGGACGAGATCTTGATGCAGGTGAAGAAGGAGGAACGGATATGACCCTGGTACAGAATTTCCCCTTCTTTTCGATCGTGATCGCCATGTTCTCCGGGATCGTCTCATCGGTCCTTTCGGGGAAGCAGGCAAGGAACCTGAGCATCGGCGCGATCGTGATCACCACGGTGATGTCAGGAGCGGTCCTGGCCTTTTGCCTGGGGACCGGTGAGAGCTATACCTATATGATGGGGCATTTTCCGGCGCCCTGGGGCAATGAGATCCGGGCCGGTGTCCTGGAGGGCCTTACCGCCCTGCTCTTCGGCGTGGTGATGCTGCTCTCTGTGGTGGGCGGTATGGGCCACACCTTTGAGGACGTGGAGGAGTCGAAGCTGAACCTGTTCTTTATCGTGATCGACCTGATGCTCAGCTCCCTGCTGGCCCTGATCTACACCAACGATCTTTTTACCGCTTATGTATTTGTGGAGATCAATACCATCGCGGGCTGCGGGCTGATCATGATCCGTCAGGTGGGGCGCAGCTTTACCTCGGCGATCCGGTATCTGATGATGAGCCAGCTAGGCTCCGGCCTGTTTTTGATCGGCCTGACCCTGCTCTATGATGTGACAGGACATCTCCTGATGAGCCCGGCCAAGGAGGCCGTGGCCGCGATCGAGGCATCGGGGAGCTATGAGATCCCCATGCTGGTGATCCTGGCGGTGATCAGCGTGGGCCTGGCGATCAAGAGCGGCCTGTATCCCTTCCATTCCTGGATCCCGGACACCTACGGCTATGCTACGCCCACGGCCAGCGCGATCCTTTCGGGGCTGGTGTCAAAGGGCTATATCTTCCTGCTGATCAAGATCTTTTACCGGGTGCTGGGCAGGGAGAACGTGGTGGCCAGCCGGATCGTGAACGTGCTGTTCCTCTTCGGGCTGGCGGGGATGATCATGGGATCTGTCCGGGCCATGCTGGAGACGGATACCCGGCGGATGATCGCCTATTCCTCGGTGGCCCAGATCGGCTATATCTATCTGGGGCTGGGGCTGGGGACCCAGGACGGCGTGATCGCGGCGATCTTCCACATGTTCACCCACTCCGCCACCAAAGCCCTTTTGTTCATCAGTGCAGTGGGGCTTTATGAGGTCTCCGGGGATAAGAAGGACTACTTGAGCCTGCGGGGAGCCGGCTACCGGAACCCTCTTGCAGGGATCGGCTTTACAGTGGGCGCACTGTCCATGGTGGGCTTCCCCATGCTGTCCGGCTTCATCTCGAAGCTCCTGTTCGCCTCCTCGGCGCTCCTTAGCCCCCACAAGATGCTGCCGACCCTGATCGGACTGGCCCTCAGTACGGTCCTCAACGCGGTCTATTTCCTGCGGCTGGTGACCACGCTGTATTCGCCTGCTACCCCCGGGGCGGTCGTGGGCGAGATGCGGAAACGGACAAAGGCCGCCCACTGGATGCTGGGCGGGGCGACCTGCTGCTTCATCCTGCTGAACCTGATCTTAGGATCCTTCTCCCAGCCGGTGGTAAGGGCGATCGCAGAGGGATTAGCGATGTTTGAATGATAGTGAAGGAGACCTTTTATGGAAGGAAATGTACTATTGCTCCTGCCGGTCCTGTTCCCGATCTTCATGGGGATCTTGGTCCTGACAGGGAAGAGGTTCCGTACAAATAGGAACGCTTTGATCGTGGCGTCTCTCACCGGCCTGGCCGGGGGGCTCATCTTTACGGTCCTTGCCGTGGCGGGCAGCGGGACGGGGCTTAAGATCTGGCAGCTGACAAAACAGGTGGCCGTGGCATTCCAGGTGGACCAGGTGGGAAGGCTCTTTGCCCTGCTGACGGCGGCGGTCTGGCTGCTGGTGGGGATCTACGCCTTTACCTATATGACCCATGAGGAGGAGGAATGCCGTTTCTTCGGCTATTATCTGATCGTCCTGGGCGTGCTGATCGGACTGGACTTTTCGGCTGACCTGATCACCTTTTATGTATTCTATGAGCTGATGACCCTGACCTCTCTGCCCTTAGTCCTCCACGAGCGGACAAAGGAGGCGGTGATGGCCGGGTTAAAATACCTGTTCTACTCAGTGGCCGGGGCCTTTCTGGCCTTGTTCGGGATCTTTTTCCTGACCACCATCTGCCAGGACCTGCGCTTCGTGCCGGGAGGGATCCTGGATGAGGGGATGATCCTCGGCCAGGAAGGGCTGCTGCTGGCGGCGATGTGCTGCATGATCGTGGGCTTTGGCACAAAGGCGGGCATGTTCCCCTTACATGGCTGGCTCCCTACCGCCCACCCGGTGGCCCCGGCCCCGGCCAGCGCGGTGCTCTCCGGCGTGATCACGAAATCCGGTGTGCTGGCTCTGATCCGCGTGGTCTTTTATATCGTGGGGCCAAAGCTGATCCGAGGGACCTGGGTCCAGACGGTCTGGATGTCCCTGACCCTCCTCACGGTCTTTATGGGCTCTATGCTGGCGTATAAGGAGCCGGTGATGAAGAAAAGGCTGGCCTATTCCACGGTGAGCCAGGTATCCTATATCCTGTTCGGGCTCAGCCTTCTGGAGCCTACGGCATTTGTGGGGGCATTATCCCATGTGGTGTTCCATTCCCTGGTCAAGAACGCCCTGTTCTTATCGGCCGGCGCGGTGATCTTCACCACCGGGTGGACCCGGGTCCGCCAGATGCGGGGCTTAGGGCAGGTGATGCCGCTGCTCTTGGGGTGCTATACGGTGGTCTCCTTATCCTTGGTGGGGATCCCGCCGACCAGCGGTTTTATCAGCAAATGGTATCTGGCCCAGGGGGCCCTTGCCTCCGGGACCGGCCCGTTCGCCTGGATCGGTCCGGTGGTCCTGCTGATCAGCGCCCTGCTGACCGCCGGCTATCTGCTGCCTCTTTCTATAGACGGCTTCCTTCCCGGCGCGGACTTTGACGACGGAGAGATTCGGGAGAGAGGGCTTAAGGGGAAGGAGCCTTCCCTTAAGATGCTGGGACCGGTGTTCCTCTTGACCGCGGGCGCTCTGCTCTTTGGCTGCTTCCCGGGGCCCCTTTTAGGGTTTTTGCAGGGGATCGCGGGTACTGTATTTTGATGGAGGGATGAGGGATGGATCAAATCGTATTATCTGTGCCGGCGCTCCTTCCCCTGATCGGCGGCCTGGCCCTGCTCTTTGTCAGCCAGTTCGGCCCGTTAAAGAAAGCAGAGGGGGCGGCTGACGGACGAACAAGGCGGGACCGTCTCCTACAGCTCTACGTGGAGGGGATCGCTCTGGCCAACAGCCTGGTGCTCCTGTGGCTGGTCTTTTCCGCCAGCGGGGAAGGGGTCGTCCTGTTCCGGCTTTACGGAGAGTTAAAGGTCATGTTCCGGTTAGACGGGATGGGAAGGGTGTTTGCCGGGCTGATCGGCGTCCTGTGGCCCCTGGCGGTGCTCTACGCCTTTGAGTACATGAAGGAGGAGAGACGGAAAGCCGCCTTTTTCGCCTATTACCTGATGACCTATGGGATCACGGCGGGGATCGCCCTGGCCGGGAACCTGATGACCCTTTATCTGTTCTACGAGCTCCTGACGCTGGCCACCTTCCCGCTGGTGCTCTTCCCCCTCACCAGAGAGGCGGCCAGAGCCAGCCGGAAATACCTGTATTATTCGATCGGCGGGGCGGCCTTCGCCTTTTTGGGCCTGGTGTTCGTTTTGTACTTTTCGTCTACGGGGAACACCGCCTTTTCGGCAGGCGGCATGCTGGACCTTGAGGCGGCCGGTCAGCATAAGGATCTGCTGTTGTTCATCTATCTGCTGGCTTTCTACGGGTTCGGGGTGAAAGCCGTGGTCTTCCCGTGCCACAAATGGCTCCCGCCGGCCACGGTGGCGCCTACGCCGGTGACGGCCCTGCTCCACGCGGTGGCTGTGGTGAAATCCGGTGCCTTTGCGATCCTGCGGCTGACCTACTACAGCTTCGGCGCAGGTTTCCTTAAGGATACCTGGGCGCAGTGGGTGGTCATGGCCGCTGCCATGATGACGATCGCATATGGCTCTACCATGGCGGCAAAGGAGGCTCACTGGAAGCGGCGGTTGGCCTACTCCACGGTCAGCAACCTGTCCTATATCCTGCTGGGCGCGTCCATGATGAGCCCCTTGGGGCTGGCGGCTGCCTTGAGCCACATGGTCTTCCATGCCTTCATGAAGATCTGCGCCTTTTTCTGTGCCGGCGCGGTGATGCACCAGACCGGGAAGACCCATGTCTATGAGCTGGATGGACTGGGCAGGCGGATGCCGGTGACCTTTGGCTGCCTGACCGTGGCCAGCCTGTCCCTTACGGGGATCCCGCTGTTCGCAGGCTTTATCAGCAAATGGAACATCGCCAGAGCCGCTTTTACCTGCGGGATGGGCCCCACTGTCCCTCTGGGCGGCATGGTGGGCTATCTGGGGACCGGAGGCTGGCGGCTTCTGGCCTTCGGGGCGGTGGCGGTGCTGCTGTACTCGGCCCTGATGACCGGCATCTACATGCTGACCGTGGTGATCCGGGCCTATTTCCCCAAGGTGGGGGCCGCGCTGACGGCTGCTGCCGGGGAGGGCGGAGATGGTCCGGACAAAGTGGCAGGACAAAAGGAGGTATCGTCGTCCGGCGTGGCGGCAGAAGGCTGTGGCGGTCCTGGACAGATGGAAGGGCAGCTGTCGGGCGGCGCGCGTGTGTCTGGAGCGTCAGGCGGCGCATGTGTGGCTGTGGCGTCAGGCGGCGCCGGCAGTGGCACCGAGCAGGGCCAGCAGTCGATGGCCCTCAGCCAGCCGGCGGCGGATAGCGGAAACTGCGACCCTAACTGGATGATGCTGGCCCCGCTCCTGCTCTTTGCGGCGGCGATCATCCTCATGGGGGTCCACTCCGCACCCTTGATGGAGATCTTTATGCAGATAGGAGGTGAGGCAGGATGACAGGGGAAAGGGTGATGACCATGGCCATCCCGGGGATCTGCGGGTTTGGCCTGCACTTCCAGCTGGACGGGTTCCGGCTGATCTATACCTGTATGGCCGTGCTCATGTGGACGGTCAGTGGTGTGTTCTCCGGGGAATATATGGCCCACTACGAAAAACGCCGTCGGTACTACCTGTTCTTCTGGATCACCTTCCTGGCCACTGTGGGGGTGTTTTTGTCGGAGGATCTGTATACCACCTTTATCTTTTTTGAGATCATGTCCCTGACCTCCTATGTGTGGGTGGCTTTCGATGAGCGGAAGGAGTCCTTAAAGGCGGCGGAGACCTACCTGGCCGTGGCGGTGATCGGCGGCATGGTCATGCTGATGGGGCTGTTCCTGCTCTATGATATGCTGGGGACGCTGAAGATCAGCGAGCTCCAGGCAGCCGCCGCCAGAGCGGTGCAGGAGGGACGGCAGGGCCGGCTGTACGCGGCAGGTCTCCTCCTCCTCTTTGGCTTTGGGGCGAAGGCAGGGTGCTTCCCGCTCCACATCTGGCTGCCCAAGGCCCACCCGGTGGCCCCGGCCCCGGCCAGCGCCCTGCTGTCCGGGATCTTGACAAAGACGGGGATCTTCGGGGTGATCGTGGTCTCCTGCCGTTTATTTGGCGGTGACGGGGCCTGGGGGCTTTTGATCTTCCTGCTGGGGCTGGTGACCATGTTCTTAGGCGCCCTCCTGGCCATGTTCTCGATCAACCTAAAAAAGACCCTGGCCTGCTCCTCTGTGTCCCAGATCGGCTTTATCCTGGTGGGGGTGGGGATGTGCGGCCTGCTGACGGCAGCCGGTGAAAATCCTGCGATCGCGGCCAGAGGGACCTTCCTCCACATGGTGAACCATTCCCTGTTCAAGCTGGTGCTCTTCCTGTGCGCCGGTGTGGTCTACATGGACCTCCATGAGCTGGACCTGAACAAGATCCGGGGCTTTGGAAAGGGCAAGCCCTTCCTGGCCTTCTGCTTCCTGATGGGCGCCTTGGGGATCGGCGGGATACCCGGCTGGAGCGGCTATGTGAGCAAGACCCTGCTCCATGAGAGCATCGTGGGATACCAGGAGCTGGTGGCCGAAGGTCTGGCAGCGGCAGGCGGAGCATCCGGCGTTGGTCTGGCAGCGGCAGGCGGAGCATCCGGCGTCGGTCTGGCAGCGGCAGGCGGAGCATCCAGCATCGGTCTGGCAGCAGGCAGTCTGACCGGGCCGCTGTCCGGCACCAGCCTTGTGGTGAGCCGCCTGACCGGGAGCCCTATCTTCTGGACCTTTGCCGAATGGGTGTTTTTGCTGACCGGCGGGATGACGGTCTCCTATATGCTAAAGCTGTCCGTGGCCCTTTTCGTGGAGGAGGATCCGGGTCTTAAAGACCGCTTCACTTCCATGAACGGCCATTACATGAGAATGGCCAGCAAAGCGGTGCTGCTGATCCCGGCGATCCTGATCCTGGGGATGGGCCTGACCCCATCCCTCACCATGGACCGGCTGGCCGATATGGGACAGGGCTTCTTCCTGGCAGGCGGCATGGAGCACAAAGTCCACTACTTTGCTATGGCGAACCTAAAGGGCGGCCTGATCTCCATCGGCATCGGGTGCCTGCTCTATCTGCTGGTGATCCGAAAGCTCCTGATGGCCCAGGCTCCCCAGATGCAGACCGGAAAAGCTGCCCGGTCTGGGGGGACCAAAAAGGCAGGGGGAGCAGGCCAGGCCTGCTATGTAGACCGCTGGCCGCAGTTCCTAGATCTGGAGACCATGCTCTATCGCCCCATCCTGCAGGCCCTGCTGCCCAACGTATGCGGCACTGTGCTGGGATGGCTCGACCGCTATCTGATCCAGACCCTGGTAACGGTCTTCCTGGCCGTCTCCGGCCTGGTCTGCCGGGCCATGGACCAGCTGGCCGACGGAGCCATCCTCCTAGCCAGACGGACCACCCACCGGCAGGTCCGGGTAAAACCGCCGAAGAAGGAGAAAGACCTGATCGAGCGTTGGCTGGAGACCGGACTGGACGGGGTGGCCTGGGAGAGCTTCTCCTTCGGCCTGATGCTCTTCTGCATCGGGCTGTGCCTGACGCTGGGATATCTGCTGTACACGTTCTTCCGGTACTCCTAACGTTTTAAGCTGAAAGGGTGCAGGCGCACGATCGACCACCCGCCCGCACCCGAAGGCCCGGTCCCCCACGGGGACACGCTCTCGCTCCATGCGGGACGAGAACGGTACTAGGGCGCGATGGAAGATACTCTCCACTGCGTTCCGAGTATCCGCTTTCGCACTAAGTTCGAAAAAACCTCACTAAGTGTGGGGTGTGAAGGACCGGCGTCCCGCAAAGGTCCCCTTAGGGGGATCCGGCCCTCCGGATGCTAGGTGGCTGGCAAGCCGTATGACCGAAGAGCAGCCATAAAGCAGCGGAGGGAGGGGCATGTCACATAAAGGACCCTAGCGGA
>CAJUFE010000018.1 GCA_910585635.1 uncultured Lachnospiraceae bacterium | reverse complement strand
CCTATGACCGGATCAAGTTTGAGGATCAGATCTTTGACGGCACACGGTATCACAACGAAAACATCTATGCCTCCGTGGCGATCGCCCAGATCCAGGACGGCGAGTATAAGACGGTGTGGCCCTTTGGCTATACGGACCAGAAGATCCTGTACCCGGCAGCGTATCGTTAGGCAGATAGCGGTCTGTTTCGTTACTTTTCACAGGCTGGCCAGAGGGTCCTCTCCCTACGCTACTTAAGCTGGCATGGGTGTGAACGGTGATCCTGTTCCTGACCTCTCTCTGTACAGGGCCAAGATGCGATTGAAGAAAAGCGCCGCATATGATAAACTGGTCAAGGAAGATGAGCATAGGAGAGGACAGGCTCAAAAAGGAGACGGGGACTATGGAGCAGTTGATCCGCAGATATGGCAGGAGGCTTATAGCCTTTGCTGTCTGTTTACTTTTGATAGGGACGGAGTCCCTGACCGCAGATGGAGCCGAGACGGCGGCGGACCAGACCGTGAAGGCGGGGATCTTTTATTTTGACGGTTATCATATGAAGGATGAGGCAGGGGACCTGACGGGCTACGGCATCGAGGTCTTGGACCTGATCTCCCGATACTCCCATCTGGACTTTGACTATGTAGGCTATGATGAGCCTTGGGATGCGATGCTCACCATGCTGGAGGAAGGGCAGATCGATGTGGTGACATCGGCCCGAAAGACTCCGGAGAGGGAAGAGAAGTTCGCATTTTCCCTTCCGATCGGAAAGGCCGATACGGTCCTCTCAGTCCGGGCCGGGAACACAGAGCGCAGGGCCGGGGACCATAAGACGTATGAAGGGATGATCGTGGGGATCTTGATCGGGCGCAGCCAGGATCAGAAGCTGGCCCGGTTTGCCGCGGAGAAGGGCTTTTCCTATAAGATCAGGGAGTTCAGGGATATGGATGAGCTCGCGGCCGCCCTGCAGGACGGGCGTATCGACGCGATCCTGTCCAGCAATTTCAGGAAGACCCAGAACGAAAAGGTGTTGGACGTCATCACCACGGACGATCTTTATGCGGTGGTACGGAAAGAGGATACCGCACTTTTAGATGAGATCAACTATGGGATCGAACAGATGGATATCAACGAAGGGGACTGGTCAAATGATCTGTTTTACCGCTACTATGGACCAGTCTACGCCTCTGCACGCACCTTTACCCAGCGGGAGGCGGCCTATATCCAGGCGGTGGTCTCCGGGGAGAAGAAGGTCACCGTTACCGCGCTGGGGGACAGGAAGCCCTATTCTTATGTGGAGGATGGCCAGCTGAAGGGGATCTTGCCGGACTATTTTGCTAAGGTCATGGAGCTGGCTGGACTGCCGTACGAGACGGTAGTCCCGGAGGATCGGGCGGCATACTATGCTTTGGCCAAGACAGATGGGGTGGATGTGGTCATCGATGAGCGCGAGACGAAAGAGGCCGTCCGGGCAGATCCGCGCCGAGGGTTCGATACAGTCTCCTATATGACCACCGGCGTGGCGAAGGTGACCCGAAAGGGCAGGGACGATGAGATCAAGGTCGTGGCTACTGCCTTGGACCAGGGAAAGGGCCCCATCGAGCAGGGGCTGGGGGATGGGGTCACGATGCTGGCCTTTCCTACCCGGCAGGAAGCGCTTGAGGCTGTGCTGGATGGACGAGCCGACGCCGCTTTTGCCCATACATACATGGCACAGCTTTTTGTACGTAACGATGTCACGGATTCTCTGCAGTACAGCATGGCCAACAATGTCCGCTTTGACTTTATGATGCATGTCAGCAGCACCTGCGATCATGAGCTGGTGACCATCTTGGACAAATGTATCCGCCAGATGCCTGGAGATACCCTGGATCAGCTGATCGCCCAGTATACCGCCTATAAGCCGGAGAAGCTGACTTTTCTCCGATATGTGCAAGGGGATCCTCAGATCCTGGCGATCCTGGTGCTGGTATTAGCGCTGGGGATGGGGATGATCCTGGCGCTCATCCTGAGGAACCGATGGAACCAGAAGGTCATCGACGCAACGGAACGTTCCAAAAGGGAGCTGGAGGAGCAGCTGGCCATCGTAGCTGCCTTGAGCCGTGATTACCTCAATGTCTTTGCGGTGGATAAAGAGACCGGGGAGGCCTGGATCATCAAGCTGGCGGGATATGTGACCACGGGTCTGGACCGGGAGCAGAAAGAAAGCTTTCTTTATGAGACCGCCCTGCACCAATATATCCAGGAACGGGTATACAGTGAGGATCAGCCCTATCTTAAGGAAGTCCTGGCATTAGACCGGGTCAAGGAAAAGCTGGAGACGGATATGGAGTATACCGGGAGCTATCGGGTGCCGATCGACGGTGAGATGCATGACTTCCAGTTTACCTATGTCAAGGTGGAGGGTGGCGGTCATGGGAAGGACAGCGTTATCCTGGCCGGTTTCCGGAACATCGATGAGATGGTGCGCAAGGAGCAGGAGCAGAAGAAGATCCTGGCTGAGGCACTGGCTGAAGCGCAGAAGGCCAATATCGCCAAGACCACTTTCCTCAATAACATGTCCCATGACATCCGCACACCTATGAACGCGATCATCGGGTTCACCTCCCTGGCGATCTCCCATATCGAGGATAAGGAGCTGGTGCTGGACTATCTGGGCAAGATCAAGACCTCCAGCGACCATCTGCTGAACCTGATCAATGATGTGCTGGATATGAGCCGTATCGAGAGCGGCAAGGTGGAGCTGGAGGCGAAGGTGACCAGCCTGAGCCAGATCCTGGACGACCTGCAGACCATCGTGCAGTCCGATATCAAGGCCAAGCAGCTGACCTTTTCCATGGAACGGATCGACCTGACCGATGTATGGGTCCTCTGTGATAAGCTCCGCCTGCAGCAGGTACTGCTGAACATCCTGAGCAATGCGGTCAAATACACACGCCCGGGCGGCGAGGTCCGCTTTCTTGCCGTGCAGACAGAACGGGCAGAAGAGGGAGCAGGGGGCTGCGTTTCCTACCAGTTCCGGATCCAGGATACGGGGATCGGCATGAGCCAGACGTTCCTAAAGCATCTGTTCGAGCCTTTCGAGCGGGAAGAGACCGCCACAGTGAGTGGGATCCAGGGGACTGGACTAGGCCTTTCGATCACGAAGAGCATCGTAGACATGATGGACGGGACGATCGAGGTGACCAGCCAGGTGGGCAAAGGGACGGAGTTCACCGTCTCCTTCTGTTTCCCCACGGCAGCTCCCGTGGAGGCGCTTTCGGTGGAGAGCAAGAGGCTGGAGCAGACGGCGTCCATAAGTCGGCGAGGGGCGGATATAGCAGGTCCTGATGGGAGGAAGCTCCTTCTGGTGGAGGACAATGAGCTGAACCAGGAGATCGCCAGGACGATCCTGGAGGAAGCCGGCTTTTGTATCGATACAGCTGACGACGGGACCGTGGCGGTGGAGAAGATCGGGACCGCCCCGGCGGGTACCTACGACCTGATCCTGATGGATGTCCAGATGCCGGTCATGGACGGCTACCAGGCCACCCGCATGATCCGGGCGATGGAAGATCTGGCGAAGGCCACGATCCCGATCGTGGCCATGACCGCCAACGCCTTCGAGGAGGACCGGCAGAAGGCAGCCCAGGCTGGGATGGACGGGTATGTGGCGAAGCCGATCGATGTGGAGAGGCTGATGGTGGTGCTGGAGGAGATCTTACGGTGAAAGTCCTACCACCGGATGGGGGCTGTAAAAAGAAGATGGTCGAGAAAAAAGCTGTCACACTGCAGGGACGCGGTGGGCAGCTTTTTTGAAATTTTGTAGTCGGCCTTATATCATACATCAGCAAGTGATCCCTCCATCATCTGGTCCACATCTGTATAGGTCTTGCCAAAGGATGGATCAGCTTTCATCCGTTCTACTTCCTGGATAGCTTCGATCGTTTCCGTATTCGGGATGTCGCCGCTGATCTCAAAAGGTATCCTGTTTTCCCGTACGGCCTTTCTCGCAAAAATGTTGAAGGCCGTTGTCATCGTCATCCCCATATCTGCACAAGTAGGGAACACAGCAAACACAGCAAGGAAGGGATGAGCAGGGGAGGATACGGTGAAAAAAGAGTATATCTACATGGATCATGCGGCTACCACCTGGAAAAAGCCGCCGGAGGTCATCCGTGCCGTCACGGACGCCATGGAGCATGCATCCGGGAATCCCGGGAGAGGCGGTCACGAGGTCTCCGCAGAGGCGGCAGGAGGGGGCCGGTCCTTTCCTTTTTGATCGACGGGCAGGAGCCCCAGGATGTGGCGATGCTGCTGGACCAGGAATTTGGCATCGCGGTCCGGGCGGGCCTCCACTGCGCCCCGCTGATGCATCGGGCGATCGGGACCTATGCCCAGGGCGGGACCGTCCGGATCAACCTTACGATCCCTGCATGGCTGAACGCTTTTGCTGAAAAAAATAATATCAATTTCTCTAAATTATTACAAGATACCTTATTCTCAATGGCGCAAGCAAGATCACAGTAAATATAAGGGACTTGTCACAAAATAACCGACCTATACGTTATACGGTGCTGATAACATCTGCGCAGCACTGGATATGGTATAGGTCGGTTATTTTGCGATAGCCCCTTTGAGTCAAGAGTAGATCTGATGCAGGAAGGACCGGATCTACAAGAGTTTTCAAAACGCTCCACACTGTGGAGCGGATTGAACTGGTCTCACTATCGTCTGCTTATGCGAGTCGAAGATGAAGAGGCCAGGGCTTTTTATGCTGATGAAGCTGTAAAGTCCGGATGGAGTGTCCGTCAGCTTCAAAGGCAGATAAATACCATGTTCTACCACAGGATACTTGCGAGCAAGGATAAAGAGAGTGTGGCTGCGGAGATCCAGACCACGGTTCCTAAGCCGGAATATGAAAAGATCATCAAAGATCCGTATGTTTTGGAATTCCTTGATCTTCCGCAGAATGAGCATTTTTATGAGTCTGAGCTTGAACAGGCATTGATCGACCATTTGCAGAAGTTCCTCCTGGAGCTTGGGCGAGGTTTCTCGTTCGTTGCCAGACAGAAGCACTTCAACATTGACGGGCGGCACTTCTATATCGACCTCGTTTTTTACAACTACATCTTGAAGTGTTTTGTGCTGATCGACCTGAAGACCGAAGATCTGACACATCAGGATGTCGGACAGATGCAGATGTATGTAAACTACTACACCAGAGAACTTATGAACAAAGGGGACGATCCTCCGATCGGCATCCTTCTTTGCGCAGACAAGAGTGACACGCTTGTCCGCTATACTTTGCCGGAGGATAACACACAGATCTATGCAGCGAAGTATATGCCATACATGCCTACAGAAGAAGAACTCAAGCGCGAACTTAAACTTGACGAGTTCGAGAAGCTGGATCCGGAAGATGAGTAGGAGTCAGAAACTTTTTAATTATTCTGCAGAAGACGGAGAAGGGAGGCTCGGATTTTACATGGCAGTTGCAGCAGCAGTTAGACAGATCCGCCTGGTGCGGCGACATACGGGAAGAAGCACATCATTGTGACAGTTGACAAGCCGGGGATGGATCTATATAATATAGATTATGATAATCTGGATTATATAGATTTGGGCCATATCCATGCGGACCATGATGATCATGGTCGAGTCATGGTCTCGCGGGGGTAAAAATGGAATTTATAGGAAGAGAGTCGGAGCTCCAGGCATTACATGATGAGTACCAGAAGGACAGCAGTTTTGTGGTGGTCTATGGGCGGCGGCGCGTGGGGAAGACGACGTTGATCAAGGAGTTCATCAAAGATAAGGAAGCCTTTTATTTTCTGGCGACCCAGGAAACGGAGTCCCAGAGCATGAAGCGTCTGGCCGGTGTGATCGCGCGAAAGACGAAGAACAAGCTGCTAGAAAAGGTGGTCTTTACGGATTGGATGGACCTGTTCCAGATGATGGTGGAGGACCGGCCCACAGAAAAGACTGTCATCGTGATCGACGAGTTCCCCTACCTGGTAAAGACGAACGGAGCCTTTCCCTCGATCCTCCAGGATATCTGGGATGAGTATTTAAAGGACCGCAAGGTCATGCTGATCCTCTGCGGTTCTCTGATCGGGATGATGAAAAAATATGTGTTGGCCTATAGCAGTCCCCTTTATGGAAGGTGTACAGCGCAGATCCGATTGATGCCATTGAGCTTCATGGAGGTCTACAGGGCCCAGGATAGCCCTTTTACAGAGGCCTTGGAGCGGTATGCCGTGACGGGGGGTGTGCCGAAGTATCTGGAGTTTTTCGCGGACAAAAGACCTCTTTTGGAACAGGTGGAACGGGTGATCCTGTCTAAAAACGGTTTTCTATATGAGGAACCCTATTTCCTTTTAAACGAAGAGGTCAATACGCCGCTGCATTATTTTTCGATCATCCGCGCGATCGCGGACGGGGCTCATCGGCTGGGAAAGATCGGGACCGTGCTGGGTGTAGACACATCTACCCTCACGCCATATCTCTCCACCCTGATCGATCTGGGCTATCTGTCGAAGGATGTGCCGGTGACGGAAAAAAACCCGGAACGATCGAGAAAAGGCTTGTACTTTATCACGGACAACTTTCTGCGGTATTGGTTCCACTACGTGTATCCTTTTAAAGGAGAGCTGGAATTAGGGGAGCATCAAGTGGTGCTGGATGCATTGGCGGAGGATTTTGTAGAACGGTTCGTGGCTTTGATCTATGAGGGGGTCTGCCGGGAGATCTTTGCGGTCTTGTGCAGCGAAGGGAAGCTCCCGTTCACGCCTTCCCGTATCGGTTCCTACTGGCTGAACGATAAGGATGGGGATATCGAGATCGATGTGATGGCGGTGGATAAGCAGCATCAGACCCTGTTTGCCGGGGAATGTAAATACCATCATGGACCAGTAGACCTGCCGGTCTATAGCGCGTTAAAGAGAAAGGTGGATATGGCACAGGAGATCAAGAGGTGTTTTCCCGGCTATAAGATCCTCTATGGGCTGTTCTCAAAAAGTGGATTTACAGAACGGATGAAAGAGCTGGCCAGAAAGGAGACGGATATCCTCCTGATCCAGGAGACGGATCTCCTGCTGTAGAATAGAAGGATAGGGAAGCGGCCGGGGGACAGGGTCCTGGTGACGGTCAGGGAATGGGGATGAGACAACAGAGGAGGGATAAAAATGTGGACATGTCCGAAGTGCGGGCGTACTTTTAAGAGGCAGGAGCAGAGCCATTACTGCGGGAAAGCGCCGGAGACGGTGGATGGATACATTGCGGCACAGCCGGAAGAGGTGCGGGGGTATCTGAAAGAAATAAGGAAAGTGCTCTGCGCGGCGTTGCCGGAGGCGGAGGAACGGATCTCCTGGAGTATGCCGACTTTTTGGAAGGGGCATAATGTCATCCAGTTTGCCGGTTTTAAAAACCATGTGGGCCTGTATCCGGGGCCGGAGGCTGTCCGAGAGTTTTCGGAACGTTTAAAAGATCTTAAGACCAGTAAGGGGGCGATACAGCTTCCTTACAGCAGGCCGGTCCCGGCGGAACTGGTCTCCGATATTGCCAGGTGGTGTTATGAGACGGGGGACCGTCCGTAGGATCGGAAAGGTTGAAAACAGGAGGCTGATCAAGGGCGTGGTCTGCGGTGTCAGGGTGGAAGATATTGAAGATCCTTTGATGCGGGAGATCCGTTATCTGGATAAGCTGGTCGATGAACTTGCCAGGGGGAAGGCCATGGATAAGATACTGCGTAAATAAAGAGGCGGCATGTGGGGCTGTCATGGGGCATCTCTTCGGGGGTGCTTTTTTGCGGGGGCCTTGTATGATGGAAAGATGAAAACGGAACATTGCTGTAAGTGCAGGATCAAGGGCTGTATCGAGGACAAGGGG
Organism: uncultured Lachnospiraceae bacterium; assembly: GCA_910585635.1. GTDB lineage: Bacteria > Bacillota > Clostridia > Lachnospirales > Lachnospiraceae > Caccovicinus. The sequence continues at coordinate 72,280 of CAJUFE010000018.1, read as the reverse complement.
CTGGCATATTGTTATGAATGTCCGGAGCATCCTTGCAGGCTGACCAAGGATCTTGAAAAGAGTTATATGAAGAGGTATCAGATAAGCCTGGTGGAGAACAGTGATCATCTCATCGCCCCATCCGACGGTGGTCTGCCCGTCCCTTCGGTGGGAGCGTGTGCCGCTGTCATTCTCGACCCAGCCGTCGGTCGTCTTTGGATCGCTGGTGATCTCCACAAAACGGTGGAGAGTGGCGGCCGTCACAACATAGGAGACGGAGGCTTTGGGATCGAACTGCCTGTCGTCCTTTCCGGCCAGGATGCCTGCACGTTGCAAGGCTTAATGCGATCTTCACAGAATGACCAGAAAAAAAGACAACGATCCCTTAAGAAAAAGCATGTCCTTTTCCCTTTTTCCGCTGTAGGATAGAGAAAAGGAGGATGATAAGATGGAAGATCAAGGAAGGAAGATGATCTGCCTGGAGGTCTTAGACCAGGCGGGACAGGTGCGAGGGATGGCTGAGGACGAGGACCAGGCGATCATGGTCTTTGAAGGCGTGTATGCAGAGGGCGATCGGATCCGGCTGTCCGTACCCCAGGCAGACTGCCACTATGTGGTCCGGGTGGATGACGCGGTGGATGAGGCGCTGGTCTATATGACCCGGAGAGAGCTGGTTTTTGAGATCCCCTTTGGGGAGATGAAGCGTTCATGGTCGCCCAGATCCTTCACTGGAGAGCGGCATTATCTGACCTGCCGCCGCGCAGAAGGGTATGAGATCAGGGCCTACAGGAACCTGGCGGAAAATGTGCTGGACCAGCACGGGGACAGAGGCTGCTTCCCCCATGCATCGGCGAATGTGGAGACAAGGGGCGAGGCGGTGTTCGCCGCCCGGAACGCGATCGACGGGATAGTAGCGGACCGCTCCCATGGCGACTGGCCCTACGGGTCCTGGGGGATCAACAGGAGGCCGGACGCGGAGTTTACCCTGGAATTTGGACGGCCGGTGGATATCGATAAGATCGTGCTCTACACGAGGGCGGACTTTCCCCATGATAACTGGTGGGTCCAGGCGCGGCTGGCCTTCTCGGATGGCTCAGAGGAGCAGATCTCCCTGGAAAAGGGCGGGAAGGCACAACCCTTTTTGATCCAGAGGAAGGAGATCACCTGGATCAAGCTGTCGGACCTGATCCCGTCATCGGCTCCCTCCCCATTTCCGGCGCTGACCCAGATCCAGGTGTATGGGGTGGAGAGCAAAGATCAGTAAAGCAAGAAAACCGAGGGCTGCTGCGCTAAAATGGGCAGTAAGCCCATTTTTTGTGCACGCTGTTGCTGTGAACGGCATGGCCGTATATAGCAACAAGGCCCTCTGTTCGATGAGAGGGGGATCTTGTCCTTTTAATGTTGGCGGTTTTCTGGTATACTGGGTGAAACGGATCGGATGAGGTGCAGAGGATGGATCAGGATGTGTTATATTTTTTTGACAGAAAGCCGGAGGCATTGCCTTTGTATGAGGCTTTTGAAGAAAGAGTTTTTTCAGAGGTGGACGGCGTGAAGGTCAAAGTGCAGAAGACGCAGATCGCTTTTTCCAACAGACATCATTTTGCTTTCGTTTCTTTCCTGCCGGTGAGGAAAGCGAAGGAGAGGCCGGAGGTTTATATCGTGGTGACTTTCGGGCTGGGATACCGTTTGGAGTCCCCGCGCGTAGATGCGGCGGTGGAGCCGTATCCCGGACGTTTTACCCACCATGTCCTGGTCTCCGGGACAGGGGAGATCGATGATGAGCTGATGGGATGGGTGAAGGAGGCGGCTGTTTTTTCGGCGGGCAAGCGCTGAATGGGACCGCTGTTTTTTTAGCGAAGGAAAGGCGGCGTTATCATGGCATTTACATTACAGATCAAGCAAAAGCGGATATTTGGAAAAACGGTCCTGGACATCCCCTCCCTGGCCCGCGCCTGCGGGCTCTGCTATGGCTCTGTGGACGGCTTCCACATCCTGCAGGCAGAAAAGCTGGAGGGAGGGACGGCGATCTGCTACGACCCGGCCAGGATCGGGCGGGGGATCTTCCTGGATGCGTCGAAAGCCGGTGAAGGCCGTTATGAGGTGCAGTACAATATCCCCACCACCAGGGCCGAGATCGGGGCCTTCACCCGGCTGGCGCAGGAGATCGAGAGGCGGCTGGGCCGGGCGGAGATGTACTGTGTGGAAGAGGAGCGGACCTTTACCGGCAAGGAGCTGGAGCAGGGGATCGAGACCTTCGCGCAGTTCAGTCTGCGGTCTTTGAACCAGTTCTGCGGGGATAAGACCTATTCTCACTACATCCTTCCCCTTGCCTTATGGCCCTATACCCTGCCGGAGGAGAAGGTGGCCGCATGGAGGGACTGCGCAGACTTATCCGACTTTGAGGAGACCCTGCACAGGCTCCAGTCCATGGACATCTATTACGCGAAGCCCCAGCTGCGGGTAAAGAGCGCCACCAAGGAGATCGGGGCGTTTTACGCGCTGACCGAGGACTGCCGGAGTGTCTTCCCGGTCCGCGCGGACGGATTCCTGAACCTGGATGAGATCAAGGTGGCGGAAGGCTTCATCCAACTGGTGCTCTATCAGGAGAAACGCGTGCTGGAGGGGCTCATCCCCTACGAGCGTTTTATCCAGGAGATGGAACGGCGCGGTGTCCAGCGGTTCGATGAGGACCATATCCTGGTCCCGCCTATGGGGAAGGAGGAGCTGGAGGGGCTGGCGGAGAGGCTGCGGTAAAGAGGTTTCAGAACGCTATTTGATCTTTTCTAGTTGACAGTGACCGTTCAATAGGTTATAATGTACTTGTACATTAAGTACACTTAGCAAACGAGGGGGTGGACGATGGAGATCGTGATCAGCAACAATGCCAATAAGCCGATATATGAACAGATCACTTCACAGATCAAGGCCATGATCATGAGCGGCGAGCTACAGGCTGGGGAGGCCATCCCCTCCATGCGCGCATTAGCCAGATCGATCCATGTCAGCGTGATCACCGTCCAAAAGGCTTATGAGGATCTGCAGCGGGACGGCTTCATCGAGACTACGGTTGGCAGGGGGAGCTTTGTGTCCGCGATGAACAAGGAGCTTTACCAGGAGGAACAGCAGCGTCTCGCAGAGGAGCATCTGCAGATCGCCGCCCAGATCGGCCGGGTCAGTGATATCCCACTTGCGAGATTGACCGAGTTGCTGACGTTATTTTACCAGGAGGAAGGATAGCATGGAAAATATCTTAGAGGTGCGGCAGGTCTGCAAAGCCTTTCCCAAGACGGATTTTGCTCTGGAAAATGTGTCCTTTTCAATCCCCTATGGGTCGATCATGGGATTTGTGGGGGAGAACGGAGCTGGAAAGACCACGACCATCGGCTGTATCTTGAACACGGTTTTTAAAGACAGCGGGACGATCCGGTTGTTTGGGAAAGAGCTGTCCGACGCGGATACAGAGCTGCGGGAGGACATTGGCGTGGTGTATGACGGCGATAATTTTCCCGCCTATTGGACGGCAGAGCAGTTAGCCCATGTCATGGGGGGACTATACAAAAAGTGGGACGACGCCTTGTTCCAAAAATATCTGCAGGAGCTCCATCTGCCGCCCAGGCAAAAGATCAAGCACTATTCCAGAGGCATGTCGATGAAACTGGCGGTTGCCGTGGCCCTGTCACATCATCCCCGGCTTTTGATCTTGGATGAGGCTACGAGCGGGTTGGACCCGATCATGCGGGATGATATGCTGGATGTCTTTCTCGATCATGTGCAGGAAGAAGATCACGCGATCCTCTTATCTTCCCACATCACCACGGATCTGGAAAAAGTCGCGGACTATATCACATTTATCCACAATGGAAGGATCATCATGACCGCCAGTAAAAATGACCTTGTATATCACTTTGCGGTCATGCGCTGTAAAGAAAGCCAATTTCTTGCGTTAGACCCTGCCGATATACTCGCCTATCGCAAACGGGATCTTCAGATCGATGTGCTGGTGGCGGATGGGAAAGCGGCCCAGCGCAGATATCGCGGTCCGATCGTAGATCACGTTTCGGTCGATGAGATCATGCTGTTGTTGGTAAAGGGGGAGCGCATATGAAAGGATTGCTCAAGAACAATTTTTACGCGGTACGTTCCAGCGCAAAAACACTTGCGGTTTTCATGCTGTTGCTGGGCGCCTTTGTCACGGTCGTCGTCAGCCAGCAGCTTTTATTTTTCTATATGCTCTTAGGGATCATCGGCTTTTCGGTCAACGCGGCCGCCAGCATGGGGAAAGACTATATCTCAAAGTGGGGGAGATATAAACTGACCCTGCCTGTACGGAGAGTGGATATCGTTAAGAGCTATTTTATCGAGCAGCTGCTATGGCTGCTGGTGGGGATGATCTTCGCCGGAGCCGGTATGGGGCTGTCCTGGCTGTTCCATGGCTGCCCCTTTGACCGGGGCATAGACGCTCTCATGCTGTTCTCCGCGGGGAGCAGTATCAGCCTGTTTGCCGGGGCGATCTTCTTTCCATTGTTTTATATAGGGGGCGAGGAGAGGAACGGGGCCTTTTTAGCGATCAGTCTGCTCTGCGCGGTGGGGATCGTTATGGGCATCACCACCCTGATCAACGGCATGTTCGGCCCTGGGATGACCACAGTGCAGACGGTGCTGGCGGCTATGCTGCTGCTTGCCTGTTCACTTATGGCTTTTGTCTTATCCTATCCTGTAACGACCGCTATCTTCGAAAGAAAAGAATATTGAGCCGCGCTGGTGAAGGGATTTCTGGAATATAAAAAGGACAGCCACATGAAAGGGGGGATCCTCAACAGGACCTCCTCTATGCTCGCTCACACTCCGGACAGTAAAGGGGATCGCTCATACTCGGCGATCAGTTCTTGAAACTCTGGGGAGTTTTGCAACAGAGGTTCTTTTTCCATTGCAGAAAGGATCACAGGGATCATTTGCGCTGGTTGAGTCGCTTGCGCAGGTATGCGATCAAATAATAAGGTTTTATCCTTATCCCATGGTCCGCGCATTGCCGCAAGCATTTCTCTCAAAATAGAAATACATTTATCGGCATCCTTTTCCGCAAAGGCGATTTCCAATGGTGCAGTGAATGCGCTATACTTCCACATTTCAAAAAGTGTGACCATCTGTGCTGATCTATCTGCTATCTTTTGTGCAGTGAGAAATTCGCCGCACTCTAACTCAATACTCATCATTTTGTACAGCAGCAGCTGAACCTTGTTGAGAGCCAACTGTAATTCTCTCTGCAAATCCTCTGCCGCTTTCTCTGATTTGCCTTGATGTTTATCAATTTCAACTTGTAACCAAAACTTATCAGCCATGCTGCCGACAATATCGTTTTTGTCAGGCATTAAGTCTAATATTTCCTGGGCTTTTTCATACTCTCCACTGCGAAGATATCTGCTTGCTAACATAAAATTTGCGCTGTTGCTTATGTTTACGTCTGTACTCCCAGCAAGTCGATGATACCATTCAAGGATCTGCTCCTCATAGGGGCGTATTTCATCTGCAGTCAAGCCGGACATGGAAAGAAGTCCATCCAGTTGGAATGTAAGACCATGCATGAGCCTCTCATTGTGAGGATACTCGTGGAGCTTTTGCCCTACTGCTGTAAACCCTTCTTCGAGTCCTTTATCTCCAACAATCTTTCCGACCTCCTTGCAGAGCAAACCAATTTCTGGTTGTGTTATATCTTCGTGAAAACAAAAAAGAGTGTTTAAGTCAATTTTTAACAATCGGGCTAACGGAGCCAAAAGCGAAATATCTGGACTGGTTGTTCCTTTTTCCCATTTACTGACTGCCGGAATAGACACATTGAGATATTCTGCAACTTGTTCCTGCGTGAGTCCTAATTCTTTTCTTCTTTCTTGTATAACTAAGTTCATAGGCATAATAGAAGCCTCCTTATTGAGAATGGCACAAAAGCTTTTGTTGACTTTATTATACTTGTGTATTTCCAAAAAAACAATTGAGCAGTTGTTAACGGAGAAATGATCTTTTTAACTATCAGTTAATATTAGACAAGGCGTTTGCGCCCTTGCCCCTATATCACCCATATCCCGATAGGCTTTTCTTCTTCGGGTGGTAAGGTAGGGCACGGCAAATAGTATCCGCGTTGCAGCTCGTACCAAAGCCCGTTATTTTCATCATAAAGGTACTTGTCCATCTTGAGATCCTCCAGTATAATATATCCGCACATGTGTCACAGTTTCCCGATCGCCGCACGTTGTTATACCTTGTTATGAGATTTTTCTGGCCTTGCTTTTGCTCTTATGAGAGATCGGAGCGTGAGACCATATAAAGGGATAAGAGGAGCAGACTACGATAGATCCTTTGTTTTGACAGGCTGGGTGTATGGTAGGGGACAGGTGACCGATGGGCTCCGGCACAGATAAAAGACAGGGGGGATGACCATGACCACAGACCGGATCATCGACCAGGCGATCGATTATATCCTGCAGTACAGGCGGGAGGAGATCCACGTGGAGGATGTGGCAAGACACTGCCACTTTTCGAAATATCATTTTTGCCGTCTGTTCAAAGCCCGGACCGGGGAGAGTGTCTACGGGTTTCTCAGGCGGGTCCGACTGGAGGAGAGCGCCTTCCGCTTAAAGGTGGAGGAGGAACGCTCCATAACGGAGATCGGGGCGGATATGGGGTACAGTTCCTCCAACTACAGTTCCGCCTTCCGGCAGCACTACCACATGGCTCCGGCAGCCTTTCGGAGGCGGATCCGGCAGACCTCCATGGCCCATCCCTTTTTCCACCACGAGGACTGGCAGGTGGAGAGCTTTGCCCAGTGCAGCCAGAAGATCACCCTGGAGCAGGTGCCGGACTACCGGGTGCTCTATGAGCGGCATTTTGGCAGCTATGAGGAGCTGAGCCGGGATTGGGGCCGGTTCATCCAAAAGCATCGGGCCTGGATCACGGAGGACACCTGCTTTTTTGAGCGGACCTATGACGACCCCGCCGTGACCGAGACGGACCGATGCCTGAGCGATATCTGCATGAGCGTAGGAGAGGGGGATGTGGGGGAGGATGCCTGCACCTGCATCCTGCGGGGCGGCCGGTGCGCGGTCTATCATTTTCGAGGGCACGCCAAGCACATCTACGCAGCCTACCAGACCCTCTTCCTGGTGTGGCTGCCGGACACGCCCTACGAGCTGGATACCGACCGGAGCCTCTTCGACCGTTACCATGTGGTGGATGGCGGCCGTATGTACATGGAGCTGGATATCTGCCTTCCGGTGCGGGAGCGGGCCAGGGGGCGGTGAAAAAAGTCCCTGGAAGATCTACAGCTCTAAATGGTTTTTGGCAGACTGAAAAGCAATGAAAGCAATGAGAACGCCAGATCAGGCCGATCCCCATTGCTTTTTTTGTCGCTTGTATCTATAATAGGTTTGTCCATACAGACAGTGAAAAAGGTAAATAAAAGAAGGATGGCGATGGAGATGGAGGAGAGGAAGAAAAAGATCGATCTGACAGACATACGGGTGGTCCTGTTGCTGGCGGGGATCTGCTGCTTTTTGTGGGGGAGCGCCACACCGGCGATCAAGATCGGGTATCGGCTGTTCGGGATCGACGGGGCGGATACGGCTTCGATCCTGCTGTTCGCGGGGAGTCGTTTTCTGCTGGCCGGACTGCTGGTGATCTTGTACCACAGCATCACGAAGAGACATTGGATCTGGCCGCCGAAGGGCTCTGGCAGGGCGATCGGTCATCTGGCCCTGACCCAGACAGTGCTGCAGTATGTGTTTTTTTATGTGGGCCTGTCCCATGCCAGCGGTGTGCATGGAGCGATCATCACCGGAACGAACGTGTTCTTTTCCATCCTGTGCGCCAGCCTGATCTTTCGATATGAAAAGCTTGAGCTCCGTAAGATCGTCGGGTGCGTCCTGGGCTTTCTGGGGATCGTGCTGGTGAACCTGGCGGGCAGCGGAGGACAGGGAGGGATGGGCATATCCTTTCTCGGGGAGGGCTTTGTGCTGCTGGCTCAGCTTTTTTATGCGCTGTCTGGGTCGTTGGTGAAGAGGTATGCCAAAGACTTTGACGTGGTCACCTTATCGGGCTATCAGTTTATGGCAGGCGGGATGGTCCTGATGCTGATCGGGGTCGCCTGCGGCGGCACATTGTCCGGGTCGGCAGGCTTTTTGGGGGGCGCGCTCCTTATGTATATGGGCTTTTTGTCCGCGGTGGCCTATACCCTATGGGGGGTCCTGCTAAAACATAACCCGGTGAGCCGGGTGACAATCTTTGGCTTTATGAACCCGATGTTCGGGGTGCTCTTATCGGCCCTCCTGTTGGGCGAGAGCGGACAGGCGCTGAACCTGCATACACTGGCGGCGCTCCTTTTGGTCTGCCTGGGGATTTATGTGGTGAATAGGGAGAAGTGAGGATGACGGCTTTTTATTGCATGCGATATGGGATCGTGTTAAAATCCAGATAGGTGGAAATGCTGTTGACAGGAAAGCCCTAAAGGAGAATGCAGGCCATGGAACTGAAAAAATTGTGTATATCAAACTTTAAGATGTTTGACCATCTGGAACTGTTCTTTAGCCCAGGTTTTAATCTGCTGCTTGGCGATAATGGTGTGGGAAAGACTTCAATCCTGGAAGCGGCATCCGTCGCATTATCCGGGTTCCTCTTGGGGATGGAGGATGTTCTGGCACGGAATATCTATAAGGATGACGTGCGGTATCAGATCATCAAGGATCATAATGGGACCCCGAACAAAGTATACCATGGGCCAGTGCAGGTCTGCAGCACACTGCGGTATGATGGGGTGGATCATACATGGACCCGGGTCAAAAAGGATGCGACGGGGGGGAGCAGGACCAGGATCGATAGGCGGGATATCTTACGGGTATCACAGGAACTGGTCAATTCTCTTGATAAAAGGATGTGGCCTTTGATCAGCTATCAAAGTGCCTCCAGACACTGGATATCCGCCAGAAGTGATGCAAATGAGAAAAAAAGAAAGCAGCTCCATGACAGACGATGCGGATATCTGGGATGCCTGGACAGAGCGGTGGACCTGCAGTCGATCTACGATTGGTGCAAACAGATGGAGTGGAGCAGTGTGAAAAACCGGTATGTCCCGGAAAATTATCGGATCTTTGGGGAGATCATATCCCGTTTTATGAACGTGATGAACGATGGGGAGATCAGCCAGGTCTTTTTCCATCCCACGTTCGAAAAGCTGCTCTATGTGGAGCAGGGAGCGTTTAAAGCGATCGAGGATCTGAGCGCAGGCTATCAGTCGATCCTGAACCTGATCATCGACCTGGCCTATCGCATGGCGATCTTAAACCCGGATGCAGGAGAAGAGATCCGAAAGGCAGAAGGGATCGTTCTGATCGATGAGATCGATTCAGGCCTGCATCCTAAATGGCAGTGGAGGATCATCGACGCGCTCACAGAAACGTTTCCGTGTATCCAGTTTATCGCGGCGACCCATTCCCCGATCATCGTTTCTGCCTGCAAAGGCGCGAACATCATCCAGATCGATGACGGGCAGGAGGTCCGCTATATCGAGGATAGCTATGCTTTTTCCGTAAATGAGATCTTGCGGGATATGCTAGGCTATCATATGCGCCCTGAGAAGGTAGAAGAGCTGATCGAGAGATTTGAGGATCACATGGACAGGGATGCCTATCCAGGGGCAAAGGCGGCGTTGGCCCAGCTTGTGGAGATCTTGGGCGAAGAACATCCGGAAGTGATCGCATTGCGGTCGGAATTTGAAACAGAAGCAGAGGGATGAGATGATCTATATACAAAAGCGGAGGACACCCAGGCAGATCAAGCAGAAAGCGGCCGAGATCATCGCTGCACCTGAAAACAGATATGCCGCTATCGGCTTACCGAAAGATACGGCACGGCTCCGGGATCTGTTCGAACAGATGCCAAAAGATGCGATCATGGAGGCTCTATATAAGGAGCAGCATGGCTTATGTGCGTATTGTATGCAGAGTCTTGGATCGCAAAAACCGTATCGCATGAAGATCGAGCATCATAAAGCATTATCAAGAGATAAAGAACGGGCCTTGGACTTTCAGAACTTCCTGGGTGTATGTTTTGGTGGTGAAAAAGAAAAAGGCGAAAAGCCGCATATCTTATGCTGTGACGCGGCAAGGGGAGAAAAGGCGCTTACGATCGATCCCCGGGATAGAAGGCAGATGGAGGCGATCGGATATAAACGGAACGGGGAGATATTTATCCGTGGCGATAAGGGGCTTGATCCCACATTGGCAGATGTCCTACAGGCAGATCTGGATGCGGTGCTCCTGTTAAACGGGAAAAAGGATGCGAACGGAAAGGTGGTCCATGACACAGCGACTAAGCTGGTCGCAAAGCGGAGGAGCATCTACCAAAGTGTTTGTACACAGTTTGAACGATGGGATAAGAAAAAATGCCTGACAGCGGGGTTTTTAAAGGATAAGATCGATCATTTAGAGCGGCAATTAAAAGAGGATGCGGTCGCAGAAGGATATATAGGTGTCCGGCTATATTTTTATAAACGAAAGTATGAACGGTTAAAAAAGTAGGATCCCATCTTTGCCAGCTGCAGCCAACACCGTATGCCTGTATATATCCACAACAAGGTATACAGGCTGGCGGCACTCCTTCTGGTCTGCCTGGGGATCTATGTGGTGAACAAGGAGAAGTGAGGAGGGCGTTGTCTATGACAAGCGAAAGACCAGAGAGCCGGAGAAAGCTGCGCGAGCTCCCCAGGCTCTTGCTGGCCGCGCCGGAGAGCGGCAGCGGGAAGACCGCGCTCACCTGCGGGATCCTGGCTCTTTTAAAGAGGCGGGGGATCTCCTGTGTGTCCTACAAATGCGGACCGGACTATATCGACCCTATGTTCCACCGCCATGTGCTGGGGATCCCGGGCTATAACCTGGACAGTTTTTTTTTATCTCCCAAGCAGGTGCAGAGCCTGCTCGCCCAGACGGCCCGGAAGGCGGATATAGCAGTGATCGAGGGGGTCATGGGCTACTATGATGGGGTGGCCGGGACCACCACCCAGGCCAGCGCCTACGAGATCGCCCAGATCACGGACACCCCGGTGGTCCTGGTGGTGGACGGGAAGAAGAGCAGCCTGTCCATAGCCGCGCTGGTGAAAGGATTTGTGGAGTACAAAAAGGACAGTCGCATAAAGGGGGTGATCCTCAACAGGACCTCCCCCATGCTGGCTGAACGGCTGCGTCCCTGCCTGGAGGAGTTGGGGATCCGCCTTTATGGCGCGGTCCCGGTCTGTATGGAGGCACAGTGGGAGAGCCGCCATCTGGGGCTGACCTTGCCAGCAGAGCAGGCGCAGCTGCGTGAAAAGGTGGAGTCCTTCGCGGACCGGCTGGCGTCCTGCCTGGATCTGGACGGCTTGCTGGAGCTGGCGGGGAGTGCGCCGCCGGTGGAGAAGGTCCGGGGCGAGAGCGGGCGGTCGGTGGAGCGGAGCCGGGGTGAGAGCGGGCTGGTGGAGCGGGCGTGCGAGATGGTCCAAGTGGATGGGTCGTCCGGTCAGGCTTTCATGGACGGCGAGATGAGAAGGAACGGAACGAGGGTGTCTGGTCAAGGTCGGCGAGCAGAGATCGGGCCGCAGGAGGAACGGGCTCGGGATGGGGACCGGCCTGGAGAGCGGGGCCGGGCCGCCGGACCGGACCACAAGGTACTGCGGCGCATCGCCGTGGCCCGGGACGAGGCCTTCTGCTTTTATTACCAGGCGGACCTGGAAGCCCTGGAGCAGGCGGGTTGGGAGATGTTCCCTTTCAGTCCGCTCCACGATGACCACCTTCCCTGTCCGGGGCTGACAGGGATCTTCCTGGGCGGCGGCTACCCGGAGGTGTACGCGAAGGGCCTGTCGGAAAACAGGGCCATGCTGGAGCAGATCCGGCTGGCCCGGGCCCAGGGGATCAAGATCCTGGCGGAATGTGGGGGCTTTCTGTACCTCCATGAGACCCTGGAAGGGACGGACGGCCATTTTTATCCCATGGCCGGACTGATCAAAGCGAAGGGCTATCGGACAGATAAGCTCTTCCGCTTTGGCTATATCACCCTATACGATCAGGATGGGCGGGAGGTGGCCCGAGGGCATGAGTTCCACTACTGGGACAGCACCCTTCCAGGGGCGGATCTAAAGGCCGTCAAGCCGCACAGCAGCAGGAGCTGGGACTGTATGCATGTGACCGACGGGATGATCGCCGGGTTCCCCCACCTGTACCACGGCCCGGGCTTCGGGTGGATCGGGGCGTTTTGGGAAGGGACAGGAGGGGGGCTATGACCACAGACCAGATCATCGACCAGGCGATCGACTTCATCCTGCAGCACAGGCGGGAGGCGATCCATGTGGAGGATGCGGCCCGTCACTGCCATTTTTCGAAATACCATTACAGCTATGGGGAAGCGTCTGCAAGCTGGACGCGGGCAAAGTCCAGGATATCCGCCTTGTATACGGTGGTGTGGCACCTGTCTCCTTAAGAGCTTCGGAGGCAGAGGCGTATCCGGAGGGAAAGAGCTGACGGAAGAGGTTCTGGAACAGGCGGCCTCGATCGCTGTCAAGGATGCCTGCAGCTTCGACAAAAATGACTATAAGATCCAGGAGATGAAAGCATTGCTCAAGAAAGCGCTTAGAGCGGTACGATAGGCTCTGGAGACAAAAAGGAGCACATAGACAAAACAAAGGCTGGGGATCTGGAAAAGGTCCCTGGCCTTTTTGTCTGCTTTTTTTGTTCTGCGTCGTTCGTTTTGGGAGTTGAATTGCCCGGAAAAACTTGCTATACTGGATATCACAACCTATTTGTTTGTCGGGAAAGGGGATTTATGGGAAGGACTGTAGGGATCGGGATCCAGAGCTTCGAGAAGCTGATCGTTAATGACCACTTTTATATCGACAAGACCGGACTGATCAAAGAATGGTGGGAGAGTGGGGATGATGTGACACTGATCACCCGCCCCAGGAGATTTGGAAAAACCCTGAACATGAACATGATGGAACGCTTCTTCTCTGTCAAGTATGAGGGCCAGGGGCAGATATTCGAGGGTCTGTCCATATGGAAGGACGAAAAATATCGCAGGCTCCAGGGGACTCGCCCGGTGATCAGTCTGTCTTTTGCGAATATAAAAGAAACAGACTTTGACCGTACACGAAAAAGGATAGGGCAGTTGATCGCGGAAGTGTACTTAGACCATTATTTTTTACTGGATAGCGAGAGGTTATTACCGCAGGAGAAGATGATCGTCCAAAAAAATATGGAATATCCGGATCCCGTGACCGCTCTGAACCAATTGTCCAGATATCTGTCCAAATATTATGGAAAAAAAGTCATCATCTTGCTGGACGAGTATGACACGCCATTACAAGAAGCCTATATCCATGGGTATTTGAAGGAACTTACGGATCTTACTAGAAATCTATTTAATTCAACCTTTAAGACCAACCCTTATCTAGACCGGGCCCTTATGACGGGTATAACAAGGGTTAGTAAGGAGTCGATCTTCTCTGATCTGAACAACCTGACCGTGGTGACGACCACATCAGATGCATATGCCGACTGTTTTGGATTTACACAGAGAGAGGTGGAGGACGCTCTGAAGGAGTATGGATCCTCGGCAGATATGGACAAGGTAAAAGACTGGTATGACGGGTTTGTGTTTGGCAGGAGAAGAGATATCTATAATCCCTGGTCGATCATCAATTATCTAAAAACGCAGAGGTTATCCAGCTACTGGGCGAACACGAGCAGCAATAGTATGATAGGAAAGCTGATCCGTGAAGGAAGCCCCAGCATAAAAAAGACGATGGAAGATCTGTTAAAGGGCGGAAAGCTCTGCACAGAGATCGATGAACAGATTATTTTTGATCAGCTGGACCGGAATGAAAATGCTATATGGAGCCTTTTTTTGGCAAGCGGCTATCTCAAAGCAGATCGTTATACGGTCAATGAGGAGTTGGGGAGGGACGAGTATGAGCTGACCCTGACGAATAAAGAAGTCCGCATCATGTTTGAAAAGATGATACGGGATTGGTTTGGGCAGTCCATAGGAGAGTATAATGGGTTCATCAAGGCGCTGTTACAAGGGAACAGAAAAGAGATGAATGCTTATATGAACCGGATCGCATTGACCACTTTCAGCTATTTTGATACCGGGACCCGTCCATCAGGAGCGGAACCAGAACGGTTTTACCACGGATTTGTATTAGGTCTCATGGTGGATCTGGCTGACCGCTATGTGATCACTTCGAACCGGGAAAGTGGGTTCGGGCGATATGATGTGATGCTGAAACCTCGAAAAAAAGAGGATGATGCCATCATTTTAGAATTTAAAGTCCGTGATCCGGAAGACGAAAAAAGTCTCCAGGATACGGTACAGGCAGCTTTGGAGCAGATCGAAGCCAAGGGATATAAGACAACGCTGGTGGCAGAGGGGATCAGCGAGGACCGGATCAGAAGATATGGTTTTGGGTTCGAGGGGAAGAGAGTCCTTATCGGGTGATCGATGATCCCGGTCACTCTCAGATCGGGGAGATTTTGTACTTTATCGATCAGCATCTGGCGGAAGAACTTAACTTGAAAAAAATCAAAAAATATACATAATATGATCAACATAACAGACAAAAAGTATTATACTTATTACCATTAAAGGAAGGCGCAGCCTGTCTATAGTCGCACTGGTGAAGGGTTTCCTGGCGTATAAAGAGGACAGCCGTATCAAAGGGGTGAACCTCAACCGGACAGCCCCCTCCCGGAGCGGCCCCTTGGCCCATCTGTGAAAAGTAGCCCCATCTGCTCTGGCGATCTCGCGGGGAGAGGAACATGATCGCGATCACCTGCTTTCCATGGTATGATACTCCTTAAAGTACAACTATCCAGGAAGTGGAGATCGATGGAAACACTGAAAGAAAAATACTATGAGATCTTGATCAGGGGAGGGAGCCTGACCGGGCTGTGCAACCTTACAGCAGGCTATACAGGCACCCCGGTGGCGATCACCCTGACCACCAGGACGATCCTGCGCAAGTCCTCTGATTATACTAAGGAGCTGACAGAGGAATATACAAAAGCCTTTGCATTTTTGGACAGGGAAGATACGGTGGAGGATGTGAAGGAGATGAACCGTCTCCTGCTCAGCGGAGAGCCCTTTGCCAGGATGTGGACGGCGTCAAGATATAAGCGGATCAACTGCGGATGCTTTCTGGAGGGAAAGCTGGCGGCGGTCATCGACTGTCCGGTCCTGAACGGCCAGGTGCCGGAGCATGCACTGGAAGTCGTCAAGCTGGCGTCCGGCGCATTTACGGCGGCCCTTTTGATGAACCGTGTCATCTCCAGAAAGATGAGCCATCCTCTCCAGAGCTATGTGGCGGCCGTGCTCTGCGGGGAAAGCTATGATATGGATCAGATGCGCAACTTCCACGATTCCTATGTAGATCGGGATATCGTCTGGCGGGTGATCTGGACGGCTCCGAAGCCCTCCGGCGGACAGAAGGATCTCCATGATATCGTCGATCTCTTCTGCGGTCTGAACAGCGGTTTTATCTATGTAGGATATAAGGATGGCTATGTGCTCCTGATGGACCAGGCATATGAGAAGAATTTCCGCCAATTTGTGGCGCTGGGAAAGAACACCTGCTATATCAGTGTCAGCGAGGCCTTTACGGATCTGCAGATGCTGGGAAAGATGCTGGAGATGGCCCGGAGCGCTCTTAAGATCGCACAGCTGGAGGGTGCCCGGGAGGACGTGGTGCGTGTGGAGCGATATAAAGCCGCCATGATCTATCTGTCGGGCTACCGGAAGCCTCCGGCGGCCGTACAGGAAAATATGCTGACGGACAGGATCAAACAGTATGACGCGCGGCACAGGAGCGAGTACTATGAGACCATAAAGGAGTGGCTGCTGAACGATAGCAGTGTTTCCAAGGTGGCCGGGAAGCTGGATATCCATCCGAACACCGTGGGATACAGATTGAAGAAGATCAGCGAGATCTTTGCCATCGATCTCCACGACTGCCATGTGATCACTGAGCTCTATCTGTCGCTGTTGGTGGATCTGCAGAACAGGCGGCAGGAAGGGGGATGTGGAAAAACACAAAGGACCGGCGGGGATCTTGTGAAAGAAACAACGGATAACGGGCGATCGAGAAGATAGATAGCAGGCGGTCGAGAAGATAAGGCCTTTTTATTGGAGAGGCTTTATTTTTTTGCCTTTTTCCTTTGTAAAAAACAAAATAGACGGTATGCGATCTTTTCAGGCATACATTGTCCCGACGACCGGATCTTCCTACTATAGATATAGCTACAGGAACTGATGAGCAAAAAAAGAAAGGTGGTGGATGATCTTATGGATAGGAAGATCCATATGAAAGTCAACGGAAAAGAAGTGAGCTTTATCATCGGTCACAGTGAGGATCCCTGGGTGGTGCCGGACGAGGAGACCTTGCTGACGACCCTGCGGGAGCGCCTTGATCTGACTGGATCGAAGGAAGCCTGCGGCCAGGGGGCATGCGGCTGCTGCACGGTCTTAAAGGATGATGTGGCGGTCCCCAGCTGTCAGGTCCTGACAGCCAACTGTGACGGGGCGGATATCGTGACCATTGAGGGCTTACAGGACCCGGTCACAGGCGAGCTGGACCGTCTCCAGGAGATCATGGTAGAAAAGTACGCCTTCCAGTGCGGCTTCTGCACACCGGGTATCATCATGACACTGAAGGGGTTATTTATCAAAAACCCCGATCCCACTACGGAAGAGATCAAGGAAGAACTGTCAGGGAACCAGTGCCGCTGTATCAGCCAGTACCATGTGATCGAGGCGGCAGAAGCTTACAGGGCAGAGTTGGATGCACAGGAGGGATAGAGGATATGAGCGAAAAAGGATACCGCCATATAGGGAAGAATGTCACCCGTTTTGACGCGGTGGACATCGTGACGGGAAAGACCATCTTTTTAAATGACTACAAGATGAAGGATCTGATCTACGGAAAGTCGTTAAAGTGTCCTTATGCCCATGCGAGGATCACCAAGATAGATATCTCTAAGGCGCAGGCCCTGCCAGGTGTCCATGGGGTCCTGTATTACGGGAACATGCCCGAGATGTGCAAGGGATGGGGCTTGAACCAGCCGCCTGTATGTCCGGTGCTGCGCAGGGAGGCATCCTATGCGGGCGATGTGGTGGCGCTGGTAGCGGCGGATACGGAGCAGATCGCGGAGGAAGCCTGCGGCCTGATCCAGATCGAGTATGAGGAGCTCCCGGCGGTGTTCAACACCTGGGACGCGGTAAAGCCGGACGCGCCTCTGGTCCATGAGGAATTTGACTCCAACATCCTGCCCAATGTCCCCTTTATCGGTGAAAACATGATGGATCACCTGGTGCGAGGCGATGTGGAAAAGGCTTTTGCGGAATGCGACTACGTGCTGGACGGGGAAGACGCCTACGATTCCCTGGGCTGTCCCATGGCCATGGAGCCGCCCGGTGTCATCATGAAATATGAGAAGGGCAGGATGTTCGCCTGGCCCACCTCCCAGGTGGCCATGATGTACGGAGGCGCGATCGGCGGCCGTATGCAGGGGCTTCCCATCGAGACCACCACCTTCAATATCGGAGGCGGGTTCGGCAATAAGGCGGAGCTCCCGCTGATCTCCATGCAGACCGCCGTCCTGGCCGTGGCTACAGGGCGGCCGGTGAAGATGAACATGACGAAGACCGAGCAGCTGGCGATCCACGATCAGCGCATCGGCATGTACATAAAAGGAAAAGTCGGGATCAAGGGCGATATCATCCATGCCATCCAGGGCACCATCTATCTGGACTGTGGCGCTTATAACTGCTGCGGCCAGTGGCAGATGGGTGTAGGGCTGGGCGAGTGCCAGGTGGCCTTCGGCAAGTGCCAGAACTGGGATCTGGAAGGCAAGCTGGTGATGACCAATCATGTCCAGACGGGAGCGGTGCGAGGCTTCGGCGGACAGGAGATCAAGGCCGTCCTGATGCCCATGACCATGAAGGCAGCGGCAAAGGCCGGGGTGGATCCTGTAGACTTTATCGCGAAGAATTTCTCCGAGACAGGGGACGGATGGTTCTGGCGTGAGAGGAACTGGTATGAGTGCCGGGAGACAGACTGGAAACCGGTGATCTATGACGCGGCGGAGAAGTTTGGATGGAAGGATAAATGGAAAGGCTGGAATATACCCACCAGCACCGATGGGCATAAGGCCGTGGGCGTAGGGGTCTCGGTCCACGGAAATGCCGACATCGGAGAAGACAACTCGGAGGCCTATGTCCGGATCACCCCGGCCACCGGTCTTGTATATCTCCATGCGGGGATCGCGGAGACAGGAGCAGGCCAGAGGAGCAATATCCGAAAATATGTGGCGGAAGTGCTGGATATGCCTGTGGAGAAAGTGATCCTGGCCCCCTGTACCACAGAGGCTAACCCATTTGACGCGGGTCCCATCGGCTCCAGATGTACGCTGACACTGGGCACGGCGGTGACCAAGGCGGCGGAGGATGCGCTGCGTAAGCTCCTTGAGGCGGCGGCAGGACCCCTCCATGCTTCACCAGACGACCTCTTTTTCCGGGACGGGATGATCTATTACAAGAGCCGGTCGGATAAACCCATACACCCTGCCATGCTGCTCCCCTTTGCCACCACGATCACAGGATACGGGCAATATCTGGCCGATTACTCCAAGTCGAATTTTAACATTTATTTCGCGGAGGTGGAAGTGGATCTTGATACGGGGGAGACCAGCCTTAAGAAGGTGCTGGTGGGGACCGACGTGGGGCAGATCATCGACCCGGCCACCCTGGAGATGCAGATCCACGGAGGGTTCGGCGCGGCTGCCGCGGACACGGGACTCTTGGAGGAAAATGTACTGGACAAGTCCACTGGGCGTATCCTTACAGGGAATATGATCGACTATAAATGGCGTACCTTTGACGATTTTCCGCCTGTTGACACGGTCATCCATGAGTCACAGCCCGAGATATCCAGGTTCAAAGCCACCGGGTTCGGGTAGATCTCCGGGGCGCCGGGACCGGCTGCCATGATGATGGCCATCTCCAATGCCATCGGGACAGACTATGTGGAGTATCCGGCAAGCCAGGAAGGGATATTGAAAGCCATGGGCAAACTTTAGGAGGAGGGAGTGCAATGAGGAGATTTGAGGTTGTAGATGCCGGATCGTTCCAGGAGGCAGCGAAAAGAGCGGCGGCAAAGGATACTGATGTCATGGCTGGCGGAACGGATATCCTGAATGTATATAAACAGGAGATCTTGGATGAGCATCCGGCGTATGTGGTGGATCTAAAAAGGATCCCGGACTCATCCGGGATCGAAGAGATGGAGGGTAAGATCACCGTAAAAGCATTGACAAAGCTGGCAGATATCGCCGCATCCCCTCTGCTCAAGGAAAAGGCGGCAGGGCTTTCTGCGGCGGCAAAGTCGGTGGCCACCCTGCTGATCCGCAACCTGGGGACCATAGGGGGGAACATCTGCCAGGATGTCCGATGCTGGTATTACCGCTATCCCAATGAGATCGGAGGGAGGATGGTCTGCGCCAGGAAGGGCGGGGATGTATGTTACGCGGTCCAGGGCGACGACCGGTATCATTCCGTCTTCGGCGGCATGAAGGTCCATGCCGATCCCTGTACCAAAGGCTGTCCGGCTGGGACCGATATCCCTGCCTATATGGAGATGATCCGAGGCGGGCAGTGGGATGAGGCCGCCCAGATCATCATGGAGGTCAATCCTATGCCCATGTGTACCTCTCGCGTCTGTCCCCATCCCTGTCAGGACGGATGCAACCAAGGCCGGTATGGAGACAGTGTGGGGATCCACTGTGTGGAGCGCGCACTGGGAGACTATATCCTGGAACATGCGGACCGGTTTTATCAAAAGCCGGAGACCGAGACGGGAAAGAAGGTGGCTGTCATCGGAGCAGGCCCCGGCGGACTGGCCTGCGCCTACTATATGCGGAGACAGGGGCATGCGGTGACGGTGTATGACGCCCATGAAAAGGCCGGCGGCGTGCTGTATTACGGGATCCCCCACTATCGCCTTCCCAAGGATATCGTGGACCGGTTCGTACAGGCCCTGGGCGACATGGGCATCCGATTTGTGATGGATACCAAGGTAGGGAGCGACATCGCCGTAGAGACGATCGTGGCGGAGAACGACGGGGTCTATATGGGGACAGGAGCCTGGAAGCAGCCTGTGCTGGGCCTAAAGGGCGAGGAGCTGACCCAGTTCGGCCTGGATTTCCTGGTCGAGGTCAATACCTTCCTCCAGTCCGCGATCAAAGATCAGGTGCTGGTGGCCGGCGGCGGCAACGTGGCGATGGACGTGGCTCTGACGGCAAAGCGCATGGGCGCGAGAGATGTCCGGCTGGTGTGCCTGGAGAAGGAAGAGGAGATGCCGGCGTCCAAGGAGGAGATCGCCCGGGCAAAGGAGGAGGGCGTAGAGATCGTCAATGGCTGGGGCCTGAAACAGGTCATCTCCGAAAACGGGACGGTCCGGGGGCTGGAGGCCATGCGCTGCGTCCGCGTGCGGGATGAGGCGGGCAGGTTCAGCCCGGCCTACGACGAGAGCGAGACACGGCAGTTCGAGGCAGACGCCATTATCCTGGCCACCGGGCAGAAGGTGGATCTGGCGTTCCTGGGCGAGAGCCTGGGGGCACAGCTCTGCTCTGAGAGAGGGTTATATGCGGTAGACAGCGAGACCTTTCAGACCGGCCATGAGAAGATCTATGCAGGCGGGGATGCGGTCACGGGACCGGATATCGCGATCCGTGCCATTCATGGCGGCGGCGCGGCGGCAAAGGCCATGTGCAGAAAGTTCGGTACCCCGATCCTGCCTGTGGAGCGGGAGGGCTTCCTGACCTTTGATGTGGAAGGGGTCGCCAGGAAAGAGGCCGTGGTGCCGGAAGAGAGGGCGTTGGGAACACGCACCCTTACCGATGAGGATACCGCTACCCTGTCCATGGAACAGGCGAAAGAGGAAGCGGCACGTTGTATGGACTGTGGCTGCTACAGTGTGAACGCTTCCGATATCTCGCCGGTACTGGTAGCCTTTGACGGGACGGTGGTCACCACAAAGAAGGAGATCAAGGCGAAGGACTTCTTTACCACCAAGCTGAAGGCTTCCGATATGCTAGATCCGGATGAACTGGTGACGGCGGTGAGGGTACCGGATATGTCGGGGTATGAGACCGGCTATGAGAAGATGCGGATCCGCACGTCCATCGACTTTGCGGTGGTCAGCATGGCGTACGCTTACCGGCTGGAAGAAGGGCGGATCGGGAAGATCTCCATCGTGCTCGGCGGCGTTGCGCCGGTCCCGCTAAAGCTTTCGGAAGTGGAGGCATTCGTGACCGGAAAGACACCGGACGCCGGGCTTGCCAGGGAGGCAGGGGAGCTGGCGGTCAAGGGCGCGGCGCCCATGGGATCTAACGGTTACAAAGTGAACGGCATAAAAGCGATGGTCTCCAGACTGATCGAAGGGATGTGAGCACAGAGATGGCAAGAAAGCTGGTAAATGCCTTCCTTATGGGAGGCAGTGTAGGTCATCATGGTGGCCCTGCTCTTAGTGGTCCTGATCCTCGTCGGGGCTGCCTGCGGGCGGTTTATGGTGGAACGGTAGGTTGAGGGGCTGTTCGCTATCTAGAAAGTAACAAAAGGCAGTGGAGATACTGGACTTGGCGTATCTCCATTGCCTTTTTTGTCGTGGTCCGATCCTGGAGAGGTCCCGCCCCGATCTTGATGAGATCCTGCTCTGATCCTGCCGCGATCTTGACAAAAAACGTTCTGTCCACGTTTTTTTGCACGAATATGCTAGATATTGCAGTATCGTTACAGAAATCAAGATGGTTTTTTGTTATATTTTTATAAGATCCAGGTCTTTCATGTCGGCCTGATGGAGGACCTGGGCAGTACATCATAATTTTCTATCAAGGAGGAGATCCGAAATGAAAAAGGAATTACTAGCAGGAACACTTGCGGCCGTCATGACAGCATCTCTTGTAGCATGCGGCGGTGGATCCACCGCGGACGGCGGCGGGGCAGCAGGCGGCAGCGGCGACGGCGTGGCGATCACGATCTTTAACTCGAAGATCGAGGTCCAGGCACAGTTCGAGGAGATGGCGAAGGAGTACAGCGAAGCGACCGGTGTGGACGTGGAGGTCTATTATTCCAATGATACCGTAGCGGCGCACCTGGCGACAAAATATTCGTCCAACGATCCCTACACCCTTTCCATGGTGGACGCAAAAGACGTGTACGCCCTGGCAGCTGATCACGCTGCGGATCTGAGCGGTGAAAAATGGGTGGAGAACACCCAGTATGCCCTGTCCGTGGACGGGAAGGTAGTGGGCTTCCCCGTATGTGTGGAAGCGCGCGGATTGATCTATAATGCGGATGCGATCGAGAAGATCACCGGTGAGACCTTCGATCCGGCAGACTACGCCACGTTGGACGCCTTCCAGGGGCTCCTGGAAAAGCTGGTGGCCGGCGGCATGGAGGCCCCGGTGGCTATCATGAAGGAGGACTGGTCCCTGGCCGGACATTTCCTGTCCGAGGTCTACGAGACCCAGGAGGATGTGGACAAGTTCGTGGCCGCGCTCTATGAGGGCAATGCACATCTTGCGGACAATGACAAGTGGAACGCGCGGATGGATTACTTCGACACGATGATGAAGTACAACTACGCGGCAGGCTCTCCGATCGCGGCAGAGCGTGAGGTATCGGAGCAGAAGCTGGCAGAGGGCGAGGTAGCCTTCATGTTCGGCGGCAACTGGGATTGGTCCATGATCAACGCCTATGACTATTCCGAGAAGATGGGGATCATGCCGGTCCCGGAGAACACCACCGACGGCACCAACGAGAAGCTGGTAGGCGGCGGATCCAAATATTTCTTCATCGATTCTTCGGACAATACCTCAGAGGAGCAGCGCCAGGCGGCCAAGGATTTCCTCAACTGGCTGGTATTTGACGAGGCAGGGAATACCTTCCTGACCGAAAAGTGCGCCTTAGTCCCGGCTTATTCCAACATCGCGGCTGCAGGACTTGACCCGCTGTCCATTTCCGTCAAGAAATACGCGGATGCAGGGGCTCTGATCGACAATTATAACTATCTGCCGGACGATCATTTCTCTCTCTGCGGAGCGGCATTCCAGAAATATCTGGCGGGACAGATCGACCGGGCGGGGCTGGCGGCTGAGATCGAAAAGTATTGGTCCTCCACGGCCCCTGTGGAACACTAAAAGACAGCTCGATGAAGGAGGGACATCCTGATATGAAGACAAATACCATGTCCTATAAATGTAAACAATTCCTCATGTTCGCAGGTGTGACGACGTTCATGTTCTTCGCCGTGGTCATCCTCCCCTTTATCTACGGGATCTATCTGACCCTCACCAGTTGGGACGGCGTGTCCAGACAGAAGCCTTTCGTAGGTCTGGCCAACTATGTGGAGACCTTTGCGGATGCCGCCTACTGGCAGGCTATGGGGAGGACCTTCCTGTATTCCGTGGTGGCGGTGGTCCTGGTCAACGTGGTGGCCTTCATCCTGGCCTTCCTGGTGACCAGCGGCGTCAAGGGGCAGAATTTCTTCCGGGCAGGCTTCTTCACCCCGAACCTGATCGGCGGCATCGTCCTGGGCTACATCTGGAAGTTCGTGTTCAACCGTGCCTTCGTGGCCTTGGGGACCTCTTTATCCATCGGTCCGCTGTCCACCTCCTGGCTGGCGACCACAGGCGGGGCCATGCTGTGTCTGATCATCGTTTCTGTGTGGCAGTACGCGGGCTACATGATGCTGATCTACGTGGCCGGGTTCATGAGCGTTTCCGATGATGTGCTGGAGGCCGCCAGGATCGACGGCTGCACCAACACCCAGTCGATCGTCTATGTATCCGTGCCGCTGATGGTCTCGTCCTTTGTGCAGTGCCTGTTCCTGACGGTCACGCGGTGCTTCATGGTCTATGATGTGAACCTTTCCCTGACCAATGGCGAGCCCTTTAACAGCTCGGTCATGGCAGCGATGCATGTGTATAACCAGGCCTTTACCTATAAGAACTTCGGTGTGGGACAGGCAGAAGCATTGATCTTGTTCGTGGTCTGTGCCGTTGTGGGCGTAGCCCAAGTCTATGTAGGCAAGAAAGCGGAGGTGTCGGCGTAAATGAATGCGAATGAAAAAGCAGCTCGTGATAAAAAGATCGGCCATGGGGTCAAGATCCTCATCCTGGTCGCTCTGTTCGTATGTTTTATCTTCCCCTTTGTCCTGGTGGTGATCAATGTGTTCAAGACAAAAGCGGATATCACCTCCGATCCACTGGCTCTGGTAGGGGCCCATGGCTTCACCCTTGCCAATTTCCCGGAGGCGATGAAGAAGATGAACTTTGGACGTTCCTTCTTAAACTCCGCAGTCATCACCGTCTGCTCTACGGCCCTGACCATCCTGTTCTCTTCCATGACCGCCTTTGTGATCGTGCGCAATAAGTGGAAGGCCTGCGGGCTCCTGCTGGGGATGATGATCGCGTCTATGGTGATCCCCTTCCAGGTGCTGATGATCCCTATGGTGTCCTTATATGGCGGTGTCCTGGGGATCTTGAACCATCGGGCCACCCTGATCTTCATGCATGTGGGCTTTTCCCTGTCCATGGCCACCTTCATGTTCCACGGTGCGATCAAAACCAATGTCCCGATCGCTCTTGAGGAGGCGGCCACCATCGACGGCTGTACCCGCTGGCAGACCTTTTGGCAGATCGTATTCCCCTTACTTAAGTCTACCATCGCGACCGTGGCGATCATCGATGCCATGGGCTTCTGGAACGACTACCTCCTTCCCAGCCTGGTGCTGGCCAAGAAGGAGCTCTATACGATCCCGATCGCCACACAGGTGTTCTACGGGACCTATTCCACGGATATCGGTCTGGTCATGGCAGCGCTGCTATTGGCGATGCTGCCCATACTGATCTTGTATGTGCTCCTGCAGCGTTATATCGTGGAGGGTGTGACCTCAGGCGCGGTGAAATGATGTTATCAGAGGAGGCTTTATCCTATGACAAGCCAGACATTACGGGAAGCGCGCAAGTATGAAGAAGCTTCCGAGAAGATGATCCAGCAGAAGGACCGTCCCGGGTTCCACCTGTCGGTCCGCATCGGCTGGATGAACGATCCCAACGGCTTCTCCTGGTACGATGGGAGATATCATCTGTTTTATCAGTATCATCCCTACAGCTCCACCACAGGCCCCATGCACTGGGGCCATGCGGTGAGCGAGGATCTGCTCCACTGGCAGTATCTGCCGGCGGCGCTGGCGCCGGATGAGATCTATGACCGGGACGGATGCTTTTCCGGGAGCGCCCTCACCCTGGAGGATGGCCGGCATCTGCTGATGTACACCGGGGTCCTAAAGGAGAGACAGCGTGACGGAGGCCTGCGGGAGATCCAGACCCAGTGCATTGCCGTAGGAGATGGGATCGACTATGTGAAATACGCGGAAAATCCGGTGCTGGATGAGATGGATGTGCCGGAGGGAGGGAGCCGGTTCGATTTTCGCGATCCCAAGATGTGGAAAAAGAAGGATGGGACTTATGCCTGCGTGGTGGGGAACCGTCCGGCGGACGGCAGCGGCCAGATCCTTTTATACGTCAGTGAGGACGGGTTCCACTGGCACTTTAAGCGGGTGCTGATCTCCAATGAGGGACGGTGGGGGAAGATGTGGGAGTGTCCGGACTTTTTTCCGCTGGACGGAAAGCAGGTCCTGCTGGTCAGCCCCCAGGATATGCTGCCCCAGGGCTTTGAATATCACAATGGCAACGGGACGGTCTGCCTGATCGGGACGTATGATGAGGAGACGGATACCTTTATCGAGGAACAAGACCAGGCGATCGACCATGGGATCGATTTTTACGCGCCCCAGACCGTGGAGGCTCCGGACGGGCGGCGGATCATGATCGGATGGATGCAGAACTGGGATGCCTGCGGGATACGCACGCCGGAGGAGCTGTGGTCCGGTCAGATGAGCCTTCCCAGAGAGCTGTCCGTCCGAAATGGGAGGCTGTATCAGTGGCCCATAAGAGAGCTGGATGGCCTCAGGAGGGGGAAGGTGGTCTATGAGGATGTGACCGTCTCCGGCGAGGTCCGTCTGGCGGGGATCAAGGGCAGGAGAGTGGATATGGAGCTGAAGATCCGCCCGGCAGAGGGGGAGCCGCTCTATCAAAAGTTCGCGGTACGCTTCGCCCAGGATGGACAGTACCGGACCTCCGTGAGCTTCCGCCCCCGGGAGTCTGTCCTGAAGATCGACCGGAAGTTCTCCGGCTCCAGGCGGGCGATCGTCCATCAGCGGCGCAGCCTGGTCAGGAGTGGGGCAGGAGCGCTGGAGCTGCGGATCATCTTAGATTCCTTCAGCGCGGAGATCTTTGTTAATGATGGAGAGCAGGCGCTGTCCCTGACCATGTACACAGACCTGGCGGCAGAGGGGATCTCCTTCTTTGCAGACGGCCAGGCGGTCATGGATATCACAAAATATGAGCTGGCAGCGGACGGATGCTAAAGGTCCAGGCCGGACAGGGATGGTCCGACCAGAGATCTTGGCCGGACGGAGCAGGTCATCCGGAAAAGTCCCCTGTGGAATCCCGGAAGACCAGTGTTGTCCCGACATACACGGTGCGGAAAGCCAGGGACGGATCTTCGATCCGTGACAGGAGCAGGTGGAAGGCCGTGGCCCCCATGCTCTCGCTGTCCACGTGGACGGTGGTGAGCGAAGGGGTCACCATCCTGGTCTCCGGTGCGTCGTCAAAGCCGCACAGATAGAGATCGGCGGGGACGGAGATCTTCTGCTTTTTCATCACCTGCAAAAGGTCCACCGCAACAAAATCATTGGCGCAGATGAACACCTCCGGGAGGCTTTTTATGGATCGGAGCTGTTCGGTCAGATAGTCCTGATAGTCGTTGGAGTCCGGATAACGGACTCCTTCTTTATTCCCAAGGATGCAGCAGTCTTCCGGGCAGGGGAGGCCTGCCAGGAGCATGGCGGTGCGATAGCTCATGTACCGCTGGAAAAAGGACAGGCTGTGCAGATGATCGCCCACAAACCCGATCTTCGTTTTGCCTCTTAAAGCCATCTCTTTTACAAATGCACAAATGGCAGATCGGTCATCTGCATAGATCACGTCGGCAGGCAAGGGCGCTCCCATAGAACCGACGGGCGCGTCCGTGAAAAGTACCGGGATGCCCAGACTGCAGACCATCTGGCAGTAGCGGTCGTCGAACAGCTCAAAGCAGATGATCCCCGAGGTCCTTTCCGGATCGAAGGCCCGGGGCAGCTCCATCCGGTCCACCTCCTCGTGGAGGATGCGGTGCATGGTGAGGCCGTAGCCCTGTTTAGAGAGCTTTTTCTGGAAGGTCTCTACTAACGTAGAGACATAAGAGTTTTTTGCCCAGAACACGGTGGTAAAGAGGACGATCTCCCCCTTTTTATCAGGCCCCGTCAGCAGAGGGGCCATCCGGCCGGGGACGGCGGGGATGAACTGGGTGAACTGCTTATAGCCCATCTCCGCCGCTTTCTTCAAGATCTTTTCCCTGGTGGCATCGGCAAGGATGCCGGTGTTATTGATGGCCTTTGAGACCGTGTTCCTGGATACGCCAAGGGCATCTGCGATATCCTGTATGGTGACCCTGTTCGCCATGGTGCGCTCCTCCTTTTGCTAACATCTGCACTAAACATTATAATGCACGGATCTTGATACGTCAAATGTAAAAGCATCTGGTTGAGTGCAAGGTCTTTTCTTGTGCAAATGTAAAAAGCAGTTGACTATAATAACTATAAGTGATATGATATTTGTGCAAATGTAAAAATGAAAGTTTACATATGAGTAAACGCAGTGGGAGATGACAGGCTCATCCATGGGCAAGGGGTGTTCCGATGGACAGGTTTAAAGGGGATGGATCGGAGGGTTCCGCATTTGATGACAGCATGTTCGACCTTTGGCTGGAATGTGTCCGCCAGGGACGGGCGGATATCATCCGGAGCCGATACGGTGAAGCGGAGAAAAGAGCGGTGTGCGAACGGTTCTTCATGGGAGACCGTGCCTATGCGCTGCGGGTATGTATGGTGCTCTGGGTGGAGGCGGTGAAGATCGCGGAGAAGGTAGGTGTCCCCAACACACTGGTGGACGCGGGCTTTGAGCGATGCATCCACAGGTCCCAGGACGCCGGTACGCCCTGGAGGCTGGTGGAGCTCAGCGAAGATTATCTGGCGGATCTTGCCCGGATCATCGGGGAAAACACCTATGTGGGCGAGGCTTCTCCCGTCTTTGTCAAGTTCCAGCGATATGTGCGGGGCCACATCTATGAGCCGCTGGCTTTAGAGGATATCGCGGAGGCACTTTGTATCAGCAAGAGCCATCTCTCTCACACGATCAAGAAGGAGACGGGGGAGACGGTACATAAGTGGATCCTGAAGGAGAAGATCGGCATGGCAAAGCTGATGCTGTCCAGAAAGAGCTACTGCATGAACGAGATATGGGATCCCCTGGGCTTCTGTTCCCAGAGCCATTTTGCCAAATGCTTCCGCCAGATCACCGGGATGACCCCGTCCCAGTTCCGGACGGAGACGAAATTCCTGTTCTGATCAAAGGGCGATCCTGCCGGTGAGAGGGCGGCACGCGGCAGGAAAAGACAGCAAGGATCCAGAAGTAAAATAGATATCCCTCCTTTATAATGGGGATGGTCGGCCGATCATCTTACAGTATAAGGAGGGATCTTTTTATGGATCTGAACGAGATCAAACAAGACATTAGGAAAAAGATATGGCAGTATTCCGTTCCCGCGATCGTCTCCATGGTGCTGACGGCCTTTATCACCGTGGCGGATGGGTTCTTTATGGGGAACTTCGTGGGAAAAGAGGGGATCGCGGCGGTTAACTTAGGGCTCCCGATTGTCTATCTGTATCTGGGGATCGGCCTGATGATCTCCATCGGCGGCGTGTCGATCGCCGGGATGGCCCTTGGCGCCGGGGATAAGGCTTGTTGCGCACAGGTCTTCCGCCAGACCATCGCCACCGCGGCGGCGGCCTCCCTGGCGCTGAGCTGTGTCATGTGGATCGGCTTTCGGCCCATGCTCACGCTGCTGCGGGCGGATGGACAGGTGATCCGGTATTTCCGGGGATATCATCAGGTCATGCTCCTGGAGCTGCCGGTGATGGTGGTCAACTCCTCCTTCGGCATGTTCATCCGGGGAGAGGGGCATCCGGCCTTCTACCTGCAGGTGACCGTGGTCAACGCCCTCCTGAACGTGATCTTAGACTATGTGCTGGCCGGGCTCCTCTCCCTGGGCGCGGCGGGGATCGCCTGGGCCTCCCTGGTCTCGGCGCTGGTCTCCCTGGCCTGGATCCTCCGCTATTTCCACAAAAAAGCCCAGGTCTATCGCCTGGGGAGGTTCCGTTTTTCGCCCCAGATCTTTGTACAGGGGATCCTGAACGGCAGCTCAGAGTTCATCGGCGAGATGTCCACCGGGATCGCCATGTTCGCCTATAACTTCGTGATCATGCGCCGGATCGGCGTGGACGGCGTCACCGCCTTTACCATCGTGGGCTATGTGGCCTATCTGTTCAGCATGGTGGTCATCGGGTTCGGGCAGGGGGCCAGCCCGCTGATGAGCTTCTGCTACGGGGCCCGGGAGAAGGCGCTGGCGGCCGCGATCCGGAAGAGGACCAGCCGCTATGTCTTTTTGGCCGGCGCGGTGGTGTTCCTCATACTGGCGGCGGTCAAAGACGGATATGGCGGCATGTTCGTCAGGAGCAGCGCGGTGCAGGAGATGGTGGGGGCCGGGATGTGGATCTTCATGACCTCCTTCTTCGCCTCCGGGATCAACGCTATCGCCTCCTTTTATTTCACCGCCACCGGGCGGGCCTTCCAGTCGGCGGCGATCTCCTTTTCCAGAGGGCTTGGGGTGCTCCTCGTGTGCATCTTTGTGCTCCCGGCTCTCTTCGGGATGACCGGCGTGTGGCTGGCCGCGCCGGTGACGGAGGCGGTGACGCTGGGGATCACCGGGTGGTTTTTAAGGGAGGAGGAACGGTCAGTGTATAGCAGCCGGTAGTCCTGCAACGGGTCCTCTGGTCGATCTGTAAAAAGAAACAAACGACCTGTCTCTTGATGATCTTGGGCAATATGTCACTATATAGATCTGACAAAATATGCTATGATCATGATATAGTTTTTGTCAATAGGTAACGCCGCCTTTTTCCAGGGCGGCGTTGCCTGGTCTGTGAGTGTCTGTGGATCGTAGGTCTACCCGATCTCCCGCTTCCTGAACAAGATGCACACAACCAGTGCGCCCCCCGTGAGCAGGACCCAGCTGCCGATCGTTACATCCCAGCCCATCCGTTCCACCATGATCCCGATCGTGAAGGTGGAGACCGCCGTGCCCAGGTAGGCGGCGGAGTTTAAGAACCCGGAGACGGTGGATACCCGTCCCAGCCGTTCGAACCGCAGGGGGAGCATGTTCACGAAGAGGGTGTTCACCGCCATCATGGAGGCGGTGGTGAGAGCGAAGAGCAGGACCGTCAGGAGGATCGACACGCCCCTTCCCACCCATAGGCCGCAGAGGGCCGCCGTAGCCACAGTGAAGAACAGAGCGGCCGCCTTCACCTCGTGCTCTCTGCATTTTTTGTAGACAGTTCTGGCCGCGTAGGCTCCGGTCAGGTTGATCACCGGCAATACAGTGGTCACCAGGATGGAGAAGGAGGGGGAGGTCATGAAGGTCTCTGTGATGTAGGTAGGCACCCAGGTGGTCACACCATCCTTCAGCATCCCGTGGATCACCACCGGGAAGAGGACCGCCAGCAGGCCGCAGTGGAGCAGGAGATGAGAGAAGCTGTGGTCCGGAGCGGTATTGCCTGCGGATGCGGACCGACTGTCTGTGGACGGGACAGCGGTCTGTGTCTGTGCAGAAGAGGCGGAAGCCTGTGCCTCGACATGGGCTTTACCGCCGCCCTTCTCCACCCGCTTAAAGCCTGCCATCCACGCCGCCGCCATCACCGCCAGACAGAGGGCGGCCGCGGCGAAGACGGCCTTCCAGCCAAATAGCCACATGACCGCCGCGGCGATCAGGTAGGAGGCCAGGGTCCCTACCACCTGGGAGGAGACGATGTCCACGCAGTAGCGCATCTTTTTCTCCTTCTCCAGCATCTCCGCGAAGATGCGGATGATCGGCGGCCAGATCATGGCCTGGGCGTAGCCGTTGATCCCCCAGATCACGGACATGAGGAAGAAATTACCGGTGAATCCCATCAGCAGGTTCATGACCGCCGCCAGGGACAGACCGGTGAAGATCATCCGCCCCGGATGGATCCGGTCCCCTAAGAGGCCATTGCACAGCTGGCCGATCCCATAGGCAAAAAAATAGACCATACTGATGAACCCGGCCTGGCTCTTGGTCAGGATCTGCTCCTGGATCATGGCGGTCATGGCCGAAGAGTAGTTCAGCCGTCCGATATAGGACGTGAAATATGCCGACCAGCACAGCAGGAATAAGACCCGCGCGGTCCTGTCATCGGTGATCTTTCTTAACTTTTCCATAAACCCTTACCTTCCTGTATCCTGCAAAGGGGCTGCAGCAGCCCCTCTTTAGCAGTCTGGAACTAACGCAGCTCCAGGATATCCTTCTTCGGGATCTGGAGCCAGACCTCTTCCCCGGCCTCGATGCCCCCGTTGGGGCTGAACAGCCGGTCGGCGTTGATCTCTATGCCGCTGCAGTCCACCGTATAGGCCACGGTAGTCCCTCGGGACATGGCGCCCACGATCTTGCCCCCCAACTCCACGGCGTCAGGGCCGCAGCCTGCTGTTTGGGAGATGTGGATGGCTTCGGGGCGGATCGCCACAGAACCGCTGGCGGACTCCACCGGGAAGAACGCCTTTAAGGCCTCCACCTCCAGGATGTTGTAATGGCCGATGAAATTGGCGGCGAACTTAGTCTTCGGGTAGGCGTAGATCTGCTCTGGTGAGCCGGACTGTTCGATCTTCCCCAGGTTAAAGAGATGGATCGTGTCGGACATCACCATGGCCTCCTCCTGGTCGTGGGTGACGAAGATGGCGGTGATCCCCAGCTTCTGCTGGATCTTGCGTATCTCCACCTGGAGGTTCCGTCTCAGCAGCGCGTCGATAGCGCTCAAGGGCTCGTCCAAAAGGAGGACCTTCGGCTCCATGACGATCGCTCTGGCAAGGGCCACACGCTGCTGCTGGCCGCCGGAGAGCTGTCTGGGATATTGGTCGATCTTTTCCGACAGGCCCACGATCTCCAGGGTCTCCCGGACCTTTTCATCGATGACGGCCTTGTCCTTCTTCTGGATCTGGAGGCCGAAGGCCACATTTTGCCGCACGGTCATGTTGGGGAAGAGGCTGTACTGCTGGAACACCATGCCGATCTTCCTCTGCTTAGGCGTAAAGCCCGTGATATCCACGCCGTCTAAGAAGATCTGCCCCTCGCTGACGGTCTCCAGACCGGAAAAACAGCGCAGCAGGGTGCTCTTGCCGCAGCCGGAGGGACCAAGTAAGGTCACGAACTCTCCTTGTTCGATCGTCAGATCGATCCCTTTGAGCACATGGACATCGCCGAAACGCTTATGGATATTTTTAAATTCGATATATGACATGATCCCACCTACCTCTTTTTCTTATTCTGGAATGTAAAGACCGTCTGGGAGATGATCAGGGTGGCCGTGAACATGATGATCACGATCACGCACTGGTACTGGAGGACGATCAGGCGGCTGTTGTAAAGGAGCATCTGGATGGTCTGGTACTTATTCCCGGCGATGATCTTGATGATGGCAAAGTCGCCGAACACGGTGGACAATGCCAGCAGCGAGGAGACTAAGATCCCCGACAGCATGCTGGGCAGGATGATCCGACCGAAGGCGTAGAGCTTGCCCGCCCCTAAGATCTCCGCCGCCTCCAAAAGCTGGGTCACGTTGATCCCGTGGAGGTTGTTCCGGATCCCCTGATAGACAAAGGGCAGGATCGAGATGCTGTAGATGCAGACCATCATCACCATGCGGTTAGAGAAGATCGTGGGGGTCCCCGCGTAGAGGGCCAGGACCGGGATAGCGATGGTCACGCCCTTTAAGGAATTGGGCACCATACAGATGGCCTGGATATATTTTTCCAGCTTTGGATAGTACACCACGGCGGTGTACAGCGCCAGGATCACCACCACGTTGCAGATGATGATCGGGGGGATGCTGATCAGCACGCCTCTGAAGATCGCCGGCCACAGATCCGGCTCGGTAAAGGCCTGTCCCCAATACTTCAAGGTCCAGCCGGAGGGGAGGAGCTTGGTCCACCCTACGGTGAAGGAATAGATCAGGGTAGCGGCGAAGGGGATCAGCAGAAAGATGCAGGTCAATGTCAACACCACATAGGGGAATGTCTTTTTACGTTTCATGATCCGCTCCCTCCTTTATACAGCAGCTTTTTCAGCAGGTTACATCCGCAGATCACGGCCAGCATCAGCGCGATCATCCAGATCGCCAGGGTGGAGCCCATCTCTCTCTGAGGGGTCATCTCACCGGTGAACATGGTGGTGATCTTGACCGGCAGGAGAGGGATACTGGTGGTCACCAGAAGGAGCACCGTAGCATAGGCGGTGATCGCGTTGGCGAACAGCAGGGAAAAGGTATCCAAAAGGCTGGGCAGCATCACCGGGATCCCGATCTTGGTCCAGAACTGGATGGAGTTGGCCTCCATCAGCTCCGCAGCCTCCTTCCATGCCGGCTTGATCGCCTGGAAGGCGGGGACCAGCATCAGGCTCCCTAGGGGGAGCTGGAAGTAGATGAACATCAGCATGAGCCCCTGCATGGAGTAGAGCTTGAACACGGTGGCCAGCTCCACGCCGATCGCCTTTAAGGCCAGCACGAAGATGCCGGTATTCCCCAGGATGACGACGAAGGAGAAGTACAAAGGCAGACCCGCGAAGTTGGAGACCATGTTCAGCATGGAGAGGATGCGCCCCTGGCCCTTCTGGCCCAGCTCATTGACGGAGTACGCGATCAGGAAGGAGATGATCAGTCCGACGATCGTAGAGATAAAGGATAGGTACAGGCTGTTTTCTGTAGCCACCCGGTAGATAGGATCGGTAAATATGGTCACATAGTTGCTAAAGGTAAATGTCCCCGCTTCCGGCAGCGTAAAGCTCTGTCTGATCATGCTCAGGATCGGAAGAAAGATGAACAACGCGGCCAGGAACAGGAGCGGGAGCATCGTCAAGAGATTTTTGAGCTTATATTTTGTTTTCATACGTTCATTCTCCCCTTATCGGTGGCCAGGTCCCACGGCGGGAGGGATGCCTGCCCGCGGATGGCCTGCCGGGGAGAAGAGGTGTTGCAGGATGTGGCCTATATACAATATATGGATACAGAGCATCTATCCTATATGTCTTGTATATAGCCGCTATCATGCGACAGCCCTAGCCCCCCTGGAGGCATTCCGCTGTGATGACAGGCTCCCTGACGCCGCATGTGTCAGGCCGGCTGTTTACTGGACCAGCGGGAGCACTTCCCGCTCCCAGGCCTCCGCGATAGCGGCACAGGCATTGTTCAAGCCCTCTACATCGGAGATATTGGTGCAGTTTGCATAAAGATCGTCGCTTAAGAGCTTCTCCGCCACATCGGCCGGCAGGGTGACGCCCTGCTTGGTGGGCCTTGCATAGCCTCTGGCGCGGTCGATCGCGCCCTCGTCGCTGCAGAGATACTCGATCGCCAGCCCAGCCGCATGGGGATGGGGCGCGAATTTGTTCAGGATCTGGGCGTATCCGTTGGTGACGGAGCCGTCAGAGGGGATCGTGATGTCCAGCTTCATATCCGGGTTCTCAGCCACGATGTTATCCCGCCAGGAGAGGACGGAATAGTCATAGTTGCCCACGCAGCAGACCATCTCGCCGCTGGCCAGCCTGGCGGAGGTGGTGTCGCCGGTATCCAGCCTGCCTGCCGCGGCTAATTCCTTGAAGAAGTCGATGCCGGGCTGGATGTTATCTAAGGAACCGCCGTTGGCGATCGCACAGGAGAGGACGGCTACCTGGGAAGCCGCGCCGCCCAGCACGTTCCCTACGGATACCAGGTAATCCCCGCTCTTTACCTCCGCCCAGGAGGCGGGGCATTTGCCGCCGGTGGATTCCGTATTGGCGATGAAGGAGATGGAGCCGGTATAGGTCATGACCCAGCGGCCCTCGGGATTCTTTGCCCAATCCGGGAACTGATCCCAGGTGGAGGCCTTAAAGGATCCGATCACATCCTGCTTGATCGCTTCCGGTGTCATGGAGAGGCCGATATCGCCCATATCCTTGGTGGGGTCGTCCTTCTCTGCGGCGAACTGAGACAGCTCCTCGGCCGATGTCATATCCACATCCCCGTGGGAGAGGCCGTAGGTGGTCTTGATCCCTTCCCAGGAACCCTTCCAGTTGGCCCAGTCATCGGGCATGCCCACAGACTGTACGTCCCCTTCCTCCTGTCCCTTGGTGACCAGCTCGCTAAGGGGCATCTCCGTGCCGTTAAGGACTACCTTGGCGTTAGGATCCACCTGTACCTCCGGCATGGGCTCCTTGTTCTTCGACCCACCACCACCGCCGCAGCCTGAAAGGGCGGATATGGACATGGCAGCCACCAGTAACACGCTTAAAACTTTTGCTCGCTTTTTCATTTTTTCCTCCTTTGAAACGTAACCCTTCATTTCCATCTATCCCAAGCCGACCGTGGTCAGCCTGTTTTCTTCTTTATCCATCCCAGTTTGCTGTCTATCCCTCTGGCAGGATCCCTGCCACCAGGGACAGATCCATCATATCCTTTCCTGTGGGGATCCCCAGCAGATAGCAGAGCAGCGGCGCCACGGTCAGCTGGGAGATATAGTGGTCCTCATATCGGCCAGCCGTGATCTTGTGGCTGAAGATGTATAAAGGTGTATCCCGCTGCACGGGATCGGTCCCTCCGTGGCAGCCCAGCCCGTTCATCCCGTGATCGGCGGTGATGACCACCTGATAGCCTTCCTCCAGCCAGGTGGGGAGGAGCAGGGAGAGGAGCACGCTCATCTTGGCGATCGCCCCCTCATAGCCGCGGCTCCCGGATCCGCTCAAATGTCCCTGGGTGTCGATCCCCATGGGATGATACAGGATGAAGTCCGGGTCGTAGGTCTTCCGCAGATGTTCGCCGTCTGCCAAAAGGTGGGAGTCGGGATAGTCGTCCTCCCAATAGAAGATCCCCTCATCGATCGCCCCTCCTGTGTGGGACTGGAACCTGTCCCTATCCATCTTAAAAGGGGCGTGGAGATAAAGCTCGCTGAACCAGTGGTAAGCCGCCGCCGCTGTGGTCCCGCCTGCCGCCTTGCACAGGGAAAATACATTTTCGCAGGTCAGCGTGCGCACGGTCTCATTGGCGGCGATCCCATGGCGGTATACCGGGAGCCCTGTGAGCAGGGTGGCGTACATGGGCCTGGACAGGGAGGGCAGCTCGCCCCGCACCTTGTATTTAGCGCCCTTTTTATAGTCGATCAGGTGCTCCGGATACCCCAGGTTCCGTGTCCCCGCCTCATATTGGCACGCATCCAGCAATAGAAATATGGTCTTGTCCATGGGTATCCTCTCCTTTTTCTTTTCTTGCCGGTCCGCTCTTGCCGGCCCCCCGCTCCGTCTGTCCCGGACTGCCCGAAAACATGGGGACAGAGCAGAACGGGGCGGCTGTGTGTGACCGTCCAGTGTATTTGAACGGTCTGGCTGTGCCGTTTTCGTGGGGCCAGCCTCAGACGACGGTGGAGAACGCCAGGGCCGTCTCCTTCCGGTCGTTGATCGCCTTGATCGCGGCGGCATCCAGCTTGAACTGGTGCATCTCATCCAGCAGGCCGTTCTGCTCCTGCTCGATATCCGTGAGCTGGGTGTAGCAGAAGCCGCAGAGTAGGTCCGATCCATAGACCGCGTCGATCAGGCGCTCGTAGACCTTTAAAAATGCCTGGGTATCCTCTGCCCCGGTATAGCCCCATGCGTCCGGGTCCGCCTCCTGGCCGGGGGAGCTGCTCTGGATGGCGATGCCGCCGATTTCCGTCAGCATCACCGGCTGCCCAGCATAGGCGAAGCCTTTGGCGAACAAGGGCCGCTCCACCAGCCCGGCCAGGCCCTCCAGGGTCAGCACACCGGTCCGGAACCGTTCCTGCTGCTTTATGTCCTCCTCGCTGCCGTGCTTGTAGGTGTGGAAGGCACAGATATCATTTTCCGTCATCTCCCAGCCATCGTTGGCGATGACCAGCCGGCTGTCGTCCAGGCCGTGGGCCATATGGTACATAGCCCGGGCGAAATGCTGCTGCTGTCGGTCGTCGTAGATATGGGGGACGCCCCAGCTCTCGTTCATCATGTTCCAGACCACGATCGAGGGGTGGTTATAGTCTCGCTGGATCACCTGGCGCCATTCCTCCGCAAAAGCGGCTCCGCTCTGGGGCGTGAAGCTCCAGAAGCTGGCCATGCTCTCCCAGACCAAAAAGCCCAGCTTATCCGCCCAGTAGAGGAAGATCGGGTCCTCCACCTTTTCATGCTTGCGGCAGCCGTTAAAGCCCATGGCCTTGGACCTGCGGATATCCTCCGCCAGCTCCTCCTGGGTGGGTGCGGTCATCAGGCCGTCCTTCCAGTAGCCCTGGTCCAGCAGCAGCTTTTGGTAGTAGGGCTGGTTGTTCAGATAGACCTTCCCTTCTTTTACCTGGATCTTGCGCATACCGAAGTAGGTGCGGATCCGGTCATGGACCTGATCCCCGTCACAGAGGCAGGCCGATACATCGAAGAGATAAGGGTGTTCCGGGGACCAGTAGCATCCGGTGAAATGGAAACTCCCGTTCAGCGCCCTGTTCCGGAAGACATCCGCGATGATCTTCCCCCGCCGCTCGGTCCCTTCCGTGGTCCCGGCATACATCCGATCGCCGCAAAAGCAGATGTCCAGCCCCACCGTGTAGGGAGATGGGGTATCCGCCGATACCTGATACTCGATCGTGACCGTCCCCTTATCGATATCCGGGGTGAAATGGATCCACTCCAGATGGGCCTTGTCCACCGGTTCCAGCCAGACGGACTGCCAGATCCCACTGGACTGTGTATACCAGATGAACTGGCTCTTTTTCCTCCAGAACTGCTTCCCGCGGGGGATCGTCTCATCCTCTAAGGGATCGGTCACCTCCACCCGCAGATGCTCTCTGCCGCCTGTCAAGAGCGCGGTGATATCCAATGTGAAGGGGGTCTGCCCCCCGCGGTGCCCGCCGGCGCAGTGGCCGTTCACCCACACGCTGCATTCATAGTCCACCGCCCCAAAATGCAGCAGGATGCGCGCTCCATCCCATTCCTTCGGGACGGTAAAAAACCGTTCATACACCAGCTTGTCCGAGGTCAGGCACCTGCCGATGCCGCTCAGTGCGCTCTGCGGTACGAAGGGGACCTGGATCGGATGCTTCTCGCCGCCGTCCCCCTCATAAAAGTCCCACTCCCCGTTCAACGTCTGCCATCGTTCCCGCACCAGATCTGGACGCGGATACTCGTCTCTCATACCCCCACCTGTTCCTTTGTTTTATTTTTTTTGAAATTTATACCTTGCATCGTCTGGATCGATCACAGTTTTTCTGTAATATCTGAAAGAGGCGTAAGTTGTTTTGTAAAAACCCTCTCAATATCCGGTTTTTTCCTCATAAGATCTGTCGATCTTGCCGTCTTAACTATAGCTGTTATTTCATGGGATTGCAACGATTTTTTGTGCGAAATAACAAGTTTGTTTCATATATACGATCAGGAAGTCGATATTTTATGCAATATTTCTTGTTTTTTGAGATAAATACATAAATAATGAAATAAATGAGGGGTTCCACACGCCTGAAAATATAGATCCTGTAAGAAAGAACAGGAGGCCTGCCAGCGAAAAGAGCCGGCAGACCTCCTGTCCATGGGTGTTTTATCGGTATTTTAGAAGGTGGTGCAGATCATGGCACCTGCACTCAGGGTGGTAAAGGTGTTGGAGCAGTTGATCAAGGTCACCAGGCAGGCGCTGATCAGTCCGGCCAGATACGGGTTCTTGGTCTTCTTGTAGATGATCCGGGACATCAGGGCCGCGCCGAAGAGGACGAAGGCCACGGAGATCAGCCAGATCGGTCCGATCCGCTCGCCTTCCGCAAGTCCTAAGAGCTGGCGGGAGGTGGAGTAGAAGCAGATGTACTGCGCGGCCACCAGGATGATCGAGGAGGCTGCGTTGGCCAGGCAGAGGATCAAGGTGTTCCCTTTCTCCTTGCCGATGGTGTTGTAGTTGAAGCAGTTCATGGATACGGAATGGACTACATAAAATACCAAGAAGAAGGGCAGGTAGTGGAGGGAGATCCAGACCTTATCCGCTGTAAAGGCTTTGATCGCGAAGATCCACAGCCGGAAATCCGCCTTGAAGAAGTAGGTCCCCATGAACACGATCCCGAAGGATACGGTGACCACCAAAAGCGCCAGCAGCAGGGTCTTCCAGAGCGCCTCCAGGGAGATCATCACGCCGCTGTCCTTTAAGGACATCCCGTTCTTCTTTCCGTACATCTGATAGGAGAGGGCCATCAGCACGATCATGAAGACCCCGCACATCAAGGACCACACGCCGATGGTGAGGGGAGCGGTCTGCTGGAAGAAGTCCGTGGTGTTCGAGTAGACCTTCCGGATGCAGAAGAGGAAGCTGAAGGCAGAGAAGGCGACGGAGGCCGCGATCCCTCCCCAGAACCACAGCTTGCCAGCCTGATCTGTGACCTCTGCAGGCCTTACCGTCTCCTTCGCCCGCAGGGTGCCGAAGTAGCCGGTGTCCACCATGGACAGGGTGAAGAAGATCACAAAGAGGAAGAAGCCCAAAAGCCCTAAGGCGCCGAAGAAGGCCTTCCACTGCCAGATCTGATCCGACGGGGCCAGCGGTCTGGGAGCGCCCAGCGTGGTCTCGAAGAAGTCCACCGCATAACCTGCACATTCCCCGGAGGTGGTCACAGCCGGATGGATACAGGTGGGGCGGTAGATCACACGGAGGGAGTCCTTCCCGTCAAAGCTCTGGACATAGTGCTTGGCGGCCTCGGCCACAAAGCCGGGATCGGGATCTACATTGAAGTTCAGGAAACGCTTGGCGTTATCGGTCTCCATAAATTCCTTCGGGGTGGTCAGCATGTTCCCGGCATCGTCGTAGGTGCCATAGTAGAAATCA
The DNA here is from genome assembly GCA_910585635.1 of uncultured Lachnospiraceae bacterium. Lineage (GTDB taxonomy): Bacteria > Bacillota > Clostridia > Lachnospirales > Lachnospiraceae > Caccovicinus. The sequence goes on along the minus strand of CAJUFE010000018.1, from coordinate 32,079 downwards.
TCATATTCGCTGGCGATCATGCCTACGCTGCGGCTGCCGTAATCCCCGCTGTGGTCCCCGCCGGTGTCATCCTGCCAGTCGCCGGCCTGCTGGAGCACGCAGGAGATCAGGGGCACGTCCCGCTCATTGTCGATCGCCACAGCCATGTTGGCAGCGGTACCGCCGCTGGAGTGGCCGGTGACGCCGATCTTTGTCTTATCCACATAGGGCAGGGTGGCGACCATCTGTACGGCGGCGTCCACGCCCACGGCCCCATCATACAGGTTATCGGAGGATACCGCCTCACTGTTCCCATGCCCGTGCATATCCAGGGTCAGGATCACGAAGCCCCTCCGGGATAATTCCACATTATACATGTCCTGCATCTCTTTGTTGTTGTACCAGCCCTCGATCGTGACGATGGCGGGCGCCGGGGTATCGGCGGTAGCATTGGGCGGGATCCACAGATCCGCGCTCAGAAGGACCCCCTCCGGGCTCTCCCAGGCCATGTTCTTGATCCGGATCTTGTTGTTGCTGGTCTGGACCAGCGATGTGCCGATCAGACTGATCAGGCAGATCGCGATCGCCACGATCGTCCATCGCTTTGCGGTCATCTTCGTCTTCATTTGTCTTCTCCTTTTCTCCTGCGGCCGCCTGGATGGCACGATAGGAGGGGCAGTCCCTTCCTGCCGCGCGCTCCATCTGTGGCCTTGGGCAATGATACGGAACGATAGTTGCTGCCCGTGGAGAGCTTTTTCGATCCTTTTCCGGAAAGATCGTAAAAATAAAGAGCATAGGAGTATACCAACATCTCTGTTGTACTACTATGCTCTCATCGTCTCTGCACGGTTCTTTGATTGGACTTAGTATAGCATATTGCCCATATAGATGCAACAAGAAAATGATTTTCTGTAGCGATCATACATTTTTTTGAAGGATCGACCGGATATTTTTTGTATATATAGTATATTATCTGCGTTGTAGAACGTTCGCTATCGTTATATTTTTAACAAAAATGTCTGGACCGCGCATAAAGACAAGAACGGTCGTTCCTTTTTGGTACCCGCCAGAACGGTACTTCTCTTTTTGGGCGACTCATGCTAGAATGGGGACAGATAAAGACCATGCAAACGGACGTGTCCAAAAGCCATGTGCGGAAAGAGACAGGGGGATGAAGAGATGCCGCAGCTCCATGTGATGATCAAACCGGCTTCCGGGCTGTGCGATATGCGGTGCAGCTATTGTTTTTATGCAGATGAGATGAAGAGGCGGGACCAGGCCTCCTACGGGATCATGAGCCTGGAGACCCTGGAGCATGTGATCCGGGAGATCTTCGCCTTTGCGGAGGGGGCCTGTACGATCGCGTTCCAGGGCGGCGAGCCGACCCTGGCCGGGCTGCCCTTTTATGAGCGATGCCTGGAACTGGAAAAACGATATAATACGAAAAATATCCCGGTCTCCCACGCCCTGCAGACCAACGGTTATGGGCTGAGCGAGGACTGGTACCCCTTCTTTGCGAAGAACCATTTCCTGATCGGCCTCTCCATAGATGGTCTGAAGGCCACCCATGACGCCTGCCGGAAGGACAGCCAGGGGCAGGATACATACTTTCGCGTCCTGGAGACAGCCCGGGCCTTAGAGCAGGCTGGCGTCCCCTTTAACGTGCTGACGGTGGTGAACGCCAGGACCGCGCCCAGGATCCGGAAGATCTATGCGCGTTATCAAAAGCTGGGGTTTGCCTGGCAGCAGTACATCGCCTGCTTAGACCCGCTCCAGGAAAAGCCGGGACAGCAGGCCTATTCCCTGACCCCGGAGGTCTACGGCCAGTTCCTCATCCAGCTGTGGGAGCTGTGGGAGCAGGACTTTGCTAAGGGAGAGCAGCCCTATATCCGCCAGTTTGAGAATTACATCGGGATCCTCTTAGGGCAGCTGCCGGAATCCTGCGAGCAGCGTGGGGTGTGCAGCTTCCAGAACGTGGTGGAGGCGGACGGCAGTGTATATCCCTGTGATTTTTATGTGCTGGATGGGTATCGCCTGGGGAACCTGTGTACCGACAGCTTTCAGGTGATCGAGCAGCGGCGGAAGGAGAGCCGGTTCGTAGAGAGCTCCTTTGAACGTGGGGAAAACTGCCAGACCTGTCCCTACCGCGTCCTCTGCCGCGGCGGCTGCCGCAGGCATCGGGAGCAGCCAGGCGGGGGGATAGGAGAAAACTATTTCTGCAGATCCTACCAGATGTTCTTTAAGGCCTGCCTGCCCCGTATAGAAAGGATAGCCGCTCTCCTGCGCAGGCAGCGGGATGGAGCTGGTGGTCCGCTGCGTTGATCCTTGGACAATGATGGATCAGGGATAGGCCAGGGGGATGGGATGCGAAAGGCAGGACGGTCTCCGCCAGGAAAGGCGCGGAGGCGGTCCTGCCTTATCTTTGTCCCACAGGAAAGCGAGCCTGATGGGACATGGCCCTCCGGATGATACGCTCCATAGGGAGGAAAAAAGAACAAAAAAGTAACGGGATATGAAAAAAATGTATGGATCTTGCTGAAAAGAGGCGTGGAGTTAAAAAAAGGAGAGCTTTATCTGAAGATCGTCGATCCAAAAAGGGCGTGTTTTTTGATAGACTCGCACATAACAGAGCAGCATCGTTAGTGGATCGGTGCAGGCTCCTATATAAAGTATACGAGGAGGGATCTATCATGAGAAAAAGAAGATCGATCGCAGCGTTGTTAGCCGGGACGATGGTATGCGGCGCACTGACCGCCTGCGGGGGAAAGCCTGTCCAGGATGGAGGAGCCCAGGGCAGTGGGACAGAAGGGGCGGCACAGGCCCAGGGGGGAGAGACGGCAGGTGGGAAGCAGGTGCTATCCGTGACCACCTGGGACAATGAGTCCAGCCCCCAGTTCCAGGCCGTGATCGATGCCTATGAGGCGGAGAACCCGGACGTGGAGATCAAGGTCATCGACACCTCGGCGGACGAATATAACAATTCCTTAGGGATCAGCCTTTCGGCCGCGCAGCCAGATCCGGACGTGATCTGGGTCAAGGACATGGGCTCTATGCTCCAGATGGCGGACAAGGAGCAGCTCATGCCGATCGATGACTTCATCGCCAAGGACAGCCTGGACCTGTCGGTCTACAAGGGGGCCGCAGAGCAGCTGATGTATAACGACAAGACCTATGCCCTTCCTTACCGGAACGACTGGTATGTCCTCTACTACAATAAGGACCTGTTCGACGCGGCGAAGGTGGACTATCCGTCCAACGATATGACCTGGGAAGAGTACCAGGAGCTGGCCGAAAAGATGACCAGCGGAGAGGGCAGCAGCAAGGTGTACGGTTCCCACAACCATACCTGGCAGGCGCTGGTGACCAACTGGGCGGTGCAGGATGGGGAGCACACGGTGGTGGAGAAGGATTACAGCTTTATGAAGCCCTGGTATGAGGCGGGCCTGGCCCTGCAGGATGGCGGCTATATCCAGGACTATTCCACCTTAAAGACGGCGAACATCCATTATTCCTCGGTCTTTAAGAACCAGCAGTGCGCCATGATGCCCATGGGGACCTGGTTCATCGCGATCATGATGCAGTCCCAGGCGGAAGGGGAGACCGACTTTAACTGGGGCATCGCCACGATCCCCCATCCCTCTAACGTGGAGGCGGGCTACACCGTGGGCGCCCTCACACCGATCGCGATCAGCGCCTTTACCGACCAGCCGGACCTGGCCTGGGATTTCGTGAAGTTCGCCTCCTCCCAGAAGGCGGCCGAGATCTTAGCGGAGCAGGGCGTGTTCACGGGGATCCCGTCGGAGACCGTGTTCCAGACCATCGCGGCGGCCGACCATTTCCCGGAGGGCGAGAGCAATGTGGAAGCCTTAAATTACACCCACTATGCCTTTGACCGTCCCTTAGACCCCCAGATCGAGGAGATCCGCACCGTGCTGAACGAGGTCCATGAGATGATCATGATCCATTCCTATACGGTGGATGAGGGGATCGCGGAGCTAAAAGAGCGAGTGGCAGAGATCAAGGGCTGGTGACCTGCTATCTTAAGACCATGGAGGGATAGTTATGAACAGTGGGGTGAAGACTCTGACGTCTCGTCAGAAAAGAAAGATCCGAGACAATGCAACAGGATATGCGTTTATCCTTCCCAATCTGATCGGCTATACGATCTTTGTATTTATCCCGGTGCTCTTTTCGTTCATATTGAGCGTGATGCGCTGGGACGGTTCCCAAAGGCCTATGGAGTTCGTGGGGCTGCAGAATTTCGCCCAGATCTTTGGGGATAGGATCTTCCGGGGCACCCTGGTCCACACGGTCAGCTATGCTCTGATGACCGTGGTGCCCACCTTGATCCTGGCGCTCTTGCTGGCGGTGCTCTTAAATAATAAGATCAAGGGCGTAGCCGTCTTTCGGACCGCGTTCTATTTCCCCTATATCGCCTCGATCGTGGCGGTGGGCGCGGTGTGGAACATGCTGTTCCAGCCGGATTTCGGACCGGTCAATGAGATCTTAAAGTTCCTGGGGGCCACCGATCCGCCACGCTGGGTGGTGGATAAGGACTGGGCCATGGTGTCGGTGGCGATCGTGAGCGTGTGGAAATACATGGGCTACTATATGATCGTCTACCTGGCCGCCCTCCAGGGCATCTCCAAGACCCTGTATGAGGCCGCCAGCATCGACGGGGCCAATGGCTGGCAGAAGCTTTTGTACGTCACCGTGCCCATGCTGACGCCCACTACCTTTTTTGTGCTGATCATGCTGACCATCCAGTGCTTTAAGGTATTCGACCTGGTGTACGTGATGACCGGCGGCGGTCCTGGGAACGCCACCAAGACCCTGGTCAACTATATCTATGAAAAGGCATTTACCAGCTGGGAGTTCGGCCCGGCCAGCGCAGGGGCGATCGTGCTGTTCGCCATCGTGCTGGCGATCACGCTGATCCAGTTCAGTGGCGAGAAAAAGTGGTCCAAGGACTTATAGGGAGGGAACGGATGAGAGCAAAGAGAAAAGTGACCAAAACGGTCCTGTATGTGGTGCTGATCGCCCTTGCGTTGGCGATGCTGGTCCCCTTTTACTGGATGGTGATCTCTTCCTTAAAGCTGAACAAGGATGTTTTTTCCATCCCCATGCGGTGGTGGCCCGAGACCATGCACCCGGAAAATTATCGGGTGATCTGGGAGAAGCTCCCGCTGATCACCTTCTTTAAAAATACCATCAAGCTGACGGTGATCACCACGATCATCCAGCTTTGCACCAGCTGTTTTGCCGCCTATGGCTTTACCAAATGCCGGTTCGTGGGGAGGGATCTGCTGTTCTTGATGTATGTCACCACCATTGCGGTGCCCTGGCAGGTCTACATGGTGCCCCAGTTCATCCTGGTGTCGAAGATGGGGCTGAACGACACCCATATCGGGTTGATCCTGATGCAGGCCTTCTCCGCCTTCGGCGTGTTCCTGATCCGGCAGTTCTACATCAGCATCCCCGACGAGCTGTGCGAGGCGGCCAGGATCGACGGGCTGAACGAGTTCGGGATCTTCCAAAAGATCGTGTTCCCCTTGGGAAAGCCGGCCATGGCGACCTTGACCATCTTTACCTTTACCAATGTCTGGAATGACTTCATGGGGCCATTGATCTATCTGAAGACCAAGGAGTTAAAGACGGTCCAGTTAGGTATCCGCATGTTCATCTCCCAGTATGGGGCGGACTATGCCTGGATCATGGCGGCTTCCGTGTGCTCTCTGATCCCGATCGTGATCGTGTTCTTGAGCTGCCAGCGGTTCTTCGTCGAGGGCGTGGCGGCCAGCGGGATCAAGGGCTAGAAAGGAGGAGATGGAGATGGCACAGACCTTAGAGACGATCATGGGCTATCCGGCCGTTACAGAGACACAGCTTAAGGAGGCCATGGAGGCGGCGGTGGAGATCCTCCGGGCGGATCTTCCGGTATTTACGGAGCATTTCCCCTCCTCCAACAGCTTTGAGGGCTTTTACCGGCCCACCGAAAATGTGGAGTGGACCACCGGCTTCTGGACGGGGGCGCTCTGGCTGGCGTACAGCTACACCAAGGAGGAGGCCTTCCGGAGCGCTGCCCAGGTACAGGTGGAAAGTTTTTATGAACGGATCCGGGACCAGGTGGATGTATGCCACCACGATATGGGGTTTTTGTACAGCCCTTCCTGTGTGGCGGCCTATAAGCTCACCGGGGATGAGCGGGCCAGAGAGGCGGCGCTTTTGGCCGCGGAGCATCTGGCCGGGCGGTTCCGGGAGAAGGGCCAGTTCATCCAGGCCTGGGGGCCTGTAGGCCAGGCCTCGGAGTACCGGCTGATCATCGATTGCCTGCTGAACCTCCCCCTGTTGTACTGGGCCAGCCAGGAGACCGGCGATGTGCGCTACGCGAAGATCGCCCAGGGGCATATCCGCACCGCCATGAAATGTATCCTGCGGGAGGATGATTCTACCTACCACACCTACTTTATAGACCCGGAGACCGGAAAGCCCGCTTATGGCGTGACCCACCAGGGGAACCGGGACGGATCGGCCTGGGCCAGAGGGCAGGCCTGGGGGATCTACGGCATCGCCCTGAGCTATCCCCAGCTGAAGGATGAGGCCTATATCCAGCTGTTCACCCGGGTGACGGATTTCTTCCTGCGCCATCTGCCAGAGGACCTGATCACCTACTGGGACTTTGACTTTGATACCGGGAGCACAGAGCCCAGGGATTCCTCCGCGGCGGCCATCGCCGTATGCGGGATGCTGGAGATGGATAAGTACCTGGAGGAGGGGCTGGCAGAGCGCTATAGAGAGGCGGCAAAAAGGCTCATGGGCGCATTGACCCTGCGCTGCGGCAACCGGGACCATTCCCGGTCCAACGGCCTGCTGCTCCACGGGACCTATGCCCGCTCTTCCAAGGAGAACACCTGCAAGGACAGAGGGGTGGACGAATGTAACACATGGGGAGATTATTTCTATATGGAAGCGCTGACCAGGCTCCTCACCAACTGGGAGAAGTTCTGGTGAGAGGCGGAAAGGAAGGACGATGAAGACCAATCTGCTCTATATCTTTGCGGACCAATGGCGCTACCATGCCATGGGCTGCGTCGGGCAGGACCAGGCCTGCACCCCGAACATGGACCGGTTCGCCCAGGAAAGCCTCTGCTTTGAGCACGCATACAGCACCTTTCCCTTATGCACCCCCCACCGGGGGAGCCTGATGACCGGGCGCTATCCCTTTTCCATCGGGCTGTGGACCAACTGCAAGGTGGGGCTGGAGGAAAAGCTGATGCTAAAGCCCCAGGAGACCTGCATCGGGAACGTGCTGGAGGCGGGCGGCTACCAGACGGCCTATATCGGGAAATGGCATCTGGACGCGGCCGAGCAGAACTTCACCGCCCACCCGGCCTCCGGCGCAAAGGACTGGGACGCCTACACGCCCCCGGGGGAGCGGCGGCAGGGCTTTGCCCACTGGCTGTCCTACGGCGCCTGTGACGAGCACTTAGATCCCCACTACTGGGCGGACGGGCCAGAACAGATCCGCCCGGGGAAGTGGTCGGCGGCATATGAGACGGATAAGGCGTTAGAGTACTTAGAGTCCCGGCAGAAGGAGGAGGCGCCCTTTGCCCTCTTCCTGTCCTATAACCCGCCCCACCTGCCCTACGAGCTGGTGCCGGGATGCTACCTGGAGCGGTTTAAGGACCTGGAGATCTGCTGGCGGCCCAATGTGCCGGAAGAGATGCGCACGCCCCGGATGGAGACCATCGCCAGGCAGTATCTGGCGGCGGTCTATGGGATCGACCAGCAGTTCGGGCGGATCTTGACCTATCTTAAGGAGAAGGGGATGGAAGAGGATACCCTGGTGGTGCTCTCCGCCGATCACGGGGAGATGCTGGGATCCCATGGGCGGATGAGCAAGAACATCTGGTATGAGGAGTCGATCCACATCCCGCTGCTGATGCGGCAGAAGGGCCGGATCCTGCCGGGAAAGAGCGATGCGATCTTCGCCAGCCCGGACCACATGCCCACCCTGCTGGAGCTTTTGGATCTCCCTGTACCGGACACCTGTCAGGGGGTCAGCCACCGGGCGGCGGCATTAGGCGGACAGGAGCAGGGGCCGGACCACATGTTCCTGTGCTCCTATCCGGGGATGCCGGAAAGCGTCTCGGCCTTCGCCAGACAAGGGCTGGCCCACAAGGCCCACGGCTGGCGGGGGATCAAGACCCGGACTTACACCTATGTGATCGACAATGGCTATATGCCGGAGGAGGGACAGGCGGAGTACCTGTATGACGATCTGGCGGACCCCTGGCAGATGGAGCCTATGCAAGTGGAAAGAGACTGCCAGGACCCACGGGTGGCAGAGGCCAGACAGTGGCTCAAGGCGTACCTGGCCATGCTGGAGGATCCCTTCTTGTGGGAAAAAGAGAGGAGAAGGATCTGAGATCTGAAGATCTTTTAAGGGAAGAGCCCCGCGTTCACGCGGGGCTCTTCGGCTGGGAGGTGCAGATCCCTTTTTTTCGGACCGCCTGCTCTACGGGGAGCCCGGTCCCGTAATCCAGCTGCCGGGGCTCGTACTCTTCATTTTCCCGCTGCCTGGTCATCTTGCGGCTGTCCCAGGTCTTATCCTCCGGAAAGCTGTTCCAGGGGCGGTTTTCCCAGTAATAGCCCCGGAAAGGATCCCGGGTGTCATACATATGGTCCATGAGGGCCTTGTGGAGACGCCGCTTTTCTTCGGTGAGCGCCGGATCGAGGATCTTATTGTCCATCTCCTGCGGATCGGTCTCCAGGTCATAGAGTTCGTCGGAGGTCAGCAGGTTGATGACCAGCTTATACCGCCCGTCGTAGACGCAGCGGATCGGCTGGAAGCCGCCGAACCCGTCATGGTCCACCTCGTACCGTCCGAACCCCATGAACACATAGTCGTTGGTCCGCTGGCCGGTCTTCAATCCCTCATAAAGGCTGTTCCCCTGGAAGGTCTTCGGCTTTGGCACCTGGAAAAGATCGAAGATCGTCGGGGCCAGGTCGATGTGGGAGACCGGGCCTTGATCGGTGCGGCCTCCTCCAAAGCCCCGGACCAGCAGGGGGATATGGACGATCTCCTCATACATGGCCGGCCCCTTCTGGGTCAGCGAGTGGGAATAGAGCATGTCCCCATGGTCGGAGGTGTAGATGACCACGGCATCCGGCGCATAGCGGTCCACCGCCTCCAGCACGCGGCCGATCTCATAGTCCACGAAGCTGTTGCAGCCCAGGAAATAGGTGAGGTCCATGGAAAAGTCCGGGGATGCGGCCTTCATCAGTGCCTCCCCGGCCCAGAGCCGCTGGTGCTCCGGCTTTCCCGTCAGGGGGTCGGACAGGTTCTCTTTGCGGCAGAACTGGGGGAGCTCCTTGTGGGCATATCTGGACCAGAACCGCTCAGGGCAGAGACATGGGTCGTGGGGCTCGTCATAGGAGACCACCAGGAAAAAGTCCTCTGACGAGCCCTTTTGCCCCTCCAGGAACCGGATCGCCCGGTCCGAACAGCGGTGGCCGAAGGTAAAGTCCTCCTGGATATCGTACTGCTCCATGCTCTGGGCCTGGCGGGAGAGATAACGCTCCTTAGGGGTCAGTTCCTCCAGGTAGTTGCGCATATCGTACCACCAGGCCGGATCCCAGCCGTCGGCGCAGCGCCCCAGCCCGAAATAATCCCCTCCGTCCAGATGCCATTTCCCGATATAGGCGCAGTGGACGCCCTGGTCGGTGAGGCGGCGTCCGATCGTCTGGACATTGTCCGACAGTCCCATGCAGTTGGACCAGCCGGCACAGGCGTGGGGATAGGTCCCGGTAAAGATGGCCGAGCGGGCCGGCTGGCACACCGGCTGGGTGGTATAAGCCTGGTCGAAGCGGATGCCCTCTGCCGCCAGCCGGTCCAGGTTCGGGGTCTCCATGTCCGGATAGCCGTAGCAGCCCAGCATATCCACACGGGTGGTGTCTGTCATCAGTAAGATCACTTTTTTATCCATGATGTCCCATGTCCTTTCATTGGGTAGTCCTATTCAGTAGTTTCATTAGATGATCCGTTCTTTTTTATTATCATGTTTTGAAGGTTATGCGGATAACCTCTACTTTTTTTGGTCCCTGCGCCAGCAGGCATAGTTCTTCGGCGCCATGCCGGTGACCTTTTTGAACACCTTGCTGAAGTAGTAGGCGTTCTCGAAGCCCAGCTGGTCCGCGATCTCGTAGATCAGGTACTGGCCGTGATCGATCAGCTCCTTGGCGTGCTCGATCTTCACCTGGGCGATATAGTCGGAGACGGTCTGGTCCGTACTGCGGCGGAAGATGGTGCTCAGATAGCCGGCGCTGATCCGCAGCTGTTCCGCGATCTCCGATAGGGTGAGCTTTTCCTGGTAGTGCTCGTGGATATAGCGTTTGGCCATATAGACGAACCGATCCGAGCGCTTCTCCTTCCGCTCTGTCAGCATAGCACAGATCTTCTCGCAGAAGCTGTCCAGCCAGAGCAGGATCTCCTCTAAGCTCCCCAGCCGGGACAGCTGTCCGGCGATATCCATGCTGTAGGGGAAATCCGTGTCCTCGGAGTCCTCGCTGCGCAGCAGGTCGTGGAGGTAGGAGTAGATATTGATGCAGGCGCTGACCGCCTGGGTCTTATCCGGCTTGTACTGGGCGAACAGTCCGGAAAGCTCCTGGAAGATCGCCCGCAGGTCCTGGCTCTCATTCTCCAGCACGGCGGCGGACATGGAGCGCTTTAAAAAATTGATGTTAAATTCCCGCGGGCCGGACGACCGGAGGGGGGGCCGCTGCTTTTGGTAAAAGACGATGGGCTGGGAGGGATCATAGTAGCCGTGGGCTAAGGCTGACCGGGCTTCGGCCAGGGCCTGGGAGAGGGCTCCGGTCCCTTCCTTTTTCTGACTGATGCCAAAATGGGCGGTGAGGGCAAAATAGGTGCTGAGGGCCACATTGACCTTTGTGCAGAACTCGAAGAGCGCGCTCTTGTCCTCTGTCCCCGCCTTCAGGGAGACCACTAAGAGCACTGTATCCTTTTCCGGCATCAAGATCGCCTGGCTGGAAAAATAGCGGGAGGCGATCTTCGCCACCACATCCTGGATCTGGGCAGAGATGAAGCCCAGGTCGTTATCCTCCGTCTGCCCGAACTGGATCTGTTCCGGGCGCATCTGGAAGAGGAGCAGGTAGGCCGTGGGATAACGTGCATCAACCTGGGGGTCCGGGGCAGGGGCATCCTCAGGCTGGCGAAAGAGCAGCCTGGAAAAATACTCCCGTTCCAGCTGCTCCTGGCTCCCCTTTAAGAGGGAGGTGTACAGCTCCTTGTTGTGATGGCTCTCCATGCGGGAGCAGTGCTCCTTGGCCTGCTCCAGCGCCAAGATCAAGGTCTCGGGCTTTAGGTCCAGCTTCACCAGGTAGTCTGTGGCCCCTAAGTGCACGGCCTGCCTGGCCAGCCGGAAATCCTCCAGGTTGGTCAGGAAGATCACGGCGGAGAGGCAGCCCTTCTCCTTGCAGGCCTCGATCAGCTCGATCCCGTCCATCACCGGCATGCGGATATCCGTGATGATGATATCCGGCCTGGTCTCTAAGATCATCTCCAGGGCCGCGTGGCTGTCGGTGGCCTTCCCGATGATGCAGCAGTCATGGTCCTCCCAGCGGATCAATGAGGCGATGCCCGCTAAGATCAGTGGTTCATCATCGATCAGGATCGTTCGATACATTTAAAGGACACCTCCTTTTTCACTCTCATCTTTTGTAACTGTCCGGGCCTTTTCTTCCCAGTCACCGTCCCCCCATTCCAAGGGGATCGAGATCGTCACGCAGGTATAGACGCCTACCTGGCTCTCGATCGTCAGGCCATAGGCCTGGCCGTACACCAGCTTGATCCGCCGGTCCACGTTCGGCAGGCCGATCCCGCTCATGTAGTGCTTGGAGACACGGGAGGTATCGGTCAGCATCCGGGTGATGTTCTCCTCAGAGATCCCTACGCCGTTGTCCCGGACACGGATGTAGAGCACCTCATCCTGGGAGGAGATGTGGATCTGGATCGATCCGGGCTTTCCGCTGGGGACGATCCCGGAGAAGATGCTGTTCTCCACCAGCGGCTGCAGGGTCAGCTTGATGATGCGCGCGTCGTACAGGGCCGGGTCCTCCACCACGATCTCCACATCAAAAAGCTCGATATAGCGGATCTTTTCGATGGTGATGTAGTGGTCCACAAAGTCCAGCTCCTGGCGGATGGTCACCTTTTCGTTAAACCCTTTGGCCATATTTTTCAGCAGGGAGGAGAGGGCCGAGACCACCCGGACGATCCCTGTGCTGTGCTGCATGGTGGCGATCCACTTGATGGAATCCAGCGTGTTATAAAGAAAATGCGGATTGATCTGGGCCTGCAGCATCTTGATCTCCAGATCCATCTTTTCCTGTTCACTGCGGATACGGTTCTCCATCAGGGCGGAAACATGGGCGGACATCTCATTGATCTGCCGCCCGATGATGCCCAGCTCGTCATCGGATTCGATCTCCGGGGCCCGGCTGAAATCACCGGAGGAGATGACCTCCATATGTTGGGTGAGCCGCATGATCGGCCGGGTCAGATAGCGGGTGAACAAAAGGGACAGCGAAAGGCCGATGGCGATGCAGGAAAGGAAGACCAGCCCTACGGTGAACAGGATGGCGTTGGGATCTGGCGAGATATCTTTTACAGGAAGGACCTCGCACAGGAGCAGACCGCTGACCGCCAGCCGTTCCCAGGTGAGGATACAATCCATGCCGGAAAGGGCTGTCCTCATGCTGCCGGTGGGGGAGGGATGGGCCTCCAAGGCGGCTTTGATCTCCTCCATGGAGAAGTGCCCCATATTTGTGCTCTCGATCGGGCTAAGCCCCCCTGTCATGATCAGGACCGATCGGTCCTGGGACAAAAGCTCTAAGGTATCCTGGAACAGTCTGGGCGACAGGAGCAGGCAGACCCAGGCGTCCTGGGGCGTATCCTTTTTCGAATATTGGAGCGGCCGGATCAGCGGAAGGATATAGGGGACGGTCTTCGCGTCCAAGGGGAAGGGATTTTCCTTTAAGGTCAAGGTGTATTCCTGCATATTTTTTGTCAAAAGCTCGTTGAACCAGGGAGCGGCCATGATGCTGTCGGCATCATCCCAGCTGCCGTAAGAAGTACCGGCCTGGATGAAAAGGGAGTCCCGTTCATATACCGTGATCTTATGGATATAGCGGTTGTACCCGGAGATCGCACAGAGGTCGCGCAGTACCTCCGCGGCATAGATGCCGGAGCTCTCGCCGGAGCGCTGGCTCTGCCGGTCCAGGACGGAGGTATGGAACAGGGACTTTCGTCCGGCACAGTTCTGGACGATATTGATCAGCTCGTCGCAGGCCACCTCCAGCCTGGAGGAGAGCAGATGGAGACGGCTGGCAGAATCGGCCGTTCCGCTGACGATCGCGTCCTTTCGATAGAACGAGTAGGTATAGATGCTGATGATACAGGCGATGCAGATGATGATCAGGAGATTATAGGAGAGCATCCGTTTCCGGAAGGTCCTGGGGATCTTGTTCTTGCTCAAGCTTTATCTATCCTTTCTGGCGCGGCCCAGAAAAAGGGCTTTCACCGGGCGTTTTGTTGTACGGTCATGATAGACAGGGTCCTGTGGTGAGCGTATCCTGTCTTACTGTTATGATCATACAACAGAAAACCCAGATCTACAATAGGATCATACAAGATATATAAATAGTAACAGAATATGAAAAAAATATATCCTTTTATGAGGCGCCGATACAAAGATCGAAAGATAAGAGAGCGTAAACCGAAGATCGTCGATCCTGCCCCTGGCTTTTTTTTGCTAGACTGGTGGAGAGGGGGAGCATGAGAAAGAAGGAAACGTGAAAAAAGAAACGTGAAAAAAGAAAAAAGTGCTTTTTGTGGGCAAGGAGGAGGCGCGGTATGGAGCTGTATCAATATATGGTATCTGCGGTGGTGAGCTTTCTGGCATCGGTGGCGGGGGCGATCTGCGGGATCGGCGGAGGGGTCCTGATCAAGCCGATCTTGGATGCCTGCGGGGGGATGGATGTGGCGGTGGTGAATTTTCTTTCCGGCTGCACGGTCCTCTCCATGTCCTGCTATTCGGTGGGAAAGGCCAGGATCAGCGGTTCCTGCCTGGTAGAGGGGCGGACAGGGACACTGCTGGCAGCAGGAGCCGCTCTGGGCGGCATGGGCGGGAAGATGCTGTTCCAGGCTATCCTGTTCCAGGCCAAAGATCCAGGACGGGTGGGCGCCATCCAGGCCTTCTGCCTGCTGCTCCTCACCCTGGGGACCTTCGCCTACACCGTGAAAAAAGGACAGATCCGCACCTTCCAGCTGTCCGGCGTCCCGGTCTGCCTCCTGATCGGAGCGGGCTTAGGTGTGGTCTCGGCCTTCCTGGGCATCGGCGGGGGGCCGATCAATCTGGTGGTCCTGTTCTTCTTTTTTTCCATGGATACGAAGACCGCGGCGCAGAATTCCCTGTACATCATCTTATTCTCCCAGGCGGCCAGCCTGCTCCAGACCCTGTGGACCAGGACGGTCCCGCCCTGCGGCCTGGGTCCTCTGGTGGTCATGGTCCTCTGCGGGATCCTGGGCGGAGCCGCCGGGAGGAGCGTGAACCGGCATCTCACCGCGGAAAAGGTGGATGCGCTGCTCAAGGGGCTCATGGTCATGATCATGGGGATCTGTCTATACAATATGTGGCTTTCTGCATCTGTCCGGGTGTGAAAAGTGATCCTACAGCGGCTTCTGCAGGAGAAAAGCAGCAGGAGAAAAGCTAGAAATCCCTTGAACCTGCTTTTTCATCAGTATATAATGGATAAAAAAGGATCTCCATAGTTGAGGGGGGAGATGGGCAGGCAGAAAGGGGGCGTGTATGGTCATGGCGAGGCGCATCGGTATCGGGTATCAGGATTTTGGGAAGCTGCTCGCAAGTGGCTGCTTCTACGTGGACAAAACAGCGTTCATCCGGGAGTGGTGGGAGAACATGGATGTGGTCACCTTGATCACCCGTCCCCGACGTTTTGGGAAAACACTGAACATGAGCATGCTGGAGCGTTTTTTTTCCTTAGAGTATGCCGGACAAGGTGGGATCTTCGAAGGCCTTTCCATATGGAGGGATGAGCGGTATCGCGCGATACAGGGGACGTATCCTGTGCTCTTTTTGTCCTTGGCGAACGTGAAGGAGAGCAGCTATGCCGATGCCAGGCGAAAGCTCTGCCAGATGCTGGTGGATCTGTATTCAAGATATCATTTTTTGCTCAGTTCAGAGGCGCTCACTCCCCAGGATAAGGATTTTTTCCAGCGGGTATCGGTGGATATGGGCGATGTGGAGGCGACGCTGGCCTTAGGTCAGCTCTCCAGGTTCCTGTCGCTCCACCATAAGAAAAGGGTGATCATCCTGCTGGATGAGTATGATACACCCATGCAGGAAGCCTACTTAAATGGCTATCAGGAGGAGCTGACGGGGTTCATCCGAGGGATGTTCAATGCCGCTTTTCAGACCAACCCTTATATGGAGCGGGCGGTCCTGACAGGTATCACGAGAGTGGGAAAGGAGTCGATCTTTTCCGACTTGAACAATCCCAGAGTGATCTCCACGACGACGAACAGCTATACGGACTCCTTCGGGTTCACCCGGGTGGAGGTGGAGGAGGCACTGAAAGAATATGGGCTGGAGGATCGGTCACGGGAGGTGCAGGACTGGTATGACGGGTTCACTTTTGGAGCGAAAAAAGAGATCTATAACCCATGGTCGATCTTAAATTTCTTAAAAGAAAGGACATTTGCGCCATACTGGGCCAACACCAGCAGCAACCGGCTGGTGGATCAGCTGATCCAAAGGGGCGATAAAAGCGTTAAGATGATCATGGAAGACCTGCTGAACGGAAAGGTGCTGGAGACCCGGATCGATGAGCAGATCATCTTCGAGCAGCTGGGGCGCAGGGAGAGTGCCATCTGGAGCCTTCTGTTGGCCAGCGGATACCTGAAAGTGGAGGACCTGCAGGTCGATACGAAAAGCGGGAGACCTTTCTATGGACTAAAGCTGACGGACCGAGAAGTCCGGCTGATGTTTGAAGAGATGATCGAGGGGTGGTTTTCCGGAGCCGTCCCGGCCTACAATGACTTTATCCAGGCCATGCTCTGTGATGACGTAAAACGGATGGAGCTTTTTATCAATGAAGTGGCGCTCCAGACCTTCAGCTTTTTTGATACAGGCAATACCCCGTCAAAAAATGAGCCAGAACGCTTCTACCACGGTTTTGTCTTGGGCTTGATGGTGGATCTGTCGGAACAGTATACGATCACATCAAACCGGGAGAGCGGCTTTGGGCGATATGATGTGATGCTGGAGCCTAAGGATGAGCGGGACAAAGCCTTTATCCTGGAATTTAAGGTCTTCGACCCAGATGGCGGTGAAAAGACATTGGAGGACACGGCCCAGGCTGCGCTGGCACAGATAGAAGAGAAAGGATATGCGGCATCCCTGACCGCAAAGGGGATCGACCCAGGACAGATCCGGGCCTATGGCTTTGCATTCCAGGGGAAGCGGGTACTGGTCCGGGCTTCGATGTACAGCAAGTCTTGATCGTTTGTTCTGGACCCTGGACAGGCACAAGTTCTTCCAGATCAGGTCTTCCCTTTTCCACCGATCCGTGCTAGAATAGGAACGATAAAAACAACCGCAGACATTTTTGTTTTCGTAGACAAGATAGAGGCGCGGGATCTAAGAGTAGCAGGAGGCCATAGCGGACCGCTGTCTTCTGGGAAAGGAGATCTCGCCGAAGGGTCCTATGCCGGTCCGGGCATAAGGCCCTGGGACGGCGCAGAAGATGCGCCGTACTGTCACACATGTGGAGCGCTATCCGTGTTGTCAGACGATCATCTTTTTCCATGTACACCACGAATGCGTTCTGTTGCAGGAACAGTTGTTTGTGGTGTTTTTGCTGCATGCGGGACGGCCTCCGCCTGCGGCAGATGTTCATAGGATCTTCATCGCGATAAAGAAGGGCCGATGAGAGAGAAAAGGAGAGAAGAACATGTACCTGACGAGAAAAAATGTATCGCGTACCATGATGATGGCCCTCCTCATGATGCTCGCCTGTTCCATGACAGCGCTGGCATCGGAGGTGGGGGCCGAGTATGAGCCGCCGAACTATGCCACCTTCTGGGCTTTGGTCCCGCCGATCGTGGCCATCGGCCTGGCGCTGATCACCAAGGAGGTCTACAGCTCCCTGTTCCTGGGGATCTTGATGGGCGGCCTCCTATATTCCGGGTTCAGCTTCGAGGGGACGATCACCCACATCTTCGAGGACGGGATCATCGGGTCCCTGTCGGACAGCTATAATGTAGGGATCCTAGTGTTCCTGGTGATCTTAGGGGCTATGGTCTGCCTGATGAACAAGGCAGGAGGCTCCGCCGCCTTCGGGCAGTTTGCCGCCTCCAAGATCCACAGCCGTGTGGGAGCCCAGCTGGCCACCATCCTTTTAGGGGTCCTGATCTTTATCGACGATTACTTTAACTGCCTGACCGTGGGGAGCGTCATGCGCCCGGTGACGGATAAGTTCCAGGTCTCCCGGGCCAAGCTGGCCTACCTGATCGACGCCACAGCGGCCCCGGTGTGCATCATCGCTCCGATCTCCTCCTGGGCGGCGGCTGTCACGGGATTTGTGGAGGGAGAGGATGGGTTCTCGATCTTCATGCGGGCGATCCCCTACAATTTCTACGCCATCCTGACCATCGTGATGATGGTGGGCATGGTCCTTTTAAAGGTGGAGTTCGGCTCTATGAAGCTCCATGAGAGGAACGCGGTGAAGGGCGACCTATACACCACACCGGGCCGCCCTTACGGCCAGGCAAAGGAAGAGCAGCTGTCCGCCAAGGGAAAGGTCATGGATCTTCTGATCCCCATCCTCTCGCTGATCATCTGCTGTGTGATCGGGATGCTGTACACCGGCGGCTTTTTTGAGGGGACGGACTTTGTCACGGCATTTTCCGCCTCTGACGCCTCTCTGGGTCTGACCTACGGCAGCTTCTTCGGCCTGGTGATCACCATCGGTCTGTACCAGATCCGCCGTGTCCTGCGCTTCTCCGAGTGCATGGCCTGCATCCCGGAAGGGTTCAAGGCCATGGTGCCGGCCATCATGATCTTGACCTTTGCCTGGTCCCTAAAGGCCATGACCGACAGCCTGGGGGCTGATGTCTATGTGGCCGGCGTCGTGGAAGCCAGCGCTAAAGGATTTTTGATGTTCCTCCCGGCGATCATCTTTTTGGTGGGCTGCTTTTTAGCCTTTGCTACCGGGACCTCCTGGGGGACCTTCGGGATCTTGATCCCCATCGTCGTGTCCGTGTTCCAGAACAGCAACCCCCAGCTGATGATCATCTCGATCTCCGCCTGCATGGCCGGGGCTGTGTGCGGCGACCACTGCTCCCCGATCTCCGATACCACCATCATGGCCTCTGCCGGCGCACAGTGTGAGCACGTAGGCCATGTGACGACCCAGCTGCCTTATGCGGTCACAGCTGCCGCCGTATCCTTTGTCACCTATATCGTGGCAGGGTTCGCCCAGAGTGCGTGGATCTCCCTCCCGGTGGGGGTGGTGCTGATGCTCCTGGTGCTCTTTGGGCTTAAGATGGCGGGAAATACGGTCAGTGGAGAGTAAGAGGACGTTAAAAGGACTTTTATTTCAACAGATCGCCCATAGAAGCTTGAATAAATACCGGATCGATAGTATAATGTTTCCAGTGGACAAGGATTTTGACTGCGGCAGATCTTGCGGTCTATGGGAGTGAGCGTTTTGGTGTGCAGACAGCGGTCTGGCCAAAGGGAGCACACCAGGCGCTTAAATATATGAATATCCAAGGAGGACATGATCATGATCAACTGGAACAATATGGATACGCTTGCTTCATTCCAGGCGCTTTTAAAGACTGAGCAGGTGGATCTGGCTCAGGTCATGGCGGGGGAGAGCGGTGCGGAGCGTGTGAAAAAGTACAGTGTCCCCATGGCTGCGGGGATGGTCTACAACTATGCCGCCAAGCAGGTGGACGACACGATACTGGAGGGTCTGGCCAAGCTGGCTGAGGAAGCCCAGCTGGCGGAGAAGTTCGAGACCCTCTATAACGGCGAGCGGGTGAACACCGGCGAGAACAGGATGGTGCTCCATCAGCTGACCCGGGGACAGTTAGGCGGGGCGGTTATGGAGGACGGCGTGGATAAGCGTGCCTTTTATGTAGGCGTGCAGGAGAAGATCGCGGAGTTCGCAGGTAAGGTCCATGCCGGGGAGATCACCAACGGGGCAGGCGAGAAGTTCACCACCGTGGTCCAGATCGGCATCGGCGGCAGTGACTTAGGCCCCCGGGCGATCTATCTGGCCCTGGAGAACTGGGCCAGGAAGCATGATACCCTGAAGATGGAAGCCCGTTTCATCAGCAATGTGGACCCAGATGATGCAGCCGCCGTGTTAGGCTCCATCGACGTGGCCCATTCCCTCTTCATCCTGGTCTCCAAATCCGGGACCACCTTAGAGACCCTGACCAATGAATCCTTTGTGAAGGATGCCTTAAAGAAGGCGGGCCTGGATGCGTCTAAGCATATGGTGGCCGTCACCAGCCAGACCTCTCCATTGGCGGGGAATGATGACTATCTGACCGCCTTCTTCATGGACGACCATATCGGCGGGCGGTATTCCTCCTGCTCCGCAGTGGGCGGCGCGGTGCTGTCCCTGGCCTTTGGCCCGGAGGTGTTCGCCCAGTTCTTAGAAGGGGCGGCCGAGGAAGATAAGCTGGCGGCTAATAAGAACGTGCTGGAGAACCCGGCTATGCTGGATGCCTTGATCGGTGTCTACGAGCGCAATGTGCTGGGCTATCTGTGTACAGCGGTCCTTCCCTATTCCCAGGCGCTGAGCCGTTTCCCGGCACACTTACAGCAGCTGGATATGGAGTCGAACGGCAAGTGTGTGAACCGCTTTGGGGAAAGGCTCACCTACCAGACCGGCCCGGTGATCTTCGGCGAGCCGGGGACCAATGGACAGCATTCCTTCTATCAGCTGCTCCACCAGGGGACCTCCATCGTGCCGCTGCAGTTCATCGGCTTTAAGGACAGCCAGATCGGCACAGATGTGGTGATCCAGGGCAGCACCAGCCAGCAGAAGCTGTGCGCTAACGTAGCCGCTCAGATCGTGGCCTTTGCCTGCGGAAAGTCCGACGAGAACAAGAATAAGAACTTTGAGGGCGGACGCCCCTCCAGCATCATCATCGGCGACAGCTTAGATCCCAAGGCGCTGGGCGCGCTCCTGTCCCATTTTGAGAACAAGGTCATGTTCCAGGGCTTTGTGTGGAACGTGAACAGCTTCGATCAGGAAGGCGTGCAGCTGGGGAAGGTGCTGGCGAAGCGTGTTCTGGCCCACGATACCGACGGAGCCCTGCAGGTCTACAGCGAGCTGCTGGCCATCTGATAGAGCTGATCCATCCTGCCCCGAAAGGTATCCCGGAAAGCGGTTGACCGTTCTCTGGGCGCAAAGGCTTTTGGCGGGAGCCGTCGGGAGGCGGGATGGATAAGAAAGGAAAGAGGATATACCGATATGAAGATCGCGTTGATCAATGAGAACAGCCAGGCGGCGAAGAACAAGCTGATCCTGGATGCCCTGGAGAAGGTGGTCATCCCCATGGGCCATACCGTAGATGACTATGGGATGTACGGGCCCGAGGACAAGGCCCAGCTGACCTATGTCCAGTGCGGCATCTTAGGCGCTATCCTGCTCAACAGCGGGGCAGCGGACTATGTGATCACAGGCTGCGGCACCGGCGAGGGCGCCATGCTGGCCATGAACAGCTTCCCCGGTGTGATCTGCGGCCATGTGGAGGATCCGGTGGACGCCTACACCTTTGCCCATGTGAACGACGGCAATGCGGTAGCCCTCCCCTTCGCCAAGGGCTTCGGCTGGGGCGGCGAGCTGAACCTGACCTACATCTTCGAGAAGCTCTTCGGCTTCGGGCACGGCCAGGGATATCCGCCGGAGCGCGTGGAGCCGGAGATGCGGAATAAGAAGATCTTAGATGAGGTGCGTGCACAGACCCTGCGCCCCCTCACCGAGTGCCTGGATAGGATCGATCAGGAACTGGTGAAGGGTGCGGTGGCCGGAGAACATTTCAAGGAGCTGTTCTTTGCCAGCTGTAAGGATGCAGCGATCAGGGAGTATGTGGAGAAGCTGCTTTAAAAAATGGCGGTACCTTCATGTGTGATGGTGCGTCCGTTGCCAGACGCATGGAGGTTTGGTGAGAAGACCGGGCGGACGGCATGAGCAGATAAAGGCTGGGGATCTGGGATGGGTCCCTGGCCTTCTTACTTGTGCTTTTTTGTTTTGCGTCGATCGTTTTGGGAGTTGATCTGCCTGAAAAAACTTGCTATACTGGATCCGACATCACGACCTATCTGTTTGATCAGGAAAAGAAAGCTATAGGAAGGACTGCAGGGAGCAGGTCCCAGGAGGTAAGGATATGAAGAACAAACAGCTTGACAGCGGCCAGATAAAGATGATCGCGCTGGCCGCCATGACCATCGACCATGTGACCAGTGTCCTGTATCCGGCGTACCCCACAGACTGGTGGCTGATCGGCCTGCACATCCTGGGCAGGATCGCCGCGCCGATCTTCTGGTTCTTTGTGGCGGAAGGATATCATCATACCCGGGACAGAAAGCGATATGCGGGCAGACTATTCCTCTTTGCCATCATTTCCCATTTTGCCTACACCTTTGCGTTCGGGATCCCTGTCATCCCGTTCCAGACCTCGGTGTTCAACCAGACCAGTGTGATCTGGTCGCTGGCATGGGGCCTGGTGGCGCTGTGGATCCATGAGGATGCAGCGCTTGGGCAAGGGAAGAAGACGCTGTTGATCTTCCTCATCACAGTGATCACATTTTGCGCGGATTGGAGCAGTATCGCTGTCCTGGCCATCGTGGAGATCGGAGCGGGCCGCGGGGACTTTAAAAAGCAGATGAAGGGGATGATGGCATGGGTATCCCTGTACGCCATGGTGTATGCGGTGTTCATCCATCCGGTCTATGGAGCGATCCAGCTGTTCGTGGCGCTGGCGATCCCGATCCTGGCGCGGTATAACGGGGAGAGAGGGGCCGGGAAATGGATGGGATGGCTCTTCTATGTGTATTATCCGGCCCACCTCATCGTCTGCGGTCTCCTGCGGCTCGCCTTACATGGCGATATAGGCGTGATGATCGGAGGATGATGTGGCCTTCGGATAGATGGGTCACAGGGCTCTCCTTTTAAAATGCTCATCGATCCGTTTCTTGATCTCCATGGGATTTAGATATTTTAGCAGGTATCCATCCACGTTTAAGGCTAACACCTTTTTTACGATCTCCTTATCATCCCTGCAGGTCAAAAAGATCACCGGGATATCGGCAAGGTCCTCCTCTGAGCGGAACATCTCCAGCATATGGAGCCCGTTACAGACCGGCATCTCATGATCTAGCAGGACCAGGTCCGGCCTGTCCAGCGCGATGGACCGGATCGCGGCAACCCCGGAGCCGGCCTCCGAAACGTCGTAGCTCTTCGATAAAAGTTCCCTGATCCGCTGCCGTATGGCGACCGAATCGTCTACGATCAGGATCTTCCGCTTTGCCTTTCTTTCCTTTTCTGTGGGGTATTTTCTGATGTTCTGGGACAGTCTTTGGTATCCGTCATCAACAGTCTTTATCCTGGGATCAGACCTATCCTTCCATAGCCGTCGCTCGTCCATGTATCGGATCCTCCTTTGCTGCAGTTATGCGTTTTATCACTATTAGGATATTCGAGACAAGCCAGATCGCTACTGTCGTCTTACCTTAACTGCCGTAGATCCGGAGGCAGAGCTTGTCGTAAAAAGCGGCAAAAGGGCCGTTACTTTTCACGCCCACGCCAGCTGTTGGATAGGTGCAGGCGCATGATCGACCAGACGATCGATCCATTTCCCATTGAACCATTGCAAAAAACTTGTTATACTAGTGCTAAGGCGTTTTGTTCAAATGAGCAATGTCCGGGCCATTAAAGGCCCGAGAACAGAGGGGGATGGATGATGGAGAGAAAAAGGCTTTGGGCAGCGGCTCTTGTATCTGCAGCAGCTGTCATCATGGTCCTGGTACATGGGCTCCCTGCAGGAGAGCAGGAAGCGCAGGAGGAGATGGTCGCGATCTTGACACCGGCAAGTGATGAGTGGCCCGCAGACGATGGGGCCTCTCTTGGCGAGGGCATATGGGATGCCCCGGTCCCGCTGGCGGGGGCGCCGGGGGAAGGGGAGGATCCCTACTTAGATCAGCTGGTGGCTTTGGTGAACGAGGAGCGTGGGAAGGCCGGTGTGGCCCCCCTGGAAATATCCGGGCCGGTGTGTGCCGCCGCGTCGATCCGGGCCGATGAGATCGTCACCTCCTTTTCCCATACCCGGCCGGACGGGAGCCCTTACAAGACGGTCCTCAGCCAGGCGGGGATCGGATACCGCAACTGCGGGGAGAATGTGGCCTACGGCTACCGGACGCCGGAGGAAGTGATGGCCGGATGGATGGCCAGCGAAGGGCATCGGGCCAATATCCTGGAGGAACGGTACAGCAGCATCGGTATCGGATACCGCAAGGGCAGCGATGGGCTGACCTACTGGGTGCAGCTGTTCCTTTTGGGGTCGGATATGGGGGAGTGAAGGCTGCATATGCCTTAAAAAATGAGTCTGTTCAAAATGGGGCTGTTAGAGTATGATATAAGGACCCTGATAAGGGGGGGGTG
Source organism: uncultured Lachnospiraceae bacterium (assembly GCA_910585635.1). GTDB lineage: Bacteria > Bacillota > Clostridia > Lachnospirales > Lachnospiraceae > Caccovicinus. The sequence continues at coordinate 8,316 of CAJUFE010000018.1, read as the reverse complement.
TGGCTCATCCTGAGACCGGGTGGGCTGGCGTAGTGTAGTAAATGGAGGTTGGATATGGGTTTGGATCGGAAACAAAAATGGGGACTTTCATTGGCCGTGACTTTTGCTATGTTGTTTTCATGCGTGGGGACAGCGGCGGCGGACGGATCGGCCGTGCCAGATCCCCGGCCTGTCATCACAACGGGAGCTGTGCAGGAGCTGGCATTTGTGGCGGGTATGGAAGAGAACGGAACGGAAAAGGAAGATGGTCCCGAGACCGAAAATGGGTCAGAAGAAAATGGATCCGAGACTGAGGGAGGGACAGGAGGAGACGGGATCGAGCCTGGAGACGGAATGGGTGGAGAGGGATCAAAGCCCGGGGACGGAACTGAGTCTGGAGACGGAACGGGAGAGGACGGATCTGCGCCTGGAGAAGGGGCAGGAGGAGACGGGACCGAGCCTGGAGACGGAATGGGTGGAGAGGGATCAAAGCCCGGAGACGGAACGGGTGGGAACGGGACCGAGCCTGGAGACGGAACGGGTGGGAACGGGACTGAGTCTGGAGACGGAACGGAAGGAGACGGAACTGAGTCTGGAGACGGAACGGAAGGAGACGGATCAAAGCCCGGAGACGGAACGGGTACAGACGGAGCAGAGGCCGGGGATGGTACAGACGCAGACGGGTCAAAGCCTGAAGATGGAACAGGCGCAGACGGAGGGGAGATGGAAGGAGACGATCTGCCTGAAGGTCCGGACGACGGCCCTTCTGCGGATCTTGAAGCTCCCGACGCTGTGCCGCCTGCAGATCTTATACCCGATGCCCACGAGCATAGCTGGTCTGCTGATTGGCATTATGATGGGCTCCATCACTGGCATGAGTGCGAGGACGGAGACTGCCCTGTGACGGACGAGAGCGAGATGGCTGGCTATGGGGAACATAGCTTCGATGATCTGGGTGTATGTACCGACTGCGGCTACGATGGGATGGATGGGATCGCTACAGTGGCGGAAGGGGATATCCCTACCTATCGAGAAGCTTACGATGCCATGTACGCCCTCAAGGACGTCTATCCCGAGGGGATGCCGTGGACGAACTTTGAGCCGTATGGGAGCAATGGCCAGTTCGGCGATCACTACACCTGGAAAGGCGGCGCTATCTACGGGGCAAAAAGTGCCGTTGGCTGTATGGCCTTTGCGTTCATCCTCAGTGATGAGGCATTTGGCAGCCTGCCCGCAAGGACGGTCGAGAGAGGCCGGTTCACATTTGAGGATGTAAAGGTAGGGGATATCCTGCGGGTGAAGAGCAATAGCCATAGCGTCATCGTACTCCAGAAGAGCGCGGGTGGTGTGACCGTGGCTGAGGCGAACTATAATCGGTCCGTCCACTGGGGGCGCGCGATGAGCGCGGCGGCAGTGGAGAACGCGGACTTTATCATCACCCGTTATCCGAAGGACTATGTTCCGGCAGATGATCCCGGTGCTGACGACGTGGTCGCAGAAGGAAAGGCGGGGACCCTGGACTGGTCGCTGACGGAGGCAGGGGTGCTGACCATCTCCGGCAAAGGCGTTATCCCCAGCTACACAGCGGGTACTCCTGCGCCGTGGAGCGGGGAAAATGTGTATACGGTCATTATCGAGGATGGTGTCACGGCCATAGGGGATCATGCTTTTTACCAGAGCGATGCCCTTAGCGTGTATATCCCGGACAGTGTGACATCCATTGGCCAGAACGCGTTCAGTGGATCGAGATTGGTAGCGGTGACGATCCCCGGCTCGGTAAGGACCATCGAAAAGGGTGCTTTCGCTGATTGTGAGGACCTGACCTCCGCGACTGTTTCGGAAGGCGTGACGACCATCGGCGACGATGCTTTCCGAGGCTGTATGACTTTAGGCTATATCGACTTCCCGGCGAGCATCCGCTCGGTGGGGGCGGGAGCGTTCATGAGCTGTGTGGAGATGGTCAGCGTGCGGTTCATGTCCGGCAGCGGCAAGGTGACGATGGGGGATAACCTTTTCTCACAGTGCTGGAAGCTGGTGCATGTGACGCTGCCCCAGACGACAGAGCGGATCAGCGGGGGCATGTTCGCTTCCTGTTCCTTGCTGCCGGAGCTGTATATCCCGGCGAGCGTCCAGAGTATCGGTGAGAACCCGTTCACCTCATGCAACGCTCTGGGTGTCATAAACTTTGGCGGGAGTAAGGCGGCATGGGATCGTATGGCGTCCCCATATCTTCAAGGATCCCTGCAGTCTACTGGGACGAAGGTAGTGTTTGATGCGGTATTTGACGATCCCTTCGCAGGGGATCCAGACGATCCGGGCGATTTCCATCCTGGTGTGAGTGGACCCTGTACAGATCATGTGGATGCCGATGGTGACGGTAAGTGTGATCAGTGCGGGGCGACGATGCCTGGCGGCGATCCCGGACCGGATGAGGGGACTGGCTCTGGCGGAGGGGAGAAGGATCCATCTGGCTCCGGCGGGAGCGATGACGCCCCCACAACCTATCCTTCTTCCGGCGGTGGCACCTCCTATCGCACCAAGGTCCGCCCCAACAGGTCTGAGGGGTCTGGCGGGAATGGGACCGAGGGGCTTGGCGGCTCTGGCAGTCCGATCTTTTCGACCACGATCAGACGGAATGCCGATGGTTCCAGCAGCATCACCAAGACACAGAAAGACGGCACAGTCGTCACAGTCACGACGGATGCCGCAGGTAAGGCCGCGATCGGGGTCAAGCTGTCCCCGTTGGCGATCCGTACGGCTGAGCAGGGTGACGGAGCCGTCGTGCTGCCGATCGTACCCGTCCAGGCAGTCAAGGATGCGGCGGCTGCGACAGCCATCACGGTCCACACCGGAAAGGCTGAGCCGATCAAAGTAGCGGTCCCCATGGTCTCGCCTACTGCAGATACTGTGGTCCTGATCGTCAACACGGACGGATCCACAAAGGCCGCGGATACTTCGGTCCCGGCAGGGGACCGTGTTGTGGTGGTCTTGCCTGATGGGGCTACGATAAAGATCGTGGATAGCGGTTTATATCAACCACAATGATGTGCTATATTTAAAGGGCTGCTGCAAAATGCGTCGAGCAGGCATTTTGCAGCAGCCCCTTTTGTATCATAAGATCATCCGGTCTCGACTGCGGCCCATTCCTCGAGACCTGCCTTCTTCGAGACCTGCCTTCCTCGAGATATCTCTTCCTCGGGCCACACCATCCTTGAGACATATACAAGGATCGTCCACGCCCTTATCGCCGGATATCGATGGCAGGCGCCGCCGGTCTGGTGTCGGCCTCATAAGAACGGGCGGCCATGTAAGCCGCTCTGGCCTGCTTTACTCCAAGCTCCGGGGACGGTCCTCCTGGCTGAGCCGGCGTGGTATCCTGAGGATCAGAGGTCTTTTCTTCGTCCTCCTCTTCCTGTGCCCACCTGGCTTCCTCGTCTAAGATCGCCTTCATGATGGAGCCTTCTTCACAGGCGTCGCCTTCAGGATCCTCTGGCACGTCCGGCTCTTCCTCCAGTCTGTCCTCTGGATCAAGGATCTCATACTGCGCAGCTTCTTTTGCCGCTCTGGCCTGAGCCGCCTGCTGCTCCTGGATCGATCCTATGGTCAGTCCGTCTACGGGGCTGTCCGATCTGGCGTGAGGATCTTCGGTCCCGGCTATGGCTGACTGGTCTTTTAGGGATGCATCTGGTGATGCCGCGGCTGAAGGGAGCGCTTCGTACTCGGAGCTTTCCATAAATTGGTGCATGGCATCGTCAAGGGAAGCTGCTTTATAGTGCTCCATCTGGAAGGCTGCCCGCTTTTCTTCACGGGAAGCGTAAGGGTCGTTCCGGATCGCGTTGATCCGTTTCACAGCCGCTTCTGCATAGCTGGCTTTCAGCTGTTCGACCTCCTCCTTGGTCTGGCAGGACGCCAGCGCCTTTTCGTAAGCTTCCCGCTCTCGGTTGATGATCTTGGCCTTCTGATAAGTGCCCGGGTCATGGGCTTTTAGATACAGCATCTCCTGGGCGCTAAGCTTCTGTCCGGCCTTCAGCTTGATCTCGATGTCGCCTTCCATCTGGAAGGAACCGTCATAGCGCGGGTGGCGCATCTCGTCCAGCTTTTTATGGAAAGCATCCTGGACAGGGGCGGGATCTGTGTTGCCTGGAGTGTAGTCCGCGTCCTCCTGCTTTTTCTGCCACTTCATGGCCATGGCCATGGTCTTAGTGTAGGAATTTAACGAAGTGATCATCATGATGCCCATAGGGTGTCCCCCTTTCTTTACTATGAAAGTCTGCCGCCGGATAGGCGGCCTAAGTTCAGGTATCCCAAATGCGCCCCCAGAATTTCATGGGTGGTGATGCCCCCCGCCGGGCGCATGGAGGTTTATTACAATATATCGTCGGACTGTGGCGGATATTAAGCGTGAAGGATCAAGATCGACCGTATCTTCGGCTCTGGCTCTTTATTTCTGCGGGCGATGAGTCTGCTCTGCGCGCCTTTGGCGAAGTGACGTGCCTGCAAGAGTATTTCCTCATGGATATGCCATATGTGGACAAAAGACTGTAGATAGGGTATGATAAGGAGGACTAGGATCGAGGTCAGAGGATAGAGAAGGATGGGGAGGAGACAGGATGTCAGAGATCGGATCGAGTTCTATTTATAAAGAGATCTTCCCTTTTTGGGAAAGGATATCGGATGAAGACAGGGAGTATGTCTGTCGGAATTCGCATGCTGTTATGTATCCGAAAGGAAAGAACATCCATAATGGGAGTGAATGTTCAGGTGTGATCCTTGTGCGTTCGGGATGCCTGCGGCTTTATATGATGTCAGATGAAGGAAAGGAGGTCACGCTCTATCGCCTGCACAAGGGCGACCTGTGTATGCTGTCTGCTTCCTGTGTGCTGGATGCGATCACATTTGATGTGTTCGTCGATGCGGAACAGGACAGCCAGTGCTGCGTGATCAGCGGGCCCGCGTTTGCGGCCGTGTCTGAGCGGAACCCGGACTTCCGCATATTTGCATTAGAGACCGCGGTCAGCCGGTTTTCAGATGTGATGTGGGTGATGCAGCAGATCTTGTTCATGAGCATGGATAAACGGCTGGCGATCTTCCTTTTTGATGAATCGGTCAGGACCGGCTCAGATACTATCGCATTGACACACGGGCAGATCGCCCGGTATATGGGATCTGCCCGTGAAGTGGTATCCAGGATGCTGAAGTATTTTGCCAGTGAGGGGATCGTGGAGGTCTCAAGAGGCGGTGTGATGATCCTGGACAAGAAGCGTCTCCGGGACTTAGCTCTTTAACATGGCAAGGATCTGGGCTTTGGGCCTTGCGCCTTCTGACTGGCGGATGACCTTCCCGTTTTGGATCACGATCAGCGTGGGGATGCTCATGACATTGAACCTCTGTGCCAGTTCCGGTTCCTTGTCCACATTGATCTTGCCGATCAGGTATTGGGGGTTCTCCGCCGCGATCTCTTCGACTATGGGGGATACCATGCGGCAGGGGCCGCACCAGTCAGCATAGAGATCTAAGAGCACGGTTTTTTCACTGGTCCTTACAAGCTCGAAGTTATTTTTGTCCACATTCAGTACAGACATGATCAGTACCTTCCTTTCTTTTTATCTGTCAGCAGTATAGCAGATCTGGCGTGTCGTTTCTGTGACGTGGTCACGTTTTGGCGCGCAAAGCGTGAGCCGAAAGGCAGGGCTGATCTTCGAGGATCTATAACATACATCACATTTCCCACACACAGCAAGGCGGCGGCAGCGATCGCCAGTATCTTCTGTGCTCTTTTTTCATGGTGTGTCCCCTTTATATGATGATCATAACATGATGGGATCGCTCCCTGCTGCCGCGAGCCTAAGATCGTTCAAAATATAGAAGAGACCATCTCCTCCAGGATGGCATCCCAATCGTAACGGTGGTCCAGCTCTTCCGGGGTGGAGGACCACTTGAAGAGAAATCCTGTCTGGAGTATGATGAGCATCATATAACAGTCATCAAGCTCCAGATGGACCCGAAAGGCGTTGCTCTGCTTTGCGTCTTGGATGATAGCGGACAGGAGGCGCACATAGAAACGTTCTGGCCGTTTTAATTCGATGAGAGAGCGGGTCTGGCCTTCGTAAGCGTAGCGGGTCATAGGTCTTCCCAGCAGCTGAAAAAAGGAAAAGGTCATCTGGAACAGATGGAGCAGCCGCTCCTTAGCCGGCCGGGACGTGGGGAAATGGAAATGCTCTTCCAGGTAGCCGTCCAGTTTATGATTGACCGAGTAAGCGATGATGTGATCCTTGGAGGGAAAATAATAGTAAAAGGCGCCTTTGGTCACGCCGCAGGCCGTGCAGATATCGTCGATGGTAACATGTTGGATGCCGTAAGCCATAAAAAGTGTAAGGGCGGCTTTGGACAGCTCGGCCCTGGTCCTGGCCGCCTGCAGTTCCCGGGGTGTAGGAGAAAGGGACATTGTTCTACCTGCCTTATCGTTTGTTCTTACATCCTATTATATACCTTTCACAAGACTTGTCAAATCAGTTGTCAGATCAGGTTGTCAGATCAGTTGTCAGATCAGGTCGTCAGATCAGTTGTCATCAGGCCGTCAGATCATGTCAAAAATGGTTGCGGAGCGATTGACAGGAGGTCCGTCTCATGCTATCATTTACATGCTAGATCACATACTCAAGTATGGAAAAGGAGGATATGATGAAACGATCAAGAAACAGATGGACGGCTTTATTGCTGACGGCCGCGTTGGGAGCTTCCTGTCTGGCAGGCTGTTCAGGCTCTGCTACGGAGACCAGCCAGGCGGAGGAGACGACAACAGCCGCCACAACACAGGCTCCCGAGACGGAAGCCGAAACAGAAGCTGTAAGCGACGGGCTCTTCACACCGGGTACCTATGAGGGGGAAGGGACGGGGAATAACGGCCCCATCAAAGTGTCCGTGACATTTACCGCGGATGCCATTGAGAAGGTGGAGATCATCGAGCATGGGGAGACCGCCGGCCTCAGCGATCCCGCGCTGGAGAGGATCCCCAAGGCTATTGTTGACGAGCAGAGCCTGGCCGTGGATACGGTATCGGGAGCGACCAATTCCAGCAAGGGTATCCTGGAAGCGGTCAGCGCCTGTGTCACGGCAGCCGGAGCCGATCCCAAAGACCTGATGAAAGAAACAGGAACCGCCAAAGCAGCAGAGGAGCGTGACGAGGACTGCGGTATCGTGATCATCGGCGCCGGCGGCGCAGGTCTGACAGCGGCCCTTGCCGCCATCCAGGCGGGAGCCAAGGATGTGGTCGTGCTGGAAAAGCAGGCGGCCTTTGCGGGCGCGTCTTCCGTTGCAGGCGGTCTGGCAGGCGGATGTTCCGAACTGCAGCGCTCTTTCGGCATCACAGAGGACACGCCGGAGCAGATCTTCGCGGATATCATGAAAGGCGGAGAGGCCAATCAGGAAGATCTGGTAAAAGTTTGGTCGGAACAGATGGGGCCCACCTTGGACTGGCTCATTGAAAATAAGGTCCCCATCGATTCTCAGTTTTCCAATTTCCCAGAGCATACCTATCAGCGTTCCTTCCAGGTCACAGGGGGCAGCAGTGAGATGCTAAAGGTCCTGGCTGAGGATATCGAGGCAGCCGGCGGCCGGATCGATATGGAAACGACGGCTACCGCCCTTTTGAAAGAGGGAGATGCCGTCACCGGTGTGGAAGCTAAGGATAAAGACGGCAATACGGTCCGCTACCACGCAGATAAGGTGATCTTGGCCTCCGGCGGTTTCGGCGCTAATCCGGATATGCTCTCCGATGAGCTCAGTATCGCCCTGTTCTACGGTGTCGGCTCATCCACGGGCGAAGGCATCATGATGGCTAAGGATGCCGGCGCCAAGCTCTGCTTTATGGACTACGCGAAGATGTATCCCACAGGGATCCAGGTGGACGACAATTATGCCAGGGTTGCCACGGTACATACGGCATTGACCACCCAGACCTCCGGCGCGATCCTGGTAAACAAAGAGGGCAAGCGGGTCCTCAATGAAAATCTTGATTTTGTCAGCATCAAGAACGCCACGAAGGAACAGACGGATCATGTCCTGTTCCTGGTGATGGATCAGAATGCCTACGATATCTGGTCTAAGTCGGCCAATGACAGCCCCAGCCCTTCCGGCCGCTTCACCTATGAGGAGCAGGAAGCTTGGTTCGACGCAGACGGCGTACCCATCTTTACCCGTTCCGAGGATATCACGGAAGCCGCCAAGGCAGCGGGTATCGACGGCGACGCGCTGAAGGCCACCGTGGAAGAGTGGAATAAGATGGTAGCCGACGGAGATCGGAAGAGCGTCGTGTAGGGAAAGAGTGTCTTCGCCTGT
>CAJUFE010000017.1 GCA_910585635.1 uncultured Lachnospiraceae bacterium | reverse complement strand
ATTCTCTCCCAGGTCCAAGCCACCGCCGAGCGCGTTTCTTTTGAGTGGAAAATCTAATTTCTTGCCCCCAGCGTCTTATTCAATGGTGTGTTTACCATTGTCAAGCGATGCTATCATTCCCGTTGTATACAAATCTTGTACACATATTTATACCTCTTTCCGATAACCTGACGATCCGCCCCAAGATCTATGCTGTCCGCTCTTAACCGGGATATAAATATATCCTGCCTGGACATATTTTTGTCAATGAACATACCGTCTCGATCCCCCCAGTCCCCGGGAACATGTCCACCGCACAGGCCTTCTCCACCTGATACCCGGCCTCCATGAGCACTGCCAGGTCCCGCACCAGGCTGGTGGGCTTGCAGGACACATACACGATCTTCTCCACCCCGAACCGGATGATCTTCGGCAGGGCCTTGGGATGGATCCCGTCCCGCGGCGGATCTAAGACGATCAGGTCCGGCTTCTCCTTAAGCTCATCCACCACCTTCAGCACATCCCCGGCGATGAAGCGGCAGTTTTCCAGCCCGTTCCTGGCCGCGTTTTCCCTGGCCGCCTCCACTGCCTCCTCCACGATCTCCACGCCGGTCACCTGTCCCGCCACCGGGGCCAGGATCTGGGCGATCGTGCCGGTTCCGCTGTATAGGTCGAATATGGTCTTGTCCTTCGTCTCCCCGATATATGCCCGGACGGTGTCATATAAGACCTCCGCTCCCAGGGAATTGGTCTGGAAGAAGGAAAAGGGGGTGATCTTGAAGCGCAGCCCTAAAAGCTCCTCATAAAAGAAGTCCTGGCCAAAAAGCACATCGGTCCTATCGTTCTGCACCACATCCGCCAGGCTGTCATTCCAGGTGTGGAGCACTCCGGCCAGCTTCCCCTCCAGGGCGCCTTCCTCCTCGCAGGCGCGGATCTTCTCCGCCCAGCCTCTGATGATCTGCTGCACCAATCCGGCCTGCTGTTCCCGCTGGCCCGGATCTTGTCCGGCCTGGCCCTGCTCGGTCACGCCCTGCTCTACAACTCTGATCCCATCCAGTGCCAGGATCCATCCCGTCTGGGAGGTGGTCACCAGGTCCACCAGGATCTCTCCGGTCTTCACCGCCCGCCGCACCAGCAGGTGGCGCAGAAAGCCCTGGTGCTGCAGCTTCCGATAAAAAGGCACGCCCAGCCCCGCAAAATAGTCCTTCGTGACCGTCAAGATCGTACAGAAGTCCGGATGGACGATCCGGCAAGCCTCTGTGGTCACGATATCATAAAAGCTCCCCTTCCTGTGCATCCCCAGGGCCAATGGCCCGCCCTTATAGGCATCCCCAAAGGAAAACTCCATCTTATTGCGATACCCCTCCGCGACCGGGCTGGGCTTTAACCCCTGCCACACAAAGCCTGTCCTATCATCGGACTTCTCTCCCGCTCCCTGACAGGGCGGCCGATCTACGGCCGGAGACAGATGGCCAGCTGCAGCCTGGCCCATAAGACCGCTCCGCCCTTGTCCCACCCGGTCATCATCCGTTCTCATGTATATAGCCCCATCCACCCCCGGACACACAGAAGCCAGCAGCTCCCTGATCTGCCTCTCCTTTAGCTCCACCTGTGCCTCATAAGGCAGGTTCTGGTAGATACAGCCCCCACACTGGGTAAAATGGGGGCAGATTCCCTCCGAAAGCTCCCCCGGGGCCTTCTCAAGGACCTCCAGGACCGTCCCCTCACATCTCCCTTTCCGCTTCTTGGTCACCCGCACCTGCACCTTCTGCCCGGGGATCACGTTCTTGACCACGATCCGCTCTCCCTCCACCTGCAAGATCCCCTTCCCGGGGAACTCCACTTTTTCGATCCGGCCTTCTACGATATCGCCCTTTTTCATCCTCTCGCTCTCCTTCTCTATCACTGTCCTGATCCGTCCCTTGCTACTATACCATGCCGGCCGGCTATCACGCAAGGTCATCAGGTGCACCCCATCACGCACAGCCTCCACTCAGTCACTTGTCACACACACCAGTTTTGTAGCGGAGGAAGAGGTCCTCTGGCATACCTGTGAAAAGCGGTCCTGCCCCTACACTGTCGATCCCTCAGCTTATAAGAAGTCCTCCCGCATCGGTGTAAAAAAGTCCACAAGGACCCCGCTCTCTAAGCACTCGCAGCCATGGACGATCCCATCCTGCTTGCAGAGCGTATCCCCTGCCGCCACCTCTTTCGTTTCCCCTCCGATCGTAAACCGGAAACGTCCGCTGGCAACATAGGTGATCTGCGTATGCGGATGGTGATGCAGACTACCCACAGCGCCCTTTTGAAATGTATTCTCCACACACATCGCTTCATCGCAAAATGCTAAGATACGGCGTGTCACGCCTGTGGCGACCTCTTCAGCAGCCATATCCTTCCAAAAACACCAGTTTTCTCCTTTTCTCTCCTTCATCCGCTCTTTCTCCTCCTCTTGGTTTTCTGTCGGCACACGATCTTTCATATGCAAAAATGCCCCTGTCTCCAGAGGCATCTCCTTACCGAGTATCCGTCATCCATGCTCTAGCATCCCAACCGGTCTGCATATCTGCCGGATCACTCTTCGGTCTTCTCTTCTTTCTCTTCTGCGTCTGCTTTGTCCGCAGCTTCCGATCTTTCCTCGTCCTCGAAGAAATCGTCATCAAAATCGTCTTCGAAGTCGTCCTCGAAGTCCTCCAGATAATCCGGGGTGAAGAAGCGGTATACGCCGTAGGCGATCGCCGCCACAGCCGCCACTATCCCGATGATCGCCAGGATCCAAAGGATACAATTCTTCTGCTTATCCTCTTCCTCTTTCCTGTGGAGGAAATCATTCAGCCTGGTGGAGTTCATGATCTCCTCCACACGGTCCCTGGCCTCCCTGCCCATCGCATCCAATCGGTTCATACTCATGGTCACACGTCCTTTCTGCTTCTTATTTCGCGCTTACTACTCGCTTACGTTAAGTATACCATTGATCCGCTGATTTTACTATCCTAAATTTCGGAAACTTTGATCGTACATTTTGTACAAGGTCACGGTCCGCCGCCATGCCGTTCACAGCAGCAGGATATCGTCTATGGACTGTAAATGCACAAGATCGTTGTCCGCATCCCTCAATCTACCTTCTCCAGCTTCGCGAAGGAAGCCATCATCTTCTTCACCCCGGACTTATCAAAGCAGACCGTGACCTCATAGTCCCTTTTTCCGTCCTTGATCTCCTGGACCACACCTTCGCCGTATCTCATATGGCGCACCCGGTCCCCGGCCTTGTAGTCCAGGCGGCTGGCCTTGGCCACGGAAAAGGTCTTGCCAAAAGCGGCTCCTCCGGCAGATCGGGCCATAGATGCCCGGGACCCTGACACAGCTTTGGCGCTTCCAGGCGCCTGGGGATCCGACACGGCCCCAACGCCCCCATACGCTGTGGGATCCGACACGCCCCCGATGCCTCCAGACGCCTGGGGACCTGGCGCGTTCTGGCCCCCCCGCCGGTCCTTGGAAAAGGAGGAGGCCTGTACATCCTGGGACGCATAGGGGTTCCGATAAGGATCATTGCCCGGCGCAAAGGAGCTGACGCTGCCCTTGCCCGGACCTCGCCTCCTGGAAAAAGCATCCCCCTCTGTTCCCGCCGCTCCGCCTCTGCCCCTTCCATCTTTCCCATCCTCGTCCGTCCGCCAGCCGTCAGCCGTCAGCCTGGGCCGGCTCTTGTCTAAGTATCCCTCGGAGATCTCCTCCACGAACCGGCTGACCTTGGCATATCGGGTCTCGCCGTGGACCATGCGCAGCCTGGCCCCGGTCATGACCAGCTCCTTCCTGGCCCGGGTGATCCCCACATAGCAGAGCCTGCGCTCCTCCTCCACGGCTTCCCTGTCGTCCCCGAAGATCGACTGGGAGCTGGGAAATAAGCCGTCCTCCATCCCGGCCAAAAAGACTACGGGAAATTCCAGGCCTTTGGCGCTGTGGAGGGTCATCAGCGTGACCCGGCTCTGCTCCTCATCCATCCGGTCCACATCCGCCACCAGGGCCACCTGCTCCAAAAATCCGTCCAGGGTGGGGTCCTCTTCCTCGTCCTGATAGCTGGCCGCCTTGCTGATCAGCTCCTGGATATTTTCCAGACGGCCCTCGCCGCTCTCATCCCCTTCATCCTCCAGCTCCTTCTGATAACCCGTATCATCCAAGACCTTCTGGATCAGATCTGCGATCGTCTTTTCCGGGTCCTCCGATATCCGTCGGAAGGCCTCGATCTGGTCGGAAAATGCCTGCACCTTCAGTCCTGCTTTCCCGATCCCCGGTACCTGTCCCACCGCCTTTACCCCGTCATACAGATGCATCCCGTGCTCCGAGGCAAATGCCGTGATCTTCCCGATCGTCGCCGCCCCGATCCCCCGCCTGGGTACATTGATGATCCGAAGGACCGCCAGATCGTCCACCCCATTGGCGATGGTCTTTAAGTAGGCTAAGATATCCTTGATCTCCTTGCGCTGGTAAAAGTTCACACCGCCCACCAGCAGATAGGGGACGTTCTGCCGGATGCAATATTCCTCCAGGAGCCTGGACTGGGCATTGGTCCGGTAGAGGACCGCCATATCCTTCCAATCCAGCCCCTTCTCCTCCAGCTTTCGCAGGCTGCCGGAGATAAAATCGGCCTCCTCCTCGGCCGTGCCAAACTGATGGAAACGGACCCGCTCCCCCTGATCGTTGGCCGTCCACAGCTCCTTCCCCTTCCGGTTGTAGTTATTGGCGATCACCTCATTAGCCGCGGCCAGGATATTTTTCGTGGAGCGGTAATTCTGCTCCAGCTTCACTACCCTGGCCCCCGGGAAGGCGGCCTCGAAATCCAGGATGTTGCGCACATCCGCTCCCCGGAACCGGTAGATCGACTGGTCGTCATCCCCCACCACGCACAGGTTCCTGTACTTGGCGGCCAGAAGCTCCACCAGCTTGAACTGGGCATGGTTTGTATCCTGGTACTCATCCACCATGATATAACGGAACCGCTCCTGATAGTAGTCCAACACCTCCGGGCAGGTCCTGAAAAGCTCCACCGTCTTCACGATCAGGTCATCGAAATCCATGGCATTGTTCTGGAAAAGCTCCTCCTGGTAGGTCTTGTAGATCAGCGCGATCTTCTTTTCCCGGAAATCCACCGCCTGTTCCTCAAAAGCCGCCGGGCTGATCAGCTTGTCCTTCGCATCCGATATGTAGCCCAACATTGCCCGGTCCCTGTAAAGCTTCGTATCCACATCCAGCTTTTTTAACACCTGCTTTACCAGGGTCTTCTGATCGTCCGAGTCGTAGATGGAAAAATTCGTGCCATATCCCAAGGCCTCACAATGCCGTCTCAAGATCCGCACACAGGTAGAATGGAAGGTGCTGACCCAGACACTGTCCGCCCCAAAGTCCACCGTCCGCCCCACCCGCTCCTTCATCTCCCCTGCCGCCTTGTTGGTAAAGGTGATCGCCAGGATGTTCCAGGGGTTGACCGCCTTCTCCTCGATCAGATAGGCGATCCGGTGTGCCAGCACCCTGGTCTTCCCCGACCCGGCCCCCGCCAGCACCAGGAGAGGCCCCTCCGTACAAGTGACCGCTTCCAGCTGCCTGTCATTCAAAGTCCCGTTTATATCCATCTTCTCATTACCGCCTTTTTCGTGTATTGCTATCCATTGTACTATAATTATGGGGCGCGGGCAATACCCCAGTGTCCGATCCCTAAGACTGCTGTCCGCGATAGACCCCAAGATATTTTTTGCTTGCCATCTAGTTTTCAATACTATATAATAAGTTCTATACCATCAACCTACGCTATACCCATTGACCCGGATATCTTGTGATATGAGGTGAACATGATGAAAACAAACGAAGAACGCATCCAGCCCCTTTTGTCCTATCTTGACGGCTTAAACTATATCCGCCCGGAGCAGATCCCGGATATCCAGCTCTATATGGACCAGGTGACCACGTTTATGGAGGAGCATCTCCAGGGCTCCAAGCGCTACCCGGAGGACAAGGTCCTGACTAAGACCATGATCAACAACTATGCGAAGAACGATCTGCTCCCGCCTCCTGTCAAGAAGAAATATTCCAAAGAACATGTGCTGATGCTGATCTTCATCTACTACTTTAAGAACCTGCTCTCCTTCAACGACATCCAGCAGATCTTCAAGCCCATCACCAGCAGACATTTTAGCGGGGATCCATCGAAAGGACCGGCCCCTTCCCTGGAGGATATCTACCGGGAGGTCTTTTCCTTAGAAAAACAGGAGATGGCAAACTTAAAGAAGGATATCGCCGCCAAATTCCATACTGCTAAGAGCACCTTTGCCGGCACCGATGAGGAAGACCGGGAATACCTCCAGCTCTTCGCCTTCATCTGTCAGCTCTCCTTCGACGTTTACTTAAAGAAACAGATGATCGAAGCCCTTACTGACCAGCTCCGCAGCGAAGAAGCCCCTGCCGACGACAAGCACGCAAAAAAATAAAGACACCGGACGGGAAGACGGGGCCATCACCTCCAAGAGGGCGGCCCCGTCTTCTATCCCTGCCACTGTCCCTGCGCCATGCCGGGTCAGCTCTGCGCCCCGCCATCACGCCTGCGCACTGCCTCCCAGCTTCTCCTTCCACTCTGCTTCCTTGAACCCGGTGAGCACCATATCCTCCGTCACCACCAGGGGCCGCTTCACCAGCATCCCGTCCGTAGCTAAGAGCTTTAGCTGCTCCTCCTCAGTCATCTGGGCCAGCTTGTCCTTCAGCCCCAGCTCCTTATACAGGTTCCCGCTGGTATTAAAAAAACGCTTCAGGGCCAGGCCGCTCCTCTTGTACCACATCGTGAGCTCTTCCTCCGTAGGCTTCTCCTCCTTGATCGCCCTGGTCTCATAGGGGATCTTCTGCTCATCCAGCCACTTCAAAGCCTTCTTGCAGGTGGTACATTTCTGGTAGCACAGGACTACCGCCTTCTCATCTTTTTTCATAAACCTCTCCTTATCTATCCGATCGTTATCCGCTCCAAAAGCCAGAGACCCTGCAGCGGAGGAAGGGCACACCTCCTACCCCTTCCGTTGCCCCACATACACATAGATCGCCCCTGTCACCGCAAAGTAGAACCAGGTGGCCGCATTGGAGAACCAGGTGGTAAAGAAGGACAGGGTCATATACATGGCCATCTGGGCATAGAACACATACCCGATCGGGTCCTTCATCCGCCCCAGCTCTCGGACCAGCACGTAGCACACCGCCCCTAAGAGCCCGCAAAAGAGCGCCACCCCCAGGACGCCGAAGTCATAATAGGCGTCATAGATCAAGGTGAGGGTGGTCAGCTCCACCTTATCCGTATAGAGCGGGAAGTCCACCAGGCTGGGGACCAAAAACTTCAGGCCGGTGAGGGCCCACAAAGGAAAGAGCATCCGCAGCCCTAAGCTGTGGGCCGGGAGCTGTTCCACCAGGCAGTTGAAATTGTCATAGTTGTTGGCGATATACATGTAGGGCTGGGTGATGAAGATCGGCATGGCGCTGCTCTTCATCTCGAAGATCCCGTTAAGATAGGCCACATCGTGGCTCCTGGCGATGGTCAGGACCACGTAGGCCGGCACCATGAAGCCGGCCAGCAGCAGGATATGGACCATCCGGATCCTCTTATTGACCGCGGCCGCGGTGAACACCGCCATCCCCACTGCCAAGATCAATTGGAACCGGGACACACAGAGTACCGGGATCATGAGGCTCACCAACGTCAGGAGGAGGGCCCAGATCCCCCGGCCCTTCTTCCGGTCCGTACTGGCCATGCAGTAGAGCACAAAAAGGGAGGGGGTGAGCACACAGGACACCGTAAAATAGTGGAGCCCGCTGACATGGAAATACGAGTAGGCGTGGGGGACGCCCCGCACAAAAAAGGGGATATACCCCACGATCGCCGCCTCCACGCCAAAGGCCGCCGCCGAAACAACGGTGACTGCCGCTATCGAATGGAACAAAGGCGTCTCATACTTCCACAGCTCCAGCCGCCTCTCCCGCCACAGAAGGCTCCTTTGGCCTCTGGCTGTCGTCTCCAGCCAATGAGGATCTTTGACCGGCCCCAGGAAACGGGCCGCCGCCTCATAAGCCAGATAGAAGGCCACCACCGCCAGGAGGAAACAGAGCCAGGTGACTGTACTCCAGGGGACCTGGAGACGGCTCAGCTTTAAGCAGGATAAGCCCTGGCCTCCCACAAAAAAGAGGCCAAACAGCCCCCGCAGATGGATCAAGTCCCCGCTGGCCTTATAGTCCTTCCAATAGAGGCAAAAGCCTCCCAGCATAAGCGCCAGGCCGGATGGCAAAAACCATCCGAGCCTGGCTGCTGTAAAACTCACCGCATAGCTGATCAGATAAAGGGTCATTTATTCACAAACTCTTTCATATAGTCTTCCACTTCTTTCGTGGTCGCAAAGCTCATCGCCTTATCCGCCACTGCCTGCAGCTCTTCCGTGCTGTACTCGGTGATCATCTTTCTGGCACGCAGGATCGCCGACGGGCTCATACTGAACTCATTGAGGCCGAAGGCTAAGAGCAGCGGGATCATCATCGGATCGCTGGCCGCCTCGCCGCACATGCCCACCATGATGCCTGCCTCTCTGGCACAGGTGATGATCCTCTTGATGCTGCGCAGCACCGCCGGGTTAAAGGTGGAATACAGATAGGCGATCTTGTCATTGCCTCTGTCCACACTCATGGTGTACTGGGTCAGGTCGTTGGTGCCGATGCTGAAGAAATCCACTTCCTTGGCAAAGATGTCGGCGATCAGGGACGCGGCGGCTGTCTCCACCATTATCCCCAGCTGGATATCCTTATTATAGGCGATCCGCTTAGAATCCAGTTCGTTCTTGATCTCCTCCACCAGCGCCTTCACCTGACGGTATTCCTCGATACAGGTGACCAGCGGCACCATGATCTTGATATTGCCAAAGGCGCTGGCACGCAGCAGGGCACGCAGCTGCGGACGATATACATCATCCTTCCGATCCAGGCAGAAGCGGACGGCACGGTAGCCTAAGAATGGGTTCTCATCCTTCTCAAGGCCCATATAGGGGATCTCTTTGTCGCCGCCGATATCCAGGGTGCGGATGATCACCGGCTTTCCGTCCATAGCTACCGCCACCTTGCGGTAAGCCTCGAACTGCTCTTCCTCTGTGGGCATCGCGTTACGATCCATGAACAGGAATTCTGTCCGGAACAGGCCCACGCCCTCGCCGTCATACTGGAGGACCTTATCCACATCCTCCGGCTTGCCGATATTCGCCACGACCTCCACATGGACGCCGTCCTTGGTGATGGAGGGCTTGCCGATATACTGCTCTAATTCCATCTTCTCCTTTAAGAAGATCTCTCTCTTGCCTTTATATTCCTCCAGCACATCCTCCTCCGGGTTCACGATCACATCCCCGATGGAGCCATCCACAACGATCATATCTCCATTCTGCACATGCTCTAATACACCGGCCAAGGCCACCACTGCCGGGATCTCCAGGGCTCTCGCTAAGATCGCGCTGTGGGACGTGCGCCCGCCCAGCTCTGTGACGATACCGGTGACATTAGCCGGATCGATCCCCGCGGTCATCGAAGGGGTCAGATCCTTCGCCAGGATCACGGAGCCCTCCGGGAGCGCTGCGATATCCACAGACTCCACGCCTAAGAGCACCTTCTGCATCCTGGTCTTGATATCCCGCATGTCGGTGGCTCTCTGCTGCATCAGTTCATCCCCCATAGAGGCGAACA
The DNA here is from genome assembly GCA_910585635.1 of uncultured Lachnospiraceae bacterium. Lineage (GTDB taxonomy): Bacteria > Bacillota > Clostridia > Lachnospirales > Lachnospiraceae > Caccovicinus. The sequence continues at coordinate 70,867 of CAJUFE010000017.1, read as the reverse complement.
TATCGGCAAATTTGGTGCAGGTGGTCTCGATCGCAAATTCCGCGTTCACCTGATCGTTCATGATCATCGACTCGATCTCCCCGGTCAGCATAGGATCGGATAAGAGCATCACATGGCCGTTCAGGATCTCGGCTTCTTTTTCCCCTACACGGGTGGCCAGATCGGCGGCTAAGTCCTGTGTCTGTTTCATACTGGTCTCCAGCGCTCCCTTAAAACGCTGGATCTCCGCCTGCGGATCTGTGACCATCTCCCTTTTGATCACCAACTCCTGTTCTTCGACAACGACCACCTTTCCGATACCGATGCCTGCCGAAGCGTTTGTACCCTTGTACATATCTACTTACCTCCTCATGATAGATCTATGTCCAAACCCTTTTGGGCCTGTCATCAAATACCTTCTTGGAGACAGCTCCCCGGCTACTCCCCCAGGCCCTCCTTAACGAGCCTGACCACGGCAGCCAGCGCCTCCTGTTCATCCTCTCCCTCACAGATAAATTCCAATTCACTGCCAGACTTGACCTTCGCGCCCAGGACGCTCAAGACACTCTTCGCGTTTGTGGTCGCATTGCGGAAATGAAAATGTATAGAGGACTTATATTTGATCGCCTCTTTGCAGAGGATCCCTGCCGGGCGCAGATGCAGACCGCTGGGATTTTTCACCACCACTTTCTCGCTGACCATATCATCCATCCTTCCTTAGCCTTCATGCGCCCCGCAGCGGACACGCCGCCCCGCAGCAAGATCCGACGGACACATCTGGCTCTGCACCATCACTCTCCCACCCCGTCGGTGCTGTCCTCCGCCGGGGCATTGGCCGGGGCTACCCGCTCCTCATGCCCGCTCTCTCCTGTCTCTGCCGCTCCGTCACTCTCCCCTTGGGAGAAGGCGCCGGTCTCCGGGTAGCTGCTCTCCTCTTCCACAGAGGCGCCGCCAGGCCCGGCATCCTTCAGGGAGACGAGCACCTGGAACGGGGAGTAGCCCATCACACTGACCTCCTCCCGGATCCCCTCAAATCCCAGGATGCCCGTATGGCTCCCAGGACCCATCCCGGACACATCCAGCTCTAATATGATATTGGAAGCGTTCATCGGCTCTAAGTCTTCCTCCAGACCTTCCACCGTCACCTCCACCTCATCCCGGTCATAATCATAATAATAAAGGTCGGATCCCCCTTCCAGGATGATCCGGTTCGCAGGGACCTGGATGAGCTTTTGGGACAACCTGCGGACCTTCAAGGTCACCGTCACCTGGCGGTTCAGGACGACGCTCATATTTTCCTTATCCGGCAGGAACTCTGCCACATCTACCGTGATCACCTTGTCCTCTGAGGCGCCGCCCAGATCCAGGATACTGGGCGGGATGTGGATCACATCCACCAGGGACACCAGCCCGTCCGCACCCATGACCGACACGTCGGTAGCCGAGGCTTCCATCCCCATATAGCGGCAGCCATCGGCCACGGCGCCGCCCACCTCAAATTCCAGATGGACCCACTTAGCTTTCATCACCTTGACCGTGTAGCCCACCTCCGACACGTTGATCTCCACCCGGTCGTCAAGGGAGAGCTTGTTCCCATTAGCATCACAAAAGTAGGGGACTGCCGTTCCGCTCAGCTCTCCGTCAAGGTCGTTGGCCGCCACATCGATCGCCACAGAGCTGATCCGCCCGATCGCCGACTCCGGTCCTTCTACCGTCACCGTCCCCCGGTCCAGATCGATCCGCTCCACCTCATAGCCCTCTGCCAGGGTGATCGAACGGTGGACCTGTAAGTCAAAGGCCTTCTTCTGGATCTGTTCGGTCTTGATCCGCACCACAGAAGGCCGGGTGGTGACCGACTCCAGCAGATGGCTCTTATTGTTCAATACCTCCACATACACCGGCACTGTGCCGGTAGCCGGATAATAGTCTTCCAGATCCACATAAGCCCGAAGGTCTGAAGCGGACAGACTGGCCCGGTCCTGGGTATGGATCGAGTAGATCACCGGCACGGTGGTCCGTTTCCCCTCGATCTCATAAGACAGGCCGGCTTTTGTCATCACATCATCGTTCACGACCTCCAGCGGGATCTCCTGCCGGCCGGTCACCAGCGGATCGGAGACATAGACCACAGCCAGCCATACGAAAAAGGCGATCACGACAGAGATGATCTTAAGGCCCAGATTATGATTTAAAAGTCTTTTCATTCTTCAGCCTCCCCTTCCATAATTTGAATTTTCCGGCAGGAGCTGGCTCATCCTCTGTATGATCTGATAAAAATCCCCGCAGCGTCTCTCCGCTGCTGATCGGGGTCAGCTTTCCGCCTTCAGCCAGCGTGACCCGCCCGGTCTCCTCAGAGACGATGATCGTCAGGCTGTCCGTCACCTCCGAGATCCCCACCGCGGCCCTGTGCCTGGTCCCCAGATCCTTGCTGATGGTCATATTATCCGACAGCGGCAGATAGCAGGTGGCCGCCGTCACCCGGTTCCCCCGGATGACCACGGCTCCGTCATGCAGCGGGGTGTTATGTTCAAAGATATTGATCAAAAGCTGGCTGGTGACCAGACCATTGATCTCGATCCCCGTGCGCTCGATCTCCTTTAGCGGATCGTTCCGCTCGATCACCATCAGCGCGCCGGTCTTGACCTTTGCCATCTCAAAGGTCGCCCGGACCACTTCATTAGCTGTTTTTTCCGAAAAGCCGATATCCTCCTTCCCGTCGTCAAAGGAGAGGATATTGGTGATGATGTTCTTACTGCCAAGCTGTTCTAATGCCTTCCTGAGCTCCGGCTGGAAGATCACCAGCAGAGCCGTAGCTGCGATCGTTGCTGTCTTTTCTATGATCCACAGGATCGTCCTCAGCTCGAACAGGGCCGCCAGAAAGATAAATGCCAGTATGACCGCCAGCCCTTTGAGCAAGGTCCATGCCCGCGTGTTCTTGATCCAATATAAGATCTCATAGATCAGGATAGAGATGATGATGATCTCCACCACATTTGAGATACTGATCCTTTGTATAAATGACAGCCAGGAGCGAAGCCCTTCCATCAGTTCCGCCATGGTGCCATATCCCCCTTCCTGCTCTGTCCTCCATCCAAAGGCTCAGAGCTCCTTTCTTTTATTGATCCTCTGCACCTTCACGTCCGGTGCCGTCACGGCGATCTTCGGGACCGCCTTCACATAATAATAATACTCATCATCCTGGAATTGTAGAAATTCCGTCCGGCTGTAATCCACCGCGAACACAAAAAACTGAAAGATAAATGCCAGGACCACCGACAGGAGCGTCCCCATGGCCAGCGGACCGATGGACAGGCTCACATCCATGGTAGACTGGCCTACGAAGATCGCCGCCAGCTCTACTGCCGTCCCTACCACGATCGCGATCGTCCATGCATGGTCCACCGGCAGGTTCCGGATCAGGAACACAGCTGCCGCGGCCGCCGCAAAGGCGGCCACCATCAGGAGCATCATCTTGTTGGCGAACAGGCTGTTCAGGATCTGCATATACTTCTGGGTGATATCGATCGTACCCGCCGCAGCCAGGACACCTGCATTCTGCCTGGCATAGATCGCCAGATAGTAGATAAAAACGCCAAAGCACATGGGCACCAGCGCCGAAAGCCCGCAGGACAGACCCACCAGCAGCGGCAGCAGATAGGGCACCTTTAAGAAGAACAGCAGAGGGCCCACCACCATCAAGATCGTATTGCCCGGCTGGAACCCGCAATATAAGATCGCCACGGTCAGCACCAGGATCCCCGCCACCACCGCCAGCTCTAAGGACAGACTGTACAGATGCAGCAGCAAGAACGCTGCCGCCACCCATGTCAGGAAGCCCAAGGGCAAAAACGCGCTCAAAAGACAGGCCACCCCTATGACCACCGGGTTTTTCAAGATCTCCATAAAGCCCAGACTGCCATTGAGCAGCAAGAACACGGCCAGCGCCAGGATGGACCGCCCGATCGGATCGATGACAAAACTATATTCCCCATAGAAGGTCTTCAACTGTTCCTTAAATACCAGAAGCCCCATCATGTCGAACGCCTCCTTTAGTGGATCTCTTTCACCTTGGTCTGATATTCATACCGCTTCTCCAGGCGTTTTAATTTAGCTACATAGATCCGCATGCTCCCGCTGGCATGGTCGTACCGCTTCCAATAGACCAGTGCGGTCAGCAGCAGATAGATCACCAGACCCGCCAGATAAAAGACCAGATACCGGACCGCACAGATCAGGAGCGTATCCAGGTCCACACCGCTCAAAAGCGTTTCCAGATCGTACAGGACCCAGAGGACCAGGCTTAAGAGACAGCATAACGTATAACCGCAAAATGCCATCAGCATATGGCGGCTGATATAGTCGCTCTTAAAATAGCAGCGGGAAGGACGGAGCCTTTTTCCTTCCTTTTTTTCAAACATGGCGATGCTCGTCATCAGTTTGATCTTTTCTTCATTCAGCATACGGCCTGCTCCTTTTTCCTATGATACCACGGATCGCTCCGCACTGCGTGCTCACACGATCCTAAAAACACTCTGATCCGCCCTATCGGGCTACTCTTTCGTGCTTTTACCATGAAGTTCCGCCGCCGGACAGGCGGCATGCGTTCAGGTATGCCAAATGCGGCCGCCAGACTTTCATGTGCGGTGGTATCATAACATATCACCTTAGTATAGCATATAATTTCTGCGTTTGCGAGTAGTTATACGCAATTTTTATAAAAAAGTAATGAAAAACAGGTCACATTTTGCCTATTAGCAGAAAAAACGTGGGCAGATCCGCTAAAAAATAAAAGCTGCTGTAAAAGGCAAGGATGATGCCCTTTTACAACAGCCCTTTTTCGCGTCCGCCCGCTGGTCCTGTGACCGGCCGCTCCTACTCGTAGCGCAGGGCGTCGATGGGGTCGGAGCCCGCGGCTTTAGAGGCAGGGTACAGGCCGAAGAAGATGCCCACCACGGCGGAGAATCCCACGGCCAGGATCACCACGCCGGGCTTTACCACCACCGGCACCCCAAGGGCCAGAGCGCCCAGGCTCACGGTCCCTACGCCGATGATGATGCCGATGATGCCGCCCATGGCGGAGAGGATCGCGGACTCGGTGAGGAACTGGATCATCACGTCCCGGGTCTTGGCCCCCAGGGCCTTCCGGATGCCGATCTCCCGGGTCCGCTCGGTGACGGAGACCAGCATGATGTTCATGATGCCGATGCCGCCCACCAGAAGGGAGATGGCGGCGATCCCGCCCACGGCCATGGCCAGGCCGCCCATCATCTGATCGATGGACATCATCTCCTCCTCAGCCGTATACATGTAGATCTGCTCCGGGGTCCTGTCCTTGAGCTTGGCGATGTAGTTGGTAAAGCGGCGGTAGAAATCCCCCAGCTCCACCTCCTCCGAGGCATAGATATGGAGACTGGTAAAATAGTCATTGGGCCAGGTGAGGATCGTATAGGGGATGTAGGCGGAGCCGCCGTCCCCGCTGTCCCCCATCAGCATAGCCTGGATCGGGCTCATATCCTTCCGGTATATGCCCACCACCGTGTAGTCCTGCACGTCGCCGTAGATGGTGGTGCGGAAGGTTTTGCCCACCGCGTTCTCCGTGCCGAAGAGCTTCTCGGCGCTCTCTACATCCATGACCGCGCTCTTTTTGCGGCCCAGGATATCGCCCTGGTTCAGATGGCGCCCGTAGATGATATTGACCGGCTGGACCTCCTGGTAGTTGTAGTCGATCCCCTCGTAGTTGAAGTCCACCTTGGTCCGGCCAAAGACCGCCTCGCCCTTGGTGGCGGCCGCGCTGTCGATATAGGCGATCTCATCGCCGAACACCGCTTTGACCTGCTCGATCTCATCTAAGGTGAACATGTCGCTCTGCCGCCAGTCGTCCACCATCCAGCTCTTCACCTGGCAGTACCCCTGGGTCACCCCGATATCCTTATACAGGTCCGCGAACATACTGCGCATAGTATCGCCGATGGAGACGATCGCGATCACCGAGCCGATGCCGATCACGATCCCCAGCATGGTCAGGATGGAACGCATCTTATTCGCTTTTATGGCGGAAAATGCCATGGCCATATTTTCCAGCAGCATCACGCATCCCCTCCCTTCTCCTGTGCCTTGCCCATAGCCTGCTCCAGATCCGCGCCCGGGGCCATAGCGCCTGCTCCGTCTGTCGGGCTGCCGCCTGGCTGACCTGCCTTGTCTGTCCGGCCCGCGCCGCCTGGTCGTCCTGCCCCGATCGTCTGGCCCGTGCCGCCTGGTCGTCCTGCCCCGATCGTCTGGCCCGTGCCGTCTGCCGGGCTGCCGCCTCTGGTCCGCTCATCGCTGACGATCTGCCCGTCCCGGAAGCGGATCACCCGGTCCGTGAAGGCGGCGATATCCTCCTCATGGGTGACCACCACCACGGTGGCCCCGTCGGCGTGGAGCTGGGAGAACAGCTCCATGATCTCCACAGAGGAGGCCGTATCCAGGTTCCCGGTGGGCTCGTCGGCTAAGATCAGCGGGGGCTCATTGGCCAGGGCTCTGGCGATCGCCACCCGCTGCCGCTGGCCTCCGGACATCTCATTGGGCATATGCTGGGCCCGGGCGCCTAAGCCCACCCGCTCTAAGAGTGCCATGGCCCGCTCCTGCCGTTCCCGCTTGGAAAGGCTGTGGGCATAGGTCATGGGCAGCTCCACATTTTTCAACGCCGAGGTCCTGGGGATCAGGTTAAAGGACTGGAACACGAAGCCGATCTTCCGGTTCCGCACCTCCGAGAGCTGATCGGAGCTTAAGGCCGCCGTGTCGATGCCGTCTAAGTAATAATGTCCCATGGTGGGACGGTCCAGACAGCCTAAGATGTTCATCAGCGTGGACTTCCCTGAACCGGACTGTCCCATGATCGCCACAAAATCCCCCCGTTCAATGGTCAGGCCGATCCGTTTGAGCCCCAGGACCTTGATCGCCCCGGTGTCATAGATCTTCACCAGGTCTTCCAGACGGATCAGGTCCCGGCTCACGTTTTCTGTCATATAGGCGGGCAGCTTTCTCCTCTTTGGCCAGGGAAGCCGCCCCAGATCTTTATGGATCATATGTTCAATGCCCTCTTCCTTATTTACTGTGCATTCCCGCCCATCACGGTCACCGCCATGCCCTCGGTATACATGGGGGAGGCTGTGATGACGATCTGGTCCCCCTCCAAAAGCTCCTCCCCCTCTGCCGGGATGACTTCGATCATGATATCGCCCTCTACGCCGGTCTCTATGGGGACCTGATGGATCTTCCCCTCTGCCACCTTCTGCAGGCACAGGCTGCCATCATCCAGCTGCAGGACCGACGACGCGGGAACGACGAAGGCGTCCACAGCCTCCTCCAGCACGATCTCCGCCTTGGCCGTGATCCCGGCGATCAGCTTCGTATCCTTGTCCTGGATCTTGATCGTGGTGGGGATCACCCGCTCGGTAGAGCCGCCGCCCTTCTCCTCGCCGGTGGGCGAGATCTGGGATACGGTCCCCTCCACCGTGCTGCCCCCCAGGATATCGGCGGAGATGGTCACCGGCTGCCCTTCCTTCACCTTTCCAATGGAATACTCGCTGATCTTGATCTCCAGCTCCAGCTGGTCTAAGTTCTCGATGATGAACATGGGCTTTTCGTCCTCCGGCTTATCGGCGAACTGGCCCACCTTGGTGTTCACCCGCACCACGGTCCCCGCGATCGGGCTTTTGATCTGGGCGCTCTCTAAGTCTTCTCTTTTCTTATCCAGCTCAAAGGCGGCATTGCGGATCTGCAGGTCGTAGGATTCGTCCGCCACCGGCTTTCCGTCCACCAGACGGAAGGCATCGGCTGCCCGCAGCGCATCGGCATATGTATTCTGGGCCTCCTCCAGGGCCACCGGGGCCTGGTCGCCAGCCTGGACCATGACAGCGGTCCGGTCCAGAGCGTCCTGGGCGGTCTTGATATCCTGTAGGGCTTTATCATAGCCCCGCTCCGCTTCCCGCTGCTTCTCTTCCTTAGTGACCACGGCCAGGTCATAGGCGTTCTGGGCGATCTCCAGCTCTTTTTCAAGGTCGGCGCTGTCCACCACCGCCAGGAGCTGGTCCTTCTCCACCCGCTCCCCTTCCTTCACCTTCAGCTCCAGCACCTCCGCGTGGAGGTTGGACACCACATCCACACTGTCTGTTCCCGATACCGGGCCTGTCACGGCCAGGCGGTCCTGGACGCTCCCCAGGGCCAGGGCCTGGGTGGCCACCAAAGGGGCAGTCTCCTTCCCGCCGCCGAAAAAGACCTTTCCTGCGATGCAGAGGACGGCCAGCCCGCCTGCCGCGGCCAAAAGCTTTTTCTTCCGGCTCCATTTCGGCCTCGCCCCGCTCTGTCCTGCGAGCGCTTTTTTCTTCTTTTTCTTTTTTCCCTTTTTGCCCTCCGGCTCCGCCGCCATCAGCTTCTCCAGCTCCCGGTCGAAGTCATCCTTCAGTCCTCCTGCCGCCTGACGCTGCACCGGCTCTCTGTCGGTCGGGGCAGACGCCCCTGCCCCTGCCGCTCCTGTCCCAAGTCCCTCTATCCCAAGCTCTCCCTGCCGATCTGTCTTTTCTCTTGCTCTGTCCATTAAAAAAACCTCCTTCTGTTTTGTAAAACGAAAGAGGATTTCCATTTACTTCATTTTTCGAAAGAACATCTCATCTTTTTCCACAGGATCTGCGATGCCGGGACAGCGGCCCTGCCTCTCTTCTGGCATCGGACCATCCAGGCATCTGAGGATCCGGGCATCAGCCGGTCTCCTGGATATAGACTGTATCCCGCTCCCGCAGTTCCTGCTGGAACATGCCCGGCCTCCCGTTCACGGTCAGCTTGACCTGGCCCTTGGGGTTTTTTAGGTCGATCCCGGAGTATTGGAGCAGATCCATCAGATAATAGGGGCTGCCGTCCCCTTTTACGGGCAGACGAAGGGGGGCGCCGTTCAGATAGAAAAGGGTCTCTTTTCTTTTCACAGCCGCCCCCGCAGGCGTCTTTTCTACAGCGGACGCTGCTGTGGATGCCCCTGAGACGAGCTCCGCCTGAGGGGCAGGATCTGTGTTTATCCGATGGATCGGCCTGGCCTCGTCCTTCGGGAGAGGGGCAGCAGCCGTTCCTGTGCCTATCCCCAGCTCGCCTGCGGCAGCCTGTGCGCTCAGCTCCGGAACGCTCCCGGCAGTAGTCTGCACGCCCGGCTCCGGATCGCCCACGGTAGTAGTCCGCACGCCCGGCTCCGGATCGCCCACGGTAGTAGCCCGCACACCCGCCTCCGGGCCACCCACGGCAGTCTGCACGCCTGTTCCCGGATCGCCGGCGATAGCCTGTGTCCCGGCCTCCGCCTCATGGAGGACCGCCTGCGCTCCTGCCTCTGGCTCACCGGCGACGGCCTGCGGCCCCTCTCCCGGCCCACTCACGGCAGGCTGGGGACCCGGCTCGCTGGCGGCGGCTTTCACCCCCGTCTCCGGTCCCCCTGCCGCTGTCTCTTCTTTGGCCTCGTCCTTCGCCTCCGTCTCTCCTCCCTCCGGCTTTTCCTCCGGAGGCAGCTTGATGGTGACGGCATCCCCGTTCTTCAACGGCGTTCTCAGATCCGCCGCACGTCCGTTCAAGGTGATCGAAAGGCAGGTGGACGCGCCCTCCACATCCCCCAGGCGGGCCGCGGCCGGGGTCCCCTGGATGGCCGGGACGAAGTCGATGCTGTCCCCTGCATGGATGATCTCCGACAGCTTCCCCTCCTTCTTATTGATCAGCAGGGACGCCGGCTGGCCTGTGGTGCCGTAAAAGACCTTCCGCCGCCCATTGACCGTGATCGCCAGGTTCGCGCCGGGACGGCCCAGCATATCCCGCAGGTTATAGCCGTTCATCATCAGCAGGTTTAAGGCCGTGAAGCTGCCGCTCCGAAAGAGCTTCGCTGCCCGTCCGTTCAAGATCACTCGGAAGCTGTCATTGATCAGGTTCAGTCCGGAGGACAGGGCGATCCCCAAGGGCGTGGCATACTCCGGATCGTTCAGATCATACTCATCAGAAAAGGCATTGGCCCGGAAATAATTCCCCGCCACGGCCACACGGCTGGCCTCCATCTTTAAGGCCTGGGTGATCTTATCCTTCAGCCCCGCTAATTTGCTCCCTCCTCCGGCCAAGAACAGGGCGGAGGGCGGGTTCCCGTTGATCTCCAGGACCTTCTCCGAGATCTCCTTGCAAAGGAGGTCCACCGCCCCCTGGATGCACTGCTCCACCTCAGCCCGGGTGACCTTCTGCTCCATCCCCAGGATATCCAGGAAGGTCACTTCTTCCTTCTGCTCCAGCTCCGCCTTGATCGTCTCCGCGGTGGAAAAGTCCACCAGGTAGCCCTTCATGATCGCTTCGGTGACCTCATCCCCCGCCACGGTGGCCATGGTATAGCCGGTGACGCTGCCGCCGGTACAGGCGGCGATGTCGGAGGTCCCCGCCCCGATGTCCACCATCACCAGGTTCAACAGGCGGATGTTCTCCGGGATCGCCGCGTTGATCGCCGCGATCGGCTCTAAGGTGATGCTGGCCACCTCCAGCCCGATCTTGTTCATGGTGGTATATAAGCTCTCCACCACCTCGCTGGGAAGGAAGGTGGCGATCAGGTCCACCTTCACCTGCCGGCCCCGGTGGTCCTTTAAGCTGGACATCATATATTGATCTAAGTAGTACTGGCATACGGTATAACCTACCAGGTAAAAACGGCGGTGGTCCTCCTGGGCCTCATTTTCCGCGTCAAAGGCTTCCTCCGCCTTGCTGATCGCACCGGCCTCCAGGCGGCTGATCACCTCGTCGTCGATCAGCTGTGCGCTCTGCAGCTCCATCTCATAGTCTGCCCGCTTGGTCCTTAAGGCTCGTCCGGCCGCCGCCACGCAGACCCGCTCCAGCTTCACATGCACCTTCTTCTCCAGACGCTTCTTGATCTTGTCTGCCAGCGCGGATACCTTCTCGATGTTCTCGATCTGGCCGTCGATCATGGCACGCTCTGTGTGCTCTTCCTTCTCAATGGCGACGATCCGCACCTTACCCTCTTCCACGATCCCCACCATGCCGATGACGCTCCGTGTGCCGATATCCATAGCAAAGACCATCTGCTCCGACTGGACTTGGACTGTCGGTCTTTTGGTCTGCTGGATCTGCGTTCTCCTGACTTGCCCTCTAGCCATGCTCACCCTCCTGTGGCCGTAACTGTCTTAGATCCTTTGCAGTCGCGGCGCTCGTTCGTTTCTTGCTCGTCTCCTGGTATCATTATAGTAAAAATGTGGGCGGATGTAAATCATTTTCTGCCGGGTCTGTGAGGCAGGAGTATGGGAGTGTTGCTTTTCACACCCACGCCAAGGGGGCTTATCGCTATAGATATGACGCAAAAGGTCCGCTGCGGCAGCCCTCTCTCTCCCGCAGCAGACCTCTCACGACCATGGCATATCCTCCTTCACGGCTTTCTGTTCCTCTTCCACCATTATACAGGATATCCCGCAAAAAAGCGCTTACCAATTTCTGGGGTATGTCTGGATCTTCAAACACGTTCTAGCACATCGACACCGTCTTCACCGGATGCTCCCCAGCCCCGGCGGGATGGCCAGGATCCTCTCCACGATCTCCTCCAGATCGTCAAAGCCCACCGCCGGCTCTGTAAAATAGTCCGGATCCACATCCGTCACCAGCAGGAAGCGCCCCGTAGGCTCGGAGACCGGCAGACCCGTCCCGCCGGCTGCCCTGCGGATCACCTCGATCTTTGGGTAATAGCTGTCCTTCTGGCCTTCGATGAACAGGATGTCCGCTTCCGGGAAGCGGCTAAGGAGCTCCCGCTCATCCATCTGCCCTCGCTTATGGATAAAGGACTGGCCCCGGGAGTAGACCGCCGTGCCGCAGGCTCCGGCTTCCCAGAACTGGTAGCTGTCGGTGCCGGGGATATCGCAGGTGAACTCGTGGCCGTCATGCTTGACCACCGCCGCAGAGATCCCCTGCGCCGAGAGCGTCCGGATCAAACGGACCAGGAGCGTGGTCTTGCCGGAGTTTTTGATCCCGCAGACCGCCACGATCCTCTGCCGCGCTCCCGGGTCCTCCTCCCACATATCGTCCCTCGGACCGTCCGGCATACCATGGCTCTGCCGCACCGGACCTGTATCCGCGCCCATTCTCCACCCATAGTCCCCGGTTCCCTCTGGCCATCCCCCGCTCCCCGGCACAGGGCCAAAGGTCCCCTCCGTCCGTGTCCGATCGCCTGACGCAGGGGCAAAGGTCCCACCCATCCGTGTCCGATCGCCTGACACCGGGGCAAAGGTCCTCCCTGCCCATGTCCTGCTCCCCGGTACAGGGTCAAAGGCCTCCTCTCCACGCATCCCGCCTCCTGGCAGAGGGCCAGAGCCTCCCCCTGTCCGTGCCATCCGGCCTCCTGGCAGCGAGTCAAAGCTCCTCTCTGTCCGTGTCCGGCCTCCAGGCATCGGATCAAAATACCCCCCGGCGGGATAGCGGCTCCCTGCCGCGCCGTCCGGATCCCCGCACAGGAGCAGGGCCTGGTACTCGGCCAGGGAGTTCACATTCCGCAGCATCTTCCGATAGGCGGGCATATGGGTCACATCCACATAGAGGATGTCCTGTCCGCCCAGCCAGGACGTAAGGCGCAGATCGTCATTCTGGATCTGCCGCTCCAGAGAACCTGCCAGGCTCTTCCGGTAAACAGCGGTCAGCGGGTGGGGCCGCCCATCCGTGACCGGCACGGCCCCTTCATAGGTGAGCCCCCTCTCCTCTTCAGCCTGCTCCAGCCGCTCACAGAGAAAATGATATAGCCGCGCCCGCAGAAAGGGCATATCGCAGGCCGCCGTAAAGATCAGCTCGCTGCGGCTCTTTTTAAATCCGGCGTGGAAGCCTCCGATCGGCCCCCTCTCCGGGTACTCGTCCTGGACGATCTCACAGCCCGGATACTCCCTGCGGATCAGATCCCCATAGGAGATCCAGACTGTACTCACCACCTTTTTCAGCTCCTCGATGATCCGCTCCAAAAAGGTCTGCTCCTGAAAGAACAGATCGCCCTTATGCCTTCCTCCCATCCTGGTGCTCTTCCCTCCCGCCAGGATCAGGCCGTCAGCCTGCATCATGTCATCCCCTCCTTTGCTGCTCCGTCTGGTCGCTTTTTATAGGTTGATCAAAAGGTCCGCTCCGGGAGGGGGCTGTCTGGGCGTCACCGCGCTCTCGCTCCGAGAAAAACGTAGCGGACGCTAAGCTCGTGAAAGACCTCGCTAAGCGCCGACGTTTTTCTAGGGGTTCCTTTTGTGACAGCCCCCTCCCTCCGCTACTTTGAGCGGCCGGCTTGATATATCACACGCCAGCCGCTCGGCATCTTGCGGCCTGGAAGACCGGATCTCACCACTCCTTCCGGATCTCCTCTTCCCGCACATCATACTGCTCCAGAAATCCCTTCAGATCCGCCTCCGTGCGGATGACCATCAGGTCCTCAAATTTCCCTGTGGCCGCATCCTTGAACCCGGCCACCTTCTCGCCCGTACAGATACTGGCCCGGATCACCGGGATCTTTCCGGTCTTATCATATACCACTTTCTTGTTCTTTCGTTTTCCGAACATATCATCCTCCCATGACCTCTCTACGCTCAGCCGACCGCGCGGTGGAGAAAGGCGGCCCAGCCGGAGCGAGAGCGCGTCCCCTTATGTGGCATGGTCCTTCCAAAATGGCCCCTTTTCGGCCCACATCACCGGATCTGCGCCAAGATGCTGGGATCCTTGATCTTCTTATCCTCCGCGAACAATAAGATCTTAGACATGATCTCCGCCGTCTTGGGGTCGTCGTCGATAAAGGGCAGGAAGATCCGGCCTCTGTGCTGGGAATGGACCGGCACCACGAACAGCATGGCATTGCCCATCTGATGGACCACGCCGCTGCCTAAGTGGATCGTATACTTGCCCAGGGCGCCGTCCACCATGGCATGGTTCCCCTCCAGCCGCACATTTTTAATCTTGAACAGCTCCAGGTTGCATTCCACGATCGCCCTTCGCATCTCGATCGTGGAATGGCTGGTCTCCGGATCCACGCCGCCTGCGTGGGCCACGCTGACGGCCAGGTCCACATCCCGCATGACCTCGCTGTAGATCACATCCGGGACATCCTTGATCTTCAGCGGCTTAAAGGTCTTCCGGTCGGTGAACACCACCCACTCCAGGGTGGGCGCCTCGATATCGCTGGGGGAGAACCAGTCGGCCATGGCGTAGATCCTGGCCACGATGTTCTCCTTATAGTAGATCTTCTGGAGCCCGTCCTCATAGTCGGCCACCCAGCGGCGGCCGCGCAGGGCGCCCACAGTCTTCTGGGGCTGGATCTGGTTCCCGGCAAACATCCGGGTATCCTCCTTCTCCAGCTCCTCCTCTAATTTCACATACAGCTCCCTGAACACCTGCTTAAAGGGCTGCCGGATCTTCTTTTCGAACAGCCGCTTCTGGTACTCGTGCCAATGCCCTTCCTGGTACAGATCGAAGGGATGGGCGATCGTCACCTGGTCCTCCGGCTGCAGCGGGGTGAGCGCTCCCGCGTGGTCGGTCAGGCCCTCTGCTGTCAAAAAGCCTAGACGCACATGCGCCGTCTTCTGTCCCCCAGCGGCTCCCTGCTTTCCTGCCGCTTTTATCTGCTCTCCTCCATCGGATCCGCAGGCACCTTGGGAGATCCCTTCCGGCTGACCGGAACCGTCGATACTCCGGGTCGTTCTTTCCGGCTGACCGGGGCCAGCACTCTCTGCCCGCGCCCTATCAGCTCCGCTCTCGCCATCTACCCACTTCATCACCAGCGGCTCAAGGATCGGCCGCACCACCGGGTTGGCCATCAGCTCCAAAAGCTCCCACACCTGGAAGGATGTGCCGTCCTCCATGGCCTGCTCCATCATCTGCCTGGTCCGGCTGTACTGCTCCTTCAGCTTCTTATTCCTGGCCTGGTAGTCTAAGACCTGGGGATCCTTCTTATATTTTGTGGGGATCGACTTTAAGGCCTTCCCGTCCTTCTGGCACAGGAGGCTGCTCTTGCCCGTCTCATCCACCTCGATCTTTAAGCATACCTTGTCCGCCGCCCCATTTTCCAGCATCCTCCAGTCAAAGTAGGGCTCCATGGTCTCCACCAGCTTCGTCTCCATCCGCAGGGTCAGCCGCGTCACATCCGTAAACCCGGCGTTCACGCTCAAGTTCCGCATAGCCAGGTCCACAGCCCGCCCTTCACTGGCCCGCCGCTGGGCGCCGAACTGCTTGCTCTCTTTCTTAAACTTCTGGATGAACTGGTAGCGGTCTAAAAGGTCTGCCTCCCGTTCCTTACTATCCTGGGACAGGGGCAGAAGGCCGATGCTCATCAGCAGGTCCTTGTTCCGCTTATCCTGGATCTGGGCTTTTAAGGCCTCCTTCTCCACCTTGCCGCTGGCCGCGTCCGCATATTTCCTGGCCCTGCCGTGGGCGGTCCCTGTGGAGGAATATTTCGCCGCGTCATAGAGGAGTTTGAAATCCTTCTCCCCCAGGCTCTCATAGGCCTCGAAGAACCAGTTCACGTCAAATGCCCCGTCCCGCAGCTCCTCCGGGGTCAGCGGTGTGTATTTCGCCACCATGGACTGGCTCTCCTCGTCCAGTCCCTCGCTGGTGTGGGCCATAAAGTAATAGCAGCCGCTCCGAAGGCCCCTAAGCCCCAGATGCTCTTCGATCAGGGAGATCCACTGGGGCGCGTACATGGCCAGCTCGATCAAGCGCTTTCTGGTGATATCCGTACCCTTAAGGGCTTTCTTTAAGTCCGCCGCCGTCTCCTCCGGCAGCGGGCGGCTCACGGACAGCAGATGGCTCAGCACGCTCCTGCGCTCTGACCGGTCGCTGCGGTAGCTGTAGCCCCGCTGCAACGTATCCTTCCCCAGTGCGGTCAGGATCTGGATCATATCCGGGATCCCATAGATCACCGCGATCTCCTTGATGTAGGGCGAGAAGGGCGTAGGCTGCTCCCCTCGTTTCAGCTCCACCGCCAGGACCATGGGCACCACTTCCTTATACAGGGTGTGGGCCAGTCCCATGGCCGGCAGCTCCTCCTCCCCGATCTTATCATAGTGGTAGCGCCCGTCCACCGGCTTGATCACATTAGCCCCGAAGAAATTGTTGACCGCGCCAGTTTTCGCGTTCCGGTAGGTGACGCCGCCCTTCTGCTCCACCGCGCTGACCGGTCCTAAGATGCTCCCCAAGTTGAGGTAGGCCAATACGGCCTTATAGAACAGATCCTTATCCCAGTCTCCCCGGACCACACTCTGCACCATATCCTGGAGGCGCAGGTAGTTTGTCTGGCTGCCACCGTAGCGTCTCTTCTTTTCCAGACCTTTATTCTGGTCAAAATATCGCTGGAGCTTAAAGCGCAGGACAAAGGCCTTCCGGGGCTCCCCCAGGCCCAGCCAGGCCACCAGATCCATAAAGATCGGGAAGTCCGTGGCCCGCACCGTATAGATCTCCGGCTCCCCGTTCCACCGTTTCTCCTGCATCTGGCACAGTGCGTTCTTTTCGTCCAGCACAGACAGGAGCTTGGCCAGTCCGGCCAGGGCCCACCTTCCCTTTAACTCTGCCGGGATATACTGTCTGGCCAGCCGGTCGATCACCCCTCCTGCCTGCGCCCCGTAGCGCAGGCCTTCGAGCAGCTGGTCAAAGGGCGCTTTCTTAAGGAGGCCATGGCCGAACACCTTCTTATATAAAGCGATATTCTTCTCATAGAGGGTCCGCCCCTGCCGGCACCGCTGGTACAGATAGAGCCGCAGCATCGCCTCCGGGGTCCCCACCTCCCGCCGGTAAAAGTCTTCCCACAGCTCCCTAAAGGGGATCTCATCTAAAGGCTGGGCTGTGGGGTCATTGTAGGTCCGGCGGCTGTTGGACAGCTTATTGCCCAAAAGCTCCTCCTCGCCCCAGGCGGTGGTGTATTCCCGCTCCTTGTTAGCCTCCACCAGGCGTTCCAGATCCCTTAACATCCGGACGCAGGCAGCGCCTCCGTCTGTAAAGAAGGTCTCCGCCTCCCCTTCATCGAACGTCACCTGGGGAAGGGTCCACTGCCGGTCCACATCGTAGAGACCGTAGCCCGGACGCTCCAGGATATCCTGGGCTTCACTGCTCTCGCCTAAAAGCTCCCCTAAAAGGACCTGCTCCCGGCCTGTGGGATCCTTCAGTCCGGCCAGCGCAGGCTTTAAGGCCGGGAAAGCGGCAGGATCCTCCTTCTTGACCTGGAGGGCCAGATCTAAGGCTCCCATATGGCATTCCTCGGACTTCGTGTCGACCAGCCGCCCGATGCAGGCAAAAAGCTCTGGCTGCTCCTGCTTCTTTAGAAGGGCTAAAGTCCCGGCGCGGCCCTTCTTATACTTTAAGTTCTTCTCCAGTGCAAGGTAGTCGTCCCGCTCCAGCTCCAGCTCCTCCACCAGACAGAAGGCCGCCTTCATGGCGTACTCCTGGGGATCGTGGAGAAGGTCGAAAAGGACCTTCCGCCGGCTCTTTGTCCGGGGCCGGTACAGGAGGACCCTGGCCGCGGCCGCCCGGGAGGACCCGCTGTAGGCCTGCCCCTGGCCGATCAGGCCGATCCACTGGGCCGCCTCGTCCATCAGAGCCTCATCCTGCAGCATCCAGGCCAGCAGGCACAGCCGCACCGCCAGATCTGACTGGCTCATGGTCACCTGGTGCCAGGGGAAGATGCAGGGAGCTAAGACGATCCCCTTCTTCGGGATCCGTTCTAAGAGGCCCCGGAGGATCTGATAGAAATGCCTGGCCTCCCCTTCATCTGCGAACAGATCCGTCACCGACTTCTTCCTGGGCTCCTTAGCCTTCCCCTCCGAAAAGGAATAGTACCCCCCGTCCCGATCCCGCACCAGCTCCTGGAGGATGCCCCCGGCGCCGTTCATGAACTCGGGCATAAAGCAGGCCGCAAGCTCCATGTCCTCCGGATAGTCCCGGAGCACCTCCTTAGACACCTGCATCCGCAGCCCGGATAGCTGCAGGGAACTGTTAAAATAGGAGGCGGTCATCTTCTGATGCTTGGTGCCGTGGCGGATCAGCTCCAGCTCCGCGTCGATCGCCTCCTGGGCATCGTAAAAACCCTTGGCCCAGAGGCCGCAGCTGATGGCCACTGCATCCTCCGAGGCCAGCTGCTCCTGGCAAAAGGCCCCGTCCCGCAGGCACTGCCCCATGAGGCGGACCAGCTTATCGGTGATCCGATCCACGCTTTTCTCATTAAAGATGCCGATCCAGGTGCTCACCGCCCGCTTCACGGAGGAATAGCGGACCAGGTCGTTATCCTCGATCACCTTGAACAGATGGAAGAAGGCCTCCGGCCGTCCCGCGTCCATGGTCTCGCAGACCGCCTGCCTGGCCCCCTCCTGGAGCCGGGCTGCTAAGAGGAACTGCCCCAGCACCTGGTAGAGCTCCTCATTTTTACTCTTGACGATCCCCCGGATCAGCTCATAGCTGATCATGGCGGTATTGCCCTCGCCTAAGAGGATATCCTTCATCGCCTGGATCGTCCTCTCCTCCCCCCGGTCGATCTGGGCCGCCAGCATACTGTCGTAGCTCCAGTGCTCCGTCCGGGCATGGTCGTAGGTCTCCGGGTCTACCTGGCCGGTGAGCACATCCGCCAGCTCTGCCCCGTAGAAGGACAGCCTGGAATAGGCCCACAAGAGCAGGATGCTCTGCCGCACAAAGGGAACATAGCTCTCCGACCGGACGCTGCGCCGATACCACCCGGCGGTCATCTGGAAGCTGTTCATCTCGTCCAGAGCATAATAGAACTCCTCCCGCTTCTCCTCCGGCACGCACAGCGCCGTCAGCTCGGACAGACTGCCCTTGTAGATATCGCTCAGCTTCCAGTAGGTCCCGTCCTCCAAAAGCTGCTGCATCCACTGGCAGGTCTTCTGGGATACGGAATAGTACTGGCCGCTGGGCAGGATGGAGCGCTCTGTCTCGGACAGGCCGCGTGCCTTTTCCTTTACCTGGCTGACCCATCTTTCGGTCAGCTGCTTTCTCGTCTGATACGTATATCCTTCCATGATCTCCTCCTGTTCTTCGTATTCATATATATAGCAAAGGGTCCGCTCCGGGAGGGACCTGGCACAACGTCACCGCGCTCTCGCTCCGAGAAAACAAAAGCGGACGCTAAGCTCGTGAAAAACCTCGCTAAGCGCCGACGTTTTTCTAGGGGTTCCTTTTGTGCTAGGACCCTCCCTACGCTACGTTATCGGATAGCGAGGTATAGTGCTTAAGCTGCCTGATCTTCTGATACACCACCTGCAGCCGCCTAGCATCTGAAGGCCCGGATCCTCGCCATATCATCCGTCACCACCCCGACAGCATGGTCAGCCGTATAAATGTGAAGACCTCCCCGTCCTTCCAGGGGATCTCCCCATCTATCTTTTCAAGCTCCTCTTCCCCGTAGAACACCCGGTAGATCCCGTCCGCGAAACATTGGAGGGCGTTCTCCGCCGCGGCCTCCGGGTCCCCATCCTCGCCGCCCCGCAGGCCGAAGGACACCTTTCCCGCCGAAGCCTTCTCCTTGATCTCCTCCCGGGTCAGGTACTTGACCAGCTGCCCTTCATCCTTCCGGGCATTATACTCCTGCACCAAAAGCCGGGTCAGCAGCACCAAAAGCTCCTTCACGGTCTCCGGCTTTCGCTCCAACACAAAAGGCACCGGCCGCAGATCCTCCTTTTTCTGCTTCCCTATCCTTTTCATCCTTACCTGGATCGTAAATGACATAGCACTCCTCCCGCAGTCTGTCTGCACGTCTTTTTAACTTCATCATAACACAAAAATACCCTCCGAGAAATCCCCGGAAGGTATCTTTTTCCGCTTTTTATCGATATTAGTTACTTTTGGTGGGCCAAAGGGTCCGCTCCGGTCGGAGCGAGAGCGCGTCCCATTACATGCTATCCCCCTCCCACCGCGGACCTCTCGCAACTATAAAAGCAACAGGCCCCACCGATCTACGCCGCCAGGATCTTCCTCACTTCCCTCTCCAGCGCCACCGCCAGCCGCATATGCTCCTTCGCCGTCATATGGAGCCGGTCCTCCTCACTGGCCTCCGCCGCAGTAGCCCCGTCGAAGAAATGGCACCGCTTCTCCCGGCTCACCTGCTCATATTCCCTGGCAAAGCAGTGGGACATGGCGGCGGCCTCCGCGCCGAAGCAGCCGTAAGGGCTGTAGGCGATCCCTTCTTTTATGTAGATCGGCGACACGATCAAGATCTCCGGCACCGGATAGGCGGGGCGGAAGGGGAAGGTCTGCACCTGGTCGATCAGCCTCTCCATGGCTTTCCCTAAGTCCCAGGCCGTTACCTGAAAACGGTGCTTTAGGTCATTGGTCCCCAGCATGATCACGATCAGATCTAAGGGATTGTGGCTGGCGATGCAGGGATACAGGGTCTGGGCCCCGTTGCGCCCCTCGGAAAGGGCATCGTCAAATACGGTGGTCCTTCCTCCTAAGCCCTCCTCGATGACCCGATAGCCGTCTCCTAAAAGCTCCTGGAGCACGCCGGTCCAGCGCGCCTCCCGGGGATGACGCCCTCCGTGGACCGGGTCGGTCCCAAAGGTATTGCTGTCCCCATAACATAAGATATTTCTCATCATAATAACCCCAATAGTTTCGGCAGCCCGATCGAGAGCGCCGGTACAAAGGTCAACAGGAGCAGAAGGACGATCATGGATAGATAGAAGGGCAGGAACCCTTTCACCACCTTCTCCACCGGTGTCTTGGCGATGCTGCAACCGATAAAGAGGGAGGTCCCCACAGGCGGCGTGCACAGGCCGATACCGTAGGCAAGGACTAAGACCACGCCAAAATGATAGGGGTTAAAGCCCAGAACGCCCGTGGCGATCGGATAAAGGATCGGGGTGGTCAGTAAGATCAAGATCCCCATATCCATAAAGCAGCCCAGCACCAGCATCATCAGGAGCAGCAGCAAGGTCAACACCACCTGGTTGGAGGTGATGGAAAGGAGCCAGGTAGCCAGGTTCTGGGGTACCTTTAAGTACGACATCACATAGCTGAAGGCACCGGAGGCGGAGATGATCGCCATGGCCATAGTCATGGTGGGGAGGCATTTCTTCAGGCCTTCCACATACATCTTCACCGTCATGTTCCGGTAGGCGAAGACGGTGACCGCCAGGGCGTACACCGCCGCCACTGCTGCCGCCTCGGTGGCGGAGCAGATCCCGAAGGAGGTCCCCGCGATCACGATCACGATCGCGCCCAGACCCAGGAGGGCCTCCGCCACGATCTTCATATTCTCCCGCATGGAGCGCTTTTCACCTAGCGGATACTTTTTCTTGACCGCGATGATATAGGCCGGGATCATCAGCCCCAGGGTCAAAAGGACGCCCGGCACATAGCCGCAGATCAGCAGCGTGCTGATGGAGATCCCGCTGGCCGAGGCCAAGGCGTAGAACAGCATGTTCTGGCTAGGCGGGATGATGACGCCCTCCACGGAGGAGGTGACCGTCACCGCCACGCTGTAGTCCACATCGTATCCCTCATCCACCATGGCCGGGATCAGCATGGCACCGATGGAGGATACGTCCGCGGCGGAGGATCCGGAGATGCCGCCAAAGAGCATGCTCACTAAGATGTTCACGATCGCCGTGCCGCCCCGGACCCGGCCCACCAGGATATTACAGAAAGCCATCAGCTTTTTCGTGATCTCGCCGTCGGTCATCACCTGGGCCATCATGATGAAGAAGGGTACGGCGATGAAGGTAAAGCTGATCAGGCTGACGGACATCTTCTGGAACAGGTTAAAATACGGGATCCCCAGATAGGTGGCCGTGATCAGCGCCGATATGGACAGGGAAAAGGCGATCGGTATGCGCACCAGCATCAGCACCGCTAAAGATACAAATAACAGGATCGTCCCCATTGCCACTTCACTCATGCCTATGCTCCCTCCTTTCCGTTCTTCTTTCCGGCCAGCTCCTCCACCAGGTTCACCGCGCTGTAGATGGTGGTCAGCACTCCGCCCACCACCATGGGGAAATACTGGAGTCCCTGGGGCCAATGGGTAGCCGGCAGTCTTTTGATCAGATTGATCTGAAAGACCTTCCAGCCGTAATAGGCCATGAAGATCCCAAAGACCAGCAGCAGGATATGGCGCAGCAGATCCAGCGCCTTTTTTACCGGGCCGGGAAAGGTGTTATACAGGCCCTCGATAGCGATATGCTCGTCCCCGAACACCCCGATCGAGATGCACAGAAAGCCGAACCACACCAAAAAGGTCAAGATCACTTCCTCCGACCACACCAGCGGACTGCTGAAGGCATACCGCATGACCACCGCCGCAAAGCAGATGATCAGCATCAGCACCAGCAGGACGCAGCAGATATATTTTTCAATAGTAACGATGACCCCTAGGCCTTTTCTTATCTTAGACATCCAGTGTATGACCCCCTTCATACCGGGTAGGCGCGGGCCTCTCTGCGGGAGGCCGCGGCAGATCCCTGGTTAAAAAAATGGGGGCAGATAAAGCTTTGCCCCCACACTAGTCTTCAAAGCATATTATGTCAAAACGAGCCCGTCACTCCGCCGCACGGATCAGATCCACGATCTCCTTGTACTGCGGATATTCATCATATACAGAAGCCACTGCGTCCTGGAATTCCTTGATATCCACATCGATGATCGTACAGCCGGCCTCCTCACACTTCTGCCTGGACTCCTCCTGGAAATCCTGCATGGCCTGCCTCTGCCACTCTGCCGCTTCCTTAGAAGCTCTCCTCACGCCTTCCTTCTGGGCATCAGACATCTTATCCCAGGCCGCCTTGCTGCAGATCAGCAGGGCCGGAGGCGCCATATGGCCGTCTAAGGTATAGTTCTTAGCCACCTCATAATGGCCGGAGGTATAGTAGCTGACAAAATCATTCTCTGCGCCGTCCACGATGCCGGTCTGCAGGCCCTGGAAGACCTCGCCGTAATCCATGGGGGTCGCCTCTGCGCCCAATGCCTGGACCATGGAGATCGCCACCTCGGTCTGCTGCACACGGATCTTCATGCCCTTTAAGTCGGCTACGCTGTTGATCGGCTTATTGGTGGTGTAGAAGCAGCGGGAACCGGCCTCATAATAATCCAGACCGATCATATTGTACTCTTCCATCATATCAAAAAGCTTCTGGCCGGCTTCTCCGTCCAGGGCCTTATATTTCGCCTCGGTGCTGGAAAAGAGGTAGGGCATGCCGCATACGCCGAAGGCATCCACTACCGGGGCCATGGTGTTGGTATTGACGCGGGAAAAATCCAGGGTGCCGGCCTGTACCTGGTCGATCGAGGAGGCCTCGTCACAGAGGGCCGCATTGGCATAGACCTCGATATTGACCGTGCCGTCGGTATATTCCTTGGCCAGCTCGGCAAATTTCTTCATGCCTTCTGTGACCGGGTTCCCGTCGGGCTGGTTCTCTGCCAGCTTAAAGTGCAGTTCCTCGCCCATATCACCGCCTGCCGCGTCGCCGGCGCCTTCTGTCTTCTCCTCTGCACCGCCATCCGCCGCTGCTGCCGTAGTCTCGACCGCCGCTGCCGCCGTGGTCTCGGCCGGCTTGGAGCCGCCTCCGCCGCAAGCCGCCAAGGACATCACCATGGCGCATGAAAGGGCTACGGATATCATCTTTTTCATCTCTTTTTTCCTCCTCTTACTTTCTCTTACGTTATTAAATGTACTCTTTGAAAAAATTCAGATTGCTCTGCAGGATGATCGAGATCTGGACGCTGATCGCTTCGTCCTTGGGTACAGTCCCCTTGAGCAGATATTCAAATAAAGCTCTGTAACCCTGAAACCCTTTTTCATAAGGATTTTTATAGACGATCGCTTTCAGCACCCCGTCCTTCAGCATCTGCGCGCTTTCCGGAAATAAGTCGCTCCCTACCAGGAAGAGCCTCTCCAGCTTGCCGGAGCGGATAGCCGCCTGGCATAGGGGGATCGTGTTCCTGGCTCGGACCGAATAGGCGCCGATGATATCCTCCCGCTGGGTGAACAGCTCCTGGATCTGCCGGCTGTTCGCCTCCGGATCGTTTTGATCCTGTACGCTCAAGACCTGTATATCCGAATTATGCTGCTTGAGATAATCCTCAAAGCCAGAGGCGTTCATCTGATGGGACCAGGATCTCGCATCCCCTGCCGCTACCAGGATCGTCCCTTTTTGGCCCCGAAGGACCATCTCCATCAGTTCAGCGGACAGCTGTCCGGTATAGATATCATTGGGTGCGATACAGCAGAGCCGCCCGCAATCCTTCAGATCATTATCGATCAGCACCACCGACACGCCTTTGGCCGTGAACTGGCTCAGCAGGCGCTGCATCTCAAAGCTGTTGGCATTAGGAGCGGTCAGGAGGCCGTCCAGCTTACCGCCCCATTCCTCATATAGGTGCTTCAAGATCTCGACCTGCTCCTCCTCGCCCTTGCTGCCGTCCACACAGAACGTATAGTTCATCACGTTCATATTGTAGCCTGCTACGCTGGCCTCATAGTCCTTGCAGCCCTTCCAGAAATAACGAAAATAATATTTCCCCGCCTCATCCGGCTCCGGCAGGACCACAGCCAGATTGAACTGGCGGCGTTTTAAGGCAGCGGCCACATAGTTCGCCGTGTAGCCCATATCGCTGGCCACCTTTAAGATCTCCTGCCGGACTGCCTTGCTGACCCCTTCCTTATTGTTCATAGCCCGGTGGACCGACACCAGCGAATAGCCGCTGGCCTGCGCCACATCCTTTAATGTGACCTTTTTCACTTCCACTTCCATTTCTTCATTTTGCATGGATCAACATCCTTTTCGCTCATACTGCCCCTTTACGGTCCTTACACGCTCCTTTATACCTCTCCTGCTCCGCCGGACGCCTTTTCCGGCGATCCTGGCGGATCGTTGATCTGACTAAGTTAAATTGTTTTCGAAAACGTTTTCTTTATCTGCATTATAAGATCCGACTACAAGTCTGTCAATCCCGAAAATAATTTTCTATAAAATTTTCGTATTAACTTTTCTATTTTTGTATTTTTCCCACAAAACTATTGACATTCCCCTTTTTTTCTTCTATCCTGAAAACGACCTGGTATGCAAAAGCCTGACCTGACCAGAGGGTCCGCAGACCAGATAAGGAATGACCAACGCCCGATAAGACCTGGCCGAGGATGCCGCACCGCCGGGCCTGATACAGCGGCACAGAAAGGAGCCCTTATGGCGCATCTACTATTTACCAATGCCCGCATCATCCTGCCGGACGCCATCGCCGACGACCAGGCCCTTGTCGTGACAGACGGGATGATCGAAGGCTGCATCCCTGCAGACCAGGCATCTGCTATAGAAGCAGCAGGTACGGTCCGTTCGATCGACTGCAAAGGCCAGTACCTGTCTCCCGGTTTTATCGATACCCACTGCCACGGCGGGGGCGGCGCGGATTTTATGGACGGAAAGGTGGAGGATATCCTGACCGCTGCCCGTGCTCACCTAAAGCACGGCACCACCGGGATCTGCCCCACCACCCTCACCTGCTCCGACGGAGAGCTGTACACCTTTTTCGACGCCTACCGCCAGGCAAAGGAGGTGGCGGCGGACATGCCCCATCTGCTGGGGATCCATCTGGAGGGACCGTATTTTTCCCCGGCCCAGGCCGGCGCCCAGCCTCCCGCCTATCTGGTCCATCCAAAGAAAGCCCATTACCAGGAGATCTTAGAAAAAGGCGGGGCAGATATCGCCAAATGGTCCATCGCCCCTGAACTCCCCGGTGCTTTTGCGCTGGCCGATGCGGCGGCTGCCCGAGGGATCCTTTTATCCATCGGCCACAGCGACGCCACCTTCCCGGTGGTCCAGGAGGCCCTTCGCCACGGCTTCACTCAGCTGACCCATTTCTATTCCGGCATGTCCACGATCACCAGAGTGCGGGGCATGCGTGTTTTGGGGGTCATCGAGTGCGGGTATCTCTTTGATGAGCTGGATGTGGAGATCATCGCCGACGGCATCCATCTGCCGCCGGAGCTCTTGCAGCTGATCGTAAAGTGCAAGGACCACGATAAGATCTGCCTGGTCACCGACAGCATGCGGGGAGCCGATATGCCCGACGGACCGTCGCTCTTAGGCTCCCTGGCCAATGGGGTGCCGGTGATCATCCAGGGCGGCATCGCCAACATGCCGGACTTTACCAGCTTTGCCGGCAGCATCGCCACCACCGACCGCCTGGTGCGGACCATGGTGCAGAAGGCCCATCTCCCCTTATGGGAGGCGGTCCGCATGGCTTCCTTCAACCCGGCCCGTTTCCTGAAGATCGACGACCGCTTCGGCAGCATCCAGCCGGGGAGAGCGGCAGATCTGCTGGTCTTTGACGAAGATGTACAGATCTCCTCCGTGTACGTGAGCGGAGTGGAGGTCACGCTCCCCTGAGAGCGTATGGGGACTATAGGCTCGTTCCTGCCGCTCTCGGCGGCGGACTTTCATAGGAAACCTCCATGCGCCCGGCAGCGGACTTTCAAAGTCAAGATATGATGTAACCGTAACCCCTGCAACATGCAGGACCTTTCAAAATTTTTCAAAAGGATAGGAGTAAAACTATGAACCTGACCATCAATGTATCCTCAACCCCAAAACAATTAGGCGAGAACGCCGCCAGGACGATCGCAGCCCTCTTAAATGATGCGATCGCCAGCCAGGGATCGGCCCGTCTGGTCTTATCCACCGGCGCTTCCCAGTTCGAGACGATCGAGGCCCTCTTAAAGGAGGATGTGGCCTGGGAGAAGGTGGAGATGTTCCATCTGGACGAGTATGTGGCCCTCCCGGAAAGCCACATCGCCAGCTTCCGCAAGTACTTAAAGGAGCGCTTTGTCTCCAAGGTCTCCTTAAAAGCCGCCCATTTCGTTAACGGCGAGGGGGATGTGGAGGCCAACATCGCCGCCCTCACCGAAGAGCTGCGGAAAGCCCCTGTGGATGTGGGCGTGATCGGCATCGGGGAGAACGGCCACATCGCTTTTAACGACCCGCCTGCAGATTTTGATACAGATCTGGCCTACAAGGTGGTGGACCTTGACGAGCGCTGCAAGAAGCAGCAGGTGGGCGAGGGATGGTTCGCCACTGTGGACGATGTGCCAAAGCAGGCGATCACCATGTGCGTGAAGCAGATCATGTCCTGCCGCCACATCGTCACCGCCACCCCCCACCAGGTGAAGGCGGAGGCAGTCCTTAACACGATCACCAAGCCGGTCCAGCCCACTGTGCCCGCCACGATCCTAAAGACCCATCCGGACTGGCATCTGTTCCTTGACGATGCCTCCGCGGCGCTGCTGCTGCCCTTATGATGCCAGATGCCTGCCTATAAGGCTGCCGCCAGCGGCTTTAAAGACGCTTTAAGAACGGTAAGCTCTCAGCTTGCGATCTCACAAAATGCCCCTTCCTCTCCCATAAGATAACGCCCCAGTATGTCTTGTGGGACGGTTTGAAAAAAACAGCCGTGCGGACTTTGCGCACGGCTGTTTTATGTTCAGAGGACAAGAAAAAGAACACTTTTACCAAAATATCCACTATAAAAGTGGGATAGTCCTATTGAAAAAATGATCGTGCCCCTATTATTTTATCACTCTAAGTTATCTACACCACTTCCCTCATCTCCTGATATAAGAGTGTTCGGAGGCAAAGGATCAACATCATTCCGTTCAGCAAGCAGATTAAATAGATCAACAAACTGCTCAACGAATGTAACCATTTCATTGTGGTGCTCGCCACACCAAAATGCGAACAAAATATCCTGATCCCCAAGAGCCGCTTCGGCTTGTGCATACCAATGCTTGAGATCATTCGTACTATAATCGTTGACACTTAACGGCCAGTTATTAAAGCATACATCATAAGTAAAAGCTGGCACTCGGGAAAAATCTGTTTGAAACCTAAAAAAAGCTGCATGATCTTTCAGCAATTCAAATATGCTTTTTTCAATAACTAACGGCAAAAAAAGAAAATTCCCCGCTTCGTTGATGGCCTGTACCTTTGATCTATAACCTGAGGCACTCGGAACATCTCCATCAAGCACGATCATATTATCCCTAAATTCCGGAACTTTCTTTTCTGCTAATTGGACATAGTTTGTCCATCCTAAATTGATATCAACAAATGACATATATAGATCTAGATTTATATCCAAGGTTTCCGACAGTATATATTGCAAAAATGAGATCGCTCGAACATCTTCGCAATAGATCTTAACCTTTTTTCCGCCTGTAGGTATGGCAAGATCAATATCATTTAAAACTCCACTCAGTTCACTGCTTGTCGATATATTTAGGGGCATAATGGTCCGATTCCCTTCTCGGTCATAACGAGGTTCCAAATATACTATGGAACTATCGTATGCAAATGAGGGCAAATATATACCTCTGCTTTGGCGTTCTCTCCGTTGAAATTTATTTACGCACTTTAGAATGATCGGAGAATGGGTCGTGAATACGATCTGGATCTTATATTCACCAGCAGCATTCCGAAGATATTCCACCAATTTAGTTTGAGAAAAACCATACAAGGTTGCATCAAGTTCATCAATAAGGAGGATCCCTCCCTTATAATCTCGACCATACTGCTCTTTTAACCGCTTAAATGAAAGAACAGCCAGAATGATCCGAGTTATATTCCCCTCGCCTGCGGAGTTTGTAAAAATATCATGTGTATCATCACTTACACCAGCAAAAGTTTTGGATGCTACTGCCTTTTCGATACCCACAGAAGGATCGCCGTTTATATTTTGAATCGAAAGGATGGTACGATAATGAGCAATACAATAATTTAACTCCTCCTGCGTTAGCGTTGAAGGGATCGATTGCGTTTTGCCTGTTTCTCCAATTGGGAAAAGCCGGCTCAAGCTAAGGAAATAAACCGGCAATTGGACATATCCTGCCCCTCTTGCTCGACTTTCGGCATTCCAAAATCTCAATGTAGGCTCATGCCCAGCTTGCCTGCGTGCAATGCTCTCCACTGAATAATAATCCTGTTCATATACTCCATTATGTAAGATAAGTTTCCATTTATGTCCACCAATAACATCATGTGCTGGGGATACCTTAAACTTTTCTTTAAACTGAGAGCGAAAATTGTATCCATCGATCGTTTTACAGCCATACATAGGATGATCTTTGGAGGAGATCGTAAATGGTTGTCCAAGCATGCCAAGCACGGTCGTTTTCTGTGTAGCATTTCGACCAGAAATTGCAGTGATACGTTTTCCCAAAGTAAACGACACATCCTCAAATGCTCGAAATTTTTCTATTTCTATACTTTTAATGATCATAGCCCACCTCTATGCTCTGAGATTGATCGTGATCTTATTGTCCGTTAACTGCTTTTGTGTAGGACAACTATATATATCAGAAAAGATCATCAATTCAGAAGCCGTCCCTTTATTTGCCGCACTATATGTCAGATCAAATCTCCGCATCTCGAATCCAGCATATAGCTCAGCGATCTTCTCTACATCGTCGTATGTTATGATCCACGGTACATTGATCTCATGGACGATCACATCACGGATCCGCTGATGATCTTGATGATCAAAAAAATTTTTGTATAATTTTTGACCTTTGTTATAATATGGTGGGTCAAAGTAAAAGAACACATTACCTCCAAATCCAGGAGCATATTTTCTCAATAGGCTGATAATATCTTTATTATAGACGGAAATGTATTTCCTATATCTAGAGATTGTTATGATCTTTTCAATAAGAACATCCTTGTCAAACCGAACATCGATCTTCCAATCACCAGATTGCGCATACCCACCAATTGGCCCAGCGGTTAAAATACCAGAACGGTTCGTACGGTTTAAAAATAAGGTGGCAAAAGCTAGGTCCAAAGAATATGAAGTCGCCGTCGTATATATTTGCTTTTGTTTGTACCATTCTTCAATTGTTACTGGCGTATCTTCTATCCGTCTTATAAGAGCATCAGGTTCTTGTTTCACAGCACGCCAAAAAGAATATATTGCCTTATCATAGTCATTAATAACAATATTATCAACCGTACCACCCAGAAGCAAAGAGAGTGCCACTCCAGCACCGCCTGCAAACGGCTCGACATATGTACAATTTGGCAGGTTTAAATTCCGGATGACCAAACTAATGAAGCCTGCCAGACGATTTTTACCACCAGGATAACGCAACGGTGACGGATTAGACATCTTTCTCCCCCTTTCTGTATAGTATTTCAAAATGATTATAGCACGCTACTTGATACAAAGCAATAAAAATATGGCAATTTTTAGAAAAAATAGTCATTGTGACACTTCATGGCATTTGAAAAAGGTTAAAAATCCTTCAAAAAAATCACATGGTTGTGTATGATAAGTATAGTAACAGCTCTCGATCAAAGGAGATGTTCCGTCATGTTAAGACCAACTGTAGTCCAAGTAAAGGCCATTTACGCCTATCAGATACAAGTCCTATTCAATAACGGAGAAATTAGGATATCTGTCCGGATGAGCTGTATGACCTCGGAAAGCCGATACCATAAGACCGATCAGTATCAGATCTGACCGCCCATCCCTTTCCAGATCTTTCCCGGATATCCCGCCCCGATCTCCAGATAATAAAAAAGAGGCCCGGACAGCAAGACCGTCCGGGCAAGAACGAAGAACACCAGCACAAGGACTCCTGGACAAAAACGCAGGACTCCTGGTCAAGAACGCAGGACTCCTGGCCAAGAACGCAGAACAAGGAAACCGCAAGTAATGGATATCATGGACACCCTCACCAGCCCTTCCCCCGATCCACACAAGGGCTACAGACCACCACAACACCAAAGACGCCGCAAGGCGGCCAGCTCCTTCCTGGACCTGACCGCCTACCTCTTCCTCCCGGTCTTCAGTCTTCTGTTCCTGCGGGGGACCAACTGGCTCACCACCAATCTCTCAGTCCTGGGAAATGACAGCCGGCGCCAGAACGCCTTCGTCTTCTGGGGCCTTTTTGTGGGGATCTACTTCTTCATCCTCCTGACAAGGATCGCCGGACACCTGCCTGCCCCGCCAAGAGGGGTCTTTTTCATCCCCCTGTCCCTGCTGCTCCTCACCTGCGCCCTGACCATGCCCTACCTGCCGGAGCAGTTCCCTTTTCGCTCCCTCCTCCACGTCCTTTTCGCTTTCCTATCCGCGGTCTGCCTGGCCCTCTTTGTGGCCCTGCTGGTCTTCCGCCTCTACCGCAGGCAGCCTGACCAGTTCTTCCTCTACCCGGTGGGCCTCTCCTCCATCCTCTCCGGCTGTATCCTCCTCTTCCTGGCCGCAGGGATCATCAGCAGCGCCCTGGAGATCTTCTTCGTCCTCTCCCTCTCCCTGCTCTGCCGCCGCCTGGAAACAAGATTAGCCCGGACATGACCTCCGGGCAAGAAAGATCTTCCCCCTCTACCGGTCCAGCAGATAGTAAGGATCCGTATACACCTCCACATCCTCCCCCAGCTCAAGCCCCTCTGCCAGGCTCTCCTCCACGCAGACCATCTCCAGCTTCTTTAAAGACGACAGCACCTTAAGATCTTCGCTCCCGATCTCATTTTCCTGCAGGCTCAAGATCCTGAGGTTCCCCAGCTCCCCCAAAAAGGAGGTATCCGTCAGGTCGCAGTCATCCAGATAAAGAGCCTTCACATTAGGATAACGGGTGAGAAAGCCAAAGTCCAGCATCTCCCCGGTGGCGGCATCCTTGGGATAGCAGTGCTGGAAGCGCAGCTCCTCGATCGCGGGGTTCTCAGCCAGGGCCTCCACGTTGAGCAGCGGCTCTGCCTCGCTGGCCACGCCCCGGCCCAGCCAGAAGGCCTTTAAGGAGGGCAGACCTAAGATCGGCTCCAGCCCTGTAAATCCCCCCATGTAGAAATTATCCATCTGGATCCTCTCCAAGTGCTCCAGGGCGGCCAGGGGGGAGACATCCACCGGCACCTGCTTATAGTCCGCGTACTCATGGAGGGCCATATGGAGGTCCAGTGCCCGTAAGTTCGTTAAACCGGCCACCGCCTCGATACAGCCCACGTCGTTGACCGCGATCTTCAGCTCCTTAAGTCCCTCCAGAGAAGCCAAGACCTGGATCCCCTCCTGGGAGATATACTCACTGTCCAAAAACGCCAGCCGTTCTAAGCCGGACAGGCTGAGGAGGGGGGACAGATCCGGTTCCTCCCCCGTATAGATCGACAGCTCCTTCAGACCGGACAGCTTTTTCAAAAAACCGCAGTCCGCCAAGCGCACATGGTCGATGTAGAGGGACTCTAACTGGGACAGCTCCCCCAGCTTTTCTAAGCCCTTGTAGGTATCCGCACAGCGCAGATGCAGGCGCTTTAAAGACTGGCAGGCCTCGATCCCGGTCAGATCCATCTCCTGGTTGAGCTGGTTGGTATCGATCGACAGCTCCTCCAAGGCCGTGTAGGCCCCGATCCCCTCCAGGGAATGGCCCATGATCCCGATGTGCAGCACTTTGATGTACTCCGGGATCAGGATATCGTTCACCGTATCGATGTTATTATCCGTCTCCACATAGCTGATCTTACAGTCCGGCGAGAAATGCAGCAGGGAGAGCCACACCGCATCCGTGGTATCGATCCGGGTCAGGCCGGTGAACTTGGTATAATCCGAGGGCCAGCTCACCTGCTTCGTGCGGTAATACCACCGCTGCACCGTATCCTGGAACGCCTCCTCGCTGGCACAGTCCTGATAGTCCGTATAGCTGTACCAGATCGCGTTGAAGGACTCCCCGCCCTGCCGGACATAGCCGCATTTGATATAGCGGATGCTGGCAAATTCCTCCGGCGTGATGTCCTTGATCTCCTTCCCGAACACATCCTTGCAGAAGATCGCCAGCAGCTCCCCGTGCTCATCCACCGGGATATCCGTATCGGAGGAAGAGAACACCGACTTCCTGGCCGCGATGTTAAAACCGAAGATCACCAGGGTGATCAGGACCACCACCCCCAGGAAGATGAACAAGATCCTCTTCGTCTCCGCCAGGGTGCTCTTCACCTCTGCATTGTCGCCGTAGTCCACATGGATCTCCACCACCGTCCCCCTGGCCTCATCGATCAGATATTTCTGACCGCAATAGGGACAGACCGCATGGGTCCGGTCTACCAGCTCCAAAGTCCCGCCACAATTCCTGCACTCCAGATCCACCAGCTGCGCCTTATCCTTAGGCCCCCCGGTGTGGATCGTATAGGAGTCATCCTCTACCTTCTTCATAATATCTGCTACATCCTTTCACACATCTTTCGTACCCTTTATGCTCACGCCAGGTAGCTGTCCGTTACAGACGATACAGCATGTCAAAAAGCAGCCAACCAAAGTAGCGGAGGGTGGGGCCTGTCACAAAAGGAACCCCTAGAAGAACGTCGGCGCTTCGCATTGAACACTTGGCGAGGTCTTATCGAGCCTAGTGTGAAGGCGGATACTCGAAACGTAGTGGAGAGTATCTTCCACAAAAAGCTCTTAGCGTCCGCGTTTGTTTTCTCGGAGCTAAGCGTAAGTGACGTTGTGACAGGCCCCGCCCGCAGCGGACCCCCTGGAAGATCCTTGATATCGCTGTCCGTCTCACTCTCTTTGCAGCGTGACCCGCCCCCCATACTCCTGCTCCAGCTCCTCCCACTCTCCATCGGTCACATACCATCCGGTCTTCCCTTCGATGGAGAAGGCCCGCATGGACGGCAGCTCTAAAAGCTCCCGGATCAGCTTGTACGTCTCTTCCTCCTCCATGGAGACACCTTTCAGGGTCAGCTCCTCCAGCCGGTCAAAGCCCTGGAACATGTCCACATCCTTCAGCACAGCACCGCTCAAAGTCAACCGCCGGACCTTACGCAGATCCTCCATGAAGGAAAAGTCCGTCAGCTGATCAGCCTCCAGGATCGTTACTTCCTCCAGCCGCTCCGGGTCCACATCCTCGAAGAACCGGGGCGTGCCATACCGGGAGAGACCGTCCGTACAGGAGATGGAGCGGATACCGTTCTCCTCGGGCAGCACATAATTCTCCCAGGCGTCCACATACAGCTCCAGCTTGGTGAGTCCAGTGAAATACTGTACATTAGTAGGGGAAAAGTCATCGCTGCTCCCCTTCACATCCACCGTGCGCACCATATCCTGAAAGGCATCCAGGTCCGGATAGTCGTAGGGGTCCGCAAAGCTGTAGGAAAACCGATAGGCCCCCTCCTTCTCGATCTTCAGATACCGTATCTTTTCCAGATCCTCCGGCCCGATCTCCGCCACCGGCTTTCCATAGGCCTCCATCAAAAAATCCCGAAAGGTCACGGAAAAGCGGCTGGCGGAGGACACCAGCCTCCCCGTATAATATTGGTAGCCGAACACACCGAAGGCCGTGACCGCGATCACCGCCATGGCGCTGAGGAAGATCATCTTGCCCACAGAAAGATGGATCGACACCCTGTGGGTGCGGTCCGCAGACAGGTAATATTCCCGTCCGCAGGACGTACATTGAAGGGTATAGGCATCCTTCTGCACCAGCTCATCGCCGCAGGATGTGCATCGCCGTGGTCTATCTGTCTGTTTTTTCCCCATGTCCTGTCTCCTGTCTCGATCCCTTCGATCCTTTCAATCCCTTCAATCCTTTCAATTCTTCCTTAAGCTCCTGCAAGGCATCTGGGTGCTGTATAGATACCGCCGTGGGATTCCCCTTCAAGAGGCCTCTCCGATAAAACCGGCGAAGGCCAGACAGAGAATCCCGTCTGGAACGGTCACGTGCGCGCAGAGCTTCCGCCTGGTCCGCCGCCGCACCGATCCGGTCCGCCAGCACGGCGATCCGGTCCGCCAAGGCTTGTCTCTGCTCCGTCAGCGCCTGCCTCTGCTCCGTCAACGCCTGCCTCTGCTCCGCCGCCTGGCCGCTCATGCCGTCCAGTCCCCCATCGTCATAGATGTGCGGCTTACCCGGCTCTCCATTTCCGCCCTCGCGCTGTTGTTCTCTCAGCCCTCCGGCTACGCTCCCCAACAGGTCTTCAAACCGTTCACCTGCCTGCTCCCGCAGCTCTTCCCGTCTTTCATCCACTCGTTCCTTCCATCCCTCCAGACGGGCGGCTGTCCTCTCCTGCAGCTCCTCCACATGCTCTGTGAACTCTTCATGGGCAGCCTCCAGACGCTCCCTTACATCCGCTCTGGCCTCTTCCAGCCGCCGGTGCGCCTCTGCCTTCAGCTCGGACGCATACCGGACCGTCTCCTCTGCCATGCGCACTACACGGTCATCCTTCAGCCCGTTCATCCGTAAGGAAGCCTCATCCTTCAGCGAAGCCAGACGGAGGACGGCCTCCTCGTGAGCAGCCGCCAGCTGACGTTCAGCCTGGCTGCGCAGCTCGCTGCGCAAAAGAGCCAGCTGCACCTGCAGCTCCTCCAGCTCTCCCTTCATCCTGGTGACCGCCTCCAGGGCCTGGCCCAGTTCCAGGGCCGCTCTGGTGGACGCCACCGTATCCGCCACGAAGACCACTCCCACCACCGTCACCAACAGCTGTTCCAGGGTCTCGTCCATCCCCAGCACCAGACGCTCCACCGGCTGATGGAGCACCTCTGTTAAGAGGACCGACAAGAACCCCCAGGCGATCGAGGAGCTTAAGCAGATGTAGCCCTTCACCTGGAACCGTTTATCGCTGTAATCCCAGTAGCGCATCTTGAACAGCTTTTCCATGCCCCAACCGGTCACATACTCCAGCGCCGTAGCCGCGACCACACCCGCGAAGTACACGGCCACCAGGTGATCCTTTACCGGCAGGGACACGAACAGCATCATCACCGCCCCGGTGCCATAGAGGGGCAGCATGGGCAGCCGGAGGAACCCCCGGTCCACAAAATGCCGGCTCTTTAACGAAACATAAGTGGATTCAAATATCCAGCCAAAAAAGCAGTAGCAGAAGAAGATCATCAGCCACTGATCCCATCGATACGTATACATGGTCCGCCGCCCTTTACTCGCCCAGCTTATGGATAAAGATCCCGCTCCTCAGCTTCGGCTCGAACCAGGTGGATTTCGGGGGCATCAAAAGACCGGCGTCCGCCACAGCCAAAAGCTCCTGGATCGAGGTGGGGTACATGGAAAATGCCACGGTCATATCCTCCCTGCAGCGGCGCTCCAGTTCCTTTAAGCCCCGGATCCCGCCGATAAAATCGATCCGCCCATCGGTCCGGGGATCTTCGATCCCCAGGATCGGGCCTAACAGCGCATCCTGCAGGATGGACACATCCAGCCCCTTCACCGGATCCTGGCTCAGGACCTCCGGCTTCGCCTCCAGAAAATACCATCTCCCATCCAGATACATGCCGAACCGCCCCTTCGCGTCCGGCTCATAGGGATACGATCCCACTTCCTTCACCACAAAAGCAGCGCCCAGCTTGTCCAAAAATGTCTCCTTGGACAGACCGTTCAGATCCTGCACCACACGGTTATAGGGCATGATCATCAGCTGCTCATCGGGGAACAGGACCGAGAGGAAATAGTTGAAGGGCTCCTCCCCTGTATAGTCCGGATGTGCCTCACGGCGCTTTAAGCACACCTTCACCGCCGATGCCGCCCGATGATGCCCGTCAGCGATATAGGTGGCGGGCACCTTCTCAAAAGCTTCACCGATCCGGGCCACCAGCCCGGGAGCCGCGATCTTCCAGACCTTATGCTCCACATCATCCGGCGCCGTAAAGCTGTAGATCGGCTTTCCGGCGCACACCTGCCCCACCAGACGGTCCAGCTCCTCCACAGCCCGGTAAGCCAGGAAGATCGGTCCGGTCTGGGCATTGGTGGTATCCACATGCCGGATCCGGTCCAGCTCCTTCTCCTCCCTGGTGTTCTCATGCTTCTTGATCACCTGGGCCACATAGTCATCTACCGAGCTGCAGGCTACGATCCCGGTCTGGCTCCGGCCGTCCATGGTCAGCTGATAGACATAATAGCAGGGCCCCTCGTCCTGGATAAAGGTGCCGTCTGCCATCCGGGTCTCTAAAAGCTCTCTGGCTTTTTCATACACACAGTCCGCATAGATGTCCACGTCCTCCGGAAACTGGGTCTCCGCCCGGTCGATGTTCAAAAAGGACAGGGGCTTGCCCTTTACCACCTGGCAGGCCTCCTTCCGGTCGAACACATCGTAAGGGAGAGCCGCCACCTGGGAGACCACCACCGGGTTCGGCCGCACTGCGCAAAAAGGTTTCACGATCGCCATCTTCTATTCCTCCTTCTTCCAGAAAACCTGCCGCTGCAGCTTTCTGCAGCTTCCGTTACGAAAAAGGGATGTTGCCAAACCGCCGTTTTGCAACATCGCCTTTTCAATCCTCTACTATGATCTTAAATGTTTTTGGCCCGATATGCAAGCCCTTTTCTACTTCACCACGCGCACCCTGATCACGCCCTTGATCTGACGCAGCTTCTTAAGGGTCTCCTCCTCCGGCACCACATCCAGATCCAGCAGGGTATAGGCGAACTTATCCCGGCTCTTATTGGTCATATCCGAGATGTTCACGCCCTGGCCGGCTAAGGTGCCGGTCACCTGCCCGATCATGTTGGGGATGTTCTCATGCATGACCGCCACACGGCTGGCGCCGGTGCAGATGCCCATATCACAGGAAGGATAGTTCACGGAATTTTTGATGTTCCCGTTCTCTAAGTAATCCATCATCTCCTGGACCGCCATGACCGCGCAGTTATCCTCGGACTCCTCTGTGGAAGCGCCCAGATGGGGGATCGCGATCGTATGGGGCATATTAGCCGACTCCGGATCCGGAAAATCGGTCACATAGCGGTGGACCTTCCCGGAGGCCAGCGCCTCTGCCATAGCCCCGTCATCCACCAGCAGCGCCCTGGCGAAGTTCAATACCACCACGCCGTCCTTCATCTGATCCAGGGCTTCCTTGTTGATCATCTTCTTGGTGGCATCCATCAGCGGCACATGGACAGTGATATAATCGCACTCCTTGTAGATGCTCTCCACGGAGTTGCTGTGCTTCACCGCCCTGGACAGCCTCCAGGCCGCGTTGACCGAGATGTAGGGATCGTATCCGTATACATCCATCCCCAGGGCCACCGCCGCGTTGGCTACCTCCGCGCCGATCGCGCCCAGACCGATCACGCCCAGCTTCTTGCCCTTGATCTCATGTCCGGCAAATGCCTTCTTGCTCTTCTCCACGGACTTGGCGATGTTGGCGTCATCCTTATTCTCCTCGCACCACCGGATGCCGCCCACGATATCCCTGGCGGCTAAGAGCATGCCCGCCAGCACCAGCTCCTTTACGCCGTTGGCATTAGCGCCAGGGGTGTTAAAGACCACCACCCCGGCCTCGGCGCACTTCTCCAAGGGGATGTTGTTCACCCCGGCCCCGGCTCTGGCTACGGCTAATAAGTTTTCTGAAAGCTCCATCTCATGCATGGAAGCGCTGCGCACCAGGATGCCGTCCGCCTCCTCCACCTTATCTGTCAGCTGATACTTTTCATCCAACAGCTCGGTGCCATACTTTGAGATGGGATTTAAGCAATGTAATCGCATCATCTATTCCCTCCGATCTGGTCATTTTCCATGTTTCTCTTCAAAATCCTTCATGAAGGCCACTAACTTCTCCACACCTTCGATCGGCATGGCATTGTAGATGCTGGCCCGCATGCCGCCCACGGTCCTGTGGCCCTTTAAGTTCTCAAGGCCGGCCGCCTTCGCCTCCTTCACGAACAGCGCATCCAGCTCCTCATCGCCGGTCACGAAAGGCACGTTCATCAGTGAGCGGTCCTTCTTCTCCACCGTCCCCTTAAAGAGCTTGCTCTGATCCAAGAAGTCGTATAAGAGCTTCGCTTTTTTCTCATTATACGCCTTCATGGCGGTCAGACCGCCTTTAGCCTTCAGCCACTTAAACACCTTGCCGCAGATGTAGATGCCGTAGCAGGGCGGTGTGTTATACAGGGAGCCTGCATCCGCATGGGTCTTATAGCGGAGCATGGTGGGCGTGCCGGGCAGCACATCTTCCGTGATCAGGTCCTCCCGGATGATCACGATCACCACGCCGGCAGGTCCCACGTTCTTCTGGACCCCGCCGTAGACCACGCCGTACTTGCTCACATCGATCGGCTCCGATAAGAAACAGGAGGAAACATCGGCCACCAAGATCTTCCCCTTGGTGTTGGGCAGCTCATGGTAGACCGTGCCGTAGATCGTGTTGTTCTGGCAGATGTACACATAGTCCGCGTCCTCATCGATCGGCAGATCGGAGCAGTCGGGTATGTAGCTGAAGGTCTTATCGGCGCTGGAGGCGATCGCGTTGGCCTTGCCAAACTTCTGCGCCTCCTGCCAGGCCTTCTTCGCCCACTGTCCGGTGATGATATAATCCCCCACCTTGTTCTTGAACAGGTTCATGGGGATCATGGCGAACTGCTGGGAAGCGCCGCCCTGTAAAAAGAGCACCTTATAGTTATCCGGGATCTCCATCAGCTCCCGCAGATCCTTCTCCGCATCATCGATGATCGACTGGAAAGCCTTAGAGCGGTGGCTCATCTCCATCACGGACATCCCCGTCCCCTGATAGTCCAGCATCTCTGCCGCGGCTTCCCTAAGCACCGCTTCCGGCAGCACAGCCGGTCCTGCCGAGAAATTATATACTCTGCTCATTTTGTTCCCTCCTGGATGAATGGTCGTTATTTTACCGTAAATTTTATTGTATTGATCCGTTAACGTTTTGTCAAGTACCTTTAGCGTTTTCGTCCGCGTTACTGGATCTTCAGGTCCGTATCATCAAAGGCATCCTCGATCGGCGCCCCCGCCGGTACCATGGGGAACACCTTATCGTCGCAGTTGATCTGGCAGTCGATCACGCAGGGGATATTAAGTGCCATGGCCTCCTTAAGGGCCGGCATGAACTCTTCCTTCTTGGTCACCCGGTAAGCCTTAGCCCCCATGGCCTCGGAGAGCTTGACAAAATCCACCCCGTCGTTCAGCACGGTCTGGGAATACCGCTTGCCGTAGAAAAGGGTCTGCCACTGGCGCACCATGCCCAGCACATGGTTATTGATCACCACCTGGATGATCGGGATGTTATAGCGGGCCGCCGTGGCGATCTCGTTCATGTTCATGCGGAAGCAGCCGTCCCCGGCCACATTGATCACCGTCTTCTCCTTACAGCCCATCTTGGCTCCGATCGCCGCTCCAAGGCCGTAGCCCATGGTGCCCAGGCCTCCGGAGGTGAGCAGGGTCCTGGGCGAACTGTAGCGATAGTACTGGGCCGCCCACATCTGGTGCTGGCCTACCTCTGTGACGATGACGGTATCCTTATCCTTGGTGGCCTCGTAGATCTGCTCGATCACATAGGGGCCGGTCAATACGTTCTTGTCATAGCGCAGGGGATACATATCCTTCATCCGCTCGATATGGGCCACCCACTCGTCGTGGCGGATCGGGTCTAAGCGGGCGTTCAGCTTGCGCAGGATCACCTTCACATCGCCGATCACATAGGCGTCCACCTTGATGTTCTTATTGATCTCCGCCGGATCCACATCCAGCTGGAGGATCTTAGCATTCTTGGCAAATTTCGAAGCATTTCCCGTGACCCGGTCGCTGAAGCGGGCGCCTACCACGATCAAAAGGTCGCATTCCGTGATGCCGAAATTGGAGGTCTTGGTGCCATGCATGCCCACCATGCCGGTATAGAGCTCATCGTTGCCGTCAAAGGCGCCCTTGCCCATCAGGCTGTCCGCCACCGGGGCCTGGATCTTTTTCGCAAAAGCTCTCAGCTCATCGGCCGCATTGGCGATGACCGCGCCGCCGCCCACGAAGATAAAGGGCTGCCTGGCATTGTGGATCATCTCCACGGCCCGGTCCATGGCCTCCTCAGTGATCTGGTCCGTCAGGCGTTCCACCGGGGCCGGGGCCTCATAGGTGTACTCCCACTGGGCGGCCGTCACATCCTTGGTGATATCCACCAGCACCGGGCCGGGACGCCCGGTCTGGGCGATCGCGAAGGCCCTGCGGATGATCTGGGCCAGCCGGCTCACATCCTTTACGATAAAATTATATTTGGTGATCGGCATGGTGATGCCGGCGATATCCACCTCCTGGAAGCTGTCTTTCCCCAGCAGGCTGGTCCCTACGTTGCAGGTGATGGCCACCACCGGGACCGAATCCATGTAGGCTGTGGCGATGCCTGTCACCAGATTGGTGGCGCCGGGGCCGGATGTGGCCAGGCAGACGCCCACCTTGCCGGTAGCCCGGGCATAGCCGTCTGCCGCGTGGGACGCGCCCTGCTCATGGGAGGTCAGGATATGGCAGATCTCATCCTGGTGCTTATATAAGGCATCGTAAATGTTCAAGATCGCTCCGCCCGGATAACCAAAAACGGTATCCACGCCTTGTTCCTTTAAGCATTCGATCACGATCTCTGCTCCTGTCAACTTGCTCATATGATCAACAACTCCTTTTTTACGTTCTTTCGTTCGTCTATGTCCGCTGCCCAGAAAGCCTCCTGGCTGGCAGCCCCTATCCTGCTGTCCTTG
This sequence comes from uncultured Lachnospiraceae bacterium, assembly GCA_910585635.1. Taxonomy (GTDB): domain Bacteria; phylum Bacillota; class Clostridia; order Lachnospirales; family Lachnospiraceae; genus Caccovicinus. The sequence continues at coordinate 29,451 of CAJUFE010000017.1, read as the reverse complement.
ACCGCTCAGTCCTTACCCGGGACCTTGAGCACCGCTCCCTTGTCCGCTGAGGTCACTAAGGACGCATACCGGGCCAGATAGCCGGTGGTCACCTTGGGCGCTCTGGGCTGCCATCTTGCCCGCCGCTCCTTAAGGACCTCTTCGGAGACCTTGAGCTCCAGCTTATGGGCGTCGATATCGATCGAGATGATATCGCCCTCCTCTACAAAGGCGATCGGACCGCCCACGGCTGCTTCCGGAGAGCAGTGCCCGATCGACGCGCCTCTGGAGGCTCCGGAGAACCGCCCGTCGGTGATCAGCGCCACGCAAGATCCTAAGCCCATACCCGCGATCGCGGAGGTGGGATTTAGCATCTCCCGCATGCCCGGGCCGCCCTTGGGCCCCTCGTAGCGGATCACCACCACGTCTCCGGCCACGATCTTCCCGCCCTTGATGGCGTCGATCGCGTCCTCCTCGCAGTCAAACACCCGGGCCGGGCCTTCATGCTTTAACATCTCCGGCACCACGGCAGACCGCTTCACCACCGCGCTGTCGGGAGCTAAGTTCCCCCGCAGGATCGCGATCCCGCCGGTCTGGCTGTAGGGATCGTCCACCGGGCGGATCACCTTGGGATCTTTGTTCACCGCGTCCGCGATGTTCTCGCCCACGGTCTTTCCGGTCACGGTCATGCAGCTAAGATCCAAAAGCCCCTTCTTGCTGATCTCCTTCATCACGGCATAGATGCCGCCGGCTTCGTTCAAGTCCTCCATATAGGTGGGGCCGGCCGGCGCTAAGTGGCACAGGTTCGGGGTCTTGGCGCTCAGCTCGTTGGCGATATCCAGGTTTAGGTCCACCCCGGCCTCATGGGCGATGGCCGGGAGATGGAGCATGCTGTTGGTGGAGCAGCCCAGGGCCATATCCATGGTCAGGGCATTTCTAAAGGCCGCCTCGGTCATGATATCCCGGGGGCAGATATTTCTCCTATACATCTCCATCACCGCCATACCGGCCTGCTTAGCCAGCTTGATCCGCTGGGAATAGACCGCCGGGATCGTACCGTTGCCCCTTAAGCCCATGCCTAAGACCTCGGTGAGGCAGTTCATGCTGTTGGCCGTGTACATGCCGGAGCAGGAGCCGCAGGTGGGGCATGCGTGGTCCTCAAAGTCCTGCACATCCTCCTGGGTCATGGTCCCGGCCGCGTAGGCGCCTACTGCCTCGAACATGCTGGATAAGCTGGTCTTATGCCCTTTCACATGGCCGGCCAGCATGGGACCGCCGCTGACGAAGACGGTGGGGATGTTCACTCTGGCCGCGGCCATCAAAAGGCCGGGGACGTTCTTATCGCAGTTAGGCACCATGACCAGGGCGTCGAACTGATGGGCCAGGGCCATACATTCGGTGGAATCCGCGATCAGATCCCTGGTGACCAGGGAGTACTTCATGCCGATATGGCCCATGGCGATGCCGTCGCACACGGCGATCGCCGGGAACACCACCGGCGTGCCGCCGGCCATGGCCACGCCCAGCTTGACGGCCTCTACGATCTTATCTAAGTGCATATGTCCCGGCACGATCTCGTTATAGGAGCTGACGATGCCCACCATGGGCCTCTTCCTCTCCTCCTCTGTCATCCCTAATGCATTGAACAATGAACGATGGGGGGCTTGCTGCATCCCGCATCTCACTTGATCACTCCTCATGTGTATGTCCTCCTAGTATCTGCTTGCTTGTTATTTTTCACAGAACTGCCAAAGGGTCCGCTCCTGGAGGGACCTGTCACAACGTCACCGCGCTCTCGCTCCGAGAAAAACGTAGCGGACGCTAAGCTCGAAAAGACCTCGCTAAGCGCCGACGTTTTTCTAGGGGTTCCTTTTGTGACAGGCCCCTCCCTCCGCTACGTTAGCGGATAGCAGGTGTGTGATATTTTAGTCGATCGATCGTTTAATATGTTGCCCGCTGCCTGTCTAATAGGCGGTCAGGCGCGGATCTTCCCGGCGATCAGGTCGCCCATCTTGCTGCAGCCCACCTTTTGACAGCCTTCGCTGTAGATATCGGCGGTCCTAAAGCCTTCGGCCAGGACCTCCTGCACGGCTCGCTCTATGGCGTCCGCCTCTTTATCCAGGTCGAAGGAGAAGCGGAGCATCATGGCGGCGGACAGGATCGTGGCGATCGGGTTGGCGATATCTTTTCCGGCGATGTCCGGCGCGGAGCCGTGGCTGGGCTCATAGAGGCCGAACTTGCCCTCGTTCAAGCTGGCTGAGGGCAGCATGCCGATGGAGCCGGTGATCATGCTGGCTTCGTCGGACAGAATGTCGCCGAACATGTTCTCTGTCAGGATCACGTCGAACTGGCCTGGGTCCATGACCAGCTGCATGGCGCAGTTGTCCACCAGCATATGGGTCAGGGTGACCTCCGGATAGTCCTTTGCCACCTCTTCCACTACCTTACGCCACAGGCGGGAGGAGTCCAGTACATTGGCCTTATCTACGCTGATCACCTTTTTCCGCCTCTTCATAGCGATCTCAAAGGCTTTGACGGCGATCCGGCGGATCTCCTTTTCATTGTATGTAAGGGTGTCCACCGCTGTCGTCACCCCGTCGATCTCCTTTGTATACCGTTCACCAAAATACAGGCCGCCGGTCAGCTCCCGCATGATGACCATATCAAAGCCGTCCCCGATGATCTCCTTTTTCAGCGGGCAGGCCTCCGCCAGTTCCCTGTAAAGGTAAGCCGGGCGGATATTGGCAAAAAGGCCCAGGCCCTTGCGGATCGCGAGCAATCCTGCCTCGGGGCGCAGATCCGGCGCCACGTCATACCATCTGGAATTCCCTACATTGCCGCCCACGGCGCCAAGAAGGACGGACTCACTGTTCCTGGCCGTCTCAAGGGCCTCCTGGGTCAGGGGGACGCCGTGTGCATCGATCGAGCAGCCCCCCATCAAGATCTCTTCATACCGGAAACTGTGGCCGAAGACCTGACCGGTCCGGTCTAATACCTTACATGCCTCCCTGACGATCTCAGGTCCGATCCCGTCGCCCGGGATGATCGTTATCCCATGATCCATCTTTTTCTCTCCCTTACTGTGAAAGTATCGTATCCTCCTGATAGGACTGCGCAGGGTCTGCCCCAATGGAGGGATGAGCCCAGCTGCGCTGTCCGTGTATGCCAGATGCGCCCGTCAAAACGCGGCTCTTGGCCGAAATTGACGGAATTGTTACTATGATAGCTCATGTGGAGCCGGATTGCAACAAAGGAAGCCAGATTTTTTTCTGCCGGATATACGAGATCGGAATTATAGACATGATCTCAGGTTATATCCAACAGGCAAGATCTGGCTCATCTATGAATACCATGAATATAAGTTCTTGTGCGTCCTACCCAAACCGCACGATCTCCTTCTTCAGCCGCTTCATGATCTTCTTCTCCAGGCGTGAGATATAGGACTGGGAGATCCCCAGAAGGTCTGCTACCTCCTTCTGGGTCATCTCCTCCCCGTCCTCATTGGTCAGTCCGTACCGCAGCTCCACGATCTTGCGCTCCCTGGGGTCCAAGCGGCTGATCGCCGCGTTTAAAAGACCCCTCTCTGTCTCCATCTCCAGATCCTTATAGATCACATCCTCGTCGGTCCCCAGGATATCGGAGAGCAGCAGCTCATTGCCGTCCCAGTCCACGTTCAGGGGCTCGTCGATGGAGACCTCCAGCTTGGTCTTGCTGTTCCGCCTAAGATACATCAAGATCTCATTTTCGATGCACCGGGAGGCATAGGTCGCCAGCTTGATGTTCTTTTTCGGATCAAAGGTGTTGATCGCCTTGATCAGGCCGATGGTGCCGATGGAGATCAGATCCTCCACACCTACTGCTGTATTATCGAATTTTTTCGCGATGTAGACCACCAGGCGCAGATTATGTTCGATCAATCTGGAACGGGCCTCCTTTTCCTCAGGCCCGCCCAGCTTTCCGATCAGCTCCTGCTCCGCCTCTCCGTCTAAAGGAGCAGGCAGGATATCCGCTCCGCCTATGTAATGGATCTCGCCCTCCCGCTGCAGGAACATGGTGCGGAAGTTTGGTCTTGTCTTGAACTGAAAGCGACTGGGTACAGATACTTTTAAGATCATCGGATCCCTCCTTCTATTTTTTGGTCCTCTAGTGTACTGTCTTGTTCACTTTCAAACAAATGACGCAGGATGGATCTTCAGTCTGCAAGGCGGCTGAACGAGGCGATGCGGTGGCATCGTTGAGTGAAGCCAACGCAGCAGATGGAGGTCCAGACAAGTCATTTGTTGAAATGTGGGCAAGACAGTACACTATCCATGCAGGAGGACCCTGCAGCCATTCTTCATCTTAAGCTTTCCCGGGCTGGCCGCCACCAGCGGACGCTCATAGACCAGCAGCCGGCCCCCCTGGGATGCTTCCATCCGGTCCAGGGTGACCGCCTTTAAGAACATCCCCCCGCCGTCGATCGTACGGTAGGGGATCATGCTGATCTTATCCACCTTGGGGCAGACCGCCTCCAAAAGCTGGCGGTCCGCCACATGGACCGGCTTGCCGGAGACCGGGTCCTTTAACCGGTTCCCCGTATCCAAAAAGCCCTCTGCCCGGACCGTATTCTCCCCGCAGACCAAGGTCACCTGATAGTGGCAGGACCGCTCCCCGGCCGCCACATGGACCAGCTTCCACAGCCCTTCTGCCAGAAAGCAGCCGCCTGCCAGGAAAAAAAGTCCGGGGAGCAGGCCAAGGGCGCTCATCTGCATAGGCTCACCCTTTAAGGCCAGCCAGGCTGTCCGCCCCCACTCCAAGATCCCCTCCGTCAGCGCGGCGGCAAACAGCAGACCAGCCTCAGCCCGTAAAAACTCCCTCACATTGCCAAAAGAAAAGGCCATAAGGAGCATCAGGCTGCTGACGCCAAGGACCGCGGCCATCCATCCGGCCATCACCAGAAAGCCTCCGGTCCCGGCCCCCTGGCCGGGGGGGCCGGATGACCGACATGCTATAGTGAGCCACAGGTAGAAGAGCAGGGCAGAAAGAAAAGCTCCCGCAGCGCTCCCCGCGGCAAGCCGGATCCAGGTACCTTTTAATTTAAGGATCATCCTCAAGAGCCAGAGAAGGAACAGATCCATGATAAGATCTGTGAGAAAGAGAACATCCAGATAGATCTTGATCTCCATAGAAAAAGCCCTCCCTGTCTATAAACTGGATTATAAACAGAAAGGACTCCGAAGTTTGTCAAAACGAGGGATGCCGATCAGACTTTTCATCGTCAGGATCCGTCAAAGACCGTTATCGCTTATTTTTTAAGAAATCGGGGATGTTGATCTGCACCTCCTGGTTCCTGGGCCGATAAGCTGCGGCCGGAGCCGGGTTAGGAGCCGGATAGGGACGGGCTGCCGCCGCTGCCGCCTCCGCAGGCGCTTTTGCGGTCTGGGACTGGGGCATGCCGCCAAAGGCCGGGGCCTGCATCCCGCCGTAAGCTGGCTGCTGGTTCCCGCCAAAGGCCGGAGCCTGCTGCCTGGGCGCCGCCTTGAAGCTATTCCCGAAGCCGGTCATCGCCTTGGCCACTGAAGCATTAGCATCATGGACGTCAAGACCGGTGGCGATCACCGTGATGGTCACCTCATCCTGGGCAGATTCATCGAACATCGCGCCAAAGATGATGTTCGCATCCTCGCCGGTAAGCTCCTGGACATAGCTGGCCGCCTCATTGGCTTCGATCAGGCTGATATCACCGGAGATATTGATGATCACATGGGTCGCACCCTCGATGGTGGTCTCTAAGAGCGGGCTGGATACCGCCTGCTTCACTGCCTCGATGGCCTTGTCGTCGCCCTTCGCGCTGCCGATACCGATATGGGCGATCCCCTTATCGGTCATAACGGTCTGCACGTCGGCAAAATCCAGATTGATCAGGCCCGGGACATTGATCAGGTCCGTGATGCCCTGGACAGCCTGCTGGAGCACTTCATCCGCTTTCTTTAAGGATTCGGGCATAGTGGTCCTGCGGTCTACGATCTCAAGGAGCTTATCATTAGGGATCACGATCAGGGTATCCACGCTCTCTTTCAGACGGTCGATGCCCCGCAGCGCATTATCCATACGGGTCTTTCCCTCGAAACGGAAGGGCTTGGTCACCACGCCTACGGTCAGGATCCCCATATCTCTGGCGATCTTTGCCACCACCGGAGCCGCTCCGGTCCCGGTGCCGCCGCCCATGCCGCAGGTAACGAACACCATATCCGCGCCCCGGATCGCCTGGGAGATCTCTTCGCTGCTCTCCTCCGCAGCCTTCTCCCCCACCTCAGGTCTGGCGCCGGCGCCCTTTCCTCCGGTCAGCTTCTCCCCGATCTGCATGGTCGTAGGCGCCTGGCAGGTGGTCAGCACCTGCTTGTCCGTGTTGATGCCGATGAACTCCACGCCGATGATATCTTCCTCCACCATCCGGTTCACCGCGTTATTCCCGGCTCCGCCCACTCCTACGACGATGATGCGCGCTGCGCTCTCTGACTCATTTATCTTGATCTCTAACAAAATCTTATCCTCCTTATCTCCCCGTTTTTCCAGCTATCTGCTCCGCCAGGTCCGCTCGCCGCGCCCCTTTGGATACTCCGTGATCTATCCTAGGCCCTTGCGCCAAGGCTCTGCAATGCGGCCACGGTCTCAGGAAAAACTATCCTGCGACCGTGGACCGCACAAAAATCCTAGTAAACTCTAGTCTAAGTAATATCATATTTTATTTTCCCGAAAATAGCAACCATTTTTTTGATATATTTCTGGTAGTTATATCCTGCATATCACCGTTTGATAAATGAATACCACTTCCCGCTGCTCACCTCATCATACGTATCCAGATACAAGGTCCCGGCCATCCCGGCAAGCTCAGGCAGGATATCGTGGAGCTCGGAGATCTTTCCGTTCATCTCTTTATGATCGCCCAGATAGACCTCCAGGTCCCCGATCGTCAGGGTCGCGTTCTTATAGCTGTCATACCGGATCTGATCCGCCGATATGGCATTGACCGCCAGATCCTGGGTCAGGTTCATGATCTGTCCAAAGATCTGTTCATCTTCCACCGGCAAAGGCTGGTTCAGCACGATCTGCCCGAAGGTGAGCCCGGTCACCCAGGGGATCCCCTCCAGACGGCTGCTGGAGCTCTCCACGATGATGCCGTCCTTGTCAAAATACATATAGCTGCTCATATAGGAGACATAGCCCACCACACTTTTTTCGTAGATGATGACTTCCACGGAAAACGGATCCTTAAAGGAGATCTCATAGTCCTCCACAAAAGGGATCTGCTTATGGGGGCGGAAGCGGTCCTGCAGATAGAAGACCAGGCTGTTCCGGTCCCACCCATTGTCAAAGAGCATCCCTTCGATCTGCTCTGCCGGATATTTTTTATTTCCCTCCACCGTCACATTACGGATCCGCAGACAGAGCATAACAGCCGCCACGGCCAAGAATGCCGCCGCCCCGATCCATATGCCGATGGTCCTTTTCCTTTTTTTCTTTTTTCCAAACATCCCTTGTCACCTGAACGCCGCCCGGCCGTCCTTCGGCCTTAACGCGGCGGTTGTGGACCATTAGATGGTCATGTATCCTGTGCATGCTCCCAGATCCTGCCCCCCAGAGCCCGGAGATCCCTGCAGATATCCTCATAGCCTCTTTCGATATGGGCGCAGCCTGAGACCCTCGTCTCTCCTTCCGCGGCTAACGCCGCGGCAACCAGCGCCGCCCCTCCCCGCAGGTCCAGGGCTGTCACGCGGGCTCCGTGGAGCCGATGCTTCCCACTGATCACGGCCTCGTTCCTGCAGACCTCGATCTGAGCGCCCATCTTCCATAGCTCCTTCACGGTCTTGAACCGGTCCTCAAATACATTCTCCTGCACCTGGCTGATCCCCTCCGCCCGGGAAAGGACCGCCAGCATGGGGGACTGAAGATCTGTAGGGAAAGCCGGATGAGGACCGGTCGAAAGACGGAGGGGCTTGGGCCGGCCCTCCATGCGGATATGGATGCCTGCAGCCTTCCCATCCTCTCCCTTTACAGGCGAGACCGCCGCCCCTGCCTGGGAAAGGACCCGGGCCACTTCCTGCATATCCTCCCAGGGCGCTCCCAGGATCTTCACATCCCCGCCTGTGGCCGTCACGGCTGTCAGATAGGTGCCGGCGGCGATCCTGTCCCCGGGGATCGTGAACGCTGTCCCGTGGAGCCTGCTGACCCCCTGGATGCAGAGCCGGGAAGTACCGCTCCCTGTGATCTTGGCCCCCATCTGGCCCAGGAAAGCGCATAGACTGGCGATCTCCGGCTCTCTGGCCGCCCCGCAGATCTCGGTCTCTCCCTCTGCCAGGACAGCCGCCAGCAGGGCATTTTCCGTTGCTCCCACGCTGGGGAAGGGCAGGCAGATCGTATCCCCCTTTAAGGCGGCCGCAGAGGCCCGGATCCTCCCGCCCTCCACATCCTCCTGCACATGAGCGCCCAGCCTGGAAAAGGCCAAAAGATGCAGGTCGATCGGACGGCTCCCGATCGAGCAGCCGCCCGGATACCAGGTCTCGGCTTCCTTAAGCCTTCCTAACAGGGCTCCCATCAGCAGGATCGAGGAACGCATCTTCCCCACATCCTCCCCGGGGATCTTTGCCCCCTCCAGGCAGGAGGCATCTATGGACAGACAGCTCCCTTCCCGCTCACAGCGGCAGCCGATCGACGTTAAGATCCCCACCATGCAGTCCACATCCTGTATGGCAGGGACATTATCGATCCGCACTGTTCCTTTTTGCAGGATGGAGGCCGCTAATATGGGCAGCGCTCCATTCTTTGAACCCTGTATCTTTATCTCGCCTGACAAAGGCCGGTAACCGCATATACGGATCTCCGACAAACAAGCTCCCCTCCTAGGATCTCACTACGGGATACTATATGTAGGGAAAGGGGCTTTTGAAGATCGTCCGGCGCTATTTCTGCAGCTTGATCTGGTTCGACACGCTGAGGACCATCCCCATCTCCATCAGCAGGAACACCACCGACGTCCCCCCGTAACTGATAAAGGGGAGGGTGATCCCTGTATTGGGGATCGTATTGGTCACCACCGCGATGTTCAAGATCACCTGGATCGCGATATGGCCCATCACCCCCACCACCAGCATGGCACCGAACAGGTCCGGGGCATTGCTGGCGATCAGCATAAATCGATAGATCAGGAACAGGAAGAGCAAGATCACGAACACTGCGCCAAAGATCCCCAGTTCTTCACAGATGATGGCAAAGACCATGTCGTTCTGCGCCTCCGGGACAAAGCCCATCTTCTGGATGCTCTCTCCCAATCCTTTTCCCACCAGGCCGCCGGAGCCGATCGCATAAAGCCCCTGGAGGACCTGATATCCGCCATCCTGGGGATAGGCCTCCGGGTCCAGCCACACATGGATCCGGTTCAGCTGATAGCTCTGCACGATCCCCACTTTTTCCAGCGCCGTGGCGATCGGACCGGCAAAAGCCATCACCACGCCTGCCAGTCCCACACAGGTCACAAAAGGCCAGATCAGTTTACAGGCCACAAAGCACATGACAAAGGCGATCCCCATGATGATGATCCCGGAGCTCAAGTTATTCTTGGCCACCAGCCCGGCGATCGGGGCCGCCACCGCTACGATCCACAGAAGAGCCTTGGGCTTATTGATCTTCGCCCCCATCTGGGTGATCACCACCGCTAAGAGCAGGATCAGCGCGATCTTCACCAGCTCGGTGGGCTGGAACTGGACCGGTCCCAGCTGGAGCCATCTCTTTTTCCCGTTCAGCTCTACGCCTAATGGCGTGGCCATCACCAGGATCATCAGCACATAGGACAACAGATAGGCCAGGATGGCGAACCGGGCAAAAAAGTGGTAATCCATCTTGGAGATCACCAGCATCACAAAAAATCCCCCCAGGGCGATCAGGCCCTGCCGCTTCATATAGTAACCGGCATCGCCGAATTTCAGCTGTGCCGAATAGGAGCTGGAGCTGTAGATCATCACCAGCCCGAACATGGTCAAAAAGATGATGGTGAACAGGAGGCTGTAATCATAGAACCGCTTGACCTTCACCTTCTTCTTCGGATGGGGCTGCTCCATGGTGCGCTCCCGGGTCATCTGCTTTTCCCGCGCCGACCGCTCATCCCGGGCTATCTGCTTTTCCCGGGCCGACCGCTCATCCCGGGCTATCTGCCTTTCTCGGGCCGACTGCCCATCCCGGGCTATCTGCCTTTCCCGGGCCGACTGCCCATCCCGGGCCATACGTCTTTCCCGCGCCAAGCGCCCATCCCGGGACTCCTGTTCATCCCGAGCCGGGGACGGGCCTCTGGAGGGCGGACGTCCACGCTCCGAAGATCTTGCCCCCCCTGGCCGCTGCTGTCTGTCCCTGTGCTCCTTAAGGCTCCTTACCTGCGCGCCTTGAGGCCCCTGCCGGATCCGAGGCGGCCGCTGGCTTTCGCTTTCGTATAGTCCGGGCTGTCCCGCTCTCTGCTGTTTTGCCATGGGCGTCCTCCCTCCTTGCTCAGCATATATCCCAAGTGCTGCGTTACTGGCCCTTCACACATTCCTTGAAGATCCGGCCTCTCTCTTCATAGTTCTTGAACATCCCCCAGCTGGCACAGGCCGGGCTCAAAAGGACGTTATCGCCTCGGTTAGCGTAGGAAGCGCAGACCTGGACCGCCTCCTGCATGTCTTCCGCATAGATGATCTCCGTGAACCCGTGCTCTCTGGCACATTGGGCGATCTTATCCCTGGTCTGTCCGATCAGCACCAGGTAGCGCACCTTTCCCTCAAAGGATAGGATCCAATCGTCAAACTCGTTATGCTTGTCATAGCCGCCAGCGATCAGGAGCGTGGGGCCCGGCATAGCCCGGATCGCCTGGATCGCCGCGTCCGGGTTCGTCCCCTTGGAATCGTTATAATAGCGGACACCGCTGCGCTCCGCCACGAACTCGATCCGATGCTCCACCGCCTCAAAGGCCCGGATCGTCTTCTGGATCGAGGACAGGGGCACGCCCATGGTCAGGCCGATCGCCACCGCTGCCATCACGTTCTCATAGTTATGGCGGCCCAGGAGCTTTAACTGACGGACATCCACTACCGGGACCGTCTTCCCGCCATGCCTCCAGACGATCTGCTCCTTGTCCAGATAGAGTCCCTCCTCCAGGCGGCTCCTGCTGCTGAAAAAGAACGCCCGCGCCTTCAGCGCCATCCCCGTCCGGTCCTCCCCATCCTCCTTTAAGCCAAAACGCCGTAAGACGGGATCGTCATAGTTGAGCACGATCGTATCCTTTTCTGTCTGGTTTAAGGCGATGCTCTCCTTCACGGCGATATACTGCTCCATGGTCCCATGGCGGTCCAGATGGTCCGGCGTGATGTTCAAGATCGCGCTGACCTGGGGATGGAAATCCATGATGGTCTCCATCTGGAAACTGGAGACCTCTGCCACGGTCACACTGGTCTCCTCTGTATCCAGGGCCACCTCCGTGTAGGGGATCCCGATGTTCCCCACCACATACACATCCTTAAAGTGATCCCTCATGATCTGCCCGGTGAGGGCGGTGGTGGTGGTCTTCCCATTGGTCCCGGTGATGGCAGCCAGTCTCCCTTTGGCACAGTGATAGGCCAGCTGGATCTCCCCCCAGATCGGGATCTTCGCCTCGTCGATCGTAGCCACCAGCTCCGACCCTAAAGGGATCCCCGGGCTGATGATGCACAGCTCTACCCCTCTTAGGTCCGTTCGTTTCAGGGGCCCCAGCACTACTTCCACCTTATCACTGTCGTCAAACTGCTTTTTCAATCCCTTCACATCCAGCTTTTCGTTGCCGTCATAGAGCACGACTTCCCCGCCCTTAGCCAACAAAAGCTTTGCCGCCGCGATACCGCTGATGCCGGTACCTGCCACTAATACCTTCTGACTGCCCAAGCCATCGCCTCCTTTGAAAATATAGATCGGAGCCTCCCCGATAAAAGTGCCCCTCCCGCTCTTTATAAGCCCAGATAGGCCACCAGGCACAGCACTGCCGTGATGATGGCAAATACCGCTACCACCCTGGTCTCTGACCACCCGCACAACTCAAAATGATGGTGGATCGGAGCCATCTTAAAGATGCGCTTCCCACCGGTCTTCTTAAAATAGGTGACCTGGATGATCACCGATAATACCTCGATCAGATAGATAAAGCCGATCAGCACGATGAACAGTGGCATCTGCAGCATGAACGCGCTGGAGGCCACAAAGCCCCCCAGTGCCAAAGATCCCGTATCGCCCATGAACACCTTCGCCGGATACACATTGAACAGCAAAAAGCCCAGGAGGCTCCCCACCACCGCGCCGGTGATCGGACTGATGCCGCTGCCCTCGCCAAGGGATACGATGGTCAAAAAGGTGGCCACCAGGATCGTGACGCTGGTGCAGAGCCCATCCAGCCCGTCCGTAAAGTTCACACCGTTATCTGTGCCCAGCACGATAAAGAACAGGGCCGGCACGAACAAGATCCCCAGGTCCAGATAAAGCCCGTTCACAAAGCCTCCTGTAAAAGGGATCAGCATCTGGGTCCCCACCTCTTTCCCTGTCACCAGGTACCAGGCAAAGATCCCGGTGATCACACACTGGCCCAGAAGCTTCTGTTTCGGGTCCAGCCCCTCCGACCGTTTCATGACGATCTTGATGTAATCATCCAGGAAGCCCACGATGCCAAAGCCCACGGTCATGAACAAAACCGGGATGATCTTCGGATACCTGGGGATATAGAACAGCGAGGTGATGATCACGCTGGTCAGGATCATCAGTCCCCCCATAGTAGGCGTTCCCTGTTTTTTCAGATGGGCCTGGGGCCCCTCCTCCCGTACCTGCTGCCCGAATTTCAGCTTATGGAGGAACGGGATCACCACCGGGCATAAGACCGCACTGATGGCAAATGCTATGATAATGGATAAGATCGTTTCGTTGATCATACGGACACCTCGGATTCTTATGTATTAAGGATGATAGTAAGTAGTATATGTCTTTTTGCAGGGATCATCGGCCGCTCTCTCCAGTCTCTTGGATCCCCAAAAAGGGAAGGATATTCCTGAACAGCTCGCCGATCACCGGCGCCGCGATGGTCCCGCCGTAGTAGATCCCTTCCGGCTCGTCGATGGTGATCAGCGCGATCACCTGGGGATCGTCTGCAGGGGCGAAGCCGATAAAAGAGGAGATGTACCGCTTTAAGCTCCTGGGGAGCTTTTCCGATGTCGCGGTCTTGCCCCCGATCCGAAAGCCCTCGATCGCGGCCTTCTTCCCGCTGCCCTGAGATACCACCTGCTCTAAGATATACCGCATGGTCTGACTGGTCTCCTCTGACAGGATCCTCCTTCCCAGCGGATAAGAAAAGCTCCGCATCCAGGTCTTGTCGGAAGACTGGACCGCAACGCCGAAATGGGGCGTCACCCGCTCCCCGCCATTGATGATCGAGGAGACCGTCGCCACCAGCTGCACGGGCGTGATCTGAAAGGATTGGCCAAAGGAGACCGTGGCTAATTCGACCGGCCCCATGGCCTCCTTCTTGTGCATGATCGTGGAGGCTTCTCCCGGGATATCGATGCCTGTCTTTGCCTTTAACCCAAACTGCTCAAAATACCCATAATAGCCCTCCACGCCCAGGCGCTGTCCCACATCGATCAGCACCGGATTGCAGGAGTTCATCATCCCCTGGAGAAAATCTTCCCCTCCATGCCCGCCCACCTTATGGCAGCGGATCTTCCGGTCCTCCACGATCCTAAAGCCCGGGCAGGAAAAACGGTCCTCCAGATGGACCACACCGGCCTCCAGCCCGGCGGCCGCGGTGATGATCTTGAAGGTGGAGCCAGGCTCATAGGTATCGCTGACACAGCTGTTCCGCCACATCCTGTCCCGCCTGTCCTGGGCCGTGGCCCCCCCGGCCGCTTCCTGGGCCGCCTTCAGCCTGGCGCTCTCGCTGACCAGGTTCTGGTCTAAGGTAAAGGGGTCGTTCAGATCGAACTCCGGTACATTGGCCAGCGCCAGTATGGCTCCGTTCCTGGGGTCCATCACCAGGATCGAGACGCCCTTGGCGTTCTTCTTCTCCATGGTCTCATAGGCCAGCTGCTGGGCGTACTGCTGGATGTTCACGTCCAGGCTGGTGATCAGGTCATTCCCGGCCACCGGCTCCAGCCGCTCCTCCTTGCCGTTCTCGATCTCCACACCCGCCGCGTCGGCCAGGGTGAGGATCGTCCCGTTAGTCCCCTTCAGATATGCCTCATACTTGACCTCCAGTCCGATCACCCCTTGATTGTCCCCTCCGGTGAACCCAAGGACCTTGGAAGCCAGGCTGCCGTAAGGGTAATACCGCTTGTAGTCTTCATCCACCTTGACCCCGGCCAGCTTAAAGCTCCTGATCTTATCGCCCAGCTCCTTCTCCACATTGGAACGGATCACTTCCCGGGAGCTCCTTTTTTCCACCTTCTTTCGGACTTCCTCCTCCGAAAGCCCCAGTTCCCTGGACAGGACGGCGATCGTCTCCTGGGGATCTGCCACCTGGTTATGGATCACGGAGATCGTACAGACAGTCCGGTTGTCCGCCAGGACCACACCGTTCCGGTCCAAGATCCGTCCTCTGGCCGCCTTGATCGCCCTTTCTCTCTGGTGCAGATCCTCCGCCTTAGCGGAATAGTACTGGGAACGGCAGATCATCAGATAGAACAGACGGCCTACCGATCCGATCATCATGAGCGATAACAGGAGATAGAGGACCATCGTCCTCCCTCTGTGACAGGTCTGGTTTACATTCATGACCGGCTCCTGTACCCCGGTGCCCATCCGGCTTGGCATGGTCACCTTTTTCTCCATTATATGAACCGGCCGTCCTATTTATGTGGGGATCTGCCCTTCATCCAGCAGGTCCTCGCACGCCGGACGCGCTCCGTCTGCAGAGTGTCCTCATCCCGCAGGGTCCCCGCCCGCGGGACGCTCTCCTTCGGTGGAGCCCCCGCCTGCAGGGCGTTCTCCTCCGGTGGAGCCCCCGCCTGCGGGACGCTCTCCTTCGGTGGAGCCTCCGCCTGCGGGGCGTTCTCCTTCCCCTGCCGTGCTCTCACCCTCCGTGCCTTCCCCGCTCTCGCCCTCCGGGTCCTCTTCTCCTCCTCCGCCTTCTGCGACGGGCTCTATATATTCATCGGTCTCATAGACCTTGGTCTCGGGCTCCGTCTCCGGCTCCTCTGCCCCTTCTCCGGTCAGCCCCTCTCCTTGGGAGATCCCTTCCTCCTGGGGCAGCTGGCTCTCCACCCCCTCCGACGGATCCGCAAGGTCCAGGTCGGAGAACACGTTCAGATAAGGGAGCACATCGGCCAAGATCTCCTTAACGATCGTGGAGGCGTAGACACTGTGGGGCTGATCCTCCACATGGGGGACATCGATCACCACATAGACCAGGACCTTAGGATCGTCCACAGGGGCAAAGCCGGCAAAAGATACCAGATAGTTCCGGTCCTTCCGGGGATACTTCTGCGCCGTCCCGGTCTTCCCCCCTACCTTATAGCCTTCCACCTTAGCCGCCGCCCCGGTGCCCTCTGATACCGTGCGCAGCAGGGCCTGGCGGATAAAAGCGGCCGTGGTGGCCGACACGGTCTCCCGGACCAGCTTCGGCTCCACCTCCTCCACCACAAAGCCCTGTTCATTGATGATCTGCTTCACCACATGGGGCTCATAGTAAGAACCGCCGTTGATCACCGAGCAGTAGGCGGCCGCCATCTGGATCATGGTACAGTTATAGTTCTGTCCAAAGGAATTGGTGGCCAGGTCGATGGGACGCATATCCTCCGCCTTATAGACCAGGGTCCCTGTATCGGCCTCCCCCGGCAGGTCGATCCCTGTCCTGGAGCCAAAGCCGAACATCTGCTGGTATTTGCTGAACCGCTCCTTTCCCAGCATGGCCACGATCTGCATCAGCGCGTCATTACAGGACTGCATCAGGGATTCGGTCACATCCAGCCAGCCATGGCCGCTGGTCTTCACACAGTGGACCATCTCCCCATTGATCTCCTGGAAGCCATCGCATTCAAAGCTCTCTTTTCCGGTGAGCACCCCCTCCTCCAAGGCCGCCGCTATGGTAAAGATCTTCTGAGGGGATCCCGGCTCATAGGTATCGCTGATGCAGAAATTCCGCCACACCTTGTTCCAGGCTACCTGGGTCCCCAGTGACAAGATCTCATCCTCCGTATAATACTCCCGGACCTGGGTCTCTGTCAGTCTGGGGGTATCCGGGTTCTTCCTGTGGTAGTCGTCGATCGCCTCCAAGATCCCGAACTGGCGCAGCTCTGTCTGGGAATACCGGCCGCCCAGGTCTTTGGGATCGTTCAGATCGAACCGGTTCTTATTGGTCATGGCCAGCACTTCCCCGTTATTGGGATCCATGACAATCGCGGCGCTCATATCGCTCCCGGTAGCCGCCTCCCACTCGTCGATGTGCTGCTCCACGATCTGCTGGATCTTCACGTCGATGGTGGAGACCACCCGGTTCCCGTTAGAAGCCGGCTTGATCACCCGCTCTAAGTTCGTCTCCTCGTTCAGATAGCCATACTCACGTCCGTTCACGCCGATCAGCTGGTCGTTATAATACTGCTCGATGCCGCCGATACCTGTGCTCCCGTCACCCTGGGAAAATCCCACCACATTGCAGGCCAGGGAGGCATACGGGTACGTCCGTCTATATTCATCCTCAAACCAGACGCCCCGGACCCTTTCCTGTGAGCCCGCCTGCTGATAGGCTTTGTCCATCTCCTCCTGGAGGCTCTTGAAAGCGTTCTTCTCGTCATAGCTCAGCTGCCTGGCATAACGGATATAGGCGCTGTCGCTGTGGTCCAGGATCAGCTTCCTCAGTTCCTCTTTATCATAGTCAAAGACCTGGGAAAGAGCGGTCAGTGTAGGCTCCAGGTAGCGTTCCCTGTCCCACATGATCTGCTTGGGGTCCAGGATCAGATTATAGACCTTCTCGCTGGTGGCCAGAAAGGTCCCGTTCCGGTCCACGATATCGCCCCGCTTGTAGGGGATCACCCGGCTGTCATACTGCTGCTGGGACAACACGATCTGGGTATAATCTTTTTTGTTGACCTTGATGATATTATAGAGTACCAGGATCAATGCAAACAAAGCCAGCGAGATCACCATCACAGTGACCGCCAGCTTTTCCTGCATATACGTTACGAACAGACGTGGGCCGTTCTTTTTCTTCTTTTTGCCGGGCTGCTCAGTGTTTCGGGATATCATCATACTGCCTTACATACTCGCTTTCCGTCTTGTTATAGGTAATGACCTGATCTCGATCCGCATGTACCATGCCCAGCTCCTCTGTGGCTACCTTGTAGACATAGTCCAGATCCACGTAGGTATTGATACTGGTCTCCATCGCGTCATTTTCCGCCTTCAAGACCTCCAGTTCCTTTTCATACTGCTCGATGTTATGGATCCTGGCCGCTATGGAAGACTGCATATGCAGATAGTCCACACATATGTACAGCGTACAGATCGATGCCGCCGTAAGTGCGATGACAAAAGGCAGATCCATCTGGAGGGCCTTTTCCTGATTGCGCCTCACCCTGCGGTCTTCTGCCCTCCTGCGGACCTTTTCCGATGTCTGCTCCCGTTTTACCGGGACCTGGACCGGCTCCAGCTTTCGTACCGTGTTGCCTTCCACATAGCTTTTCATATGCTGTGGCCGCTTTGTCTGTGCCATATCAGGTCCTCCTTCCCTTTGCTGTCCACGGCTGTCCCGTGCACAGCGACCTCCTTATCCATACCCCTAAAACGGTCCGGATCCCCGGACCATCATCCGATCTCCTTTTGCGCCCTCGTTCCTTATCCTCTCTCGAAGACACGCAGCTTCGCGCTCTTAGAGCGATGGTTCCGCTCTTCCTCTTCCTTCGTCGGAACGATCGGCTTCCTGGTGATCACCCTCCCTCTGCTCTTTCTGCCGCACACGCACACCGGAAAGTCCGGCGGACATATACAAGGTCTCTCATTCTCTCTGAACTTGTTCTTTACGATCCGATCCTCCAGGGAATGGAAGGTGATGACCGCCAGCCTTCCCCCCGGCCTTAAGGAGCAGATCATCTGATCGATCGAAGCGTTCAGCACATCCAGTTCCCCGTTCAGTTCGATGCGCAGGGCCTGGAAGGTCTGCTTGGCCGGATGGCCGCCTGAAGCCCGCATCTTCGCCGGGATCGCCGCCTTGACGATCTCTGCCAGCTCTCCTGTGGTCTGGATCGGCCTTTCCTTTCGCCTCTCCACGATATGTCTGGCGATGTTCCTGGCAAAACGATCCTCCCCGTAGTCCCGGATGACACGGTACAGCTCCTGCTGGCTGTAGTTGTTCACGATGTCTGCCGCTGTCTCCCTCTTCCTCCTATCCATCCGCATATCCAAGGGTACATCCTGCCGGTAGGTAAAGCCTCTCTCCGGCGTGTCCAGCTGATAAGAGGATACGCCAAGGTCCAGGTAGATCCCATCCACTTCGTGGATCCCCAGATCATCTAACACCTGAGAAAATGCCCCGTAGCTGCTCCTGACGATCGTTACCCGGCTGCCAAAGACCGCCAGCCTCTCCGATGCCGCCGCGATAGCCGCCTCATCCTGGTCGATCCCGATCAGTCTGCCTTTATCGCCTAAGCGGCTACACAGCAGGGACGCATGTCCTCCCCCGCCTAATGTGCCGTCCACATAGATGCCATCCGGCACCACCTGCAGACTGTCGATCGTCTCCTCTAACAGGACCGGTACGTGCTCAAAGTGATCGGCACTGCCATTCTCCCCCATCAGATCCCCAGTCCCTCCATATTTTCTGCGATCTCTTCCATGTCGTCATACGAGTTTGCCTCCAGCCAGCGTTCTCTGGACCAGATCTCGATCCGGCTGCCCACGCCCACCAGCACGGCCTCCTTCTCTATCCCCGCAAAATCCCGTAGGATCTGCGGGAGGAGGATCCTCCCCTGCTTGTCTACTTCACAGGAAGTCGCTCCGGCCAGGAAGAAGCGGGAAAATTTTCTGGCATTGGCGTTCGTTAAGGGGAGTGTGTGCAGCTTTTCTTCCAGGACCTTCCACTCGGTATTTTCATATACAAATAAGCAGCCGTCCAATCCTTTCGTGACCACGAATTCATCTCCTAGCTGCTCCCTGAACTTAGAAGGGACGATCAATCGCCCCTTCGCATCGACTGTATGATTGTATTCACCCATGAACATACAGACCACCGCCACTCATCTCAACGCACCGGACCACCCGGTTTCCCCTTTGTGCCACTTTCCACCACTTTCCACCACTCGTACCATTATTCTATTACATCCGGTAGAAAATAGCAAGAAATATTTACTTAAAAAGAGAGACAAAAAAAGGAAGGGCCATGCCCTTCCAGGAAAATGTATCGCTTTAATAACCCGCCACAATATATAGTTCGATCAGCCGATCCAACTCCACACTGTGATGGTAGATCTGTTCATAATCTTTTTTCTCATCGATGCTGGCGTTCAGGTTCTTCCTGACCGCCTCGATCTTTTCTATCAATTCGTTCTTTGAAAATTCCATCCTGATGCCTCCTCTTTGCACGATCCTCTTTTTGTCACTCCTTGTCCGCGCAGACCCCTCCGTTTCGCGGAGCGCTCTGCGGCGGCCTTACTCTCCAGATATCGTGTAGCATTTTTGATCGCACGGGCACACCGGTATCCTCGCCGATCAAAGCCATATCCATGCAATGACACGCGCCTGTCCGCAAACGAGCGTGTCAGCGCATCAGCTGTCCCATCTTCCTGCGCTTCCAGAGCAGGATACAGGCCGAAGATGCAGCAAGGGCGACGGACAGGCACTGCGAGACCGGGAGCCCTGTGCCAAAAAGCAGGAGCTGATCGGTCCGGAGCCCTTCGATCCAACACCTGCCGATGCCATATCCGATAAAATAGAGCAAGACCATCTCCCCGTCAAATTTCTTCCGTTTTCGATACCACAGCATAAAGATGAGCAAACATAGATTCCAAAGCGACTCATAAAGAAAAGTCGGATGTACCTGGATATATTCCACCCCCTGTTCTATGATGATATGATCGATCAGTTCCTGGGAGATCATGGATGGGTTCGGTAAGGATCGTCTGATCCGCATAGCCAGCAGACCGTCTGTGTAGCCGCCAAAGGCCTCACAGTTGAAAAAATTCCCCCACCGTCCGATGATCTGTCCCAAAACCAATCCAAGGACACCTGTATCCGCCATCGAAACAAATGACTGTTTCCTGTGCCAGGCAAAGATGATCAGGGAAAGGACCGCTCCGATCACCCCGCCATATATGGCCAGCCCGCCTGCCCGCAGGTTCAATATCTGGAGCAGGTCATTTTTGTAAGCGTCCCATTCAAAGATCACATAATATGTACGTGCGCCGATGATCGCACAGATGATCCCATACAGGGCATAGTCCAGATACAGCTCCGGATCTTGTCCCCGTCTTTTTGCATCCTTTTGCGCCAGCCAGATACCCGCCAGCATCCCGCAGCCGATGATGATCCCATAAAAGGCGATGCGGAACCCGAAGATGGTAATGCTGTTCTGCAGATGACGAATGGCGATGCCTAAATGTGGAAAGCTGATATCCACTCCGCTTGTTGTCATGATGCACAACTCCCTCCTCTTTAAAAATGATCGATCCCAAAACTCATTTTAACCCTAAAGTCGTGTAAATGCAACTTTATTCGATCGACAGGATGTGTGAGGTTTCGACAGGCGGGGTAAAATTTATGCTTTCATTTCCCTCGGATCTATGGTATCCTTATGGCTGTGATATCTATAACAAAAAGCAAGAACAAGAGAGAGTCTATAGATAGGAAGGTATGTGACATGAGATTAGGTATCGTAGGACTGCCGAACGTAGGCAAGAGCACCCTTTTTAATTCTCTGACCAAAGCCGGGGCGGAATCGGCGAATTATCCCTTCTGTACGATCGATCCCAACATCGGTGTGGTGGCTGTGCCGGATCCCCGGTTAAAGCAGCTGGCGGCCCTGTATGATTCGGCGAAGATCACGCCGGCCACGATCGAGTTTGTGGATATCGCCGGCCTGGTGAAGGGCGCTTCTAAGGGTGA
The DNA here is from genome assembly GCA_910585635.1 of uncultured Lachnospiraceae bacterium. Lineage (GTDB taxonomy): Bacteria > Bacillota > Clostridia > Lachnospirales > Lachnospiraceae > Caccovicinus. The sequence continues at coordinate 8,370 of CAJUFE010000017.1, read as the reverse complement.
AGGGCTGGGGAACCAGTTCCTCTCCAACATCCGCGAGGTAGATGCTATCATCCATGTGGTCCGGTGCTTTGAGGACGGGAATGTGGTCCATGTGGACGGCAGTGTGGATCCGCTGCGGGACATCGAGACGATCGACCTGGAATTGATCTTCTCCGATCTGGAGATCATCGAGCGGCGGATCGCCAAGACGGCAAAAGGCGCCTTCAACAATAAAGAGCTGGCCAAGGAGGTGGAGATCTTAAAGCGGATCAAAGCCCATCTGGAGGAAGGGAAGCTGGCGAAGAGCCTGGAGATCACCGATGAGGACGAGCTGGCCTTTGTGGATTCCTTAAACCTGCTGACCTTAAAGCCGGTGATCTTTGCGGCCAATGTGGCGGAGGACCAGCTGGCCGACGACGGTGCATCAGACCCCTATGTCCAAAAGGTCCGGACCTTTGCCGCGGAGAACGAGTCCGAGGTCTTTGTGATCTGCGCCCAGATCGAGCAGGAGATCGCGGAGCTTGACGAGGATGAGAAGGCCATGTTCCTGGAAGATCTGGGCCTTACGGAGTCCGGGCTGGACAAGCTGATCGCCGCCAGCTATCGGATCTTGGGCCTGATCAGCTATCTGACCGCCGGTGTCACGGAGACCCGGGCCTGGACCATCAAGGTGGGGACCAAGGCGCCCCAGGCCGCCGGGAAGATCCACTCCGACTTCGAGCGGGGCTTCATCCGGGCCGAGGTGGTGAACTATCAGGACCTCTTAGACTGCAAGACCTATCCGGCCGCCAAGGAGAAGGGGCTGGTGCGGTCCGAAGGGAAGGAGTATGTGGTGAAGGACGGGGATGTGATCTTGTTCCGGTTCAACGTGTGATCCTATGGTATATGGCGGCAGACATCATACCTGCGCCGGAGGACATGAGCTTATGTGGCCCTGTAGCCGGAGCTGACATCCGGCGCTGACACCCGACACTGGACCACTGCGGGCCACTGCGAAGACATAAAGGGGGCTGCTGCAAGATAGCCGGTCTATACCCTATCCCATGCTGATCGCATCTGTATCAGCATAGGGCAGGGTGTGACTGGTCGATCTTGCAGCAGCCCCTGTCTCTACCACAAAGTTCCGCTGCCGAGCGCATGGCGGTCCACTAACCGCCGTGCTAGTACTCCTTGAGCATCTGCAGTGTCGCGATCCACTCCGAAAAATGGGGACACTTTTCCCGGATCGCGTCGATCCCGATCTTTTCAAGCAATTGTGACGCGGCCTCTCCTTTTCGATAGCCCACCGTACGGAGCAAGCGCTTCGATGGAGCCGTATCTTCTCCATGGTCGATCTCTTCTGGCGGGATCTCTTTTGTATCTTCGTAGAGCCGATCGATCTTCGCTTGATCGTCCGGCTCCAGATAGTCTTCTTTTAATACGTGGATATCCGTAAACAGCAGTGCCTCAAACTCGTGGAGCTGTATGTAGGGGATGAAACGCTGTCCCACATTGACCAGCTTTCCATCCGACGCGATATCCGCCTTCATCGCTTCCTCCAGGATGCGCACACTCTCCCGATGGTCCGGGCAGGACATAGCCTGGGTATATCCCGGAAAGTCATTCGGGAGACGAAAAAAGTCGAACATGGTCGTAACATACGCCCCTGTATCCTCCTTGATCCAGCGTACGATATCATTTTTGGTCTTTTGATAGTTGAGCAGACCCCCACGATATTCATAATTTGTCCTTGGTATCTTACCGGTCAGAACACAACGGGAGTCCACGATCGGACTGCCTCCAAAATATCCGTTCAATATTTTTTTTGCAAAGCACAGCTCACTCTGTCCTTCCGCGACCACATTCACGCGTATCATAAAGGCAGCCCCCCCAGCACATTTTTCTTCCAGAGCTCACCCAACGTATATTCCTGGAGCCATTCCTGCAGATCGGCTTCCTTGTGTCGCCGCAACACGCTCCTTTGACGGACCGCATCATATTCCGCGACGATGATATCTCCACAAGAAAACTCATCCAAAAGCAACGGCGACTGGGTGGATACGATAATCTGCGAGGTCTTACTGGCCATCCGGATCTCCTTCGCCAACAGAGAGATGGCATAGGGGTGCAGCCCGATCTCCGGCTCATCCAGGATGATCGTCATAGGGGCTGTCTTTGTCGGCTGGAGCAGCAATGTGGTGAGTGCCACAAACCGCAGCGCCCCATCCGAAAACTGATGAGGCCCAAATACCTCCTCTGCCCCTTCTTGCTTCCAATTTAAAGAGAGATATCCCATCCCATCCGGTTCCAGAACAAAATCATAAAACTGTGGCAGGACCATCCGGATATGCCTGACGATCCGCTCGTAATAAGGAAAAGACTCCTGTCTTTCCCGCATCTGATACAAAAAGGCGGCAAGGTTTCCGCCATCAGAACGCAGATAGGAAGCATCGGATATATTTGTCGTACTCCGGATCCGTGCGTTCATGGATGTATCATTAAAATGGAACACCCGCAAACGTTCCAGATAGTCCCGCAGGGTCCGTAATGTCACATCTCTTGCGCCTGATAACTCAGCCTCGAAATACCCGCCCCCCAGATCTCTTTCATAGGGTTTAGGATGCCAACTATCTTGATATCCGACAAATTCCCTGGCAAAATACAGCTGATCGGTGGCACTCCGCTCCAATATAAAAGAATACGTATCTTCTTTTTCCCCTCCTGCGTCATGGATCTGTAATTCTCCCTGGATCTGCTCTGTCCGCTCCGCGCCGAAATAAAGCAGCGACTGCGCCCCTCCCTGTCTGGCTGTATAGTTCCTAAGCCCTCTGGTCATCATAAAGGAGATCATCTCCAGAAAGGAGATCAGATTACTCTTCCCCGCACCGTTCGCACCGATGATGATGTTGATATCTTTCAGCTCAACCCTATTCTGCTCCAGATCGTCATCATATGAACGATATCCCGCCAACGCCAACGACCTTAAATATGTTTCCATGATCAATACTCCTCTATCCTATTGCTCGTCCCTTACTACCAGTATAACCAGCCTTTTTGGATCAAACCCGTCAACCTGGTCATAGCCTTCAGAATCTCCCCAGGCCTTCATGCACTCGATACCAAAGCGCTGGACTTTCACAGCAAGCCTCCAATGCCCGCAGCTGACGCACCGCCACATAGAAAGATCTGACGGCGCATTAGGCATATGGCCCCCTGCCGCCTAACCGGCGGCAGGGATCTCATAATAACAAGGAACACATCATAAGATAGCCGACCTACTTTTTCCATGGCCATCCCTACAGCAGATCGTCCAGCTCATCTTCCCCCACGATCTCGTCATACTCTGCCGCGTCCAGCAGCTCGTCGAAGGCATCGGAGACCAGCTCAAATTCATCATCATCCTCGATGTTCTCCAGATCCGGCTTCCCGTCCGCATCCTCTGTATACCGATAGAGATAGACCTCCCCGTCCTCCGCCGCAGGACCTTCCATGGGCAGCAGCGCGATATACTCCTTATCCCCTGCCTCAAAGATATTTAACACCACACATTCCAACGTGCTGTCATCGTCCAATGTCAAGGTCACCGTAGTCTCTTCCTGCTCCTCCACGTTCCCGCCCATGCCGCGCTCAAACTTCTCTTTATCCTTCATCCTTTTACCCTCCTTACTGTAGGTCATGTCCACCTTTTGCCTGATGGCAAACATCTTTGTTCCACTTTACCAAAATACACACAGAAAAGCAACCGAAATATCAACGAGGACGACCACCATGATACATCCCTTGTAACAGTTCAGATACCCTGAACTGTTACGGCATCCGGCCATTGGAGATCGCTACGCGATGGGCCGGATGCTTGCGACCGCCACGTTTTCGTACGGTCAGCGCGGTAAACGCGCAGACCTATCTGAACTGTTACCATCCCTTGTTACTTTTCAGCCCTCCAGCCTGCCTGCAGAGCGCGGCATCAATACTCGATCCCTTCCCGCGCGCCGATCCCCTTTTCATAGGGATGCCTGCGCATCTCCATCTCGGTCACGTAGTCAGCCATCTTGAGGATCTCCTCCCAGGGTCCCCGACCGGTCAGGATGACCTCTAAGGCAGGCGGCTTTTCCTTCAAGGACCTTTCCAAGGCCTCCTTTTCCACCAGACCAGCATTACAGGCCCCGATGATCTCATCCAGGATCAGCAGATCCACATCCTGTTTTGCCCTTGCCGTCGCTTCCGCAAATAGGCCGCCATAGTACAGCGCCGCTTCCCTGCGCTCTCCCTCCGTCATCCGAAAAGTAAAGCCAAAGCTTTTTTCACAGGGCAGCACATGGATCTGGGGGATCTGCCGCAGCACAGGGACTTCGCCGGAATCCTCCGTTTTTAAGAACCGGGCGATGCACACGCGTCTCCCTCTGCCGGCAGCCCGGACTGCAAGCCCCAGGGCAGCCGTGGTCTTCCCCTTCCCATTTCCACAGTAGATGTGGATCAGCCCACGCTCCTGGCACCTCATAGCACATCCCCTCCTCTGTCATATCACAGGATCCGCGGTCGCTTTTGATCCATCTGCAGCCTTACCCCTGGTCCCTTTCCTCTCTCCTATGTATGTCCGGATACAGCCGATCTTCTTTCCCTCTGCCCACAGCCCTATCGTTTCCGGGCCGCCGCCCCATCTTCCAGATACTCCCCCACGAACCGGGACGCCTCCTGGGCCTTATGGTAGCGCTCCTTCACATAGTACACGTACAGCTGCTCCTTAGCCCGGGTCATGGCCACATAGAACATCCGCCGCTCCTCCTCCATATCTGCGTCCAAAAAGGCTTTATGGTGGGGCGTGACCCCCTCGTTGGCATCCAGGATATAGACGATCTTAAATTCCAGGCCTTTGGCGCTGTGCATGGTCATCAGGGCCACCCCTTCCCGCTTCTGTCCCCGGTCCCTGGCCTGCTCCAAGAGCTGCTCCTTGTATTCCAGGATATGCTTGGACCACTCCTCCCAGGTCCTGTAGCCCGCCGCGCTCTCCTGGATCTGGTCCGCCACCTGGAACAGCTCCTCCGGCTTCATCCGGCGATCTTTCGCATACTCCTTCAGAAAGTCATCATAGCCGATCCCCTTGCGGATATAGTTCACCGCCGCTCCGGGCGCCATCCTTTTGATCATCCCTAAATGATACAAAAGGTCCTCGATCCGCTCCACCATCCAGCCCTTGTCCTGGTAGAAGGATAAGACCTGCTCCCAGTTGACCAGCTCTCCTCCCAGGGCATCCCGGCTGACATAGCGCTTGGGGCGGTTGATGATGGACAGGACACGGCTCCGCTCGGCATGGCCTCTGGCCACCAGGATATAGTCTAAAAGGTTCCTGGCGATCCAATGATCGTAGATGTTAGGGATCTCGTCCCGGATCTGGAAGGGGATGTTATAGCCCATCAGCTTTTCCACCAAAAGCCTGGCGCCCAGGTTCGTCCTGAACAGCACCGCGATCTCCTCATAGGTCGAGCCCGCCTGGACATGGTCCCGGATCTCCCGGCAGATCCCCTCCGCCTCCTTGATCCCGTCAGGCCAGACCCTGGTGGTCACCGGCCGTCCCGGCCCTCTGGCCGCCTGAAGCTGTTTCGCAAAGCGTGTCTGGTTATGGCTGATCAGCCGCCCCGCCGCCGCCACGATCTGGGGCGTGGAACGGTAGTTCACATCCAGCAGCACCTTCTGGGCTGCCGGATAGTCCCTCGGGAAGCCCAACATCAGCTCCGGCTTTGCCCCCCGAAAACGATAGATCGACTGGTCGTCATCGCCTACGATGAACAGGTTATCCTCCGGCAGAGCCATCATCCGCACCACCTCATACTGGATGCGGTTGATATCCTGGAACTCGTCGATCAGGATATAGCGGAATTTCCTCTGCCAGGCAGAAAGGATATCCTTCCTTTCCTTAAAAAGGCGGTAGCACATCACCAGCATATCATCCATGTCCAGAAGCCCCAGCTGCTCCAGCCTTTTTGTGTAGGTCTCATACAGGTCCTTGAACACCTCCTCCGAACAGCTCTTGGCGTAATAATGCTCCAGGGACAGCATCTCCCCCTTCACCATGCTGATCTCGCTCAAGATCCCCCGGATGAACTCCCGCTCATCCTCCACATCAAGATCCAGACGTTCCATCCGCTCCCGGATAAAACGGATCTGCTGCTCCTCCTTTACGATATTGGCCCCGCCATACCCGTAGGCCAGCTTTAAGATCCGGAAAAACACAGAGTGGAAGGTGCCAAAACTGACCCTTCCACTTTGACTGCCGCCTCTCAAAGCCTGATACCGCGCCTCCATCTCCCGGGCCGCCGCCCTGGTGAAGGTGAGCACCAGGATGTTCGAGGGATCCACCCCCTGCTCCTCCACCAGGTTTTGGATCCGGCCCACGATCACCGTGGTCTTCCCGGAGCCCGGCCCCGCAAGGACCATCATCGGACCCTTTCCGTGGCGCACCGCCCGGGCTTGTGATCCATTAAATGGCATCTGTGTCGCGCCTCCTGTCCATCCTCTGTCTTTTATCCGGACCCTTACACCTGCAGCTTCCCGATCCCGGTCCGGATCCGCTTTAAGGACTCTTCCTTCCCCAGCACCTCCATGATCTCCGTGGCGCCTGCCGGGGTCATCTGCTTCCCGGACACAGCCGTCCGGATCGGCCACATCACGAAACCGGTCTTCACGCCCTCTTTCTCCACATACCCCATCAGGGTCTGGTACAGGGCGTCATTGCTGTAGTCCTCCTGGGCCTCTAAGAGGGGGAGCACATCCTGCAGCACCTTTAAGGAGGTCTCCTGGGTGGACTTCATCTTCTTATGCTGATACATGGACACATCATAGTCCGGCAATGTCTCAAAGAAATCGATATGCCCCGCGATATCCGGGAATACCTCGATCCTGGTCTTCACCATGGCCGCGATCTTCCTAAAGTCCAGATCCTTCCCCACCACTTCCTTCATATAAGGGAGGGCCATCTCATAAAACCGGTCCGGATCCATGGCCTTCATATATTCCCCGTTCATCCATCTCAGCTTCGTCATATCGAAAACAGCCGGAGACTTGCTCATGCGGCGGTAGTCAAAGGCCTTTACCATCTCCTCCAGGGAGAAGATCTCCTCCGTCCCCTCCGGCGACCAGCCAAGGAGCGCCACATAGTTGACCACAGCCTCTGTCAAAAAGCCCTGGTCGATCAGATCCTCATAGGAGGAATGGCCGCTCCTCTTGCTCAGCTTCTGATGCTCCTCGTTGGTGATCAGGGGACAATGGACATAGACCGGCACCTCCCACCCAAAGGCATCATACAGGCGGTTATACTTCGGTGAGGAAGAAAGATACTCGTTCCCCCGGACCACATGGGTGATCCCCATCAGGTGGTCGTCCACCACATTGGCAAAATTGTAGGTGGGATAGCCGTCGGACTTGATCAGGACCATGTCGTCCAGCTCACTGTTCTCCACGGTGATATCCCCGTAGATCTCATCGTGGAAGGTGGTGGTCCCCTCCTTCGGGTTATTCTGGCGGATCACATAGGGGAGGCCTGCCTTAAGCTTTTCCTCCACCTCTTCCCTGGAAAGCCCGAGACAATGCTTATCATACTCCATGATCATCTCCCCGTTCACTTCCCGCTTTAAGGTCTCCAGACGCTCTGGCGTACAGAAGCAGTAATAGGCCTCTCCCTTTTCTACCAGCTTCTTCGCATACTCCAGATAGATCCCCGCCGCCTGGCGCTCACTCTGGACGTAAGGGCCGCAGCCCCCATCCTTATCCGGCCCTTCATCATGGATCAGACCCGTCTCCTCAAGAGTATGGTAGATGATCTCTGTAGCCCCCTCCACATAGCGCTCCTGATCCGTATCCTCGATCCGCAGGAGGAAATCCCCTCCCTCATGCTTGGCGATCAGATAGGCATACAGCGCTGTCCTCAAGTTCCCTACATGCATCCGGCCTGTGGGGCTGGGCGCATACCTTGTTCTCACTTTCATGTCCTGTTCTCCTATTTTATCTGCTCTTTATCTTCTCTTGCTTGCGTTTATTTCTTACCCATTATAAGGGGAAATATCATAAATGACAACTTCTTTTATTGGTTGACTAAAAGGTCCGCTGCGGAAGGGTTACTTTTCACACCCACGCCAGCTGTTGGATAGGTGCAGGTGCATTGTCGGTCACCCGTCCGCATCCGGAGGCCCGGTCCCCCACGGGGACACGCTCTCGCTCCATGCGGTACGCAGCGGTACTAGGGCGCGAAAAGACCGCGCCCAAGGACCGGCGTCCCGCAAAGGTCCCCTTAGGGGGATCCGGGCCTCCGGATGCTAGGTAGCTGGCGTGCTTTATGACCGAAGAAAGGCCAGCTAAAGTAGCGTAGGGAGGGTCCTGTCATAAAAGGAACCCCTTGAGGAACGCCGGCGCTTAGCGAGG
>CAJUFE010000016.1:26143-82076 GCA_910585635.1 uncultured Lachnospiraceae bacterium | reverse complement strand
GTATACGATCGTTGACACTTTTGGCATATCCTTTCAGACTGTAAAGACATTATAGCATAAGGGTACTTAAGAAAACCATTTCATCTCCAAGGGAAAAAACACTTTTTTTATTTTTTTGCATCCTCCTTCACATTTTATGACAACCTGTCACCTTGCCTAAGCTTCATTTTTATGCTATACTATCTGTAAGATAACTTCTCTGGCCGCATTCTGCGGCCACAATATGGTTCCTGTCATTTCCGATAAAGTCCTTAGCCTACGTCTCCCATCTGATGCGTCGATCGGCTGTCTTTAGGAAATCACTTTTTTTAAGGAAATCACATTGAAAGCAACTATTGTGCGCAAAAGAAAGGAGTCACTTTGGACCACACACAACTTCACGCTATCGATCTCACTATCATCGCCATCTATCTGCTGACCATGATCGGGATAGGTGTATTTGTCGTACGGAAGGTACGCGATCTGGACGACTATTTCGTCGCCAGCCGGTCCTTCGGGCCATTGGTCCTGATGGCCACGGTCTGCGCCACCATCATCGGCGGCAGCGGTCTGATGGGCCGCGCGGGCGTGGCCTATTCCAGCGGCTTTAAGGCGGTGCTGACCGCCATCCCTTATCTGATGGGGATGTTCATCTTCTCGGCCATGGCCGGGCAGATCTCTAAGATCGGCTTCCGCTATGGGATCGAGTCGATCCCGGAGCTTTTTGACAAGCGCTTCGGCAAGGCGGCCAAATTGATCTTATCCGCCATGCTGGCCTTCACCATGATGGGGACCGTGGCCTCCCAGGTCACAGCTACCGCCACGATCATCAACATGCTGGGCGGACAGATCGGCTTATCCTATGAGGCCGGCGCCATGATCGCCTGCGTGGTGTTCATCATCTACACCGCCACCTCCGGCCTCTTCGGAGTGGTTTACACCGATGTGATGCAGTTCTATATGCTGATCCTCTTCGTATATATCCTGATCCCCGTGGCCTCCCTGCGGGCCGTGGGCGGCTTCTCCGGCTTTCTGTCCGGCCTGGATACCACGCTGGTCAAGCCCTACATCAACGGCGATATCCTGGGGGATATCGTCACCTATCTGGTCTTTACCATGGCCGGTGCGGAGATGTGGCAGCGGGCCTTTTCCGCCAAGGATGCCTCTGCCGCGAAAAAAGGGATGATCCTGGGCAATTCCGTCTATGGGATCACGATCATCCTGGTCTTTTTTATGGGCATCGTGGCCCATCAGATCTTAGGGGATGACGTAGCCGCGGTCTACGGCTCCACCGATGCTGTGGTCCCGGCCCTGGCCATCACCGTGCTGCCGATCGGCCTCACAGGCCTTGCCTTAGCCGGGATCTTGTCGGTGATCATGTCCACCGCGGACAGCTATCTGCTGGTATCGGTGCAGACCTGCGTCCATGATATCGGCAAGACCCTCTTTCCCAAGCTGACGGAGAAGGACGAGCTTAGGCTGTCCCGGCTTTTTGCGGTAGGCTTATCGGTGGGCGCTCTCTTGATCGCCCTCTATATCAAGAACGCCTACAACATCCTGATGTTCGCCTGGAGCTTCTACGCGGCGGCGGCAGGCCTCCCGGCATTTGCCGCCCTTTACTGGAAAAAAGCCACCAGCCAGGGGATCATCGCCGGGATGGTGGCCGGCTTTGTGGTCTGCGTGGGCTGGAAGCTGGCCGGGCTCCCCTTCGGGATGGGCGCCACCGTCCCCGGCGCCATCGCCTGCGCCGCCGCTCTGGTGGGGGTGAGCCTCGCCACCTGCAAAAAAAGCCCTTCCGTCTTCTTATCGGCGGAGGAGTGACAGCCTGTGATACAGCAAACAGGGGCCGCTGCCGGACGCTCGATGCCCGGCAGCGGCCCCTGTTATCCGATCTGGATGCCATGAGGTGCGCTCTTCCATCCTCTATCCTTTTTGTTCCTGTCAACAGGACCGCCTTATTGCTATATCCGTCTTTTCACGGCTCCTTCTTCGCCTCCTCCACCCGCAGCATCCGGTAGCCCACCCCGATATGGGTCTGGATATACTGGGGCGAGCCTTCCCCGGCCTCCAGCTTCTTTCGGAGGGTAGCCATAAATACCCGCAGGGAGGCCACATCATTTTCCCAGCTCCTGCCCCAGATATCCTGGGTGATGAAGGTGTGGGTCAGCACCTTCCCCACATGCTTGGACAGCAGGCACAAAAGCTTATACTCGATCGGCGTCAGGTGCAGCTCCTGGCCGTCCAGATACGCGCAGCCGCCGGCCATATCCACCCGCAGCCGCCCGTTGACAAAGACCGAGCTGGTGCTCAAGGCCTCTGCAGACATGAAGGAAAGCCTCCGCTGGGTCACCCGCAGCCTGGCCAGCAGCTCCTCCACGGAAAATGGTTTGGTCAGATAATCATCCGCGCCCGCATCCAGGGCCTGGATCTTATCCGTATCCTCGCTCCTGGCGCTGATCACGATGATCGGCATATTGGACCAGGTCCTGACGGTCTCGATCACCTGGACGCCGTCCATATCCGGCAGCCCCAGATCTAAGAGCATGATATCTGGGTCGTGGGAAGACGCCTCCATGATGGCTGTCTCCCCGTTCGCCGCAGTCAGATAACGGTAATCATGGGTCTTTAAGGTGGTGATCATCAGGTTCCGCACAGGGGCGTCATCCTCCACCACTAAGATCAACGGTTTGTTCATGTGCCTCCACCTCCCCGGCAGGTAATGTAAATGTAAAGACCGCGCCGCCTCCAGGCCTGTCCGATACCCAGATCCGGCCTCCATGAGCCGTGACGATCGACCGGCAGAGAGAAAGTCCCAGCCCCAGACTCCGGCGGCTGTCCGCGATCTGATCCGCTCCGGTATAGAACATCTCGAACACACGCTCTTTTTTCTCATCAGGTATCCCCGGGCCGTCGTCGGAGATGGACACCCAGACCTGATCCTCCTGCCGGGACAGAGAGATCCAGATCGAGGAACCGGCAGGTGTATATTTGATCCCATTGTCCACGATATTGATGATCACCTGAACGATCAGCCTGGTATCGATCTGAGCCAGGATCAGCTCCTGCCCGCTGTCCACACAGATCTTATGCTCCCGGCTCTTCCGGTCCACATGGCGCAGGGCTTCCCCGATCACCTCGTCCATCAATTCTATGGATCTGCCCAGCTTTACCCGGCTCTCATCCAGCCTGGTCACCGCCAACAGGTTTTCCACCATGTCGATCAGCCACATGGAATCGTCATAGATGTCCGTAAAGATCTGTGTCCTGGAAGCATCGTCCAGCTTCTGGTAGTGGGTCAGCAGATTGCTGGCATTGCCAAAGATCGAGGTCAGGGGCGTCCGCAGATCGTGGGAGATCGCCCGGAGGAGATCGGCCCGGAGCTGCTCATTCTTGGCCAGGATGGCGGCCTCCTCCTTTTCCCGGGCATTCTTGCTGTTCTCCAGGGCTAAAGCACACTCCCCCAAGATCGCCAGGAGCACGCTGTTCTCAAAAGGCTCCGGCGCCTTTCCTTCCACCCAGATCCCCACCACGCCATACACCTGCTGGTCCACCCGGATCGGCAGATAGAGACAGCTGGCATCGGCCAGCGTATCCGTGGTGGCCCCGGCATGGCGGTTGTTCTGCAGGACCCACCGGGCAACCTCCCTTTCCTTCTCCGAAAGGAGCCCGGACTGGTCCGCCCTCTCTGCCGGATAGAGGACCGATCCGGTCAGGTCGCTCCCCTTTTCTGCCCTCTTTGCCGGATAGAGGACCGGCTCCGACAGGCCGTCCCCCTCCGCCAGATACATCACCACATCCTTCTTCAAAAGCGCCAGGATCTGACCGGCTGTCACCGCGGCCACCGGCCAGGCCTCCCGTTCCTTTTGTAAAAGCTGGTCCGTCTCCAGCAAGATCCTGGTCCGAAAGGCAGACTCAGCCGACCGCTTCGCATGCTCCTTTAACCGGGAAGCCAGGGAGCTGGTCAAAAAAGCCGCCACGAACATGACCGCGAAGGTCACCAGATAACCGGGATCATGGAAGCGGAAGGTGAAATGGGGCTTGGTAAAGCAAAAATTGAACACCAGCACGCAAAACACCGGCGTCAGCAGGCTGCACAGCCGGTTCGTGGTGATCACGGAGACGATCAGCACACCTAGGATATAGACGGTGATGATGTTCGCCTCCGTAAAGTGCAGGAACATGAACACATAGCCCACCAAGGTGGCCGCCAGCAGGACCAGGGCGGTCTTTCCGATATCCGCAAGGGACACCGGCGCCATGGCATACCGCTTTCTTTCCGGCCTTTTAGGCCCCCCTGCCGCTGACGCGTCCGGGATGATGTGGATATCTAGGTCCGGGGCGTTCTGGATCAGCCGGTCTGTGAGTGCGGGCCTTCCCAAGAGCCTTCTGTGGGCTGCTGTGCTGCGCCCGATCACGATCTTTGATACGCCAAAAAGCCGGGCGAACTCTGCGATCTGGAGGGGGACATCCTCACCGTAGGTGGTCTCCACTGAAGCCCCCAGCTCCTGGGCCAGACGGATATTCTTGCGCAGCCTTCTCTTATCCGACTCTTCTGCTCTGGAAAAGGCCAGTGTTTCCACATATAAAGCTGTCAATCTCCCCCGGAATGCATTCGCCATCCTGGCTGCCGTCCGGATGATCTTCGCGTTGGAGGGGGAAGAGGACAGGCAGACTAAGATATGCTCATCTGTGTGATGCTCGCCCCGCCCTCTCACCTTCTCCCCCAGGGAAAGCCGGTCCAGACGGTCCGCCAGGCGGCGCAGGGCGATCTTCCGCAGAGCTGTCAGTTTTTCGATCGCAGGAAGGTCTTTATAGCGTTTTTTGGCTCCCCGGGGGACGCTGCAGGGATCTTCCCTCTCAGCCATCCGCTCCAGGAGCGCCTCCGGCTCCATATCGATCAGCTCTACCTGATCGGCCTGATCGAACACATGATCGGGGATGCGCGCACGCGGCGGGGCCCCCGTGAGCAAGGCTACCGTATCATGGAGGCTCTCGATCTGCTGGACATCCACCGTCGTGTAGACATCGATCCCCGCCTTTAATAATTCCCACACGTCCTGATACCGCCTTGCATGGCGGCATCCAGGGCCGTTGATATGAGCCAGATCATCCACCAGGATAAGGTGGGGCCTCCTTTTTAAGGCCCCGTCGAGGTCCAGCTCCTCTAAGACCCCATCCCCGCCGCCCAGCTTCTGGGGCGGCAGCTGCTCTAAGTCTTTCTGCAGCGCAAGGGTATCCTGGTATCTGTGGGGCGGCACATCCTCATGCCGCTCCACATAGCCGACGACCACATCCATCCCCTTTGCCCGGACCCGCTGTGCCTCTTGGAGCATAGCATAGGTCTTACCCGCCCCGGCAGCATAACTAAAAAAGATCTTGAGCCTTCCCTGTCCTCTCTTCTCTGGTCCCATCCTGTCTCCTGCCCACCTTTGCTATCACCATCATACCACTTTCCACTGCCTTTTTCCACCTGCAGTTTGCTCTATGGGCGGTTGGAACGGCTGGCGCCATAGGCCTTCCACGGACTCCTCATCGCCTTCCATACTGAAGATCAGATCATATCGGTCCTCTGAAAAGCCCTTCATCAGCTCTTCCGCTGTCCCGCTGGTAAGGTGCAGGACCATATCCGGAGCTCTTTTCGTCAGCCGCTCTAAGATCTTCGTGATCCTCTCTGCTGGCATAGGATCTAAAAAGCCCAGGTTCAGACTCTCTCTATCCGGCTGTGCCTGAGGCCTTGCCCCCTGCTGCCAATACCCTTCAGCCAAAAAACGATCCACCTGATCCATCATATGATACCCAAAAAAACTGATCATCAAGAACACGATCAACAATACACTATCCTTCATGTCTCCACCTCCTATACGATCTTTCTGCCTGGCCTATCGCCATGACCGGTCTTCTTTCTACTGTTGTCTTTATGATACAGCAAAACATCTAAAGAAGGTAAAAAGATCCTCTTAGTCGTATAAAGATGGCATTAAGATGACCGGGAGCGCAAAAAAAGGCCCCCTTCCAGGGACAAGCTCTTATCTGCTCACTTGTCTGTCTGGAAGGGAGCCTGCGCTCACCATACCACCATTTCTTTGATCCTCACGGTCGGACCGGTCAGCCCTCGATCGCGATATACTTCTTATCCTCCACCGCAGGCCTTGCCTCCTTCTTGGGGATCATCAGCTTCAAGGTCCCATCCTCGAACCTGGCTTTCACGTCCTCCTGGGTCACCTGCTCGCCCACATAGAAGCTCCGGCTGCAGGAACCGCTGTAGCGCTCCCGGCGGATATACCGACCATCCTTATCCTTCTCCTCCTTTTGGGAGTTCGAGGAGGCATTGATCGTCAGATAGCCATCCTTTAGCTCGGCCTTCACATCCTCCTTCTTCACACCCGGCAGGTCCATGGTCACCTCATAGCCGCCCTCCAGCTCCCGGACATCGGTCCGCATCATCTCGTGGGTCCCGCTGGCGACCTGGCCATATCCCCTGAACGGAGCGCCAAAAAAGTCATCAAAAAGATCGTTACTAAAAATACTGGGCATCAACATATATCCTCTCTCCTTTTCTATATGATCTAAGATCGTCTGGTCATGACCGTCCGGCCCTCCGGACGATCGGGTATTATCTGGAACTGAGGCGGATCCGCTGTTCCTGCGACATCCTTTTCTTTTTGTTCCTCATGTTCTATGTGTAATATAACACATATTGTTAGCACTGTCAAGCGTTGAGTGCTGATCTTTTGTGAACTTTCTGTGAAAAAAATGTGGAGTCCTGATCTTCCTTGATCATATGGACTCCACGTCGTTTTTTTGTCTTGTGATCATTTTTTACCCATAGGAACGATCTGTAAAGTGTAGCCCAAAGACGTTAAGATCTTCAAAAGACTGTCGATCTGAGGAGAATGGACAGAAGCTTCCATCCGTGCGATGATCGGCTGCTTGACATTGCACATTTCAGCTAACTGGGACTGTGTGAGCCCCTTTTCTTCGCGGATAGCCACCATTGCACGGATCAGGTCCTTTTCCAGTGCGATAGCATTTTGATCCTCCTGGCTGATGGACAGATCATTTTTTAATCCTTTCCATGTAGTCATATCATCCATTCCTTTCCAAATAGTCCTGCAGATTTCTTTTTGCTTGTTCTATTTCACGTTTTGGTGTTTTCTGTGTTTTTTTAATAAAATGGTGGAGTATGATAAACTTTTTATCTTTATAGTAAGCATAAAGTATCCTGTTTTTCAATGGTCTCAACTCCCAGATCTCCCCATCCAGATGTTTTGTTACCGGCTCCCCCACCCTTGTACCCAATTCCTCAAGCATATCGATATATGCCACTATTTTATTGAAATTGATCCGACATTCTTTGCTCGTAGCAGCTTTAGCATGTAATCCCTTAATAAGATCCACTACTTCAGACTTACCGTTCTTATCTTCATAAAATTCAATCTCATACATAGCATTCCCCCTACTTATTAAGATTATAACAAATTTGCTATAAAAATCAATAGCAGATCAGCGCAAGGTTTTATATTTGCAAACGTTTGTAAACGTGGTATACTCCTACTATGGACAGTGATCCGTCACGAAAAACCCTCTATACACGAAAGGAGAAGGAAACAATGATCCAATTTGGTATGCGCTGCCATGATCTGTGTCCGAAGATGGAGATGGAACGGTTGTTTGAGGAGATCAATGCCAATGACATCCACCAGGTACAGCTGGCCTTTAAGAAGTCGATCTCCAACTATGACTTTTCCACCGGGCATTACAGTGCGGGGTTCGGGAGGTATATCGCCTCGCAGCTGGAGAAGAACGATATCCATGTGGCAGTCCTGGGCTGCTACATCAACCCCACCCATCCGATCGAGGCCAAGCGGGAGGCCGAGGTGGCCCGCTTTATCGAGCATCTGAAATACGCCCGGGCCATGGGGGCGGATATGGTAGGGACCGAGACCGGACGGCTGGACCCGGACATGAAGGTGGTGCCGGACACCCGGACAGAGGGGGCTTATCAGCTGCTGTTAAAAAGCTTCCGCACGATCGTGGCGGCGGCGGAAAAGCTGGGCGTGATCGTAGGCGTGGAAGGAGTGTTCGACCATACCCTATACAGCCCGGCCATGATGAAGCGCTTCCTGGAGGATATGGATTCCCCCAACGTGGAGGTGATCTTAGATCCGGTGAACCTGATCCACCCGGAGGAGGTGGACTGCCAGGAGGATGTGATCGGCAAGGCATTTGCCTACTATGGGGACAGGATCACCATGATGCACATGAAGGATTTCGTCTTTGAGGGCCGCAGCCAGAAATACCGTCATGTGGGGGAGGGTCTGTTCCACTATGAGCCGCTGATGAAACTGGTGAAGGAGAAAAAGCCCTATATCACCATGCTGATGGAAAATTCCAGCAAAGACCGTTTCCGCCAGGATACACAGTTTCTGCAGGATATCTATGACCGGGTGGAGACCTGCTGACCGAAAAACTAAAAAAATCTTAAGCAAAGCTCAATAGGACCTTGCCCTCATTTGTGATAAGATAAGGATAGTAAACGTCCAGTCATCTGCCCCGCCTGGCCTATGGCGCCGGGGGCATGGGTCCCGGCCGATCAGGGCATGGCTCATCACCTGTGGGAGTGGATCCATCTTGGGAATGGATGCCTGCCATGGGAGTGGATCCCGGCCGTGGGATAGGACTTTATGGACTGATCGGAGGATACGCGATGATACGGGCGATCTTTTTTGATGTGGACGGCACCCTGCTCTCCCATAAGACTAAGGAGGTCCCATCAAGCGCCAGGAGGAGTCTGGCCCTGCTCAAGGAGCGGCAGATCAAGGTCTTCCTGTCCACCGGGAGGCATGCCCTGGAATTAGACGAGCTGCCGGTGCAAGATCTGACCTTTGACGGCTATATCACCCTGAACGGCCAGTTATGTCTGGACGGTGATAAGAACATCTTATCGGGCACGCCCTTTGGCCCCTCGGTCACCCAGGCGCTGGTCTCCATGTTCGACCGTAGGGAGCTCCCCGTCATGCTGGTGGAAAAGGACCGGATCTATATCAACTATGTGGATGAGACCGTCCGGCAGGCCCAGCTGGCCGTCTCCACCTCCGTGCCGCCGATCGGACGGTATGAGGGCGCCCCCCTCTACCTGGCCACTACGATCCTCAGGCGTGAGGAAGAGGAGGCCTTCCGGGTGAGGCTCCCCGAGGGCTGTAAGATCGAACGCTGGAGCGATGATGGGGTGGATATCATCCATGCCGCCAGCGGGAAGGTCTCCGGGATCTTGGCCGTACAAAAAGCCCTGGGCCTCTCTGTCGATGAGATCATGGCCTTCGGGGACGCGGAAAATGATATGGATATGCTGCGGTACGCCGGGATCGGCGTTGCCATGGGGAATGCCAAGGGATGTGTAAAAGAGATCGCAGACTATGTGACCGCAGATATCGATGCCGATGGGATCTGGGAGGCACTGTGCCATTTTAAGATCCTATAACGAAAAAAAGCCTACCTGCACACCCAAATAGCTGTGGCGGTAGGCTTATTTATATACGCCTATACAGGTAACTTACGATGGATCCTCCCCCACGATCTCTTCGATCCGTCCCAGTTCCTCCTTCGAAAACTGCGCCGCCGAACAGATCTTACAGTTATCCAGGATCTGCTGGGGCTTGGAGGCGCCGATGAGCACGCTGGTCACTGCATCGTCCTTCACGACCCAGCTCAAGGCCATCTGGGCCAGGGTCTGGCCTCTCTCAGATGCCAGTGCATGTAATGCCTGGATCTTGGAAAGCTTTTCGCTCACCTGCTCCTCGTGGAGGAAACGTCCGTCGGTCCGGATCCGGCTGTCGGCAGGGATCCCCTCCAGATACCGGTCGGTCAAAAGGCCCTGGGCCAGGGGACTGAAGGCGATGATCCCCTTCCCCTCCTCTGCCGCCGCCTTCTTTAAGCCATTCTTCTCGATCGTCCGGTCAAAGATCGAATACCGGTTCTGGTTGATGATGAAGGGACAACGCATCTCTCGGAGGATCGCCGCCGCCCTCTTCATGGTCTCCCCGTCATAGTTGGACAGCCCCGCGTACAAGGCCTTCCCGCTCTTAACCGCATGGTCCAATGCGCCCATGGTCTCCTCCAAAGGCGTCTCCGGGTCCATCCTGTGGTGATAGAAGATGTCCACATAGTCCAGCCCCAGCCGCTCAAGGCTCTGGTCCAAGCTGGCTAAGAGGTATTTGCGGCTCCCGAAATTCCCGTAAGGGCCCGCCCACATGTCATACCCGGCCTTTGTGCTGACGATCAGCTCATCCCGGTAGGCTTTAAGCTCCTCCTTTAAGATCCTCCCGAAATTCCGTTCTGCGCTCCCCGGCTCCGGCCCATAGTTATTGGCCAGGTCGAAATGGGTGATCCCCTGGTCAAAGGCGGTAAAGCACATGGCCTTCATATTTTCGTAGTCCCCGTTAGAGCCGAAATTGTGCCAGAGCCCTAAGGAGACCATGGGGAGCTTTAAGCCGCTCCTTCCCGACCGGGCATAGGTCATCCTCTCATATCTTCCTTCTGCTGCCTGATAGCTCATCCTTCCACCTTATCCTTTCTTGGTCTTCTGACCAGCCTCCATGTGCCTGGCGGCGGTTTCATAGTAAACCTGCATGCGCCCGGCAGGCAGGCGCATCACCACCCATGAAAGTCTGACGGGCGCACTGGGCATATCTGAATGCATGCCGCCTATCCGGCGGCAGACTTTCATAGTAACGCTCACCGCTTTTTCTGTCCCCTCCTGTCACCTCCGTATCTCCGTAGGGCATAAGATCCCAAACCGCTTATAGCAGTCGCTGGCCTTTTTGGACGCCTTCTGGGCGATCACCCGGTCCCGGTAGACCTTTCCCTTCTGGTTCCGTAAGTTTAAGAACATCTCCTCCAGGGTATAGGGCATGCTCGCCAGCTTATCCTCGATCTGTTCTCGGATCACATCCGCCATGAAGGTCAATAACAGCTGACCGCAGAGCATGTCCTCCGCCCGCTCCAGAGACCGTGGAGCTGACCGCCCACCTGCCAGTCCATCCGGACTGCCGCCAGACCACCTATCCGGACTGCTGCCGGGCTGCCCATCCAGACTGCCGCCAGAACGCTCATCCGGCCAGCTGCCAGACCACCTATCCGGACTGCCGCCAGAACGCGCCCCGGCCCTCCCGTCAGAACGGTCAGCACCCAGCCCCCGAAGGAAACGCTCCATATACCGCCTGGTCTCATAGGCCGGAAAGAGCTTATCCGGCGCGATCCTCTCGGAGGATACAAAGAGCAGGATCTCCTGAGACTGGATCATATCATGCATGTCTCCGTCTGTCAGACTGCGGTTCTTTGCATCCAGCAGCTGCCGATAGGTCTCCAGGCGCTCTTTATCCAAGGCAAGGCAGACATAGGCACAGGCCGGATGGTTTTTCTGCCCCACCTTACAGGGGACACATTTGATATAGGGATACTGAATATCACAGCTGACAAAACATTCATGAGCCGTGAGAGCGGAAAGGCTTTCAGTGGCCAGCTTTTTATAAAGCCGCAGATCCTCCCTGGGCTTTGTGAGGAAGGCGATCCTCTGAGCATACAGCTCCTCGATGCTGTCCCCACTATAATAACCGGCATCCAGGATCGCCAGGGAGATAACGATCTTATAGACCTCCAGCTCCCTGATCGTGCGCACCAGGGTCTCCACATCTGCCTCCTTATCCTGGCAATAGCGGAAGAAGACCGGCATCCCGGTAGACTGTCGGACCACATAGAGGAGCCTGCCCCCTCTGTCTGCGGCGCTGTCGATCAAAACATATCTCTCTTTTGCACCGCTCCTCTTTGCTGTCATGCTTTCCGCCGCGGTCCTATCCGATGCTCCTCTTTCCGATACATAGGGAAGATAACGGCTGAAAAAAAGCTGCCGGGACAGCTCGCCTCCCAGCGCGGCATACACCTCACGGATCTGCTCACCGGACAGCTGCGCATGGGGATACAGGATACCGGCATAGCTCCCCGCACACCAGTCTTCTGCCCGGCGGTCGTCCCCGCCGCCCAGCAGGCGATGGCAGAGCAGTGCGTACAAGGTGTCCCTCCCCTCGTATCCTGCCCCGTCGATGACCGCATCCAGCCCTGCCTTCTTGATGAACGCATCTAGAAAAAACACATCACCCAGGTCCACGATCGCCTTTTCCGCCTTTATACTCCTTTCAGTTCCATGGGATATCCCAGGCAGAGACAGCTCCCGCCTTCCTTCCGGCTGGGCGATGCTGGTATAGGTATCCGTCTCCAGATCGTACTGGAACACCCCCCGCTCCCGGCTCTTGTAGATGCCCTTCTCCTTGTCGATCACACGTCCCAGATTGATCGATTCCTTGCTGACCTTATCCCCATTGCGCACAGAACGTCCCAGGCGGGCATACAGGACTCCGTTCGACTCATGATAAAAAATGTGCATAACGTACCTCGGTAGTCATACTTCCTCGCAGTTGTTTTATGACCACAGTGTAGCACAGATCCGAGCGATCGGCAACATGGATCTTAAAAGTCTGCGGACCTCACGCGTAAAAGCAGATATAGCTTGACAAAATATGTAAAATGTAATATTATGGAAACCATAACAGCTGATCATTTTCTACTATCACGGTATGACCAGCTTTACACCAACTCTTCCTTTCAGTATAATAAAAGTACTCTATACAGAAAAGGATGTGATCGAAAGTGAGTGATGATATGACAAGACTGGAACTATTGACATTGTTGCTGGCCATCAAAGCCCTACTTGAAAGCGACAATACAGAAAAGGCCCTGGAGCTCATCAACGATGTGATCGCAGAGGCCAAACGCAAGGATAGCTAAGGCCCACACCTGGCACAGCGCGTCAGATCCCCGGCAGGCTCTGCTTTTTCTCTTTTGCATAAGATCAGGGTTTACAACCCCCACTTTTTTGTGATAAGATCGACATGAAAGGAGGGCTTGCCATGGGATTTCGATTAGATCTGGCGATCAATGAAAACTATGCTAAGCTGAGTCCGGTAGACCTGCACATCCTGACCTACATCCAGCAGAACCCCCATGCCTGTACATCTCTTAGCGTGGCGGAGCTGGCCAAACGGTGCAATGTCTCCACCGCGTCGATCCTGCGGACCGCCCAGAAGCTGGATTTCAGCGGCTACAGTGAGTTCAAATATTTTCTGAAAGAGGACGAGAAGGAGGACAGCCCAAAGAGCATCGATATGCTGGCCATCTTGGACCAGGATATCTCCCAGACGATCAAGTTTTTCCGGCAGAACAAGCATATCCAGGAGATCTGCCGGCTCATCGATACGGCGGATACCATCTATGCCTTTGGCACCGGCCAGGGGCAGTGCCTGATGCTGCAGGAGGCGGCCAGATGCTTTTTTAATGTGAACCGGAAGTTCGTCATCATCCCCTCCTCCACCGAGCTGAAGATCCTAAAGAAGTTCATGACGCAAAAGGATCTGCTCTTCATCGCCTCCTGGTCCGGGAACATCGACAAATACCGGGACACGCTGACGGCTTTAAGCGTCCTGGACCTGCCGATCGTCTCCATCACCAGCTTCGACAATAATGAACTCTCTTTCCTTTCCAGGTATAATCTGTACTTTCAGAGCACCCATGTGGATCTGGACATGAACGTGAACCGCTCCTCCTATCTCACCCTGCACCTGGTCCTCCACCTGCTCTACGATGCCTATATCGACTATATGGACCACAAATGACCCACAGATCCCTACCTGCATAAAGGCTAATGGACTAAAGGTCCATAAAAAAGACAGACATGCCGGTCACAGCAAAATGTCTGTCTTTTCCTATATTTAAGTCTTTTTCCCCGCTATCCTAAGGTGTCGGACCGGTCCACAGCCATAGCCTTCCCATCACTGCCTATGCCTGCGGCCCTATGTCCATCGCCCTCTCCTTGTCCAAGAGCGGCGGTAACGTGACGGGCTCCAGCTTATCCTCGTCCTATGTCCATCGCCCCCTCCTTGTCCAAGAGCGGCGGTAACGGTGGCGGGCTCCAGCTTATCCTCGTCCTATGGCCATCGCCTTCTCCTTGTCCAAGAGCAAGGGCCGCAGATAGGCCACGGTAGAGCACAGGGGCAGGATATCCGGATGGAGCAAGATCCCCAGCTGGGACTGGATATACTCCCGTCTTGCCTGGATCCTCTCCCACAATGCCGGCGCCTGCTGCCGGATCTCCTGCTGAAGCGCGCTGTCCGCTAAAGCCACGGTGCTCTCCGCGCTGGTCCCGCCGTAGCCCTGGACCGACGGGATGATGTCGATCTGGAACAGCATACCGCTCTCTAAGACCTCGCGGCTCCCCCCATAGATCGGGGAGGACATCCACTCCTCATCTGCGGTCAGATGCCCTGGGCATAAGGACCAATGATAGTCCGCCTTCGGCAGGGCCGCCTCGATCAGCTGATACAGCTCATCTCCCTTCATGCCGCAATGGGCATGCTCCAGCCATACGGTGTACGCGTCAAAATAGGGTTTCACCACCACATCCACATAATCCCGGATCCCTTCCGGGAGCTGATCGGGCCGCTCCACCGCGTAGCCCGCCCGGGAGGACAGGCCTCCCTTATAGCCTACTGTCAGGCTGATCGGCTCTCCCAGCTCCACCTTGTGGTCCGTGGGATACAGGTTCGCCTTCACAAAACGCTTTCCGGCCGCGGCGATGGTCACCACGCTGTTCTTCTGCCCGCAGGCATTTAACAGTCCCCCAAGCTCCAGCTCGCTGACCCCCACATCCAGCCGGTCCATAGCGGCCAGCATACGGTCGGAGGCCAGGGCTGCGCCAAACTCATAATGCTCGATCTCATTTACATTGTTCCGGCAGCGCACGCCCTTCTCCCCGATAAAGAGATAGGTGGCGTTAAAGACCGTTCCGTCCTCCCCGGCCAGCTGCCGGATCCGGTCCACGATGTAGGAAGGGACATCGAACAGCTGGGCATTGTCCTCATATGGACTGGTAAAATTCTTCCAGCCTGCGATCCCGATCCGCGCACCGCTGCCGATCCCCGCCTCTTTTAAGATCTCCACAAACCCCTTCTCACAGGCCATCGGCTGGTTAGGAAGGGAGAAGTAGGGCGCATGGATGGCCGTGGCCTTGATCCTGGCTGACGGGACCTTGTTCAGGTTCTCATTCCCCATGACCATGAATGCCTGGCCGTCTGCGTGGAGGACCAGCAGGGCCTCCTCAAAACGGGGCAGGAAGCCCGTCAGGTATTCAAAGTTGTTCCCATGCTCCAGATCGGCATAGACCACCAGCGTATCGATCCGCTCCTCCTCCATCCGGGACAGGACCTTCTGCAAACGTTCCTCCATGGTCCCGTCCGTCAGCATCACAGGGACCTGGCTGCAGTCCGCGCAGGGCGCAGGGACCTGCCGGTACTCGATATCTCTCAACATGTTCTTTCTGACTCCTTTCTCCACGATCCTCCTTATTTCCTCCCGCTCCTTTGTCTGCCTTATGCGAAAGCGCGGCAAGATCACGCCTTCTCGCCCAGCTCCATCACCAGATGCAGCAGCACGTCCGCGCCCTTTTTGATGCTCTCATAGTCGGTCCACTCCTCCGGGCAGTGGGAGACCCCGCCGTTGCGGCTGGGGACATAGAGCATATTGGTGTCCACGTGATCCGTCATGATCATGGAATCATGGCCGGTCCCGTTGTTGATCCGCACATGGCTGTAGCCTAAGCGGTCGCAGATGCGCTCCATCCGCTCCACATTTTCCGCGGCCATGATGCTGGGGCCGGTGGGATTGGGATAGCCGATCCGCTTGATCTCCTCCAGCTCTGTGCGGATGCCGCACTTTGCCCCCGCACTCTCTAACAGGGAGGTGATCAGCTCTTTAAAGTCCACCTTCTCCACGATCTCCTTGGAAAAGGTCCGGATCTCGATCTTCCCCTCCACAAATTCCGGCACGAACTGGTTGGAATTCGGTGTGATGTCCAGCCGCCCCACCATCCCGGTCACATCCGGGCCCAGGGCTTTGATCTTCTCGTCGAAGCTGGTGATAAAGCCTGCCGCCGCTACCAGAGCGTCCTTCCGCTCGGTCATGGGCGCCGTGGAATCGGCTGTCTTGCCGTAGAAACGGATCTTATACCGGCCGATGCCCGCCAGGTACGAGATCAAGCCCACCTCGACCCCTTCCCGGTCCAAGACCGGTCCCTGTTCGATGTGCAGCTCGATAAAATTCTTGATCGAGGCCGGGTCCCGGACCGCGGCCTTAAGATCTGGCTCCAGCCCGTAAGCCCGCATGGCCTCGGCCTTGGTCTGCCCAAAACGGTTCTTGACCGTATCCAGCTCCTCCTGGGTCATGGTGCCCATCATGGCCCTGGAATTGGTCACGCCGGTACTGGGGCCGAAGGTCTCCCCCTCTTCCGCGTTCATGACGATCAGCTCCAACGGGTAGTCATTGACATGTCCGTTCTCCACCAGCACACGCATGACCTCCAGGGCGGACACCGTGCCCGCCACACCGTCAAATGCGCCCCCGTTCACCACGCTGTCGTAATGGGAGCCGAACATCACCACAGGGGCATCCTTTAAGGTCCCCTCCTTGCGTCCGAACAATGTGCCAAAGCTGTCCTCATAGATCGTGAGCCCCAGCTTTTTCATCTCGCCTATGATATAGTCCTTTGCCAGCCTGTCCTCCTTTGAATAGGATGACCGGGTCACTCCCTTCCCTGGGGTGGCGGTAAATGTGGCTAATGTTTCGATATCCTTTTGGATCCTCTCTGTCCTTGTCTGCATGTCTTCCTCCCCTCTTCTGCCGGTCCGGGAGTCCGCGCTCCCAGACCGCGCCATACATGCCCATACATCATCCCATCGGTCCCGCGGATCTCCCGTCAAGCCCATGGACCTTTCCGTCGATACTATGGACCTTCCCATCGATCCCACAGACCTTTCTGTCGGTACTATGGACCTTCCCATCGATCCCACAGACCTTTCTGTCGGTACTATGGACCTTCCCATCGATCCCACGGACCTTCATGTTACGATGTACGGACTAGTTCGACCGCACCGCCCGCTTTAACTCGGAAGCGGCTTTCTCCACCTTCGCTCCATAGACCACCTGGAGGTTGGTCTCGTTGATCTTGATGATCCCCAGAGAACCGGTCTTTTTCAGCTCATTCTCCTTGATCACAGCGGTATCCTTTAACACCAGGCGCAGTCTGGAGATACAGTTATCGATCTCCTGGATGTTCTCCTTGCCGCCTAATGCCTCCATGATCGCCTTGCCCAGCTCGGTCACTTCCTCGCCGTAGCTGACTTCGTCGGACTCATCCTCACGGCCGGGGGTCTTGATATTGAACTTCACGATCGCCCACTTAAAGACCATGAAGTAGATGGCTGCATAGATCAGGCCGATGACCACGTTCAAGATCCACTTCGTCTGGGTGCCCCGCAGGACGCCGAAGAGCATCAGGTCGATCAGACCGCCGCCCGCGTTCCCGATACAGACCCCTAAAAGGGTGTTGATCAGGAAGGACATCCCGGCCATGAAGGCGTGGAACAGCCATAATAAGGGCGAGATAAAGAAGAAGGAGAACTCGATCGGCTCTGTGATCCCGGTGAAGAAGCTGGTCAGGCCAGCCGCCAGCAGGATACCTTTTACCTTATCCTTGTTCTGGGGCAGAGCGGTCTTATACATCGCGAAGCAGGCAGCCGGAAGGCCGAACACCATGAAGGGATGGGTGCCCTGGGTCAGGAAACGGGTGGCCTGGCGCATCATATCCATATCTGGCTCTGTCTCCATCAGCAAGGTATTGAAGATGTTCAGAGCGCCGGATACCTGCTCCCCATTGATCATAGCAGAACCGCCGATCGGTGTAAAGCGGATCAGCTGGTTTAAGATATGGTGCAGACCGGTGGGGATCAGCAGTCTCTCTAAGAACCCGTAGATAAAGGTGCCGAAAGCGCCTGCCTGGGCCAGTAATGCGCCAAAGCCGTTGATCAGCATATTGAACAGAGGCCAGACCAGGAACATGACCGCGCCCAGGAAGGGGATGGTCACCACCATCATGATGGGGACGAAACGCTTGCCGCTGAAAAAGCTGAAGGCGGTGGGCAGCTGGGTGGTATGGAACCGGTTGTGGATCATAGCGCTCCACAGACCGACGATGATACCGCCGAAGATGCTCATACGATAGGTAAAGATGCCCATCACCGTATCATAAGCCGCATTTTCCTGGGTGGCTGTCAGGATGTCCTTCCCCTGGGATACCAGATAGTCGATGCTCACGGTCTCGGCTGTGATGCCCTTTAACTGGAGCAGGAAGCGGATCGTGGTATGGAACAAGATGAAGCCGATGATCGAAGCAAAGGTCGCTACTTCCTTATCTTCCTTGGACATGCCTTGTGCCACGGACATACAGAACAGGATCGGCAGCAGACCGAACAATCCGCCGGCCAACGCATTGACCAGGGTGACAAAATGGTTCACAAGAGCCACGTTCGCTAATGCGTTCCCGAATACATTAGGGTTCAGCAGTGTAGATGCCAGACCTAACAGCAGACCAGCGGCAACGATGATGGACAAAGGTCCCATCAATGATTTGCCTAGTTTTTGGATAAAGGTTTTCATTCTCTATTTCCTCCTAGATTTTCTTCGCCATATCTCTATAGGCTTTTCCATTTTCATCATGCGCGCATCACGATCCTTGGTGACTCCATTATAGCATCTGCGACCTTTATGTAAATAGCACAAAGATCTTCTGTCATCTTATCTGGATCTATACATAAATTACATTTCATGAAATTTATTACATTTTGGGGAGAGATGCAGAGAGTTGGCCTGCGAGAGTCCATACCGATCATCAAGGGGATCATCCGATAACGGAGCACTGGGAGGGACCCTTACGATCACAAAAACAGGGAGAGGCTCTCTCTATAAAGCACTCTCCCTGTCTTTTCTGCTAAAAACGCTATGCGCCCCGCGCGGAGCCTTCGCAGCAGCGGTCACTCCGTCCAAACGCTCACGCCAGGTTCGTATACCCCATCAAGCTAAGGTCCACTTCCTTCGCCACCTCCCGGCCTTCCCGGATGGCCCACACCACCAGGGACTGGCCCCGGCGCATGTCCCCGGCCGCGAAGACCCGTTCCACATTGGTCTGATGGCTGCCGCCCTCGGTGGCTACATTGCTCCGGCCATCCAGCTCCACGCCGAAGGCGTCGGCCACGTAAGGCTGGCTGCCTAAGAACCCTGCGGCGATCAATACCAGGTCCGCGGGGAGCTCCTTCTCACTGCCCTCCACGGGCCGCATCAAGGTCCGGCCGGTCTCCGCATCCTTCTCCGGGGCCAGACGGACGGTGATCACCTTACACAGCTTCCCTTCCCCGTCCTTGACAAATTCCTTCACCGTGGTCTGGTACACCCTGGGATCGTGGCCGAAGACGGCGATAGCCTCCTCCTGGCCGTAGTCGGTCTTACAGACCCTGGGCCACTCCGGCCAGGCATTATCCTCGCTCCGTACATCCGGGAGCTTTGGCATCATCTCCAGCTGGGTGACGGAGGCACAGCCGTGGCGGATCGAGGTGCCCACACAGTCATTGCCCGTATCGCCGCCTCCGATCACCACCACATGCTTATCCTTTGCCGAGATGTAGCTGCCGTCCTCCAGCTGGGAGTCTAAGAGGCTCTTGGTGGTGGCCTTCAGGAAATCCACCGCAAAGTAGATCCCTAAGGCATCCCGCCCGGGGACCTCCAGATCCCTGGGGTTTGAGGCGCCGCAGGCTAAGATCACCCGGTCGTATTCCTTTAAGAGCTTATGGGCCTTGTAGCTCCTGCCCACATCGGCCTCCGTCACGAAACGGACGCCCTCCTCCTTCATCACCTCCAGCTTCCGGTCGATCACCCATTTCTCCAGCTTCATGTTGGGGATGCCGTACATCAGGAGGCCGCCGGGCCGGTCGCTGCGCTCGAACACGGTGACGGAATGGCCTCTCTTGTTCAGCTGGTCTGCCGCCGCAAGGCCCGCCGGACCGGAGCCGATCACCGCCACCTTCTTGCCGGTGCGCAGCTTCGGGGGCCTGGCCGCCGCTTTTCCCGAAGCGTAAGCCTTCTCGATCACCGCATACTCATTTTCCTTGACCGTCACCGGGTCACCGTTAAGGCCGCAGGTACAGGCCGCCTCACAGGGAGCCGGGCATACCCGGGAGGTAAATTCCGGAAAGCTGTTGGTCTTCTTTAAACGGTTGAAGGCCTGCTCCCAGTTCCCGGTGTAGATCAGGTCGTTCCACTCCGGGATCAGATTGTTCAAGGGACAGCCGGAGGTCATCCCCTTAAGCATCATGCCGGACTGGCAGAAGGGCACGCCGCAGTCCATGCACCGGGCTCCCTGCCTCCTCCTCTCCTTTTCGTGGAGGGGCAGGTGGAACTCCTCATAGCCCTTGATGCGGATCTTCGGGTCTATAGCCTTGCTGTCCTCCCGCTCATACTCTAAAAATCCTGTTGCTTTTCCCATCGCGCTCTCCCTCCTTCCTACTGTTGGATATTGGCATAAAATGCCTCGATCTGGGCCTGCTCGCTGCTAAGTCCCTTCTCCTCCATCTGGACGATGGTGTTCATCATGCGCCGGTAGTCATGGGGCAGGATCTTCTTGAACTTAGGCAGGTACTCGCCGAAATGCTCTAAGATCTTCTTGCCCTTCTCCGAATTGGTATAGGCCACATGCTCTCCGATCATCGTCTTTAATTCCTGGACATCGTATTTATCCGTCACCTTCTCAAAGGAGACCAGGGATTTGTTCAGGCGCTTATACAGGCTCTGGTCCTCGTCCAGCACGTAGGCGATGCCGCCGCTCATGCCCGCCGCGAAATTCTTACCCGTAGGCCCTAAGATGACCACCCGTCCGCCGGTCATGTACTCGCAGCCATGGTCGCCCACGCCCTCCACCACTGCCGTGGCGCCGGAATTACGGACGCAGAACCGCTCCCCGGCCACACCGTTTATGAAGGCCTTGCCGCTGGTGGCGCCGTACAGGGCCACATTGCCGATGATGATGTTCTCCTCCGCCTTGAACTGCACACCGGTGGGCGGATAGACGATCAGCTTGCCGCCGGATAAGCCTTTGCCAAAGTAGTCATTGGAATCTCCGATCAGCTCCAGGGTCAGGCCGCCGGGGATGAAGGCGCCGAAGCTCTGCCCGCCGGAGCCGGTACAGCTGACCGTGAAGGTATCCTCCTTCAAGCCCTCGGGGTACGCCTTAGTGATCGCCGCTCCGAAGATGGTGCCTAAGGTGCGGTCCACATTGGACACATCGATGGTGATGCTCCTCTTCTGCCCTGTCGATAAGGCGGACTTGAGCTTCCTCATCAAGACCCGCTCGTCCACCGTCTTTTCCAGCTCAAAGTCATAGACCTGCTTTTCACGGTATCCGGCCAGCTTCTCTCCCGCATAAGGGTTCCCCAGGATCTTATCTAAGTCCACCTTCCTGGCCCGGCTGCTCACGATATCCTCCTTTTTCTTCAAAAGGTCCGTGCGCCCCACCAGCTCATCCACCGTGGCCACGCCCAGCCTGGCCATGTATTCCCGCAGCTCCTGGGCCACGAACTCCATAAAATTGATCACATACTCCGGCTTGCCCTTGAACCGCTTGCGCAGCTTAGGGTTCTGGGTGGCGATGCCCACCGGGCAGGTATCCAGGTTGCAGACCCGCATCATCACACAGCCTAAGGTGACCAGGGGCGCTGTAGCGAAGCCAAATTCCTCCGCCCCCAGCATACAGGCCACGGCCACGTCACGGCCGGTCATCAGCTTCCCGTCGGTCTCCAGGATCACCTTGTCCCGCAGACCGTTCATGATCAGGGTCTGGTGGGCCTCCGCCAGCCCCAGCTCCCAGGGCAGGCCCGCATTATAGATCGAGTTCCGGGGGGCCGCGCCGGTGCCTCCGTCAAAGGAGGAGATCAAGATCACCTGAGCCCCGGCCTTAGCCACACCGGCGGCTACCGTGCCCACGCCGGCCTCGGACACCAGCTTCACCGAGATCCTGGCCTCGGTATTGGCATTTTTCAGGTCGAAGATCAGCTGGGCCAGGTCCTCGATCGAATAGATGTCGTGATGGGGCGGCGGGGAGATCAGGCCCACGCCTGTGGTAGAATGCCTGGTCTTGGCGATCCAGGGGTACACCTTATTGCCCGGGAGCTGGCCGCCCTCCCCGGGCTTTGCCCCCTGGGCCATCTTGATCTGGATCTCCTTGGCGCTGACCAAGTACCGGGAGGTGACGCCAAACCTCCCGGAGGCCACCTGCTTGATGGCCGAGCATCTATTGACGCCGCCGGGGCCTGGCTTTAGCCGCTCTAAGCTCTCGCCGCCCTCCCCGGAATTAGACTTGCCTGACAGCTTGTTCATGGCGATCGCCAGGGTCTCGTGGGCCTCCTGGGAGATGGAGCCGTAGCTCATGGCCCCGGTCTTAAACCGCTTTACGATCGACTCCACGCTCTCCACCTGCTCGATGGGGATCCCCCCGTCCTCCGGGTAGGCAAAGTCGATCAGGCTCCGCAGGTTCCGGATCTGCCCCTCCCCGTACAGGGCGTGGGAGTATTCCTTAAAGATCTGGTAATCCCCCTTCCGGGTGGCTTCCTGCAAAAGGTGGATGGTCTCCGGGTTATAGAGATGGGCCTCCTGCCCGGCCCGTGATCTATGGCTCCCCACGCTGTCCAAGGTCAGGTCCACTTCCAATCCTAAGGGATCGAAGGCCGCAGAGTGGAGGGCGTCCACATCGGCCTCGATATCCTGTAAGGTGATGCCGCCGACACGGCTCACGGTGTTGGTAAAATACCGGTCCACCACCTCCTTGGAGATGCCGATGGCCTCGAAGATCTGGGCTCCCTGGTAGGACTGGATGGTGGAGATCCCCATCTTGGAGGCGATCTTCACGATCCCGTGGAGGACCGCGGAGTCGTAATCGTGGACCGCCGCGTAATATTCCTTATCCAGCATCTTCGTCTCGATCATGTAGCGGATCGATTCATGGGCCAGATAGGGACAGATCGCGCTGGCGCCGTAGCCTAAAAGGGTGGCAAAATGGTGGACCTCCCTGGGCTCGCCGCTCTCTAAGATAACCGCCACGCTGGTCCGCTTCTTCGTCCGCACTAAGTACTGATGGAGGGCGGAGACCGCCAGCAGGGAGGGGATCGGCACGCGGTTCTCGTCGATGTCCCGGTCGCTCAAGATCAGGATATTGCTGCCGCCCTTATAGGCCCGGTCCACCTCCAGGCAGAGCCGGTCGATCGCCTTTTCCAGGGAGGTGTTCTTATAGTAGGTGATCGAGATCTCCTCCACCTTAAAGCCAGGCTTTTTCATGTGCTTGATCTTTAACAGGTCCGTATCCGTCAGGATCGGGTCGTTCACCTTCAGGATATGACAGTTCTCCGGCAGGTCCTCTAAGAGGTTCCCCTCCCGCCCCACATAGACCGTGGTGGAGGTGACGATCTCCTCCCGGATCGCGTCGATCGGCGGGTTGGTCACCTGGGCGAAGAGCTGCTTAAAGTAATTGAACAAGGGCTGGTGCATCTTAGACAGGACCGCTAAGGGGCTGTCCGCGCCCATGGCGGATACCGCCTCCGCCCCATTTAAGGCCATGGGCAGGATCATGGTCTTATACTGCTCGTAGGTGTAGCCAAAGGTCTTCTGCAGGCGGAGGCGCTCGTCATGGTCCAGCTTGGGGACCCCTTTGTTGGGGATCGGCAGGGTCTCCAGGTCCACGATCTGGGAATCCAGCCACTCCCCATAAGGCTGGCTGGAGGCATATTTCCTCTTCAGGTCCTCGTCCCGCACCAGCTCGCCCTTCACCGTGTCCACCAGGAGCATGCGGCCCGGGCGGAGGCGGTCCTTTTTCACCACATGGGACTGGTCGATATCGATCGCCCCCACCTCGGAGGCCAGGATCATACAGCCGTCGTCGGTGATGTAATACCGGGAGGGCCGCAGGCCGTTCCGGTCCAGCACCGCCCCCACCATATCGCCGTCGGTGAACAGGATCGAGGCCGGTCCGTCCCAGGGCTCCATCATGGTGGCATAGTAGCCGTATAAGTCCTTCACCTCCTGATCCATGGACTTATCATGCTCCCAGGGGGCCGGGATGGTGATCATCACCGCCTTGGGCAGCTCCATGCCGCTCATGACCATAAATTCCAGGGCATTATCCAGCATGGCCGAATCGGAGCCCTCCTGGTTGATGATCGGCAGCACCTTATACATATCCTTCTTTAAGAAGGCCGTCTCCATGGTCTCTTCCCTGGCCTTCATCCGGTCCACATTGCCCCGGATCGTGTTGATCTCCCCGTTGTGGACGATAAAACGGTAGGGGTGGGCCCGCATCCAGCTGGGGTTGGTATTGGTGGAGAACCGGGAGTGGACCAGGGCGATCGCCGATTCATAGTCGGGATCTTGGAGGTCGTCGAAGAAGCGGCGGAGCTCGCCCACCAGGAACATGCCCTTATAGACGATCGTCCGGCTGCTTAAAGACACCACATAGCTGTCCTCATTGCTCTGCTCGAAGACCCGGCGGGCCACATAGAGCTTTCGGTCAAAGGCCAGCCCCTTCTCCACATCCGCGGGCTTCTGCACAAAGCCCTGGGCGATGTAGGGCATCACATCCGCCGCCCGCTTCCCTAAGATCTGGGGCTGGACAGGGACCTCCCGCCAGCCAAGGAAGGCCAGGCCCTCCTTCTTGACGATGATCTCGAACATCTTCTTGGCCTGGTTCCTGGCCAGCTCATCCTGGGGGAAGAAGAACATGCCGATGCCGTACTCCCGCTCCCCGCCTAGAGCGATCCCCAGGGACCTTGCCGCCTTCTTAAAGAACTTGTGGGAGATCTGGAGCATGATGCCCACCCCGTCCCCGGTCTTGCCCTCCGCGTCCTTGCCGGCGCGGTGCTCTAAGTTCTCTACGATGTGCAGGGCCCGGTCCACGGTCCTGTGGCTCCTTCGCCCCTTAATGTCGGCTACCGCGCCGATCCCGCAGTTATCATGCTCGAAAGCCGGGTCATATAGGCCTGGGACAGGCCTTGAAAGCTGTTTATCCATAGCGCATCCTCCTTGTTCTCATGCTGCTGTCTGTACGGCTGTTTACCCTTGCCGCTGTCTGCTCATGCTGCTCGTCTATGCTGCCGCTTGCTCATGCTGCTCATCCATGTTGCCCTTTGCTCATGCTGCTCATCCATATTGCTGCTTGCTCAAGATGATACACTATCTTCCTTACACTTGTAAATAGCTTTTATTTATTAAGTTGTCAGATTATTTGTCTATATGGTTATTTCAATTTAATATTCAGATAAATATAGATATCCCCCACACTGTTTTTCTTATTTTTCATCCATCTTAGCGCCATTTTTTGTGTATCGGCTTAAATTTCTGATTTTCTAAAGCAGTCTGCGTAAAAAAGGCCCGTTCTTCCTTTTATCACTTTATTTTATTAAGGACCGCACAGTTTATGGCAGCAAAAAAAGCAGGGCGGACCCTGCTTTTACTTTATCGCTCCTCGCTCCAACGGCTTCGGTGGAGGAACACCGATCTTTATATCACTTTTCGTATATTGCATAGATCCGTCTATGTCAATACCTTTTTTTGTAAGATCCCCTCACAGCTCCTTCAGCTTGATCTCCAGCGGCGTATCCATATGGATGATCACCGCCTCATCCGCTCCTTTTACATCGCCCTGCCGGATCGCCTCCAATATGGCTGTGTGCTCCCTGATCGTGGCCTCCATACGGTCGGCATGGGCCAGGGAGGCCCGGGACAGCTCCTTGATCTTATAGGTATACCGCTCGATCAGATCGATAAAGGCTTCATTCCCCGTATAGGAGACCAGATACCAGTGGAACAGGTTATCATATTCCACAAATCCGTCCACCAGGCCGCTGGACCGGAAGATCTCCCTCTGTTTTTCCAGGACCTCCTCCATCTTCCGGATCGCCTCCGCGGCGCCCGGCTCTCCTCGCTCCTTCGCCAGCCGCCTGGCACAATACCCTTCGATCGCGGTGCGGACCTCGTTGATCTCATAGACATCCTTCTCATCGATCCGATGCAGCATGAACCCTTTGTTCGGCACGATCTCGATATAGCCCTCCTGATACAAGCGGTGGACCGCGTCCCGCACCGGTGTCCTGGAGATGTTGATCTCCAGCGCGATCTTCGATTCGGAATAGATACGTCCATACTCCAGCACATTCTCCGTGATCAGCTTCTTGATATGGTCATATGCCAGCTTCTGCAGTGGCTTAAATTCTCTCTCGCGCATCTCGTGCTCCTATCGTATGGTATCGCTCTGGGCCTTCTTTTCATTGGCGATGCTTTCTGGGATATTATACCACAGGGGGGACAAGGCGTCAATCGCCGGATAAATGCCGGTGCATGGTCGGTCATCCCATGATCTTCGCGACCACCGTCACCGGCGCGCTGTCGATCCCCTCCACAAAAAGGGGCAGCGCGTACACCCTCTCCAGCCGCTCATCCTCCAGCCCCCGCAGATCCAGATCCTCGATGATCAGGATCGGTCCATCGCCCTCAGCCCCCAGGAGGATCTGGTGGGCCCTGATCCCATCTTCCATATCCAGGGGCGTGGCCAGGGAGATCCAGTCCATCCCGATCGCTTTTAACGCCGGGAAATGATCCACTAAGTACCGGGCCGCCTGGGAGGAGACCGCCGGGCCTCTCTCCGAATAGACCTTGCTGTCGGTCTGCCGCATCCCGCCAAAGCCGCTCCTGATCAGCAGAAGATCCGCCTCTTTGATCTTCTCGCCATAGGGGAGCAGGTCCTCGGCCAGGACCTTTTCCCCCTCTCCCT
Source organism: uncultured Lachnospiraceae bacterium (assembly GCA_910585635.1). Lineage (GTDB taxonomy): Bacteria > Bacillota > Clostridia > Lachnospirales > Lachnospiraceae > Caccovicinus. The sequence continues at coordinate 55,297 of CAJUFE010000016.1, read as the reverse complement.
TAGGGATATCGATCAGCAGAGGCCGTTCAAAGATGAACCGGGACAGCTCCATCTCGTAAAGCTGCCGTCCATTTCCGTTAAAATGGTTGGGCCCGTCCATATGGGTGCCGAAGTGGTTGAACAGGGTGACCTGATAGGTGTTCAAAAGGTCCCCTTTTTCCATGGATTCAAATGGCTGGATGTGCATGGTGGGCGCTCCGGGGAAGGCCCTGTCCCTGGTGGTCAGTGTGTAAGATATCCGCTTATACATATCGTCCCTCCGATCTTTTCAACATGATCAACTCCTCTAGGTCAGATCCGCATGATCGATCCCTCCAGATCAGATCCGCATGATCGTATTGGCATTGGCCACGGTGAGCAGGGTGGCCACAAAAGCCATGGTAAAGGCGCCCAGGTAGATCGTCCCGGTCTTTTTATACATCCGCCTTAAGATGATCGTCCCGAAGATCATCATGGGGATAAAGGGGATGATCAGGCAGATATTGACCCAGGAACGGTTCGCGTGCCACATGGCCTGTCCGGTGGAGAACAGGACGATGAACTGGATCGCCACCAGCCCTGCCAGCCCGGCGATGTTGATGAGGATGCAGACCAGCGTATGCTCCCATTCCTTCTCGCCTTCTACCGCCCCGGCGTTCACCAGGAGCGAGACCGCCAGCCAGAACACCAGCATGAAGGGCAGGTAGCGGATCCACAGCCGGAGGATGTTCCCGTCGGCGGCCCGGATCGCGAAGCTCCAGAAACGAAAGTCCGTCTTAAAGAACCGGTCTGCCAGCAGCACCAGCTCGTAGGCGGCGCACATGCAGATCCCTGCCAGCAGCGCACATTTCCCGATCACCGGCCAGGAGGCCTTTACTCCCCAGTACTTGATCTGATCGCCGCATTTCTTTCCATCCAGATAGTATACGCCTCCAAAGATCGCTAATGCGATCAGACCGTTCAGAAGGGCCCAGATCACGATCGCGTTAGGTCCCGGCTGGGGGAAGAAGTCGGTGGAATTATTGGCGGCCGCGTTGGTGAAGATCTTTCCGTAGACCAGGCCTGTAAAGACCGGCATCACGGTGATCCCCGGGATCACGGCCAGGAGCACCTTGCTGCCCAGGGACAGGAGCTTATTTTTCTTTCCTGCCACCGCCTGGGGCGTCTCCTGGAGAGGCTGGATGATGGAGGCAAAGAAGGGGGTCTCCAGCAATAGGCCGGCGAAGGGTACCAAAAACAGGAAGAAGCCCAGGACGCCCAGGCCATTTAGGCATTCCTTTAAGAACCAGGTCTGGTCGGCAGCCGGGATGGGTGTGGGAGCGCCTAAGGTATCCATGAAAAACTGGCTGGTGATCGCCGCATTGGTCTTTGAGAAGAACTGGAGCTGATGGGAGATCACAGGATTATAGACCACCCGCATGGTCCCCTCCTCGATACTGCCATAGTAATGCCCGATCTCCACCTTTTCCTCATTGTCATATCCGGACAGGGTGATATCCTCTTTGCCGGTGCTTTCATTGACCTGGATATCCGCATCCAGCTTAAAGGCATCTGGCGTCGTGGTGTTGATAAAGAATTTCGCCTCCGGGGAGACCGTCAGATCCGCCCATTGGTAGCCGTCCACCTTGCTGACCTGCACCGGCGCGCCTTCGTCATAGCGGGCAAAGTTGATGCCCACATTGACACCTGAGGGGATATTATTTAGCAGGTAATGATCCGGGAAGAAGGCCAGGATCAGGGCCGACTTGACCTTCGTGGAGTAGCTGCTGCCATCCTCCGGCTGCCCCACATAGACCTTGCCGTGCTCATTCCGCCCATAGGCATCCAGCGTAAAGGCCACGTTCCGGCCGCCGGTGGAATGGCCTGTGATCCCGATCCGGTCCCGGTCGATGTAATCGATGTTCTCATAAACATACTCTACCAGCTGGAGCATGCCCAGCCCATAGTAGGAGCGGTTATAGCCATATTCCTCCACAGTCCCGGAAGAATCCCCTGCGCTGTAGGTATCCATGTTGAACACCACGAACCCACGGCGGGCCAGCTCCACAGCTGTGATATCCTGTGTCTCCAGCGTAGCATGATAGCCGTGGCTGGTGATCACGCAGGGGGCCGGGTTATCCTTTGTGGCGCTGGCCGGACGATAGATCAGGGTCCGCAGCATCTCCCCGTTAGGCATGGGGATCCTGGCATCGGTGATCGTCACCTTACCGCCATCTGTCTGGAGGAAGCTGGCCCCCACGCAGCTGATCAACACCAGGATCAGCGCGGCCGCCAGCAACCGGATATGGTCCATCTTCTTAAACATAGCATCTCCTTTCTTTTGTTCAGCAGTCCTGACCTGTCAGGATCTGGACCACTTCTTTAAGTGTTCCCTTTTCTCCCACATTTCCCGGGAAGATCACATAGGGGATCTTGGGGGACCGGCTCTCGCCTCCTGTCCGCCACACCGGGATGCCTGGCCGGATCTGCCCTATCACATCAGCCCGTTTGACCTTTAGGGCCTTGGTGCCCACATCGCTGGAGGTGATCCCTCCCTTGGCGACCACGAAGCTGGGCCTTAATTTTAGCCTGCCCACCAGCGCCTGGACGCCGTCGGATATCCTGACCGAGCGCAGCAGCGCCTCCTCCTTGCTGTCCTCCTTTCGTGTCAGGAGCTTTCGGCTGGTAAAACAGACGGCCGTCCTCCCGGTCCTCATGATCCGTTCACTTTCTCTTACCACCCGATCTACCTCTGCATAAAATGTCTCCTCGCCCTCCAGCACCAGATCCGAGTGGAAGCTGATCCCCTCCACCGTCTTGAGGGTCAGCAGCTCCTCCAGCTGGGCCGTGGTCTTCTGTGTGTGGGAGCCTACCACCACGATCCCCCCAAAGGGGCTTTCCTCCAGGATCAGCTCATCCCTGGTGAGCAGCGGCCGGTCCGGGATGCCGCCCATCACCTTCACCAGCGACGCCGCCGTGCGGAAGATAAAATGCTTTCCCGCCGCTACCGCGCGGTACAGGGCGATGGCGAACACCTTCAAGTCACAGTAGTCCGCCGCGTTCACCACCACCTTGTTAAAATCCCGGACCGCCGTCAGCTGCCGGACGATCCCGTCCACATCCATGCTGCGCAGCCTCTCTAAGGAGATGCTGGTCACCTCCTCCGCCCGGTATCGCCCTTTTGTCTTTTCCTCCACATAATAGGGGATGCGGGAAAAATGATAGCCGAATGTGGCATCTCTGGCAAACTCTGTATCCGCCGCCGGGACCAGTTCATCCCCATACCGGACATAATGCACATCCTCCAGGGTGTATCGCCCGCCCTCCTTAAAGAAGGGGCAGATGATCTCCCCGTCCGCTGACGGGCCACCGCAGGCTTTCATGCCCCGCCTTAAGGTCTCTGTCTCTGCCGGATAATGGCCTCTTAAGGTGGAATCGCTCCGGCTCATGACCATATAGGGGATCTGTTCCTCTGCCGCCACCTTAGCGATATCCCGGGCCAGCTTTTCGTGTACAGCGATGGTCTGCCCTGTCGTAAAGCTCCTGGAGTTGGTCAATATGTAAAACAACCGTTTATCTTCTAAAAATCCCTGACGGATGCTCTCTCTTGACAGCTCTGTATACACAGACACATCGTGTACGGTCTGCACCCCGGTGGGATCGTCATCCAGCACCACGATCTTGATCCGGGCTTTATCCAGCTCCTCCTTCAGCATGGCATCCAGTCTGGCCTCATCCGGCCTAGCATACCGGTCCAGGACCTTTGCGCTAAGCCTTTGTCCCTCCATATCCATCTGCCTTTTTGCCTCCTCTCCTCTGCCTGTGGGACCGCCGTCCCTTTTCTGCGGTCACGTTTTTTCTGCGATCACAACTTTTCTGCGGTCACGTTTTTTCTACGGTCACATCGGCCAGGCCTTCAAAATACTGTACGATCCCTCCGTGGTCCTCATCCATATGTCCATAGACCTTCAGACACTGCAAGATCTCAAAGAGCTGAGCCGAATACGGTACGGGGACATCCAGCGCATGGGCCGTATCCAGCACATTCCGGATATCCTTGTGGTTGATGGAGATCTTCCCTCCTGGGGCAAACTCCCGCTCCAAGATCATGGGCAGCTTCGCCTCCAGCACCGCGCTCCCTGCCAGGCCGCCCCGGATCGCCTGATAGACCTTTAGAGGGTCAGCCCCCGCCTTCACGGCAAAGACGAAGGCCTCCGAGACCACAGCGATCGTATTGTTCACGATGATCTGGTTCGCCAGCTTGGCCACACTCCCGCTGCCGCTGCCGCCCACCAAAAGGACGGAAGAACCCATGACCTCCAGGTAAGGGCGGAGCCGCTCAAGATCCTCCTCCTCCCCTCCTGCCATAAAGGCCAGGGTCCCCATCCTGGCGCCCGGTTCTCCTCCGGAGACCGGCGCATCTACGAACCCTGCCCCCTGCACCTTCAGCCTTTCATGACAATACCGGGATTCCACCGGTGTGACGGAGCTCATATCGCAGACGATGCTCCCCTCTGCCAGTCCCTGGGCCACGCCGTCCTTACCGAACAGGACCTCCTTCACCACATCTCCCTTGGGGAGGATGGTGAACACGATCCGGCACTGCTCACCGATCTCCTTCAGGCAGGAGGCCTTAGCGCCGGCCCTCACCGCCCGTTCCACCGCTTCCGGATCTACGTCGTACACCAACAGGCTATGTCCCTTCTCCAACAGATTCTCCGCCATCGGCCCTCCCATGATCCCTAATCCGATAAAACCCACTGCCATCTTCCTCTGCTCCTTTCTTTGATCTTGGTGCTTTTATATTATCACATACCGGTATGCAAGTCAATAGATATCATATATTCGTTATATCCGCCAGATCCATCAATCTTTTTTTGTGTATATATCACATAATATTTTATCTGGTCGATCTTTTGATCATCATCCTGCATCCACAAAAAAAGACCATGGACACCGCCATGATCAAAAGACCATACAAGGACTTACAGCAAAAGGGACTGCCCGCTCCCACAGACAGTCCCCTCTTTTTTCAATACACGATCTTTGCGTCGCCCCGGCGCTTACTTCTCTCCCAGTCCATCCTCGATGGCCTTGCTCAGGGTCTCTAAGGCTTCGTTCTCATCCTCGCCGTCACAGATCAGGTTGATCTCGGTCCCGCACTTGATGCCTGCTGCCATCACGTTCAGAACACTCTTCGCCACGATCTTCTTGTCACCGCACTCGATGATCACATCACATTTGAACTTCATAGCGGTCTGGGACAGCACGCCTGCCGGCCTTAAATGTAAACCGGATGGATTTGTTACAGTTAATGTCTTACTTACCATAATACATATCTCTCCTTATCTGATTATTTATTCCCCAGGGATCTTGTAAAAATCTCCTATGTAGATTTTATAACAAATGCCTAATGATGTCAAGAAAAACGGGGCTCTCATCTGCTACTTTTTGTTCTTTTTTTCGGGCGATCTGGATCGATCTGCACAGATCTGAAAAATGGCTCATAAAATCGTAAGGATCTCTCAATATCTTACCAAACACGTAAAGAAATGGTCCGTGAAATTTAATACATCTCTCTGGCTGATATGGTATGATATCGATAAGATATCATACCCGCACCGGTCCGGTGTCACGCGAGAGCGGGACAAAAAACCGACCGGACCGTGTGTCCCCAATAACCCACTCTTGGTCCACCGGTAGATGGCCATGTACAGAAAAGGATGTGTGATGATATGCCAAAAACTACAAGGACTCCAGATCGCCCCCTGTGGGCACGTGCGGCAAAGCCGCTGCTGGCCCTCACCCTGGCGGCGTCGATCCTCCTGCCGGGTCTGTGCCTCCCCTCCTTCGGCGCCTCCCGGGAAAGGATCACCAGCGTCAAGCTGACCGTAGCCTGCAGCCAAAAGCCCGAGGCTGGGCAGGATATCGGGACGGTCACCGTCACGCCATCCGGAAGCAGGGTCAAGGTGTCGGAGCCGGCCGTGTACGATGAGACAGACGATCCGGATGTATGGACACGGGGTGAGACGCCCCTGATCAAGGTCACGCTGGCAGTGGCGGATGCGGATAAGGATATGTTCACTTCCTCCACCAAGGTGACCGTCTCCGGCTTCCACAGCGAGATAAAGAGCAAGCGGGTCCGGGATAACGGGGACAGCTTGTATGTGGAGATCCGGCTCCGCAAGGTGGCCGGAGATCTGGAGGAGGTGGAGGACTGGTACTGGGACGGGCGCGTCGCCCGCTGGTCCGAGGTGGATGCCGCCGATAAATATGAAGTCCGGCTATACCGGGGCAATACCCAGGTGACCACCGTGACCACCAGCCAGCACCGGTATGACTTCTACCCCTACATGGAACGGTCCGGCGACTATACCTTCCGGGTCCGGGGGCTGGATAGCTCCGGCGGTGAGCAGGGGCCATGGACAGAAAAGTCCGAGGAGTATTATATGAACGCCTCTGATGTCTATAAAGGCTCCGGCAGCACCGGCTCCTCCACCGGCAGTCCCGGTCAGAACGGACGTGGCTGGGTACAGGACAGCCACGGCTGGCGCTACTACGCCTCCAACGGCCGGCCGGTCCAGTCCTCCTGGCTCTATGTCGATGACAACTGGTTCCACCTGGCCGCCAACGGCTATATGGATACCGGCTGGCTCTACGTAGATAACAACTGGTTCTACCTAAATCCCGTCTCTGACGGCACCAGGGGCGCCATGAAGACCGGCTGGCTCTTCGTGGATAACAACTGGTTCTACCTAAACCCCGTCTCTGACGGCACCAGAGGCGCCATGAAGACCGGCTGGCTCAACCTGGCCAGTGGCTGGCGCTACTTAAACCCCGTCTCCGACGGCACCAGAGGCGCCATGAAGACCGGCTATCAGCTGATCGACGGTAGATGGTACTTCCTGGACACCTCATCCGGCCTCCTGTGGATGAACAGAGCCACGCCAAACGGCCGATGGGCCGACGCATCCGGCTCGATCCAATGATAGACGGCAGCGGCCCTGCACGAAGGGACTGTGTGGCAGTCTGCACGGAAGAGCTGCGCATGGCCCCCACAGCCAGGCCAGCCTGCTTCAAGGGCAGCCCTCACGCTGCCGGTCCCTCTCTCTCTTCGAGAACACACACCCGCAATAATCCTGACGGTATAAGCCGTACTCCCGGGACAGCTCCGTGGAACGCTTATAGCCGTCTTTTTTCTTAAAGTCCGAGCTCAGATAAGCCACCCCGTACTGCGCCGCCAGCTCCTCCCCGATCTCGTTCAGCTTTCCGGCATTTTTCAAAGGGCTGATGGATAAGGTGGTGGTAAAATAGTCGAAGCCCCCCGCCTTCGCCTGCCTGGCCGCCTCCTCTAGGCGCAGGCGGTAGCAGAGCGCGCACCGCTCTCCCCCTTCCCGGTCCTCCTCATGGCCTTTCACCGCCGCAAAAAAAAGCTCCGGCTCATAGCTTCCCTCCAGATAGGCCACCGTATGCTCCACAGGCATCGTGGCGATCAGCCGCTCCTGCTCATCCGCCCGCTTCAAGATCTCCTCCGGCGGGTAGATATTGGGGTTATAGTACAATACGGTGATCCAAAAATACCTGGAGAGATACTCCAGCACATAGCTGCTGCAGGGCGCGCAACAGCTGTGGAGCAAGAGCCGCGGCACTTCCCCCCGCCGCTGATGCCCCTGGATCACCCGCTCCATCTCCTTTTGATGGTTCCGCTGCCCCATCTCCCTCTGGAAGTTCCGTCGTTTTTTCTCTCTCTGGGCGGTCTTCTGCTCCATATCCTTCTGACACTCTTGCCTCCCGATATCCCCTTCTCCCGTCCTTCTTTCTATCCGTTCACCCATCTGCCCCTCATCCTCCACCACGTTTCAGACCACCGCCTCGATCCCTGCCCTTTGTCGCCGCCTTGTAGATCTCGCTGTCCTTGATCTCCCCTTCTGCCAGGAAAAGATTATATAAACGCATTTCGAATATCCGGTTCGCAACGGTGATCGAACCAGCATCTTTGATCTTTACAAACCCAAACATGAGCGCCACATCGATATCCTCATCATCCGGGTCATAGGGTATCGCCCTCCCCTGGAACAATAACGTAAAAAGCATATCGCGCAGAGCCGGGTGATCTTTCAGCTTCCCTGTCAACGACTCGAACAGGGTATTTTTCTCACCCAGCAGCAGGTGGACGGCTTCCAGTCCCCCTTCCCTTGTCCAGGCGGCGCTCTTATCTGGAAATGCCCTGCTTCCTGCTACCCTTTCATCCAGCAGCTTGCAGATACGAGATACCAGGAACGGATAGCCAGATGTGTAGTCATAGATCAGGCCCGCCATCCCGCTGATATCCATCCCGGTCCCGGCATCTTCCTCATACGCTTTGAGCATCCCAAAGATCTCTTTTTCGGAAAAGCTCATATCCACGAGAAAGTCCGCCGCTATGTTCCATGGACTGTTCAGCTTATGCCCATCCTCCGGGACAAACTTCCGTTTCAGGTTCTTTACATCATAGACTCCGGCCAGGATCACGGACTGAAAGGCCGGCAGCCGCTCCCGATCGATATAGTAGGCCCGCAATTGGGCCAGGAAATCTAAAAATACCTGGTTATTGCTGGCGCTGTCCACCTCATCCACAGACAGCACCATCGGTTTACAGGATGCGCCACAGATATCGCTCAGGATCTCGAACAATTCCTGCAATACAAAGTCCGGCCGTTTTTCCAGAACAGCCGTTCCCAAAGCATCCAACAGCTGCCGGTACCTGTCGGTATTCTCATCCTTCTGTCTCTGTGCGGCCCGCAGGAAGATCCTTGCAAATGTCAGTGAAAAGATGTTTTCCGTCTGGAAGCTGGCCGCCCCCAGCATCTGAAAGTCCAGGCTCACCACGATATAGTCTTTTTTCAGGATCTTTTCCAATTCCCTTAAGGTCGTGGTCTTTCCGTACTGCCTTGCCCGGTTGATGATAAAATACTGACCTGCATCCACCATGCGCCTGATCTGCATCAATTTATCGGTAATGTCTACCATATAATGCAGATCCGGGTCGCAAGCCGCACTCACATTGAAGATCTTACCCAACGCCCTCACGCTCCTTTCCTCTGTCTTTAAGTGTATCACAGGCCGCTTTTCGCGGCAAGCGGGACCACAAAAAAGCTGTGCCGTGAGTCCCGTAAGACCACAGCACAGCCCTATCTGTCCCATCTGCTCTTCTTTTCCATCCAGCCACAACCGATCCTTTTGTCCTAGACCGGCCCACGGATCTCAACAAAACGGATTTCTATAAAACAGGTCTCTGCAGAGCAGGTTTTTATAAAAAGTCCCGGATCCGCTTGCTCCGCACCGGGTTCCGCAGCTTCCGCAGCGCCTTGGCTTCGATCTGCCGGATCCTCTCACGGGTCACGTTGAACTCCTTGCCCACTTCCTCCAAGGTCCTGGGATGGCCGTCCTCCAAGCCGAAGCGCAGCACGATCACCTGCCGTTCCCGCTCCTTCAGATCCCCCAGCAGCGCGTCGATATGCTCCCGGAGCATGACCGATTCCACATTCCCCTCCGGCGTGACCACATTGCTGTCGGCCACAAAATCGCCCAGGTTAGAATCATCCTCCTCGCCGATCGGCGTCTCTAAGGAAGCCGGCTCCCTGGCGATCTGCATGATCTCCATCACCTTATCCTCCGACATCTCCAGCGCCTCGGCCAGCTCCGGTACAGAGGGTTCATAGCCTAATTCCAGGGTCAGCTTCCTCTGCATCTTGGACATCTTGTTGATCGTCTCCACCATATGCACCGGTACTCGGATCGTCCTGGCCTGGTCGGCCAACGCTCTGGTCACCGACTGACGTATCCACCAAGTAGCATATGTACTGAGCTTGTACCCTTTTGTATAATCAAATTTTTCCACGCCTTTGATCAGTCCCAGATTGCCCTCCTGCACCAGATCGAGGAAGCTCATGCCTCTTCCGGTATAACGCTTGGCAATGCTGACCACCAACCGCAGATTAGCCTCTATCAGACGTTCCTTCGCATATTCGTCGCCTTCCGCTTTTCTCTTTGCCAATCGCAATTCTTCTTCAGCACTCAAGAGAGGGACGGTACCGATCTCCTTTAGGTACATGCGGACCGGGTCCTCCGTTCCGATGCCCTCTAAAAGATCCACTGCATCCAGATCGATGTCTAATTCCTCATCGTCTGCATCTTTCATGAAGCTGTCATCTGAGTCATCCAGGAGCAGCGCATCATCTGTCAATGTGCTCTCATCAAATACGGGGACCACATCGACGCCGCGGTTTTCCAGATAGCTGTAGATATGATCCATCTGCTCAGGGGTAAGGCTGTCGCCTGCAAAGAAATCATTGATCTCTGTTGCATCCAGGGCATTGTGCTTGGTTTTAGCGAACTCAACCAATTTGCCCAGCTTCTCTAAAAAATTGTCCTTTTCCACTTGATAACGTCCTTTCGCTAAGAAGTCTGTAATTATAAGCCGACCTGGCAAAGCGCATCACGGCGCGTCTTGCAGGACACTGCATGATACAACTTTTCATTATATATGAAAATGCTGTGTTTTTCAACATTTTTCTCGCTGTTTTTCACCTGTTATCAACATCTTTAGGTAACAGTTCAGATACCCTGAGCTGTTACATCTTTAGTTCATTTTCACAGACTGGTCGTTGGTCGCTCCGGGAGAGGCTTGTTCACTTCACCCGGATCTGCAGCCGTTCCTTTAAGTCCTCGATCTCCACCTCTGTCCTGCTGCCCCCAAATTCCCCGTCCAGCACCCAGTCTACCGGGGCCTGGGAGATCATCCGCAGCTTCTTGGCCTTGAACTTGAACACATGTTCATTAGGCTCTTCCCGCAGGAACATATAGGATATGATGCTGCTCAGATCCAGCGGCGTCCTGGGCTTTCGGATCAAAAGGACCTCGAACTCCCCGTCATTTAATGCCACCGACTGGGTCACCAGCCCTTTAAAGCCGCCTACGCTGATGGTATTGGTCACCATACCGAAGACAAATTCCTCCTCCAGGACCTGGTCCTCCCACTCCACCCGCATCGGGTAGGTCTTTAAGGAACCCAGGCTTTTGACCCCCTCCAGCACATAGGCCTGATGTCCCAGGATGTTCTTCTTATCCTGAGGGGTCTGATAAGAGACCTCCGTGAACGCGCCAAATGCCGCGATATAGATAAAATGCCGGTCGCCGCAGAACCGTCCGATATCGATCCCAAAAGGTGTCCCCCACAATGCGGTCTGCGCCGCCTCCATCATCGGCTTAGGGATCCGCAGGCTGGAAGCAAGATCATTCGTAGAGCCGGCCGGGATATAGCCCAGCACCGGCGGATCCGCGAACGCCATCATCCCGCTGATCACCTCGTTCAATGTGCCGTCCCCGCCGCTGCACACCACCAGGTCCTTCTCTCCGCCATACTCCCGGACGATCTGGGTGGCATCCTTCGGTCCCTGGGTGACATGGACCTGGAGCTGGTAGCCGGCCCCGGAGAACAGGTCCAGGATCTCCAGGAGACGGGTGTGTATCTGCTCACGGCCGGACCGGGGATTGATCACAAACAGCATCTTCTTCATCACAAGTCACTTCTTTCTTTATTTTACCTTAGATAAGGCCTTCCTATACGCGAGAAATGCACTGGGGAGCGGATATTTTCCTTCCAGCTTGCAGATATCCGCCCAGATAAAGGTCGGAGGGAGGCTGCCCTCCACCCAGATCTCATAGCCCACCATATGCCACTCCACATGGGAGAACACATGCTCTGCCTCCCCCAGGAGGCTGATCTTGCCGACCCGCTCTTCTGCCACGCCGATGATCTGGGACAGGAGCGCCCGGGCCGCCACAGACTCCGGATCTAAGGATAGCTTTCCCTCAATATTGGGAAATTCATACAAGGAGGCCAAGAGGCCTTTAGGCGGGCGCTTCTTCAAGGCGACCACTTCCATGACCTCTTCTCGGCCGTCGGCCGTTCCCGCTGGGTTCGGATCCTCCGTCTCTCCTGCCATCCCTGGCCTGGCCGTCTCCCGCCCGCGCACTACCAGTACGGTCCTCTCCTCGATCCGCCTGGCCTTCTTCCCGGACTTTACCGGGATCTCACGGCATAAGTCCTTCTTACTGGCAGCACAGACAGCAGCCAGCGGACAGGCCCCACAGTCGGGGCTGCGGGTGCAGACTAATGCCCCCACTTCGAATAAGCCCTGGTTGAACAGCCCCGGCTGCTCCTGGTCCATGGTCTTTTTCAGCAGACCCTCCATCCAGGTCCTGGTCTGGGGGAGGGCGATATCCTTAAAGCTAGCCAGGACCCGGGAGATGACCCGCAGGACATTGCCGTCCACTGCAGGCACAGGGACCTTGTAGGCGATCGAAGCCACCGCCCCCGCCGTATAGCGCCCGATCCCCGGGAGCTTTAACAGCTCCTCAAAGGAAGACGGCACACGGCCCCCGTGCTGCTCCATCATCTGCATTGCCGCCTTCTTTAGGTTCCTGGCCCGGCTGTAATAGCCCAGCCCCTCCCACAGCTTCAGCAGGACATCCTCCTCCACCTGGGCTAATGCCGCCACATCCGGGAGCTTTGCCATAAAACGTCCATAGTAGGGCTTTACCGCATCCACCCGGGTCTGCTGCAGCATGATCTCCGAGATCCAGACCCGATAGGGATCTGCGTCCCGCCGCCAGGGCAGGTCCCTGGCGTGATCCTTATACCAGGGTAGCAGCAAAGCCCCGATCTGCCCCAGCCGCTCCTCCTGCCGCTGCTGCAACTGTTCCTCCTGCTGCAGCCGCTTGGCCGGTCCGTCCACTCTCCTCTCCGGGATCGGTCCCTTATACATAGCCATAGATGCCCCTCACCGACACTTCCCCGGAGAGCACAGCCTTCATCCCCTCCTGGGTGTCCACTAAGAGCCTGCCCGTCTCGTCGATCCCCCGGCAGATCCCCTTATAGGCTCCGGCCGGATCTAAGACCTGCACCTCCCGGTCCAGGTTCGCCAGCATGGCCTGATACCCATCCTTCAGCAGGGACAGATCCTCTGTATCCAGGAACCGGTCGTAACAGGCCTCAAACCGCTCCATAGTACAGGCGATCAATGCGCTGCGGCTGATCTTCCTTGCCGCCTCGATACGGAGAGAGGTGGCCGTGGCCATGATCTCCTCCGGAAAGTCATGCTGGTTCACATTGATCCCGATCCCGGTAACGATATAGTGGATGCTCTCCATCTCTGTGCTCATCTCCGTCAAGATGCCGCAGATCTTCCGCCCGTCCACCACCACATCATTAGGCCATTTGATCTGGGCCGGAAGTCCGGTCATCTCCCGTACAGCCTGGCTCACCGCCATTCCGGCCACCAGCGTGATCATGGACGCGCTGTAGGGCGGGATATCCGGGCGGAGCAAAAGGCTCATGTAGATACTGCTCCCGGCAGGAGAAGACCAGCTCCTCCCCCGGCGTCCCTTCCCGGCCGTCTGGGTCTCCGCCACCACCAGGGTCCCATCCGGGTATCCCTCCTGGCCCAGCCGCCTGGCCTGTATATTGGTGGAATCCGTCTGGGGGAGATAGACCAGGCGCTTCCCCATCCGTTCCGTGCGGATCAGGCTGCCGATCTCCGCCTCCGTCATCACATCCGCCGCCTCTACCAGGCGATAGCCCTTGTTCCGCACGGCCTCGATCACATAGCCTTCCTCCTCCAGCTGCCTGATCACCTTCCAGACAGCGGTCCTGGATACGCCCAGCTGGCCGCACAAGGCCTGCCCGGACACAAAGCCAGATCGCTCCTTTAGTATGGTCAATATCTTTGTCTTCATCTCATCATCTCCAGATGCTCAGGGCGCTGACCACAGAGAGCAGCACCAGGCAGATCCCGAAGAGCAGGATCCCGATACCTGCCGCCAGCCTCTTTTTGTCCCGTCCGCTCTGCCGGATCCGCACCCAGCCGTTGACCAGGTTCAGGACAGCCGCCAGCATAAAGATGATCGGGAACAGCACCAGATCATTATCCGGTCTCAAAAAAGACAGCACCGCCAGCACCACGATGACGATCCCTACCACTATATGGAGGAGATCCAATAAAAATCCCACATTCCGGGTGCTGCGGACATTCCGTCCGTTCATCCCTTGTCCATGCATCCCTTTTATTCTCCTAATGTAGCCGCCATCACGGCTTTGATGGTATGCATCCGGTTCTCCGCCTCGTCAAATACCTTAGACCGTGGGGACTCGAACACATCGTCGGTGACCTCCATATCTTGGATGCCGAAACGCTGGCTCATCTCTTTGCCGATCTTCGTCCCCAGATCGTGGAAGGAGGGGAGGCAGTGGAGGAAGATCGCCTGGGGACCTGCATTATCCATCACCGCCGTCGTCACCTTGTAGGGGGTCAGCTCCCGGATCCGCTCTTCCCAGACCGCATCCGGCTCACCCATGGATACCCATACATCGGTGTAGACCACGTCGGCCCCCTTCGTACCCTCCATCACATCCTCGGTCAGGGTGATGGACGCCCCTGAGGCCTTAGCATACGCCCGGCACTGATCCACCAGGGCTTTATCCGGGAAGTACCGCTCCGGTGCGCAGGCTACAAAATCCAGTCCCAGCTTCGCACATACGATCATCAGGGAATTCCCCATATTGTAGCGGGCATCCCCTAAGTACGCCAGCTTGACCCCTTTAAGCCTTCCCAGATGCTCCCGGATGGTCAGCATATCGGCCAGCATCTGGGTGGGATGGTATTCATTGGTCAGGCCGTTCCAGACCGGCACATGGGCAAAGCGGGCCAGCTCCTCCACGATCTCCTGGCCGAAGCCTCTGTACTCGATCCCCTCATACATCCCGCTCAAGACCCTGGCTGTATCGGCGATGCTCTCCTTCTTCCCGATCTGGGAGCCGCTGGGGTCTAAGTAGGTGGTCCCCATCCCCAGGTCGTGGGCCGCCACCTCAAAAGCACATCTGGTCCTGGTGCTGGTCTTCTCAAAGATCAGCGCCACATTTTTCCCTCTATGGATATCTACCGGGATCCCCTTTTTCTTCTTCTCCTTCAGCTCTGCAGCCAGATCCAGGAGATAGATGATCTCCTCCGGTGTGTAATCCTTTAATGTCAAAAAATCCCTGCCTTTTAGATCCATGTCCACATCCTCCTTATCTCGCCCTTTTATCTTGCTTTTTGTCCTCTGTCCTTCTAAAAGTACTATATCTGTCGGCCGCTGTCAAGATGTGGCAGGCGCGGTCTGATGACAAGCCCCTCACATCTTTCTCAGCTTCGACAGCAGCGCTTCCACCGTATATACTTTAAATCTGGAGATGCGGTGTTTTCTGGCCAGCTGCTCTATGATCGACAGGTAGAGCTCCCTGTAATCCCAGTCTTCTTTCAGTCCCATCTCTTTTGCCAGCTGGGGAAAGATCTTCTCTGTGTACATCCGGCAGCCGGGACGGTCCGGTCCTTCAGGCCGCCCGAGGTCTTTGAACAACTGCCAGAGCTTCTGTCTCTGGGTCTGCTCCTCGGGTGTCTGTCCGGCACTTTGGCCCAGGGCCAGCCCGGCATTCTGCCCCAAGGCCAGCCCGGCATTCTGCCCCAAGGCCTGGTCGGCATTTTGGCCCAAGGCCTGCCCGGCATTTTGGCCCAGAGCCTGATCGGGCTTCTGTCTTTTCTTCTGGCCCAGGGCCTGCTCCAGCTCCGGGAGGAGGTAGCCGCTCTCTGTCATCAGGCGGTCGAAATAGTAGACCTCGCTCTCCGGGGCGTCGATATAGTACCGTTTTCCGGCCAGGCCGTACAGGAGCCTCTGGCCGTCCAGATAGCCCAGCTCCATGTTCCGCCTGGCCTTCTTCTTGTCAAATTCCAGGATTCCGCCCAGACTCTGCCTGGGCGCGATGTGATGGACGGTCACCCCCTCCGGGACTGTATAATACTTTTCCGTATCCAGGCCCGGCCCATAGATCCGGATCACGATGATGTCCTGATAGCCTCTGTCCGCTAATACATCGATAGGCACATTATTAACACCGCCCCCGTCCAGGTAAAGCTTGCCTCCCAGCTTTTCCAGCTTAAATGCCGGGAGATAGGCGCTGGCCAGGAGCATGTCCCCCATCTCGCCCTCAGGGGTCTCCTTCAGATCGATCACCAAGGGCTTAAGCTCCGAGAGGGAGATCGCGGATACGAAAAGCTCCCGCTGGGACGCCCGGATCCTCTCCTCATCGATCGTCTCCTGGATGAGCTTTCGCAGCGGCGTGATGTCAAAACCCCTGTCCTTTAAGACCCGCCTGATATCGGCCAAAAGCTCCGGGATCGCGATGCTCTTTAGGTCGCGCTTTTTCAGGCTGTCCATCAGATCGTCATCTACATCCATCACCCGGGAATAGCAGATCTCCTCCCAGATATGCTCTGCCCGCTCCAGATCGTCCATGCAGATCATCGCCCCGTTCAGCGCACCCACGCTGGCCCCCGCGATCCCCTTGATCAAGATCCCTGCCTCCCGCAGCGCCTTCCATGCGCCGACCTGGTAGGACCCTCTTGCGCCTCCCCCTTCTAATACGATGCCATATCCTCTCGACAGATCCAGTCCTGTCCTCATCCACTGCCCTCCTGCGCTCTTTATAAGTACTCTCCGTACTCTCAGAAGACCTTTTCGCCCAGATCGGATGGAGCGTACATCGCTGACCACATATGATGCTGGGGCAAAAAGTCCTGCCTTAAGATATGCCGGGGAGGCTGCAGCAGATGTCTTAGGATATCTCCATCCCTAACATCTGCTGCAGCCTCCTGACCGTTCCTGTATATCGATCCATCGGACCATGACCCTTCAGATACACACCAGAATTTACCATGGGCCGTGACCCTTCAGATACACACCGGACTTTACCATAGGCCGTGACCGTTCAGATCCCCTGGACTATCGTCACAGGACGTAACAGTCCGGATGCCCTGGACGGCTGCCATGGATCAGCCTTTTTCCGACGCCACCTCTGTCAGCGACTTGACAAGGCCCGCTACCCCCTGGATATCCGACGGGATGATGATCTTCGTAGCCTTGCCGTCTGCCGCCGCTGCGAAGGCCTCCAGACTCTTTAACTGGAGCACAGCCTGATCGGCCCCTGCTTCTTTGATGAACCGCAGACCGTCGGCCTGGGCCTTCTGCACCTTCAAGATCGCCTCTGCCTGGCCCTCCGCCTCTTTGATCTTCTTTTCCTTCTCAGCCTCGGCGCGGAGGATCGCGGCCTGCTTCTCTGCCTCGGCATCCAGGATCGCGGATTCCTTCTTACCCTCTGCCACCAGGATCGTGGACTTCTTCTCGCCCTCTGCCCGGAGGATCGCCTCACGGCGCTCGCGCTCTGCCTTCATCTGCTTCTCCATCGCATCCTGGATCGCAGCCGGCGGGATGATGTTCTTAAGCTCCACACGGTTCACCTTGATGCCCCAGGGATCTGTGGCAACGTCCAGAGAGGCACGCATCTTGGCGTTGATCGTCTCCCTGGAGGTCAGGGTCTGATCCAGCTCCAGGTCGCCGATGATGTTACGCAGCGTAGTGGCGGTCAGGTTCTCTATCGCCATCAGCGGGTTCTCCACCCCATAGGCAAAAAGCTTCGCATCTGTGATCTGGAAAAAGACCACTGTATCGATCCGCATGGTCACGTTATCCTTGGTGATCACCGGCTGGGGGGCAAAATCCGCCACCTGCTCCTTAAGGTTCACCCGCTTCGCCACCCGGTCGATAAAAGGCATCTTGAAATGGACGCCTACGGACCAGGTGTCCAGATAAGCACCCAGCCTCTCCACCACCAGCACCTGTGCCTGGGGTACGATCTTGATACAGGCGGAAAGGATCACCAATACCACCATCAAGATCAAAAAGATCGCGATAAATCCTGTTATAAATGTTGCCATTTCTCCCATCTGTTATACCTTCCTTTCAGTGATATATGCACGGCTCATGCCGTTAGGTCTTCGGCCACGCCGTTCACATCGCGCTCACGCCTGCTGCTCGGCCACGATCAGCTTGACCCCCCGGATCTCCTTCACCTGGACCAGGGTACCGGCCGGGATCGGCCTTCCGTCCTCCGCCGCTCTCGCCGTCCACTCCTGTCCGTTCAGCACGGCGGTCCCTGTCCCCTTCTCATTATCCACATCTTCTGTGATCCTGGCCTGCTTTCCTACCAGACTCTCCACATTCGTCTTCTTCACATGTCGGTTCACATACCGAAGGGCCAGGGGTCTGGTGAGCAGCAGCAGCAGGAACGATACCACAGCAAAAGCAGCCAGCTGCACCTCAAGGCTGGCGCCTGCCAGATACAAGACCAGCCCCACAAGCGAACCTCCTGCGAACCAGATCGTAGCCAGTGAGAACGTGGCGATCTCGATCCCGATAAATACTAAAAAAGCAAGCAGCCATCCGATCAATCCCATCATCCGGACCTCCTTATCTGTAGCCTTGTATGATCTACAACTTTTTCCATTTCAGTATAGCACCTTTTCTAGAGAAATGCAACTTAATGATCTCTTACTTTTTTCTTATGCTCCGCCTCTGCCTGGCCGCCTCGAACATGAGGATGGAGGCGGCCACCGCGGCATTTAAGGACTCGACCTGGCCTTCCATGGGGATACGGACCAGGATATCGGCCAGAGCGGCGGTCTCTTCCCGCAGCCCTCGCGCTTCGTTGCCGATCAGAAAGGCGAAAGGACCGGCAAGATCCGCCCTGTCGTAAGGGAGCTCTCCCCTTAAGTGGGCCGCCAGGACAGGGATGCCTGCTGCCTTGAGCTGTGCGCAGGCATCCTTTAAGTCCTCCACATAGACGAAGGGGACGCGGAAGATGGATCCCATGGTGGAACGGATCACCTTTGGGTTATAGATGTCCACCGTGGCTCTGTCCATCACGATCCCGGTGATCCCCGCGCCTTCTCCGGCCCGCAGGATCGTCCCCAGATTCCCCGGATCCTGGATCGTCTCTAAGAGGAGGAGATGGGCCTCCCCCGGCCGGCTAAGGAGGTCGGACAGGGTATAGTGATCCTGCCGGACCAGGGCCAGGATCCCCTGGGGGGTCTGGGTGTCGGCCATCACCTTCATCACCGTATCCGTCACCGGCTCCCAGGAGAGGCCGGACAGGAAGTCCCGGTGCTCCTTTGATGCCAGAAAGCTCTCGGACACATACAGCGCCCGGATCTTCTCCGGCTCCAGCTCTCTGCACATCCGGACCCCTTCCACTACATACAGCCCTTCCTCACGGCGCACCCTGGCCTTCTTCGCCAGCTCCACTACCTGGCGGACCTGCTTGTTCGCTGTGCTGCTGATCATCTCCCGATCCTCCCCTTCCTGGCCTTTCTCATCGGTCCCCCGGCTGCTCTCCCGGTCTGCCCTGCCACCTGGCTGCTTCCTCCCCGGTCTGCCTTGTCACCTGGCTGCTTCCTCCCCGGTCTGCCTTATCACCTGGCTGCTTCCTCCCCGGTCTGCCTTGTCACCTGGCTGCTGCCACTCAGATCCGTTCCCATCCCCTGGCCACTAGCATCCAGGTCCACACCTCACGATCTGCTCTCTTTTCCCCGCAGCCCGTCCAGATCGTCCATCCAGATCTTGCGTGAAGCGTCGCTGGGCATCCTCAGATCCCCTCTGGGCGACAGGGCCACAGAGCCTACCTTCGGGCCGTCAGGCAGGCAGGACCTCTTGAACTGCTGGGAGAAGAACCGGCTGTAGAACACCCGCAGCCACTTTTCCACCGTCTCCCGGCCATAGTCCCCCTCAAAGGCCTGGAGCGCCAGGCGAAAGATCTTAGAGGGCATGTAGCCGAAGCGGAGCACATAGTAGAGGAAAAAGTCGTGGAGCTCATAGGGGCCCACCAGATCCTCTGTCTTCTGGGAGATCTTCCCGTCCTCCGGCGGCAAAAGCTCCGGGCTCACCGGCGTATCCAGCACGTCACGCAGGATAGCAGACAGCGCCTCCTCCCCACAGGTATCCGCGTGATAGCGCACCAGATGGCGCACCAGGGTCTTAGGCACCCCGGCATTGACCCCGTACATGGACATATGGTCCCCGTTATAGGTGGCCCAGCCCAGCGCCAGCTCCGACATATCGCCGGTACCCACCACCAGACCGCCCACCTGGTTGGCCACGTCCATCAGGACCTGGGTCCGCTCCCTGGCCTGGCTGTTCTCATAGGTCACATCGTGGACGGCCGGGTCCTGGCCGATATCCTGAAAATGCAGGCTCACCGCCTCCTTTATCTGGATCTCCTGAAGGCTGGCCCCCACGGTCTCTGCCAGGGAGCAGGCGTTCTGATAGGTCCGGTCCGTGGTGCCGAAACAGGGCATGGTGATGCAGTGGATCTGCTTTCTGGGAAGCCCTAAAAGGTCGAAGGCCCGGACCGTCACCAGAAGGGCCAGGGTGGAATCCAGCCCGCCGGAGAGCCCCACCACAGCGTGGCCGCAGCCGGTGTGCTCCAGCCGCTTCTTTAAGCCCATAGCCTGGATGGATAAGATCTCCTCACAGCGTTTCCTACGCTGCCCCTCGTCATGGGGGACAAACGGGGCCTTATCGATAGACCGGGCCAGCCTGCCGATCTTAACCGGGGCCAGACGGAAGCCCACCTCCGTATACTCAAATTCCGCATGCTCCCCTTCCCGGTGGCCCGGGAACACGCCGGAGCGCACCGCCTGGTTGCAGGAGGGGAAGGTGTTCAGCCGCCTGCGCTCACTATCCAGACGCTCCAGGTCCATATCCGCGAAGATCATACCGGTCTCAAAGCGTTCCGACTGGGCCAGGCAGGTGCCGTTCTCCGCGATGATGTCCTGGCCGCCGAACACCAGGTCCTGGGTGGACTCCCCATCTCCTGCATTACAGTAGATATAGCCGCACACCAGCCGGGCCGACTGGCCGCAGATCAGGCCATAGCGGTAGCTGTCCTTGCCCGTGGCCTCGCTACTGGCGGAGCAGTTGACGATCACCGTGGCTCCGGCCATAGCATGGCCCACACTGGGCGGGCAGACCGACCACACATCCTCACAGATCTCTGCAGCCACCGCAAGGCCCGGCACATCCTCACAGCGGAACAGCAGGCGGGTGCCCATGGGGACATAATCCTTCTGGGGCCCATACCAGACGAAGATCGTCTCATCATTAGCCGGGCAGAAATGCCGCACCTCATAAAACTCCGAATAGTTGGGGAGATATTTTTTGGGGACCAGCCCTAAGAGCCGTCCGTGGCTGACCGCCGCCGCCACATTAAAGAGCTTCCCCTCCTGCTCCCAGGGCAGCCCTACAAAGACCAGCATGTCCAGCTTTTCCGAGGCCCTGACGATCTCTTCCAGCTCCTCCTTAGCCTTTCGGATCAGCGCAAACTGCAGGAACAGGTCCTGGCAGGTATAGCCGGTCAGGCACAGCTCCGGGAACACCATGAGCTTTACCTGCTCTCTGGCTCCCTCTTCCATCAGCTCGACGATCGCCTTTCGGTTATATACTGGATCTGCCACCTTGATCTTCGGGGTCGCTGCCGCGACCCGGATATATCCGTCTTTCATCTTTGCTCTCCTTTTCGCCCATGGCACTTTTTTCGATCTATCCTCTTAAATACAGTAGCCGGTTTTTCGTATATCATACCACATCTGCAGGTAAAGGAAAATACATTTTAGCATTTACATTTGGGAAAGGGGCGTGTACAATCCGGTTAGAGGCGTTACTTTTCACACCCACGGCAGGGAGTCTTAATGTATGGATGTGTCGCAAAGGGTCCGTTCCGGGAGGGGCATGTCACAACAGGACGCACTCTCGCTCCGATGTCTTGGCAGGAACGTAGCGGATGCTAGGCTCGAAAAGACCTCGCCAAGCACCGACGTTCCGCTAGGGTCCTTTATGTGACATGCCCCTCCCTCCACTATTTTGTGGCTAGCCTTCGGTCATATGACACGACAACATCCAACATCCGAAGGCCCGGCGGCAGGGATCGGAGCTTTTGGGCAACCGACAAAACACTATGGAGTATAAAGAAGGAGACAACGAAAATGGATATAGCACATGCATTTTCCAGGACGGAGATGTTGATCGGGACCGAGGGATTGGAGCGGCTTGAACAGAGCCATGTGGCGGTCTTCGGGGCGGGGGGCGTGGGGTCCCACTGCATCGAGGCTCTGGCCCGGAGCGGGGTGGGGACCTTGAGCCTGATCGACCATGATACGGTCTCCCTGACCAATATCAACCGGCAGTCCATGGCGTTCTTCAGCACGATCGGCCGGAGGAAGACGGAGGTCCTAAAGGAGCGGATCGCCGATATCGCTCCGGACTGCCGGGTCTATACCTGGGAGACCTTTGTGCTGCCGGAGAACGTAAATGCGCTGATGGAGGAGATCCGGGAAAGGGCAGGCGGACCACCGGACTACATCATCGATGCGATCGACACGGTGGCGGCTAAGATCGCGCTGGCTCAGTATGGGGACCGGACGAAGATCTTGCTGATCGCTTCCATGGGGACGGGCAATAAGCTGCACCCGGAGCTTTTCCAGATCGGCGACCTCTTCTCCACCAGCGTCTGCCCTCTGTGCCGCGTCATGCGGCGGGAATTGAAGAAAAGAGGGGTCACCTCCTTAAAGGTCCTGTATTCCAAGGAGGAGCCGCTGACCCCCTCCGGCCTCTGGCAGGGCGACAGCCAGGACGACAGCCGGAGTGATAGCCTACGCAACGGTCAGGGCGATGCCCAGGACGCTGCCCTGAGCGACGCCCAAAGCTCCGTCCAGGGAAGGCGGCGCTCCACGCCTGGGAGCATCTCCTTCGTCCCTCCGGTGGCCGGGCTTTTGATCGCCGGAGAAGTGATCCGGACGCTGGCCGGGGTCTGACGGGCGGCGTCCCCTCACGGTCTTGGCCGGGGGCTGACGGCTATGTTCCCTCACCGACTTGGCCGGCACCGCAGGCCAGGTCCGTCCGCAAGGCCGACCGGGACAGACTGGCCGCACCGCACATCTCCCGGCCTGCCGGCCATATAGCGCCGGCAGGCAGCGCAGGCAAAAAGAGCGGGAGCTGCTTTTCCCCCACAGAAAGCAGCTCCCTTGGTCACGTTCAAAAAAACCGTCACACTATACGTTTTACACCTTGGTATCCCCATACCAAACTGTTTTTGCCAAGCACCCCATTGTGCCTGTGCTGTTAATATAGCACTTTTCTACATAAGTGTCAACTCTTTTGTTGTTTTTCTTATCACATCCTACAGATCCGGCATATCCTACAAACCACGACATGGATCCAAGGCAATATCACCAGATCGAACGGATGCTGCTTTGGACCTTCCTCCAGTTTTGGCTATTCCCATTTTCATAAAATCGCAAAGATCGGGCATACTGACCCTACGCTTTCATATGCGGCGGTGCGTCCGCTGCCAGGCGCATGGCGATCTGCTGCGATCATCTAGACGAGGAGGAACGATATGGGATTTACGACTGATCTTTCTGAGAACATGGAACATTTTAAGAACACCCTCCACGTAGACCAATGCTTCGACGTGGTCTACCGTGTGGTGGAGATCGGCGGGCGGAAGGGATGCCTGTTCTTTGTGGACGGTATGACCAAGGATGAGGTCCTGCTGAAGATCCTCCAGGTCTTCCAGAGCATCAAGCCGGAGGACATGCCTGCCGATGCCCACGGTTTTTCCAAGCGGTACATCCCCTACGGCGAGATCGGACTGGTGGCAGATGAAGCCTCCGCCGTCACCCAGCTGCTCAGCGGCCTCACCTGTCTTTTTTTAGACGGCTATGACAAGTGCCTGACCATCGACTGCCGCACCTATCCGGCCAGAGGGGTCAGCGAGCCGGAAAAGGATAAGGTGATGCGTGGTTCCCGGGACGGTTTCGTGGAGACCCTGATCTTCAACACCGCCCTGATCCGGCGGCGGATACGGGACCCGAAGCTGACCGTGGAGATCATGAACGCCGGGGAGAGCTCCCACACCGACATCGCCATCTGCTACATGCGGGGGCGGGTGGACGAAAAGCTCCTCTCCATGATCAAGGGACGGATCGAAAAGCTCCATGTGGACGCCCTGACCATGAACCAGGAGAGCCTGGCGGAATGTATCTATCCCAATAAATGGTACAATCCCTTCCCCAAGTTCAAATTCTCCGAGCGGCCCGACACGGCTGCCGCCTGCCTTTTAGAGGGCAATATCGTCATCCTGGTGGACAATTCCCCGGCAGCCATGATCCTCCCCTCCTCCATCTTTGATATCATCGAGGAGGCGGACGACTATTACTTCCCCCCGGTCACCGGCACCTACCTGCGCCTGTCCAGGATGCTGATCTCCATCCTGACCCTCATCCTGACCCCGCTGTGGCTGGCCTTTCTGCAAAACCCGGAGGCCATCCCCTCCTGGCTGGACTTCATCCGGCTCTCCGACCCGCCCCATGTGCCGGTGTTCTACCAGCTTTTGATCCTGGAGTTCGCCATCGACGGCCTGCGCCTGGCCGCCATCAATACCCCCAGCATGCTGACCACGCCCCTTAGCGTGATCGCCGGCATCGTCCTTGGCGAATACTCTGTAAAATCCGGCTGGTTCAGCAGCGAGACCATGCTCTACATGGCTTTCGTGACCGTAGCCAACTACTCCCAGGCCAGCTTCGAATTAGGCTATGCCCTAAAGTTCATGCGGGTCCTGCTCCTGGTCCTCACCGCCCTGTTTAACTGGTACGGCTTCTGGCTGGGGATCCTCATCTCTGTCTGCGCCATCGTGTTCAACCGGACCATCGCGGGGAAGAGCTATATCTACCCGCTGATCCCCTTCCATCTGAGCGAGGTGAAGAAGCGGTTCCTCCGGCAGAGACTGCCGCATACGGAGAAGTAGAACAAAGGTCCATACCTGTGCGATCGAGGAACTGATAGGAAGATGAGCCTATGATCAGACAAATGAGGAGCTGCACCATATCCGATCAGATATGCGCAGCTCCCTTTTACAACCTAATCTAACTCTGATCACTCCATAAAACGTTTTGGCTCTCTCCTAACCGCACCATACACCTTTTCTTCCAACATGCGATCCCATACTTATAGACTGTCTCCATCCCATCCTGGCAAAGCCGAGTCTGATATCCCACCTTCTCGATCTGATCGAGGGCCTTTTTACATCCTGCCTCCAGATCCTGATCGTCTGGATACTTAACCTCGATAACGATCCCGATCCTCTCCTCCTCGATCTCGATCAGGATGTCACTGAACCCATCTCCAGACTCTGCATTAGAACGGATATCCCAATCCTCACGATGGCTCAACAAGCCTAAAAGTATCCCATGATAAAAATTTTCTTTTTTCTCTTTCCTGACGCTTGTATCACGGATGCTGATGGTCCTTTGGAGATAGTTGCTGAACTGCCTTTCTATCGTCTTTGCATCACCTTGCACAAATGCCTCACAGAATGCGTCCAGTCTCGGTGTATCCTTCCTCGCCTCTGCCTGGGACCACTTAAGGATCTGATCCACAAAGATCTGCCGGATCGCCAGGTCAGGGATCGCCAGTCGATACGTATCTTCCCCTTCCCGCCCCCTCTGTGTCAGATAACCTGTGGTAAAAAGCACGCTCCACAGATTATCGATGCTGTCATACAGATCCTTATATGTCAGCTCCTGATCGATCTTTTTCACCACACTCTCACCTTCGACCAGTCTCTCGATCTCACGTCTCGTCCTCTGATCCGCCATCCCGATAAAGGTCCGGATGATCTCATTCCCACTGGTATTGGCCCAAAAGGCTCTGGGGGGTGCATAAGGTTCTGAACGGACCAGGGCGATATGATTGATCACATCCCAGGGACAATAGATATCCGCATCGCCAAAGCGGTAGCCGTCATACCACTCTTTCATCTGTCCATATCGGTCCTCCAGCCCATAATAAGCCAGCATTTCCCGGACCTCTTCATCTAAAAAACCAAAATGCTCCTTATACCGGACATTGGTGATCGAAAAAACATTCAGGTTATTGAGCCCGGTAAAGATACTTTCTTTCGCGATCCGCAAACAACCGGTCAATACAGCAAAATACATATTATCATTGCTCTTTAATGCCTGGCTCAGCAGACTCCGGATCAGACCGATCATCTCATCATGATAGCCAAAATGCTGGGCCTTATCTAACGGCACATCATACTCATCGATCAAAAGGATCACCTTTTTCCCGTAATGCTTTCTCAGGAGCCGGGACAGCATAAAAAGGCTGCTCTTGAGCATCTCATCGGACATGATCTCTCCCGATGTACCGCTCTCGCCAACACGGATCAAGTGACGGTATCGCTCCTTTTCCTCCTCCGAGAGCGCATCACTGTCAGAAAGAAAGGTAAACCGCAAGGCTTCATTCCCGATCACCGCGCACAGCATAGCCCGGGCGCCTTCGTAGTCTCTGGCCTCCACATCTTTCAGGGTGATCGAGATCACCGGGAACTGCCCCATATACCTTTCACAAAGCTCGGTCTCCTTAGCGACCTTGGTCCCGTCAAAGAGTCTGCTGTCATAACCATATCCAAAAAAAGCCTTCAGCATGCTCATATTTAACGATTTCCCGAACCGTCTGGGGCGTGTAAAGAGATTGACCTTGCTCCAATTGTCCAGCAGCTCTGTTATGAGATCTGTTTTGTCCACGTAGTAAAAATCTTCTGTCCGGATCTCCTCAAAATCTTCTATACCGATCGGCAGCTTTTTCTCTTTCCCCATATTATCGCGTTCCTTTCCGACACCCGTCCATTTAAGATCGATGCGATCATAATTATAGTATGATCTGTGTACCCTGTCAACAAACATACGATCCTTTGGCCGTGTCAAAAACAGATCGCACAAACGCGAAAACCTATCCTACTCTTCTTCCTCCCCTCTGCACACCGCCTGCACCACCCACCGGGTGGCATGCCCGCGGCCGGTACAGGTGGACAGGGTCAAGATCTTATCCTCCGCCGTAGGCACCACGCCGGTATCGATCACAGAGCTCTCCAGCCCGAACCGGATGCACTCTTCCTTCTCCTCCGGGGTATCCACATCCAGCCGGTAGGTGATCGTCTGCAGGCCCACCTCATAGGCGGCGTAGATATCATATCTATAGACCGCGCCATCCACTGCCACATACACGGAAGGGTGCTCCTTAAGGTACTCCAGATCGTTATAATACCGCAGGCTCCCGAACATGGACAGATTCCGCATCCTGTGCCCATAGACGATCGTATTAAAATCGCTCATATCCCCCTGGACCTTGCACTCCATAAAGATCGCGCCCACGGAATTGCGCTCATTCTTCCAGGTATGGTTCAAGTAGTAGTCATTATCCGCCCGCTGCACCATGGGATAAGAAAGCTGGGTGCCGGGGATCGCCATCCAGCCCACCACATCGCTGTTCACCTGGCGCAATGCCCCCAGATCGATCTTCGAGAGCATATCCGCGTAAGGGTCCACAGGCCTTTCCTGGGCTTCCCCCTCCTCTCCTGTCCCGCCAGGCTCCTCTCCGGGAGCCTCTGTCTCCGTCTGGGCCGGAAGCTGGGAAATGCCCGCGATCTGCTCCGCTTCCTCATAGTCCCCCTGGCCCCTCTTATAATCGATCGCCTGCCGTCCTACCACGAACAGGCCGCACACCAAGCCTGCCGCTAACAGCAGCTTGATCCCTAAAAGCACTTTCTTTTTCATGGGATGTCCTCCTCTCCTTCTGCCCTTTATCCTTACCGGTCATCTTTCTGACCGATGCTGCCATACTCCCCTTCCGGCAGGTCACCTGATCTCCTGCCCCCCGCTTGGCCTCCGGCAGATCACCTGGCTTCCAGCAACCCGCCTGGCCTCCGGCAGATCACTGGGCTTCCATTGGCCCGCCTGGCCTCCGGCAGATCATCCGGCTTCCAGCAGCCCACACGCCACCAGCCGGTCATAGTCCTCAAGATACAGACCGTAGCCCCCGACTGCATGCTGTATATCATCGATCCGCACCCGGAAGTCCTGGTGCCGCACCATGAAAGCGCCCAGCACCTTCTGAGGATCTGCCATATACATAGCATACTCGGGATAGAGATATCCGGTCCGCATCCGGTCCGCCCGCGCGTAGATCACCTTCAGGAGCATCTCTCTGGCATCGTCCCCCACGATCATGCCGTTCTCCTGCATCCGCTCATAGGTCTCAAAGGCCGCCATCAGGAGCTCCAAGTAGGTGGGGCAGGCCGTCTCCTGCCGGTAGATCTTATCCAGATTTTCCAGGGCATTGCGCATAGCGAAGACATAGGCTTCCGTATCATCCGGCCGGTACTTGGTAAATTCATTGACACTGTAGGCCACCCAATGGTCGATATACTGGGTATAGTCCTCCTGGATAAAATGGTCGATCGCCCGCCTGGCCCCCTCCAGCCATCTCTCCTCCTCCGTCAGCCCGTACAGACGGCACAGGGCAAAGGTGGCCTCCCCGTTATAATACACGGTCCTCGTCTCTTCCTTCTGGGTAAAGTCGCTGTTCAGCACATGATAGTAAGCCCCGGTCTCCTGATCCTGCTGGGAAAGGATCCCCTCCCCCAGGGCCTTGCAGACCTCCACATAGGTCTCGTTCTGGAAGGCCTCCATATATTCTGTTAACGCGACCACCGCCAGGGCGCTGCCCCCCAGCTTGATCTCATCATCCTTCTCCTCGTAGAGGTAAGCCCGCCCTTCCTGGTCATAGACCACCCGGTCCAGCATATACTCGACCGCCCGGTCGATCCTTTCGGCAAGCTCAGGTTCAGGCTCCGGCTCCAGTTGATAGCAGCCTAGCAGCGACCAGACTGCGCTGGCGTGACGGACCATATTGTCATCCTGGATCTCCTGGTCCAAGCCAGGATAGCAGCCCTGGACAATGGAGCCGTCCTCCTGTACCTGGCCCGCCAAGAAGGCGGAGGCGCTCTGGATCATCTCCCCCGCGCACTCATCGTCCACCAGCTGGATCTGCCTGCCGCCGTAGCTTGAGCCGCTGCCGGAAAGCTGCCAGACCTCATACTCCTGGCCGTCGCCGGACTGCTCCGCTTCCGACTGATCGGCGTCTGCCTGCTCCGCCTGCCCGGCTCCGCTGCTCTCCTCACAGATCCAGCCCACACACTGGAACACAGTGCATTCCTGTGGCAATGCCCCCAGGCTCTTTCTCCCGCTCTCTTCCAGGTACGCGTCCAGGACCTCCAGATCGATCCCGGCCGGTCCTTTGGTCTTTTCATCAGCCTCCGACTCCGCACCGGCTCCTTCGGTCCTTCCATCGGCCTCCGGCTCTGCATCAGCTCCTTCGGTCCTTCCA
>CAJUFE010000016.1:0-26043 GCA_910585635.1 uncultured Lachnospiraceae bacterium | reverse complement strand
TCCTTCGGTCCTTCCATCGGCCTCCGGCTCTGCATCAGCTCCTTCGGTCCTTCCATCGGCCTCCGGCTCTGCATCAGCTCCTTCGGTCCTTCCACTGGTCTCTGTCTCCGCATCGGCTCCCTCACTCCTTCCACCGGCCTCTGGCTCCGCTCCCTCGTCGGCCTGGTCCTCTCCGTAGACGTAGATCCCCGCGCTATTTAACTCCGCCTCCAAAAGGGCGGTCTCAAAGGCCGGATCAAAGGCCACGCCATAGCGGAAATACCCCGGACGGGAACCTTGGAGCGCATCCTCCAGTTCCTCCGTCCCGATCGGCTCGGACAGATAGGTCACGTCGGCTTTTACCCATACAGGCTCTAAGCCGCTGGCCCCCACCGCTGTCCTGGCTCTGGTGTCCGCCGCCTCCCAGGCCTCCTCCAAGGTCTCACCGGTGCCGGTAAAGACGCTGGCCCTTTTGGTGGTGTCGCAGACCGACAGGAACACCGCATGACCAGCCTCCCCTGCCGGGGACAGCCCCAGTTCCTGGCGCACCCAGTCCTCCATCGCTCTCTCCTTCAGGAGCTCTGCCTTCTCCTGGTAAGCCTGTACCTGCTCCGGGTAGGCGGGCGGCTCTGGCGCAGCCGTCTCCTGCTGTCCCTCTGCCGTCTCCTGCCCCTCTGTCCCCGCCGGACCGGACAAGCCTCCCTTGTCCCCTTTTCCGCAGGCAGAAAGGGCGACCGCCGCCAACACCGCGAAAAGGAGGACCTTGGATCCTCCTTTTTTTAACATGCCGTCTATCTCCATATGTACGCCTCCCTGTTCCCTATCTTGATCTCGCTGGCTACAGACCGCATAAAGCCTATAGGCCCTATATCCTCTATATGATCACGCCGCATAGACCTTTCCCGGTACACAGCCTGTTCTTCTCATTTTCCTGTAACCGTTCAAATGCCCTGAGCTATCACGCTTTTCTCTGTTACATTTTTCTCTACATTTCAGAAAAGGCCGGCCCCCAGTCTGCTGGGCGCCGGCTTCCCTTTTGCTCTTTTTGTCTGTTTTGTATCCTTTTGGGATCATCCGTTGATCATCCTCAGCCCTCCGGCTTTTGGCCTTCCAGTGCAGATGATCGATGCATATCCGTTCTTAGCCGCTCTTGACTGTTTTTGACCGTCCTAAGCGTCTTTTCTCTTCTTCCCGCTCAGTACGCCCATCCCCATGAGGCCAAGGCCTGCGAAAAGGGTCAGGACATACCACAGACCTGAGATATCGCCTGTAGCCGGGACACTCGCTAAGGGGACATCCTCATCGAAGATCGCTAACGGCACTGGCTCCTCCGGGAGCATTGCTAACGGGGTCGGATCTTCTGTGATGCTCGCTAATGGTGTCGGGGCGTCCGGGATCGGCGTGGAGCGATCGTGGTGGACACGGGTGGGGGTGGTTGGGGTGTTCGGAGTATTAGGTCTATCCGGCTCCCTTGGATTCTCCGGGTCCTTCGGGTCTTCAGGAGTCTTATAGGTGTACTTCGTCTCCGAGGTCTTATCCCAATCACGTTTTACGGTGGAAACGAGTTCCTTCTCCTCGGTCTCTGTCTTCTCGACTGTGACCACTGGTTCTCTGACGTTGAACTTCAGATCAAAGCTCAGGTTCACATCCTGCTTTGTTTCTGTAGCACTGACAAAGGTCTGAGAATGTGCAGTTTTGTCAACACCTCCAGGGGTCTTTGCAGTGATCAGATACGCCTGTGCCGTTGTCCGAACACCTTGCAGCCGCAAAGTTATATTTGTTCCCTCATTTAACTTTACATCCTCTATAGTATAGGTATAGGTCCCATCTGCATTTTCTATCACCTTTCCAGAATGGAAACCCTCATCATTACTACCGTCACCAGCTAAACGTCTTGTGGCGATCACTTCATTTGTTTTAGGATCAAATATCGTTACGACAAGATCATCATTGATCTGACTAGGCTTTACACTCAAGATAAAAGACACATCCGTGTTATACGTATATTCTTTATTCGCTGTGTCATCCCTTTGTATTGCTTCTTGTGGTTTCCCGTTATCATCCAGCACTACCGATTTCACTGTGATGCTGGTCCCTTTGATGCTTTCTTCTGTGATCTTATTGGAGGTAAACTCAGCCTTATCTGGATCAAGACCACGCAGATACGTATAGAGCGCCATTGCTACATCTTTTTTCTCCTTATCTGCATTCCAGTCTATGATAGATCCATTTTGCTGATATCTTCCAAAAGGATCATCAACATTGATCAGTCTGTCCGAGGTAGCATGACTCCAGATAGCAGCCTGTGTTGCCGTCAAGGCCATACCCTCGGTCAACTGTCCCACAAAACGATCCACTGCACCATCTACAGTTATATCAAGGCCATCTATGGTTACTTTTTTCTGTTCGATCGCAGCTTTTAGCATCTCTTTGACTTTATCTAAGCTACCCATGCCTTCACTAGTACCCCAGAAGCCATTCGATGCGATCGCCTGAACATGCTTTGCGATGTTCGAGTTGTTCGCTGGATCGTCCTTGTCCCAAATAGTCGTGTCCGCAGAATTGATCACATCTTCTATGTTTACCTTTCCATAATCGGTACCTTTCTTTGGGTCAGTTCCAAAGTCGGCACAATAAACATATACAGGGTCTCCATTATGGTCCCATATCAGGAATTGATGAGGCTGCCAAGTACCAGTAGTGCTCCCGACTCCATTGACCTTTATCGCACTTTCCAGCCCGTATTCGCCAAGGAAAACATACTGACCTTCTTTGTCCGCCTGGGGTTTGACCTGGCTTTCTCCATATGCATCGGTTAACTTGACCCAGCCTTCATAGTCCTTCTCTTCCCATTGTGTTTTTTTGTGATATATAACGCGTCCCCATTTGACTCCGTTATCATCACTCTTCCACTCAAGGATGTTAAGTGTTTCCCCTTTCTTTGGCCAACAAGGTTGTGTGCTCCCATTTGGTTTGTCATATAAAACACTATCATGTACCGTTAGTTCAAAAGGAGACTTGCTATATCCCTCAAGACGGACCCATTGATCCTTTCCGATCTCTCCCCACAGCTTGCCGCCTATTTGCTTAAACGAATAGACATAGACTTTTTCGTTTGCCTGTACGCTTCCTATCGGAGGGTTCAACTTGTCATCCGCTCCAGGATTTTTACGTATATTTAGAGCGCTTGCTGTCACGATATAACCGACATATTGGGCATCTTCACGATGGTACAGATCTGTATCCGTATCGGTCTTTCCTTCTTCGGGTTCGCTAACCTCTGGAGCCATATCTTTTATCTCATCTTCCTTATGCTCACCTTCTTTAACTTCACCCATCGATCCCCACACGCCACTTTGCGATCCACCGACCACATCTTTTACATTGACCTGGAAGCCTTCGATGGTAGTCGCCTTCGTGACAAAGGAGACACTGGTAGAGACATTCATCTGGTCTTCCGTAGTCGCTGTGGTATCGCCATTCGTAACGACAGTGGTCCGGATCCCCCACACAGCCTCCTGGCTGCCGGAAAGCTGGTTACCAGTCCCATCCGTCACGATCGTCTTTGTCAGGTAGCCGACCACGACCGGATCTCCTTCCCCGTCGCGGACGATATTCCCCGCTTCGTCTACATCGTATAACTCTTCGACGGTAATGGTCGTCTTGTTCCCTGTAGCTTCATCAACTGTCTCACTTGCCTGAGGTCTTTCCGGAAGATCGATCTTGGTAACGGTCCCGCCTTTGTTCGACTGATCCCACACAGGAGGTGCATTAGGATCATCCGTTTCAAACTCACCGGTCTGTGTACCATCTGTCGCTCCACTATCTCCAGGAGTAGTCGTGGTCGTGATGATCATCTTTTTGTAGCCGACCAGCTTATTGGTGGTCGGATCCATCACCTTGATCACGATATGGGTCTTACCTTCTGCGTCCGTAAACTGGAAGCCTTCTTCGCCAGTAGACTCGTCTTTATAATCCGAGATCTCCACACCTTCGGGCTTTTCAGACTCCATTTTCCCCTGTATTATCTCTGCCACCTTGTCACTATCGACCGTGATGCCCACCCAATCTGAATTTCCAGGTGTCATCTCCACGGTGACCCCGTCTTTCCCGGTAAGCGGTTCCCCATCCTCACCCAGGATCGGGTTCCCATCTTTATCAACGACCGTCCAATCCTTCACATCCGTCGGCTCTCCCGGTTTTTCCTCCGGTTTCCCTTCTGGATCGACAGTCGTATCCCCACCTTCGGACCCAGATGTCCCAGGCTCTGTGGGCGTTCCCGTTCCTCCAGGCCCTTCTTCTTTTCCTGGCTCACCAGGTGTCTCAGGTGTGGTCGGATCTGTCGTCCCGTCGGGATCTGCAGGTCCCTCCGGCTGGATCGTCTCCGTGCTCTCTGTCGGTCCTTCGTGGTACTCTTCCGACTTCGTTTCCGACTGGACCGTACCGTCGCTATCCTTGACAGTCTGCGATGTGGACGTGTCTTTCTCGGCTACCACAGTCCCGTTCCCGTCTTTCCACTCAGTCTTCTCGCCGCTGGTGGTCGTGCTGGTCCCATCTCCGTTCGGCGTGGTCGTCGGGCCGGTCGTTGTCGTCTCCGGCTTGCTCTCGCTGCCGGTGGATGCATCGGTCCCGCCGTCCTTCTCCTGCGTATCAGATCCGCTGGGTGCCAGATCTCCAGCACCGCCGCTGGGCTCTGTGCTGGGTGCAGGGTCTGCAGCACCGCCGCTGGACTCTGTACTGCTGCCTGGATCTGCACTAGGCGTAGACTCTGTGCCAGATGAGGAGTCGTTGCTAACTTCTGTAGTAACGTCCCCTCCCGTGTCCGTTGTCTCCTCCGCAAACGCCATCCCCTGCATCATCCCCATGCACATGACGAACACGAGGAACAGCGCAAGACCGCGTCTGCAGCGCATTTTCATTTTCTTCATCCTCATACTTCCTTTCTTTGCTTTGATACGGATGCAAAGGCTCCGGCGGCCGGGCTGGCATAGTCAAGATGATATACCGTAGCCCCCTTAGCTTTGCGTCCCGCTGTTTCCAACGGTTTGCTGATCGATCGGTCTCCGATCTTCTGCCAACGTTCACGATCAGTTTCCGCAATGACCTCCCTTTCGTTGCGTTCCCCCCGCCGCCAGCGACCGCCCCTGACAACGGGGACCGAGGCCGGTGGCTCTTGCTCTGTCACGCATCTTTTTTTCATAACAAACTCCGCTTCGATCTGGATGGGCATGGGATCTCCTTTTTGTCCAGCCAGATGATAGACCGCATACTCCTTTCTTGTCTTCATTATAGCATGCAGGGCGTTAAAAAAAGCATTTCAAGGCCATCGGCAGACGGGCCTTTTTGCCGATCTTTCATGTTTTTATTGACGGGGCCGCACCTTCCCGATCAGGCGGGCAAGAGGCTATGGCATGCATCTACCCGGGCAAGCCTGTGAAAAAACGCCTGCCAGGGCAAAAAAATAAGGCCGGGACCTTTTTTAGATCCCTGACCTTTCACGTTTTAAGCCGCTCGTTCTATTTTCTGTTTTTTTCAGCAGAGGAAGGGCCTTCTTCGAGTACGCTCCCACAAGCACCTCATCCGTTCCGTCATCCGCCCTAGATGAACAGCATCAACAGCGGTATGGTCACCAGCGACATGATCGTGGTGGTGATGATGCACCGGGAGGCATAGTCTTCGTCAGCTCCGTATTTCGCCGCTAATAGCGCGCTGGTGCTGCCTGCGGGCATCCCGGTGAGGATCAGGGATACGCCGGTGAGCATAGGGTCGAAATGGAAGAGCCTCATGATCGCCAGCCCGATAAAGGGCAGGCCGATCAGCCGGACAGCGGCCAGATAGAAGATGCTGGGCTCCAGCAAGGTCTTCCAGGAGATCCCCACCAGCATGGTCCCGATCACCATCATGGACAGGGGCGAGGTGACCGCGCCGATATTCGCGGCGGCCTTGTCCAGGAACTCCGGGAGGGGGATCTGGAAGATCTGCCTGGCCATCCCCAGGAAGACGGTGATGATACAGGGATTGAGAAAGATATTTTTGCACTTGCTCTTAAAGTCGGACACCGTGAACAGGGAGAGGCCCGCCGTCCACATCATGATCCGGTTGGGGATGATGAAGATCGAGGCGTAGAGGAGCCCTTCCGCCCCATAGACCGCGGAGACCATGGGCATCCCCAGGAACCCGGAGTTATTCACCAGGGTGCAGTACTGGAGGATGCTCTTTTTTTCTGCCGGATAGCGGTTATAGAGGAGCTTGCCAAAGATATAGGAAAGGATGGCGATGCAGAAGGCCACCAGAAAAGCCATCCCCGTCTTTTGCAGCACCTCCGGGGTGAGAGGCTTGTTAAAGGAATTGAAGATCATGCAGGGGAGGGTGATCTTTAAGATCAGATCGATCAGCTTCTTTTTGGTGTGCTGATCGATCATGCCCTTCTTGCAGCAGTAGGCCCCGACACATAAGTAGATCAAAAGGATGAGCTGGGCATTGACCATATTGATAAAGCCTTCCATGATGACGGACCTCCGATCTTTTTCTTTCGTATACTTCTATCGATCTTACTCCGTATGATCCTCGTCATACGGTCTGATGCTATCCTACCATAAAATAATAATGACCGCAAACAAAACCTGTCAGGCCAACCGGTAAAAAATGGTCGATCAGGGCCGGCCAGACCAAAAAACCAGCGTACCAGGAGTTAACGGTCTCCTGATACGCTGGAGTCTATCGCAAGCCGACCTTTTATCCCGCAGCCGATCCGATATCCCATGGTCGATCTGGTATCCTTCGATCGATCAGGTGATCGGCGCCGGGTTAAAGATGCACAGATCGTTGTGCAGCTTATATTTCTCCGCAAAGCTCTGATCCCGCCCGCTGGCCACATCGATGATCTTCATGAACAGCTCTGTGCCGATATCCTTGATCGTGGCTTCTCCTGTGGCCACCGGTCCCGCGTTGATATCGATCAGGTCCGGCCACTGCTCCTTCATCTCATTCCGGGAACAGACCTTGATCACCGGGGCGATCGCCAGCCCATAAGGCGTGCCGCGCCCGGTCATGAAGACCTGGAGGCCGATGCCAGAAGCTAACTGGCAGGGGCCGCAGACGATATCGCTGGCCGGGGTGGCCGCGTAGATCAAGCCCTTCTTGCTGGGCTTCTCCGCCGGGGAGAGGACCTCCACGATCGGGGATGTGCCGGACTTGGCGATCGAACCCATGGCCTTCTCCACGATATTGGCCAGGCCGCCCTTCTTGTTGCCCGGGGTGGGGTTCGCGCTCCGGTCCACTTTCCCAGCGTCTAAGTAGTTGTCGTACCACTTCATCTCAGCCGCCAGCTTCTTGCCCACTTCCTCGTTGACACAGCGCTCGCCTAATAAGTACACACCGTCCCTGACCTCTGTCACCTCGGAGAACATGACCGTAGCGCCGCCCTTCACCAGCATATCCGCCGCATAACCTGCGGAAGGATTAGCGGTCACGCCGGAAAATGCATCGCTGCCGCCGCACTGCATGCCGATCAGCAGATCCGATAAAGGCAGGGTCTGGCGCTTCCGCTCATTTAAGATCGCCAGCTTCTTATCCGCCATCTCCATCAACGCGTCGATCATGGCGTCAAAGCCCTTCTTCTCCTGGAGGATGATCACGTTCTCCGGTGTGATATCCGCCTTCTCGCAGAGCATATCCACCGTGAACTTCTCACAGCCTAAGCCCACTACCATCAGCTGTCCGCCGAAATTGGGATGCTTCGACAGGTTCCTTAAGGCCCGGATCGGTACCTTGGCCTCCGGGGCGTTGATGGCCACGCCGCAGCCGTAGGCATGGTTGATGGGTACGATGTCGTCCACGTTAGGATACTTGGGCAGCAGCTCCTTCTTCATCCGGTCCACGGCCACGTTCAGCACGCCGGTGACACACTGGACGGTGGTGCTGATGCCTAAGATGTTCCGGGTGCCGGCAGGGCCTCCCCAGGGGTTCACGTAGCCTTCCCAGGTGGTCACCGGCGGATCGGGAAGCTCCGTCACCAGGTTCGTGGCGAACTTCATATCGTCCACATCGGGAGGTGTGGGCAGATGGAGCATGAACTCATTGATCCAATCTCCCTTCTGGATATCCTCGATGGCATAGCCTAAGACTACACCATAGCGGATCACCGGCTGATCCTTAGGGATGTCGCACAGCGCGATCTTATGGGCCTGGGGGATATCGTGCCGGGCGGTCACGCCCTCCATCACTTCCGTACCCTGCTTGATCTCGCGGACCGCGATCGCCACATTGTCCTCGTCCTTGATCTTCACAAAAATAGGTGTCTTCAAGATCCTGTCCTCCTTACTTATCTTTGATATGTCCAGTATACACCATTTATCAGTATAAGTAAAATTAATAGTATATCTATTTCGCTTAATTGTTTTAAGAATATCTGCCGCGAGGTTTTGTTATAATGATATAGAAAAGACCGCAGCTGCCCTGTCGATCGCCGCAGATCCCACAGATGGCCAGGAATGCCAGAGACGGAGCGGCGGTGACCGGTCACCGATCATTTTTATCGGAAGATACGCCCCATATGTTCGCACATGGGAGGATGAAGATCTTGCAGGAGGAGCCCCTTGGACACCAAATATCTCACCTACATACTGGCGATCGCCAAAAAGAAAAATATGACCAAAGCCGCAGAAGAACTGTTCGTCTCCCAGTCCTCCTTGAGCCAGTACCTGTCCAAGCTGGAGCGGGAGCTGGGCACACCCCTGTTCTACCGGAGCAAGGGGAGCCTCTCCCTGACCCCTGCCGGGGAGCTCTATGTAGCCGCCGCCCGGGAGGTGGTCCACATCAAGGAGGACCTGTACCGGAACATCCGCAGCTTAGAGGACATCGAGGACCGGGGGCATATCACCATCGGGGTCACCTCCCAGTTCGGACTGCAGATGCTCACCCGGCTGATCCCGCCCTTTAAGGCCAGCTTTCCGGAGGTGACCATCGAGATCTCCGAGACCAATGTCCCTGCCCTCACCAAGCTGCTCTTAGAGGAGAACATCGACTGCGGCATCATGGCCCTGAACACGATCGCGCCCTTCAGCGCCGCCCAGGTGGACGTGCTGCGCCAGGAGGAGGTCTACTTAGCGGTCCCTAAGACCCACCCCTACTATGAGAAGAACCCGGATAAGCCGATCACCACCCGGGATCTGGCGGAAAATTTCAGCGAGGAGAACATCCTCCTCTCCAAGAAGGGATCCACCCTGCGGATCCTCACCGACCAGATGATCGAGGACGCTCAGATCATGCTCAGCACGATCTGCGAGACCAACAGCATCATCGCCACCAGGAGCATGGTGGCCATGGGCATCGGGATCGCCCTGATCGGAGATTCCTGCGCCACCGACCGGGAACATGTGGCCTACTATCCTATGATCCCGCCTATGTATCGGTTAAATGCTTTCGTGCGGAGGAAGAACTGGGTGATGCACGATCCGGAGACGTACCTGCGGGCCAGCATCCTGCAGTATTTTGGCCAGCCAGCCAGTGACTGACCAGTGACTGGCTGGAGCCGGATACCAAAAAAGGAGCTGCCGCAAGATACGCCGTCCGGCTATCCTGCAGCAGCCCACGCTCTGTTTTCCTATGTACGGATCGCTCCGCTCTTTTTACTTCGCCAGCTCGTCTGCGATACCCTTGATGGTGTTGAAGATCTCCTCATCATGAGCAGCAGAATCAGCAGCATTTAAGTAGTACGGCATCATATCCACACCGGCAACGCCCTCTGCTGCAGCCGGATCAGCTAAGATCTGCTGTACCAGGTTCTCATAGAACACGATCACATCGTCCGGGGTCTCAGCCGGGAAGTAGAAGGAGAAATCGCAGTCCGGATAGACCAGATCGATGCCCTGCTCTTTAAAGGTTGGGATATCCGGGATCAGGTCATAGCGCTCCTCGGTGGGGACACCGATGCAGGCGAACTGGCCGGCTGCCAGATAATCCTTACAGTTGATGTACGCACCGGGCATCAGGTCTACCTGACCGGATAACATCGCGGCGATCTTATCGGAGTTAGAGCCCACGTCCACTAAGTCTAATTCGATCCCGGCTGCCTTCTGGAAAGCTAAGATCTCATAATAGGTGTAAGCGCCCACCTCTGTACAAGCCTTTAACTGGCCGGGGGCTGCCTTTGCTGCCTCGATGAACGCATCCAGATCGGCATACTTCTCGGGGTTCACATATAACTGCTGTGCCGGATCCTTGGCAAAGGTGGGGCCCAGCTTGAAAGCGGAATAGTTGTAATCGGTGATGCCGGCGATGTTCGCCACGTTCACCAGGTTATGGCCATACAGGAAGGTATGTCCATCGGGAGCTGCGCTAAGGACCTGGTTCGCTGCTACGGAGCCGGATGCGCCGTTAGCGTTCACAACGATGAAGTCTGCGCCGGTCAGCTCTTTCGCGTACTGTGCGAACACACGGGCGGAAAGGTCCGTATTACCGCCTGCACCGGCCGGTACGACGATGGAAACGGTGGTGGAGGGAGCCCAGCTGGTCTCACCTAAGTCGGTCGCTGCCGCTGCATCGCCGCCTGCTGCGCCGCCTTCAGCCGCGCCGCCCTCAGCAGCTGCCGCTGTCGTCGCCGCGGTGGTCGCCGCAGTCTCGGAACCGCCGCCGCAGCCTGCCAGGCTCAAGACGGCTACACCTGCTAAAACAGTTGCTAAAACTCTTTTTTTCATAGTCTTCTCTCTCCTTTTTCCGGGGGTGTCCCCCTATTTTTAGTTCCCCTTTTCTATATAAACCCTCCTCCCCGTCACGGTCCGAAGACCGGGCGGGGAAAGGAGAGGTCTATATCGATGATCCGCTCAAAGGCCTCTGCCATGCACTCACTACCCTGATCATATCAGATCGCAGGAGAGAATGCAAGCGTTCTTTTTTATCGTTCGCCCCTTAGGCAGCCCTAAGCGGCTTTCTTCTTGGCCAGATAGGCCTTATATTCCTTGAACACGGACCAGATCAGGACCCCGACCGCCACGAAGAAGAACACGTCGAAGATCGGTCTGGCAAAGAACGCGCCAAAGGACTTATATTGCATGATCCCGCGCCGCAGGTAGGTCTCCAGCATCTCCCCGATCAGGAAGCAGAGCACGAAGGGCGTGGTGGGCAGGCTGAACTTATGGTATAAGTAGCCTACGATACCGAACAGCAGGATAGACTGGACGTCAAAGATCCGGTTATTGGTAGCAAATGCACCTACGCAGCACAGTACCAAGATCAAAGGCAGCAGGATGTGCTTCGGCACCTTCAGTACCTGCACGAAGCCCTTGATACAGGTCCACTCTACCACCAGCATGATCACGGCACAGATCATACAGGCCGCAAAGATCCCGTAGACCACATCCGCGTTCTTCACGAACAGCAGAGGACCTGCGGACAGGCCGTGGATCAGGAAGCCGCCCAGCATCATAGCCGTAACGCCGTCGCCGGGGATACCTAAGACCAAGAGCGGGATCATAGCGCCGCCGATGGTGGCGTTGTTCGCCGACTCGGTAGCCACGATACCGTCAGGACAGCCCTTGCCGAACTCGTCGCGCTTCTTGGACATGTTCTTCGCGGTCACGTAAGCCAGCATACCGGAGGTGGAGCCGCCGATGCCGGGAAGGATACCGATACCGGTACCGATCAGAGCGGAACGGAAGAAGTTCGGCAGATGATAGACAAATTCCTTCATGGAAAAGCCAAAGCCCTTGACCTTCTTGATCGGGATGGTGTCCAGCTTGCCGCTGCCCATCTTCTCTGCCGTCACCAGGATATCGGAGATCGCGAAGATCCCGATCAGGGTGGGCAGGGTGTCAAAACCGGCCATCAGGTTGCTGGCGCCAAAGGTGAAACGGGCGGTGCCGTCGATGGGGGCCATACCGATCTGGGTGAACATCAGGCCCAGCATACCGGCCAGCAGCCCCTTGACCATGTTCCCGGAAGCCAGGATCGCCACCATGGTCAGCGCAAAGAAGCAGATACCAAAGTTCTCAGCCGGGGTGAACTTCAGGGCGATGTCCGCTAAGGACGGCGCGCAGAAGGTCAGGATGATGAAGGAAAAGATGGAACCCAGGGCAGAGAACACGATACCTAAGCCCAGAGCCTTCATCGCCTCGCCGTTCTTCGCCATGGGATGGCCGTCGAAGGTGGTGGCGATGGAGGAAGCCGTACCGGGCATGTTCAGCAGGATCGCGGAGATCAGACCGCCGGAGATACCGCCGATGTAGACCGCCACCAGGGTGTTCATACCCATGGAAGGCGTCATGCTGAAGGTCAGGGGCAGGAAGAGCGCCACAGCCATGGACGCGGAAAGCCCCGGGATGGAACCAAATATGATGCCGACTGCCACGCCTGCTATCATCAGCAGAAGGGAGGCCGGTTGGCATACGCTGACAAACGCATTTCCTAAAAGTCCTAATGCTTGCATATCTCCACCTCCTATAAATTGATCGTAAAGATGCCAGTCGGGAGTATGATCTTAAATCCGTAACGGAATAAGAAGAACACGACCAACGTAAAGATCACATCGATGATCAGCAGCTGGATGATCTGTTTCTTGCCTCTCTGATCGTCTGGTGAGAGGACCAGCATCTGCAGGGGCAGGTACACAAGGGTCGTGACGATGAAGCCTACAGGCTGAAGGATGAACACATAGATCAGCACCAGGATCGCGCTCAGGAGCACGCGCTTATAATCACAGTCGTCA
Source organism: uncultured Lachnospiraceae bacterium (assembly GCA_910585635.1). GTDB lineage: Bacteria > Bacillota > Clostridia > Lachnospirales > Lachnospiraceae > Caccovicinus. The sequence goes on along the minus strand of CAJUFE010000016.1, from coordinate 13,361 downwards.
GGCTTTGCCTTGGCAAGCTCTTCGGACCGCATCTTTAAGTTCTTAACGCTCAAGAAGGTCAGGAGCGCTGCCAGGGCGAAGGTAAGGACGCCGATGACCATGGGCATGAACTCCGGTCCGATGTCCATGACCTTGGACTTTGGCAGCTGCTGTGCCATAAACATCAATATCGCGGAGAGTGCCATAAAGAACACGCCCACAACGATATCCCCATATTTTTTAAAGAACATATCTTTTCCCCTTTTCAAGTGATCGGCCCGGATCCTCCGGGACTCTGTCCCCAAAGGCGGTAACCGTTCCGTCCGGACCGCTGCCATGGGAACGCGCTCGGAGGACGGGGCCGGAATGATCGGCGCTGACTCTGGACTATCTTACCAGCGCCGGCTTATTGCAGTCATATTTCCAGTTCGGGATCAGGTACTGCATAGCTCTGGCGTCATCCCGGTCGTGGGAATCCAGCTTGTTATACAGAGCATTGGCCTCCATCACCTTCTCCATATCGATCGTGACGCCCATACCCGGCTTCTTGGGCACCTGGAGATAGCCGTCCACGATCTGGGGCGTATCCTTTAGCAGGTTCTGCCCGTCCTGCCAGATCCAGTGGGTATCCAGGGCCGTGGGCTTGCCGGGGGCCGCAGCCGCTACATGGGCAAATGCGGTCAGGGTGATGTCAAAATGGTTGTTGGAATGGCTGCCCCAGGTAAGGCCCCAGTCATTTAAGATCTGGGCCATCCGGACACTGCCGCCAAATCCCCAGAAATGCGGGTCGGCCAGAACGATATCCACGGACTTTAACGCCGCCGCATGATAGAACTGCCGCCAATCGGTGGCGATCATGTTGGTGGCTACCGGGAGCTTCACGGCGTTCTTGAACTCCGCCATCACCTCGCGGCTGGAATAGCCGGCCTCCGGTCCGCAGGGATCCTCGATGTAGGTGAGTATCCCTTCCATGGGCTTGCAGATATCGATCGCTTCTTTAAGGCTCCAGGCGCCATTGGGATCGATGTTGATCCGGCCCTCTGGGAAGGCCTTCTTCAAGGCGCGGATCGCTCCCATCTCCTCCGCTCCCTTTAAGACGCCGCCTTTAAGCTTAAAATTCCTGAAGCCATATTTCTCATGGAGGGTCTGGGCCTGCTCCACGATCCGGTCCGGTGTCAGCATCTCCTGGCGGCGGAGCCTGAACCATGGATCCGTGCTGCCGCTCTCGTCGATGTAGGGAAGATCCGGCTTCGCCTTCTCCATGTCGCTGACATAGAAGAGGTAGCCTAAGGTCTCCACCTGGTCCCGCTGCTTGCCGTCCCCTAAAAGCTCGCACATGGGCAGGTCCAGATACTGGCCCAGAAGGTCTAAGAGGGCACACTCGATCGCCCACTCTGCCTTCACCACGAACTTCAGCTTGCTGATATCCAGGGTCTGGATGCCTTCGCCGTCGTCCTCTGCCGCCCGCTTGCTGTTCTTGTGGATGCTGTCCAGGATAGCACGGTACTTGCCGATCGGCTGTCCCACCACCAGCGGCTCACAGCTCCTTAATGCCTCACAGGTATAGTCGCCGCCATGGATCTCCCCGATCCCGGTGTTCCCGGCGCTGTCCTTTAAGATCACCAGGTTCCTGGTGAACCAGGGCGCATGGGCACCGCTGAGGGTCATGAGCATACTGTCGTACCCGGCTACCGGGATGACCTGCATTTCTTTTACTACTGGCGTTCCTTTTACTTCCATGGATCTTCCTCCTTTTTGGGAGGGCGCCGGTAAAGAGCGCTCCTCTGTCTTCATGCTCCGTCCGGGCCAGAGGAGCTGCCGGGGGGCTTTATGTATGCCGCCCCGTAGCCTGCTCCGCGGCCAGACAAAAAGGGATATGGGCAGATCTTATAAGACCTTTCCCCGCTTCCCCTTGACTTATCTATGATAATAGCACAAAATGCGGGAAAAATCCAATTATTGATCGTGATCGTTGCTATAAGCAGAGGTGATCGCTGCTGTTTACTGGTCGAGCAAAGATCCGCTCCGGGAGGGGGCTGTCACAACGTCACCGCGCTCTCGCTCCGGCGCTTTGGTAAGAACGTAGCGGACGCTAAGCGCCGACGTTCTTTGCTAAAACAGGGGTTCCTTTTGTGACAGCCCCCTCCCTACGCTACAGATCGGCGTTGGCGCAAAAAACAACAACCACGTATCTGCTCGCTATATGTAAGATCGATCACCGTACCAGGCAGGGTCTCTTCGGGTCGAACTTCCAGCCAGGGATCAGGTACTGCATGCCGACGGAATCGTCTCTGCCGCCTAAGCAGTTGTCTAAGTAGACCTGGTGGGCCTTCTTGACCTGGTCCATGTCTACGTCGATGCCAAGGCCTGGCTTCTTCGGGACGGCTACGCAGCCGTCTACGATCTGCAGGGGCTCCTTGGTCAGTCTCTCGATGCCCTCCTGCCAGATCCAGTGGGTATCCAGCGCGTTGTACTCGCCGGGAACGGCAGCGCCTACCTGGGTGAACATGGCTAAGGAGATATCGAAATGGTTATTGGAATGGGATCCCCAGGTATAGCCGAAGTCATGGCACATCTGGCCTACACGGACGGAGCCGGCCATGGTCCAGAAATGGGGATCTGCCAGGATGATGTCCACCGCCTGGGACTCTAAGGAGTGGCTCACCTCACGCCAGTCGGTGGCGATCATGTTGGTGGCGGTGGGGAAGCCGGTGCGGCGCCTGAACTCGCTCATGATCTCCCTTCCGGAGTAGACGCCTTCTGCTCCACAGGGATCCTCGCAGTAGGTCAGGATGCCCTTCATGCCCTTCACATACTCCACGGCCTGCTCTAACAGCCAGCCGCCGTTGGGGTCTAAGTCGATCCTTGCTTCCGGGAAGGCTTTCTTTAAGGCGCGGATCACGTCCATCTCCTCATTGCCCGGGAGAACGCCGCCCTTTAACTTGAAATCCTGGAAGCCGTACTTGGCATGGGTAGCCTTGGCAAATGCCACGATCTTATCGGCGGTCAAGGCTTCCTCATGACGGATCTTGTACCACTCGCAGTCGGAATCCAGCTCGTGGTCATAGGGAAGATCGGTCTTGTTAGGATCGCCCACAAAGAACAGATAGCCCAACATGCGGACCTTATCCCGCTGCTGTCCGTCGCCTAAGAGCTCGCAGACCGGAACGCCCAGATGCTTGCCTAAAAGGTCTAAGCAGGGAGCTTCGATCGCGGTGATCACGTGGACTCCGGTGCGCAGATCGAAGGTCTGGTTGCCGCGGACATCCTCTTCTCCTTTGGAATCCAGATGCTTCTTTACCTTTAACAGGGTGCTCTTGTACTCAGCAACCTTCGTCCCCTCTACCAGCGGGATACACTCCTCCAATGCAGCGGTGATCTTCTTTCCACCCGGAACCTCGCCAACGCCCATCTCGCCATTGTCCGCATAAAGGACCACTACGTTCCTGGTAAAGTAGGGTGCATGGGCTCCGCTCAAGTTCAGCTCCATACAGTCCTTCCCTGCGACCGGCCAGACTTCCATTTTTTGGATAATTGGTGACATCTCTGTACCTCCTGTTATAAGTTTTTTACGACTTTTATGTCATGTCCTAAGTATACAATAAAGTCTTTCGTAAGTAAAGTTATATTAATTTATGTTTACTCTAAATTTTTCTTTATGATCATTGATTTCCACCAAAAAAAGAGATATACTAGAAAAAAGATCCGACGCATTTACGCCGGACGGGGATGGGACGGGGATCTTTCATTGGGCGATCCGACCGATCATTTTGAAGGGTGTGAACCGGGTAAAGGGGGCGGGAGGAGTTGCTACAGGTTTGCTGAGCTTCTGCGACTGGGCTGCTGAGCTTCTGCGGCTGGGCTGCTGAGCTTCTGCGGTATGATCCTCAGGCGCCTGCCAGCGGTTCACGCAGTGTGTCTGTCTCATGGCCGCTAGATATCTGCGGATATGGCATCGTATCTAAACACCTTCGCTTTTATAGGACCACCATATGCAAAGGAGCACTTATATAAGCTCTATGATAAGGAACGCTTTATCAAAAAACGCTTTGTGAACGGATATTTTTACAGAATGTCACCTTATGACCTCACGATAGGATACTTTACGATAAGATACTTTGCGATAGGACACTTTACGAAAAAACCTCTTGCGAAAGGATACATCACATTTTATGGATACGAAACAGATCGAATACATCTTAAAGATCGCGGAAGAAAATAACATCACCCGGGCGGCGAACAAGCTCTACATCACCCAGTCGGCCTTGAACCAGCAGCTCCTTAAGCTGGAGAAGGAGCTGGGCACACCCCTCTTCCACCGCTCCAGGACCAACTGGCACCTGACAGAGGCGGGTGAGATCTATGTACAGAACGCCAAGGAGGTGCTGCGGATCAAGCGGGACACCTACCAGCGGATCAACGACCTGGCGGAGGGGCGGTACGGCCACCTGTCCGTGGGCTTTACCGCGGGCCGGGGCATCACCATGTTCACCGCCGCCTACACCACCTTCCACCAGCTCTATCCCAACATCATCGTGGAGCCCAGGGAGGGGGTGGTGCGGGATCTGCAGAAGCTCCTGGCCCAGGGGGACCTAGATATCGGCTTCCTGACCTTGACAGACGCAGACCGGACCGGCGACGTCTATGAGACCATCTACACCGAAGAGCTGTTCCTGGCCGTCCCTTCGGTCCACCCCATCGCCGCGGCCTCCACGCCCCCTCCAGGCGAGCGGTTCGCCACCCTGGATGTCCGCGCCCTGCGCTATGAGCCCTTCGTGCTGATGGACAAGCGGTCCACCATGCGGACCATGATCGACCAGATCTTCGCCGAAGGCGGCTTCGAGCCCCAGATCCTCTTCGAGACCGGCAATAACCACACGATCCTGTCCATGCTGCAGACTAACCTCTGCTGCGGGATCCTTACCTATTATTATGTCAAAGACCTGCCCGAAGGCATCACCTGCTTCCACCTCCCCTCACGCCCTACCTGGGAATTTACGGCCAGCTATAAGAGGGGGCGGTACTTGAGCGATGCGGCCAGATGCTTTATCGACCTGATGAAGGCGCAGTGGGGGGATAGCTGATATCGCTATAAGCTTTTGAGCTGATCATAGGTTTCCCGAAAATAGATCGTGCATTTTTCCCTGATCTTATCCGGAGACGATCGCCGTAGCATCTCATCGCCATGGAGCTTTTTGGAATAACGCAGATCTCTTTTGGCCGCGATCGTCTCTGCATAAGGCGACTTTTCTTTTGGAGAGGCCAGAGAAACTTTAAAGCTGTCAAATGCTGCAATGATCTCATCACTCAGTTTTTTATATACGCCAGAAAAATATCCATACTCCTCGATCCTATCGGCATATCCCATAAGGACTCCCTCTTTAATATATGACCAAAAGCGCGTAGAAAAAAAGTCACGCTCTCCGGTCGTGAGGACTGAAAAGCTTTTGGGTCCATAGACAAAACCAAATGTATCCTCCCAATCTGCCAGGAACCATGCTTCGATCTCCGGGGCCGCAAAAAGTCGAAGGACTGGAAAAGAGTCGTCCTTACCTAACCGCTCACATATGTTCTCTCTTATCTCTTTGTAATGTTTCTCGAAGTCTGCCGTCCGCTTCGCTACGATACTCTTCTCCTCTCCCGGGACCGTCTCTTCATAAAAACGTCCGTCCAGATCATCTTCTATCCGGATCGCATCAAACTCCGCGATCTCTTTTGGATGCTCTTTCAGATAGGTATAGACATATCCGAGAAGGGCAGGTCCCGTCAAGCCACTGACCTCATCGATAAGATCCAGCTGGCCCGGACGTTTCCTCCGCTTTGTCCTATTGGGACAAAATTGCCTGAACTCGATATCCGGGTTGATCTTCTTTAAAAAGATCGGCATGGCATTGGACTCTGTATACCCTCCTGTAAAAAAACACGCGATCTTTTTCACCATGGCCATCCCCCGATCGATGGGTCGTTCACACGATACAGGTCCCCCAGCAGCCAGCCTTTTTCTAATTCATCATTGACCCGTTCACGGTCCAGCGGTCTGAAGGTGTTCCTCCCCATCTGGTCATACACAAAGATATCCACAGCTCCATCCCGAAATCCTTCTGTAAATGCATCCAGAAGATCGGAGGAATGGGTGCTGATAAAGCATTGCTTGAAATTACCGGACATCTGCAGCCATTTGGCTAAGACCGCCTGCCAGGCCGGATGGAGGTTCACCTCCGGTTCATCGATCGCTAACAAGGTCGGGGCCTGCTTTTGAGGCATGCTGGTCAGCAGAGCCAATAGCAGCGCTTCTATGGTGCCGTCTGACACCTCTGAGAGCAAGTATGACTCCTGCCCCATAAAAAGCTTCATCCCGATCTTATCCAGCCCCTCAACGATCCTGATCTCTGTCAGATCCGTGATCAGAGCTTGCATCTTGGCAAAAAACCTCGCCTCAAAATCTGGATCTGATCGGCATGCCTGCCGATAGACATTCAAAAAGTTCGAACCGTCCTTTGCAAGGAAATTCCCATTGCCATTAGGGTCTTGCAACTGACGGACCTTATCGAGGTCAAATTTAGAAGACATATATGCATAAAATTTAGAAAAATAGGCACGCATCTCCTCCAGCATCCCAAATAGATCCTTACTCACATACGAATGTTCGATCAGATCCCTATTCTGGAGCACCAATCGATCAAACTGGAGCAGAGCACTCTCATCCTGGTCAGCCAGCACATGCTTCCTCTTGTTCAGTTTTCCTTTTTTCCGAGCCGTGGAAAACATCCCGTATCCTGCCTTTTCATCATGGAAGAGGAAAAAGTTAAAAGGCCTTTTTTTCCCTGGGATGATCTTTGCACTGTCAACAGCTTCTTTTTTTATAAAGGGACCATTCTCATCACTTCCGGGCTGGAACACCAGAGAATAGTCTACCTCCTCCTCCTTTAATGCGATCCGCCACTTTAAGCTCACCTGCTCATCATGTCCGCCGCGGCGGCAGATCGCAGAAGATCCGTTCCGCTGCACTTCCGCAAGAAAACCGGAAATCGTGTCTTTACCTGCATGGTTCACCATATTGGCAGAAAACGAAAGCGCACGGATAAAATTACTCTTCCCAGCATTATTGGGGCCGATGAGCAGATTGATCCGTCCAAATGCCAGATCCTCCACCTCGATATTCCTAAAATTTGAACACGTAAAACGCCTGATCATGGGCTAAACTCCTTATAGATCCCTTATTATCAACATTTATCAGTTATCTCTTTGATATCTGAGGCTGTTCTCTGGATAGTGGAAGCCGTGGCCATCTAGGGCCTCTGCGACAGCCTGCACACGATCCGGGCCTGACGCTGGCTACGTCAAGTCGTAACAGTCCAGATGCCCTGGGTCATTTCGTCAGGTTCCCCTTCTCGATATTCTCCTGGATGATCTGATCGATCACGGCAAAGAGGCGCTCAGACCCCTCTCTCGACCGCGCCTGCCGGCCGTATACCTGCGCCGCGCTCACCTGGTGCTCCTTCCAGTCGCCCCCGCCGTTGCTGTTGTTCAGCAGCAATGGCTGCAGGTTGTCCATGGTGTGGGCGAACTTCGCTTCTGGGGTCTCATAGGCCTCGAACTCGTCGAACAGGGCGACCAGCTCCCTCTTCTGGTCCTCCGGCAGGATCGAGTACAGCTTCTCCTTCGCCGCGTCCTCCCTGGCCTTCTGGGTCTTTATGCCCTCCGCATCATAGGCATAGGTATCCCCCGCTTCGATCTCCACGATATCATGGATCAGGCACATCAGCATGACCTTGGCGATATCCACCTCCTCATTAGCATACTCCCGCAGCAGATAGGCCATGATCGCCATGTGCCAGGCATGCTCTGCATCATTCTCATTCCGTCCATGGCCAGACAGGTGGGTCTGGCGGAAGATGTTCTTCTCCTTATCGATCATCAGTGCGAAATCCAGCTGTTGCTTTAATCGTTCTTGCATATCGGGCTTCTCCTCCGCGCTTTATATTTTCATCCCATGTTAGAAAACACGGTTTCTAAATGGATCCACTGCTAAGATCTTTGAGGAACTTACATTTATAAGGATTATATTTTACCGTTGCCAAAATGTCAATGATGCTGTGCGTGTACTCCAAAGGTCCTGCTCTCCTGGCGTAACCGTTCAGATACCCTGAACCGTTACCTCCTGGCCTCCCTAAAGGGACTGTAACCCTGTCAGTTCTCCGCATCGGACACTTGGCCAAATACACCATGGGGATATTTTACATTATAGTCTAACATATCTTGCAGGATCGCAAAAGCTATGTTATGCTCATAACATGGAGAGTAGCCCTGACCGTTCCTGGATAAAGGGGTTTCGGCCAGTGCCGCATAGCAGCGGGCTAGAAAGGATCAAAAGAAAGGTGGAGACAAAAGAGACCAAGAGAAAGGTGGAGACAAAAAAGACCAAGAGAAGGCCGAGCAGCAGCAGGCAGGCCGCAGGGAGCCCGGCACAAGATCGCGATAAGTCGATCGCATACCAGAACAAGGATATCGTCTCTAAGCTCTTTGGGGACAGGATGAAGGGGAAGCCCCTTTCCCTGTTCGGCCTGGGGAGCGATCTGAAGGTAGTGGATGTCCGCCCCACCAACATCCCGATCGTCCGGGCCAGAGAGCTCAGGATGGATAACCTCTTCGAGCTGGAGGACGGGAGTGTGGCGATCTTAGACTATGAGAGCACCTGCAAGGAAGAGGACCTCACCAAGTATGGCCGCTATATCCTGGATGTGATCGACCGATATCTGCGGGAGGGCAAGAGACCGGATGTCCACATGATGGTCTTATATACGGCGGATATCGAGGAGGCGGGGACGGTCTTGGACCGGACCGCCTGCCGTATACGGACAGAGGCCGCCTATCTGGTGGGGGTCCCTTCCGAGAGATGGCTGGCGGAGGCCAGGGACCGGATCGCAGAAGGCCGGGTGACGGACGAGGTGCTGATGCACCTGGTCATCCTGCCCCTGACCTATAGGGGGCAGGAGATGAAGCAAAAAGCCATCAGGCAGTGTGTGGACCTGGCCAGACAGATCCCGGATAAGGAGCAGGAGACCTTTGTACTGTCCGGGATCTTGAGCTTTACGGACAAGGTGATCGATAAGGAGACCACGCGGTATATCAAGGAGGTGTTGGGCATGACCCAGGTTGGGAGGATGCTGATGGATGAAGGACGGCAGGAAGGACGACGGGAGGGACGGCAGGAAGGACGACTGGAAGGACGGCAGGAAGAGGCGAGGCAGACAGCAATGAACATGTTACAGTCCGGAAGGTTCTCGGTCGAGGAGATCAAAGGATTTATCCCCAGTCTATCGCTGGATGCGATCGAACAGATCGCAGAGAGCATGGGCTCTTGAACAGCCTGCCAGGATGAGCGGCTGCCGCTCCTCCCTTTTCCAGTCTATTGTGGAGAAGGTCTGTAAATGATCCAGAGACAGGTGAGTGCCTCAAAAGATGCTGCGGCGGCAGAGCCGCCATTGCCCTGCCATACCACTGCGGCCATCTTTTGAGGCACTACCTTATCTTTACGTTTTAGCCTCCCCTATCCCATCTCTCCTTCTGGGTCTTCCCCTACTTCCCAACCTTCCCATACCGTATACTCTCGACCAACATCCTCGTATCCCCATCAGCAAACAGCAAGAATTCCCCGCCTTCCAAGCTGTCTACCCACTCCTCGATCACCACCGTACCACATCCGTTCTCATCCAGATCGGCTCTGGTGATCGGCTGCTCCTTGATGATCCGCTCCCCCCAGTCAAAGGAGAGCCTGGCCTTCGCCAGCTCACCGTCTGTGATGGAGCTGTCCAGTAGTCTGATCGTATATTCCACACGCAGTCTCCCGCGATAGATCACCTCGCCCGCTCCATGGATCAGGGACCGGTCCGCGCCTTCGATCAGCAGGCTCCCGCCCTCGCTCAGCTCCAGACCGTTCCGGCCCGCCAGATCGGCCAGATCCTCCTCCTTCTGCACACTATAATAGTCGTGCATGGCGATCCCCTGTCCCTCCAGGACCCGGACCGCCTCCTCACTGTCGGTATAGATCCCCTGGCGGTCCGACAGCTCTCCGAACCAGCACCCCGCCTCCATCAGCCGGAAGATATCCCGGTCCTTCCTGGCCAGCAGGACGATCTTCCCCTCCTTTGACACCGCGCTGTCCGCACTCAAGACCCGGTCCGATAGCCCCTGGACCTGCCGCTCATAGACCACTGGGATATCATCCACATAGATCCTGAGGTCTGCCAGATCCGCTCCCTGCAGGGCTAAGATTACCTGTCTGCCTGCCGATAAGGACTCCTCATAGGATACCGTCCCTCTCTTGATCACATATTCTGATCCGGCTAAGGTACAGAGCAAGAAGACACCGCACCCGACAGCTCCCCAGCTCTTTCGCCTGTCCGCTCTTTCCTTCCTCAACTTCAGGCAGATCAGGTCCACTGTCCATTTGATCAACAGCACCACCGCCAGCGCCACCGCCGACAATGCGATGATAAAATACCGGTGCCGCCAAAACTTATGCAGCTCCAGTATGGTGACGATGGTCCTCCCATACTGCAAGATCTTCGGAGCCATCAAGAGGATCAGGATCCCTCCGATGCAATAGCCGATGTACGCAGCTAGCCTATCCTTTCGCGCGGCATCCTCCGATCCTCCATCCTTCTTGCTCCTATCACTTTTGCCCCTATCGTTCTTGCCCTCATGTCCATGCACCGCATCTCTCCGGCCCTCTGGCCTCCGCAGCCATCCCCATCCCTGCCTGTCCGGCGAAAACTCCGCAAACGCCAGGAGGATGAAAGGGTCATAAGCCAATTCCAACAGATGATGCTCGATCAGGCTGTGGATCGACACCAGGGCAAACGCCACCATCAGCTTCCGGTCCCCATTCTTTAACGCCTTTCGCTCAACCACAAAATAGATGATCAGCACCGCCGCCAGGACCGCTATCCCATACCGCACCAGGATCATGCAGAAGGAGCTGTCCACGAAGTTATAGCCTGCACGAGATGTGGTATCCCCACCCGCCCCGATCATGTCAAATGCCGTACCGAAAAACGTGAAGCCGTAACGGTCAAAGGCATCCTTGGCTAAACGCAGCCTGCCGGATATCCAGTCATTGATCCGCAGTAATATCCCATACTCCGCCCAATGGATCGACATCCAGATAGCACACCCCGCACAGATCCCCATGAAGACCGTCAAGAGCCGGTCCATCAGCCATACCACTCGTGAAATGCCGCGCCAGATCCCGTTCTTCTTCTTTGCCCACTTCTCTGCAAATGACACCAGCCATACATACAAGACACCCACTACCGACAGCAAAGCCACCACCTCGCTGCATTCCGTATTGCAATAACGGAACTGGAACAAAGCAAACAGCAGAAAGAGTGCGGCTGTCACGGCCGCAGGGACACGTTCATATGCCACCCAAAATACCAGGAGCAGATAGATGACATGGGCCGCAAAGTCCGTAGTATAGCAGATACCAAAGGAATGCCTGTACATCCCATCCTTCACATAGACCAGATCCCGGACCGCTCCGGTCAATGAGGCCATGACGGAGGTCCCTACTACAAAGAAGCCACACCAGAAGTATACCTTCAGGATCTTTTTGTAAGGGATATCCTTTGTCCCCAAGATCAACAGTGGGTATTCAAACAAAAACCAATAGCCTGTAGACATCCACGACAGCCAAAAAACACTGGCAATAAAGAGCGCCGCCAGCCAGCCTTTTCCTCTGTAGCCCGACGAATACCCTATTTTTAATAGGACTACGCCAATCACAGCGGTCCGCAAGATATCTGTACTGCGACCTGGCCAGGGGATCGAGAGGAGGGCTGTGTCAAAAAAAGCGCGTAAAAGATATATAGCCAGTATGAATAGATATAAAGTATCAAGTATCTGCGACAGGTTGATCTGATCTCCGCGTGCCATCTTCTTCATACTGCTCATATCATCACTTTTCCTTTTCCAAGTATTTTCCAAACATTTTTACAGTATATCATTTTCTGCTATTTTTCGCAACATTCAGTTCTAGAAATCTATAAAATCTATGTTATCCGTTGTAAAAACGATATTATTTTGAAATGTGCATGGATGTTACTTCAAAAGTCCGCCGCCAGATAGACGGCCCAAGTTCAGGTATGCCAAATGCGCCAGCCAGCCATTTCTGTGTGGTGGGCGTTAGCTGCCGGGCGCATGGACGTTTACTTGGTGAGCTGGCCATAACACATTATTTAGAATGAAATGAAAGACCATGCAAGAAAATGTTAAAATATCTATAGTAGTTTCAATCTATAATGTTGAAAAGTATTTAGGGCAATTCTTGGATAGTATCCCCAGCCAAAGGTAGGTGCCTCAAAGGTTTTTACCATTTTTAAAAGCAGAGACAGTATAGGATCATCTTCCTTCAGGCAACTAAATTTTTATTCGATATATTTTAATATCTATTCTCCTTTATCTCTTGATCTCACTTTGCTTTTAATAGCACATCTATTCCTTTCTCAACCGTCTTTTTCGACAGATTCTGTCTTATTAGGTCTATCCCTGCCCCGATCAGAAAGATCACTATCGTTGTTGATAAAATATGCATGATCAAAAATGGCGAATCTGCATACATACTATTTTTGAAAATATGCCCCCATATATATCCAGCCAATACAGAATCATGTAGCAGATAGATCCCCAATGTCGTTGACGCGACCCTATCGACTATTTTCCAATATGGCAGTTTCATATCAAGGAATATACAAAACAAACTAACACTGAGTACATACATAGGAGTAGTATTTGGCCGCCAAAGATATGCTGGTTCGGTTGTCCCCAACCATGCAAAAAACGCACCAAAACGCTTTATGACCATGATCGAACCGAAGATTAGCACTAAAGTGATCATAAACACCCTTTTCCAGGATTTTATCGGTCCGATATCTTGATGACCATATATTCTTATATATCCACCCGTAAACCATACAATCATCAGCCACACTGCCCTTGTATAGTATAATGATACTTCTGTATCATTACAAAATATTCCTAATATCGTAGGGATGACCGACCATAACATCAAACATATAGCCAAAAACTTTATATAGTCATATTGCGATATACTTTTTGCAAACTGTTTCATATATGGGTTCAAAATATAGATGATGATATACGCTGTCATAAACCACCATTTTCCTTGCCATATCGGGAATAGCTGTAAGATAAAATCTTTCATTCCAGTCCACTGCAAAACATTGATCCTATATGCGACCAACATCACTGCAATATTATAAGTTTCAATCTGTATCCACAACAAGATCAGTTTCCGCAACTTAAAACGTAAACGTAAAACCATCCGCCCCCACTGTAAAAAGCGCCGCTTCTCAGCGGCG
>CAJUFE010000015.1 GCA_910585635.1 uncultured Lachnospiraceae bacterium | reverse complement strand
CCTTGCCACAATTCCATTATACTCAAAAAACTGTTTCTTTTCAAGCGTATCGAGCCAGTTCTCCAAAACAGAGGGGTCAGACTTGTGACCACTGTGGCTGTCTATGACCACCGCCCCGTGCTGCCCCGGCACAGCCCCAAAAGCAAACAAGGGATCCCAGCAACATCCAGTGTGTTGGGATCCCTTGTTTTCGGCGGTTTTTCCAATATTCTGTTCATTACCCCTTGTATCAAATAAGCGGTTTACATTTCTCCATACCGGGCAAAGCCCTGGGCTATCAACCCCAGGGCTTCGCACTCATCCTATCCTCTATCGTATCCTTCCTGCTCCTGGCCATGCCATCGAAAAGGCTGCCATCTATCCTATCTCCCCACCTTCTCCAGCACCAGGACCTCAAATGGCCGCAGGAGGATCTCCTGCCCGTCTCCCTGCCAGTCCCCATAGTTTCCCAAGAGCTTTTCATACCTGGACCGGCCGCCGATCACCTTGACCGATCCTCTGCTTTCTCCGCCAACAGACGCGGCTCCTTCTGCACCAACAGATAGGCCACCTTCTGTCCCGCCAGCCATATCCACATCTGCCCGGGCCATCTCTGCGCCATCTGCTTGGACCGCCGCCTTCTCATCTGCCCGGATCGCCGTCCCTCCATCTGCCCGGACCGTCTTCTCCCCATCCGTCAGATGGGCCAGCACCACCAGCTCCTGGTCCTCATACTGCCTCCTGTAGGCCATCACATCCGGGTCCTCTTTTTCGAAAAACGCGATGGTCCCCTCCGATATCACGGCCTTTTCCTTCCGCAGCCGGATCAGTTCCTTATAGAAATGGTAGATGGATCCGGGATCTGCCAGCTGGGCCTCCACATTGATCTGGCGGTAGTTGTCGGACATCCCGATCCAGGGCTCTCCCTGGGAAAAGCCGCCGTTCGTTCCCGCGGACCACTGCATAGGCGTGCGGCTGTTATCCCTGGACCTGGCGGCCAGGATAGCCAATGCCTCCTCGCGGGTCTTCCCCTGCCCCAGAAGGATCTGGTAGTAGTTCAGGCTCTCCACATCCCGATATTGGGCGATATCGGTGAAATGGGGATCCGTCATCCCCAGCTCCTCTCCCTGGTAGAGATAGGGGGTCCCCCGCATCAGGTAGAGGGCCGCCGCCAGCATCTTGGCGGACTCCTTCCAGTACCGCCTCTCGTCGCCGAAGCGGCTGACGATCCTGGGCTGGTCGTGGTTGCACCAGAAGAGGGCGTTCCAGCCGTTTCCTGCCTGCATCCTGGTCTGCCACTCCTCAAAAAGCTTCTTTAAGGCCATCCGGTCCGGCTCCATCAGGGACCATTTGTCCCCGTCCTTATAGTCCACCTTCAGATGGTGGAAGTTAAAGCACATGGACAGCTCCTTCTCCTTGGGGGCAGAGTACCGGATGCAATCCTCTAAGTGGGTGGAGGACATCTCCCCCACCGTCACCAGCTCGTCGATCCCAGTGTCTCTGGTCAGCTCCTTTAGATAGTCGTGGACATGGGGGCCATCGGAGTAAAGCCGCCTGCCGTCCCCCTCTAAGTCGTCCTCGAAGACCGCCGGCTTGGAGATCAGGTTCACCACATCGAAGCGGAAGCCCTTCACGCCCTTGTCCTTCCAAAAAAGGAGCACTTTCTTAAGCTCCTCCCGCACCTTCGGGTTATCCCAGTTTAAGTCCGCCTGGGTCACATCGTACAGGTGGAGATACCATTTCTCCAGGGAGGGGACGTATTCCCAGGCGGTCCCCCCGAATTTGGACTGCCAGTTGGTGGGCGGCGCATCCGGCGTGCCTTCCTTGAAGATGTAATAGTCCTGATACGCCTTCTCCCCGGCCAGCGCTTTCTGAAACCACAGGTGGTCCGTAGAGGTGTGGTTAAAGACCATGTCCAGCATCACACCCATCCCCCGCCTGCCGCTCTCCGCGATCAGCTCTTCCATATCCGCCATGGTCCCCACCCTGGGGTCGATGGCACAGTAGTCTGCCACGTCATAACCGTTGTCATTCTGTGGAGAGGGGAATACCGGGGTCAGCCAGAGCTGGTCCACTCCCAGCTCCTGTAGATAGTCCAGCTTCTCGATGATCCCCCGCAGGTCGCCCTGCCCGTCTCCGTCACTGTCCATGAACGACTTTGGATAGATCTCATAGATCACCTTGTCTTTAAATGTCTCCATCGCTATGCGCCTCCTTGTCTTCTCTACCGGCAGGTCATGATCACGGTCTCTTTCTCCTTCACATCCATCCCCGTATGGAACTGGATCTCCTGTACATCTCCCTCATTGGGGATCACGCAGATGGTCACGTCCCGGTGGCCCGCCGCCTTGATCTTCTCCCGGTCAAAGGTCAGGAGAGCGTCGCCGGCCTTGACCTTCTGGCCCAGCTTGACCCGGTAAGCGAACCCGTCGCCCTTCATATCTACCGTGTCCAGACCCACATGGACCAACAGCTCCATACCGTTTGCCAGCTTCAGTCCGCAGGCGTGGCGGGAGTCCTCCATCAATGCCGCCACTTCTCCGTCAGCCGGGGCATAGACCACGTTATCCGTGGGCTCGATCGCCATACCTTTCCCTAAGATCCCGGCGGAGAATACGCCATCCCCAACCGCTTCCAATGGGATCGCTCTGCCCCGCAGGAAGGCCGTCAGATCCACACTTCCTGTAGCTTTCCTCTGTGCATATGTAGCCTTATCCCCATTTCCCGATGTAGCATCCTGGCCATTTCCTGCTTTTCCATCCATACCGGCCGCTCTGCCGCTCTGCTCCGCGCCTGCCTCTTCCACAGCAGCCGCCAGCCTTTTCTTCCCCACCATAGTGGTCAAGACGAAGGGTACCGCGATCGCGATCACCGCGCACACCGCAAAGCTGCCCATAGAGGCGGGCTGGATCGACAGGATCCCCGGGAGGCCGCCCACACCGATCGCATTGGCCGTGGTGGAGGTGGCTACGCAGACCACCGCCGCGATGCCGGATCCGATCATCCCGCACACAAAGGGGAAGCCCTGCTTTAGGTTCACGCCGAAGATCGCTGGTTCGGTGACGCCAAGATAACAAGAGATACAAGCCGGTACATTGACCTCCTGGGCCTGGGCATCCTTTCTCTGGAGTGCGATCATCCCTAAGACCGCGGAGCCCTGGGCGATATTGGACAATGCGATCATAGGCCACAGCATGGTGCCGCCGTAATCCGCGATCAGCTGCAGGTCGATGGCATTGGACATGTGGTGGAGGCCTGTGATCACCAGCGGTGCATAGACCGCCCCGAAGATCGCGCCGAACACCACCTTAAAGGAACCGGTGATCCCTGCATACACCACGGCGGAAACAGCAGATCCGATCTTCCAGCCGATCGGCCCCAGCACGAAGTGGGAAGCCATGACGGCCAGCAGCAGGCTTAAGAATGGGACCACAATCATGGAGACCACCTGGGGTGTGATCTTGCGGAAGAACTTTTCCAGATACACCAGGGTAAACGCCGCCAGGATCGCCGGGATCACCTGGGCCTGATAGCCGATCATGTTCACCTGGATGAAGCCAAAATCCCACTTGGGGATATCCACCGCCGCGGTCCCTGCTACCGCATAAGCGTTCAGCAGCTGGCCGGATACCAGGGTGAGCCCTAAGACGATCCCCAGCATCTGGGTGGTCCCCATCTTCTTCGTCACGGACCAGCAGATCCCCACGGGCAGCATGTGGAACACCGCCTCGCCGATCAGCCACAGGAAACTGTCGATGCCCGCCCAGAAGACGCTGATGTCGCAGAGGGTCTTGGTGCCATTCTCAAAAAGGTACAGACTGTCGATACAATTGCGGAAGCCTAAGATCAAGCCTCCCGTGATGATCGCCGGGATCAGCGGCGCGAAGATCTCCGCTAAGGCTGTGACGATCCGCTGCAGCGGGTTCTGGTTCTTCTTCGCCGCCTGCTTCACCGCGTCCTTGGAGACCCCCTCGATCCCCGCCACTGCAACGAAATCATTATAAAAGTCAGATACCGTGTTCCCGATGATCACCTGGAACTGCCCGGACTGGGTGAAGCTCCCCTTCACCACCTTCATGGCCTCGATGGCCTGGATATCCGCCTTGGACGGATCCGCCAGCGCGAACCGCATCCTGGTCATACAATGCGATACCGCCGCTATGTTCTCTTTGCCTCCCACCAGGCCCAGTAGCTGCTTTGAATCCTCTGCATACTTACCCATATCGCTCCTCCATTTCGTTTTTGCCCACCCTCAGAAAATCCCACACATCCCGTTTTTCCGAGAGCATCCTTAAGTAATGGTGTCTGCTCGTCATGACTTGTATCTTTTTGCCGTAAACTTGTTTAAACAGGTTATATATTATATATATCACACTTGTTTAAACATGTCAACGCTTTTTTCAAAATTTGTTTAAACAAGTTTTTCGGATTTCTTTTCACAACCTGGAGAGCCTTTCTTTTACAGCTCAAGTAGGGGCGGCTTCTCCCCTATCCGCCACACGGCCGCGTGCCGCCGACAGGCGGTCATATTCGTTTTGGGGGCCTGCGCATAAAAAAGGGATCTCGGACAAACGATCCGAGATCCAGTAGATCATAGTTTATTCTTTTATGCGGTCGATTTCTGTTAAATTAATACCCGAACTTGTAAGGATGACTTTTAAGTCGATGTATCTTTCCTTCATTGCCTTATATACATCGGAGTCTTTTTCAGCTAACGACATATACCCTTGTAATCTGGAAAACTCTTCAATATTTTTTTGTAGCATTTCCTTCTCGGGCATCTCCTTCACCGCCTTCCACATATTGATCTGTCACCGTATGTTACTATCATTATTATAGTCCGATCTGTAAAAGGTGTAAAGTCCTATCTTAGTATCCCTAGCACTGAGGGAGAGATCTGTGAAAAGTGCTCTTTTTGAAAATTTGTTCAAACAAGTTTTCGCCCAACTCTTGACTTTGTGGAGCCCAGCATGCTACTCTATTAGGAAGGAACGCGACCCTCCTGCCAGACCCGCAGGAGCGGCATCCGATCGACGAAACCGATATAGAGGGAGGAACCCCATGCCTAAGAGTAAATACGACACCATCTACAAAGACTTAAAAAGAAAGATCGAGGCCAACGACCTCCCTTACCAGGAGCTGCTGCCCTCGGAGAACACCTTGATCCTGACCTACGACTGCTCCCGGAACACGGTCCGCCGAGCTATCAGCCGTCTGGTCATGGACGGGTATGTGCAGACCATGCAGGGGAAAGGGGTCCGCAACATCTACCGCCCCACCCAGCAGGCGGCCTTCACCATGGGCGAGATCGAGACCTTTCGGGAATCCGCTGTCCGCAACGGCCGGGTCCCTTCCACCAAGGTCCTGCTCTTCGCTGAGCTGATCGCCGATGAGCGCCTGGCCCAGAAGACCAGCTTCCCTGCGGGGTCGTGGGTCTACTATATCCAGCGTCTCCACTACCTGGACGACACCCCGCTGATCATCAACCATAACTACTTTTTAAAGGACTGTGTCCCCGGCCTGACAAAGGAGATCGCCGAGACCTCTATCTACCGCTATCTGGAGCAGGAGCTCCACATGACCATCGTCAACAGCCGCCGGATCATGACCGTGGAGAAGATCACGGAGATCGATGAAAAGTACCTGGATCTGAACGCGGAGGAATATAACTGTATGGCCGTGGTCAGCAGCTACACCTATAACAGCGACGGGATCATGTTCGAATTTACCCAGTCCCGGCACCGCCCGGACCATTTCCAGTTCCAGGACAATGCGGTGCGGCGGGCCTGAGCCGCGCTGCCTTTTAAGCCCCGGCTCCCGGCCGTCCATATATGCCTCCCGCTGCGACGGGGCCTCCACAAAATGACAGGGCTGTCGAAAAATGCCGCTGATACACGATGCGGGGATGCGATCCATATGGTCTAAACCCCATATCGTATATATAACGGCTATTTTCCAACAGCCCTTCTATTTTCTGGGTATTTCTTTAGATACTCATGTTTTCGATACCGATCCTTCGGATCTTCCCAGATCCTCATCTTCCAGATCCCGGACACTTTGGCGCAGGCCTTTCTGCGCTCAACTATCCCCGCCCGTCCGGATAAAACGGGCATCGGTCTTAGGTATCCCCGCCTCGTCGGACAGATACCGCTCCACCTTCATGTGCAGGTCATATTTTTCCCGCAGCTCCGCGATCTTCCCCATCATCGGTGTGGCATGATGGCGGTCGATCGCCTGCTGGTCCTCCCAGCTGTCGATCAGCAGCACCGTCTCCGGATCGGCCATGGGAAAGAAATAGTCATACCGCAGGTTCCCTTCCTCCTTGCGGATCGCGGCCGCGGTCCCGCTGCTCTCCATCTCCTGAGCGAACCTCTTGGCTGCCCCGTCCTTACCTGTATAATAGATATTGACCGTAACGCTCATCGTTCCCTCCGTTCTTCGCGGGATCACTCGGTGATCGCCCACACTCTGGCGGGGAGACCTGTAGCTCCCTCGATCCGGGGATAGGAGACGATGATCACCGCTCCGGCGGGGGCCACCTGATCTAAGTTGGTCAGGACCTCCACCTGGAGCTTGCCCTTATCCAGCACATACCGCTCACAGGCTAAGTCACCGGCTGCCGCCGCCTCCACCGAGGCATCCGTATCCAGAGCCTCATGTCCATTAGCCGCGGCGCCACGCTCTTCATAGATGAATTTAAGCGCTGCCATGGACCATCCCGGGAAATTCTCTCCGCCATCGGCATCCAGACCGGACAGCGCGTCCATATCCGGCCACCGCTTGGACCAGTCTGTGCGCAGCGCCACGAAGGCCCCCTCCGGGATCTTCCCATACTGCTCCTCATAGCGCTGGATATCCTCCACCGTGACCACATAGGTAGGATCTTCCTTCACCTTCTCCGACACATCGATCACACACAGCGGAAAGATCAGATCTTTAACCCCGTACTTTTCCGACAGCTCCCGGTCCTTGATGAAATGTCCCGGGAAATCGATGTGTGTGCCGAACTGCCCCGGGAACTTGAAGGTCTGGATCAGGCAGTCCAGCATCTCATTCCCCCAGTCAAAGCAGGTGGTCCCCAGCTCCACGGACCCCTCCGGGATCCCGGCCCAGTAAGGGCTGTCATTGTCCAAAGGATGCGACAGCTCCACCCAGCGGTATTTCTTTGCTTCCTTTAATGCTTCCCATAGTTTGTACATCGGTATCTTCCCCCTTTGCTCTTGCTGACAGCCCTGCGGGCGTGACCGTTCAGATACCCTGGACGGTCACCTGCGGGCTGCATTTACTGTGTCCTTGTGTGCCTTAACTATACCACCTTGGGGGGAGATATGCAATATGGATCAACGCGCCTGAACCTTTGCCAGCAGGGCTTCCTGCAAAATCTGGGAGAAATTGAGGCCCATCTCCAATGCCGCGTTGTTCAGCCACGCTGGGATGGTGAGCGTCTTCCGCACAGACTTTTCAAAATGCTGTTTTGCGTAAGCCGCCACATCTACGGATACCATATTGACGATGGCTCCGCACATAGGGGCCTCCGGATCCAATTCCTTTGCGATAGCATACGGATCGATATCGGACAGTTTGGAAGGGGGTGGGACCGTATCCCCGTCGATCTGGCTGGTATGGAGATAACCGGCCAAACATTCAACAGCCATTTCCATCGCTTCTTCAAAGGTATCGCCTTGTGTAGCTAACCAGTTTAAGTCGGGAAATACAACAGAATATCCATCCTCTTCGTGAAAAAAACAAGCTGGATACATCGACAACATGTGCAACACCTCCTGGATAAGATACAGCGGACTTTATAGGAGCCCCGCCTGCTATGTCTTAAAACACCATCTGCACCAGCACCATATAGCAGATCGTCCCCCCGGCGATGGAGAGGAGCATCTGCCGCTTCCAGAGATGCAGGGCCACCACCACGATGACCGCGATCAGCTCCGGCAGGCCATGGCTGGCGCTGAACAGGTCCACATTTTTCAGACAATAGACCACCAGCATCCCGAAGATCGCGGAGGGCAGCGCTTTCCCAAGGTATCGGATATAGGGCGGCGTGGGCTTTTTGGAGGAAAAGAGGAGGAAAGGAAGGAAGCGGGTAGCCATGGTGCCCAGGACGCACAGGGCGATGGTGATCACACGTTGTCCGAATGTCATACCAGACCACCTGCTCTCTCGATCTGCCTTCTAAAGAGGGTGAGGCCTGCCAGGATGCAGACCATAGCGGGGATCATGAACCGGTCCGGGCCGAACAGGCACAGGCACAGAGCCGAGGCCCCCAGCCCGATATAGGCCGTGTAGTGCTTTTTCTCCTTCAGCCACTGCTCCAAAAAGATCACCACGAACATCGCCGTCATGACAAAGTCCAGTCCTTTCGTATCAAATGTGATCAGGGATCCCAAGATCCCGCCCAGCGTAGCGCCGGTGACCCAGTACAGCTGGTCCAGCAGGGTCACGAAGAACATGAACCAGCCCTTATCCACATCTTCCGGGATCTTCGCGCTGTAGTTGATCGAGAAGCTCTCGTCGCACATCCCGAAGATCAGGTAGGGCTTTTTCCAGCCCATGCCTTTGAACCGGTCCAGCATGGCGATCCCGTAAAAGAGATGCCTGGCCTGGATCATCAGCGCCACGATCAAGGTCTGCATGGGGGCGAACCGGCTAAGGAGCATAGAGACCGCTAAAAATTCCAGGGAGCCGCCGAAGATCAGCAGGCTCATGACCAACGGGTAGACAAAGGAAAACCCGGATACGTTCATGTAGATGCCATAGGTCATCCCTAAGAACCAGAAGCCCGCAAATATGGGGATCGTATGGGGAAAGGCCGCCTTCAGCGCTTTCCGGCGGACCCCCTCTCTCCTGTCTGGCCTGCTATCTGTCGGCACAGCAACGCCTGTGCCTGCCCCCATGCCCGTTCCCACATCGGTCCTCATGCCTGCTCCTGTCTCGGTCCTCATGCCTGCTCCTGCCTCGGTCCTCATGCCTGCTCCTGGCCCGATACCGGTCTCTATGTCTGTATGTACCCCGGCCTCGGCCCCTATGCCTGCTCTTGACCCTGTATCCATCTCAGTCTGCCTCCTGCCCTTATCCTGTCCCTGTCTGTCCGTCACTCATCCAGCAGCTCCATCAGCTCATACACCCTGGCCTTGGTCATCTCGGCAGCTGTGTCGTTCATGAGCATGGGCTGTATGCTGCCGCCCTCGGACCCGGCGCCTGCCTCCTCCACCGCTCTCTCCTTTTCCTTGATCCACGCCCGCTCCTCCACAGTGAGCGCTGCCATGGCATCCTCGTCCAGCAGCCTTTTTAGCCCCTGCCAGGTGGTGTTCAATACCGAATCCCACAGGATATACAGCTCATTTGTCTTTTGGTTCATATCCCCCTGGGTCAAGAAGGGATCGTTCTGGAGCGAGGCCTCCAGCAGAGCCGCCTGCTCCTCTGTCCTGGCAAGGTCATCCCAGAGCTGGGCGATCAGATCGTACCCCTTAAAGCCATAGCCCTGGGCCGCGTTCTCCAGCACATAAAAGGAAAGCTCCGTATCCGTAGTAGCCGAAAGATCATGGTAGCCGATCCAGCTCCTGACCTCTTCCGATAATGCTCCTAGGGGCGTGCCGGGCAGATGGACCAGGATCTCCTCTGTCCCGTCCAGGCCGTAGACATCGGTATAGGAATACAGGATCCCGTCCTTGATCTCCTCCGTGCCCACCACGTCCGCGTACGACAGATCCGCGATCTCCATGGAATAGGTATGGGCATCCACCTTCACCGGCTGGGTGAACCGCCCGCTGAAATCACTCCAGAGCATGGTCCCCTTCGGATACCCTTCCCCGGTCAAGCCCATCTCACTGTCCGAATAGGTGCCGGAAAAGCTCCCATCCGCCTTCACCATCATCCAGGTCCCCCAGCCGCCTGCCCCGCTGGCAAAGATGAACTCCTGGACCTTTAGGTCCGCGAAGGAGAAGGTCCCTTCTCCATCCTTGGGAGCCTGGCGGTCCCCCATCTGGCCCTCTGCCGTCCCACCAGGTGTACTTGCCTCTCCCGGGTCCTCTCCGGCTTTCGATCCCCCGCCTTTTGCTGCCGCTCCTTTTTCGCCGTTCTCTCCGTTCCCCTGTATGATCACGATCCCCTCTGTGGCCGTATCCGTTGTCGCCGCCGCATCTGCTTTCTCTGCTTGTCCTGCCGCATCCCCTGTCACCGCTTGTCCAGCCCCATCCGGGCTCTTCCCCTTACAACAGCACAAGGACAACGCCACGGTCCCGATCAAGAGCGACCGATATATCTTCCTTTTCATCCTGTCCCTACCTCCTTATGTTTCCGTCAGGCCTTATAACGACCGTTTATGATCATACCACATATGGCAGAGAAAGGGAAGTCGATCAGCTGTGAAAAGAAGTGAAAAGTCCCCTATTTACAAAGCCGTCCCCAAGAGCTATAATGTCTGGCAGGCTCATCCATCGAGATGTGCCGCCAGCACGATATGCCCATATTATATGCCCATATTTAATGAAATGAAAGAAAGAGGACCCTTACCCATGAACGCCCGCTATCAGAAGACCATCTACGCCTGCTTCATCGGCTATATCGTACAAGCCATCGTCAATAACTTTGTCCCCCTGCTCTTTATCACCTTCGGGGACACCTACCAGATCCCTCTCCGCCAGATCACCATGCTGATCACGATCAACTTCCTGATCCAGCTGCTGGTGGACCTGCTGTCTGCAGGCTTTGTGGACAAGATCGGTTACCGGGCTTCGGTCGTGGCCGCCCATCTATGCTGCGCCACCGGGCTTGCCGGGCTGGCCATCCTGCCGGATCTCCTGCCCAGCGCCTTTGCCGGGCTCCTCACCGCGGTCGCTTTGTACGCCGTCGGCGGCGGGCTGATCGAGGTGCTGATCAGTCCGATCATGGAGAGCTGCCCTACCGAAAATAAAGAGAAGGCCATGAGCCTTCTCCACTCCTTCTACTGCTGGGGGCATGTGGGGGTGGTGCTCCTCTCCACCATATTTTTTAAACTCTGTGGGATCGGCAGCTGGAAGCTCCTCACCATCCTCTGGGTGGCGATCCCTCTGTCCAATGCGCTGCTGTTCTGGCGAGCGCCGATCGCATCGGTAACGGAGGATGGTGCGTCGGGGATGACCATGGCCAGCCTTTTTAGGGAAAAGGCGTTCTGGATCCTGCTGCTGATGATGACATGCGCAGGCGCCAGCGAGCAGGCCGTCAGCCAGTGGGCCTCCACCTTTGCCGAGAAAGGGTTGGGCGTGAGCAAGGCCATCGGGGATCTGGCCGGTCCCATGGCATTTGCCGTCCTTATGGGGAGCTCCAGAGCCTTTTATGGAAGATATGGCGACCGGATCGACTTAGACCGGTTCATGCTGGGCAGCGGCCTGCTCTGCGTCCTGTCCTATCTGTGCATCTCCCTGGCCCCCTGGCCGGTGCTCTCCCTGATCGGCTGCGCTGTCTGCGGGCTGTCGGTGGGCATCATGTGGCCAGGGACCTTCAGCAAGGCTTCTGCACTGTTACGGAATGGCGGGACTGCCATGTTCGCCCTGCTGGCCCTGGCCGGGGACTTAGGCTGCTCCGGCGGTCCCACCCTGGTAGGTCTCATCTCCAGCGCCGCCTCCGACGACCTGAAGGCGGGGATCTTAGCCGCGATCCTGTTCCCTCTGCTGCTGATCTTAGGGATCTTGACCGTGAAGAGGAAGCCAGGGGGATCGATCAGATAACAGACAGACACATAGATGTGATAGGATCAGAAAAAGAAAGGATACGGAGTCATGTTCCGTCTCATGTATGCGTTGAACAAGGGAAGACGTTCTGGACAAGAAGAGGGGTATGTATCTTCCGCAGATGTGCGGGCATACGTTCACAGGAAACAGCAGAAAGGAGGCCGCGCCCACCATGCTCTACCCCACGATCGGTATCCCCACTCTGGGGACTGACCCATTCCACCGCTATCTACAATATCGCTACACCCGCTGCCTGCGGCAGGCCGGGGCTAAAGTTTCCCTCCTTCCCTTAGATCCCTCCCCCAGGATGCTCCAGGCGGCCGTGACCCGCTGCGACGGCTTTCTCTTTCCTGGCGGGCCGGATATCCAGCCTGTGCTGTATGAGCAGCTGGCTAAGCCCCACTGCGGCGCCGCTGACCCCAAACGGGATGCCTTTGAGCTGTCCCTTCTCCATGACGTGCTCTCGGAAGGAAAGCCCCTGTTCTGCATCGGCCGCGGGATGCAGCTTTTAAATGTGGCCTTCGGCGGGACCCTGATCCAGGACCTAAAGCCCCGCCAGGAGTATGCCCATATGGACCCCTTCCACCTATCCTTCGCCACCCATCCGATCGAGGTGGACTCAGACAGTCTGGTGGGGAAGCTCTTAGGTACGGATACTGTCACGGTGAACAGCCTGCACCATCAGGCCCCGGATGATATCGGGGAGGGCTTGTGGATCGCCGCCAGCAGCCCGGAAGGGTTCCCCGAGGCATTGGAGCTGGACGGCTACCCCTTCTGCCTGGCCGTTCAATGGCATCCGGAGCATATGACCCGGCACACGCCGTTACAGAGGGAGCTGTTCACGGCATTTGTGGCGGCATGCCGGTCCCATTCTGCGGGACCCGGATGAACGGATGGACACAGGAGCCGGACCTCACAAGATAGGGCTGCCGCAAAATACCGCTCATACACGAAATGTGGCTATGACCGATCGGGTCAGGATACCACATCCTGCCCGATCTTCTCAAAGATGACTGTCTGCTCCTTCATGGAGATCTTCCCCACCTGATAGCCATAGGCGGTCAGCTCCTTTTTGTACTTCAAGAACGAATGGTCGATCGGGATCCCTGCTACCGCCTGGATCTCCTCAAAGGTCAGCTTAAAACGGTCGCTCCCATTCTTTTGGACGTATCCCCATAAGGGGGCATATTTGCTCATCTCTTTTCTCCTCTCTTCAAATGGAGTAGGACCTCCGTCGTACCTTCCTCAAATTTTTTCCCACCGGTAGGGACGAACCCGTGCCGCCCATAAAACGCGATCGCCCGGCTGTTCTTTTCCAAGGCCCACAGTTCATCTGCGTGGAAGGTATCCACCGCGTACTGGAGCAATCCATGACCGATCCCCTGGCTTTGAAAAAACGGCTCCACATACAGCTTGCAGATCTCCCTCCCGTCCATCTGGAGGAAGCCTTTTACCAGGCCGTCGTCAAACACATATAAGCGGTCGAAGACCTCCGCCTTTTTGAAATAGCCATCCGCCAGCGAGACCACCTGCAGCTCACCAAAGGAATAGCTTGCATCTTGAAATATGGGGAAATAGTTGATCCGGTTATTGAAAACAAAGATCTCCCCTACTCTTGACAGATCCTCTGTCCTGGCTTTCCTGACACCCATCTTGTTCTTTCTCCATCCTATCTGATCATCATCTTCGACCTTATCTCCATGTCCATACTCCGCCGTTCACATACTGGCCCGGGCGGCTGGCCGGTCACAACGACCCGACGGCCGCTCACAGCGGCCGCAGCGGTATGATGATCGCCGCCACGATATAGGCCACGATCCCGGTCCCGGTGCAGGCGAACACGGCCCACAGGAGCCGGATCAGGGTAGGATCCACGTCCAGATACTCTCCGATCCCTCCGCACACACCCAGCAGCATCTTATCCTGTTCCGAACGATATAACCGCTTTCCATTTAACATACCGATCTCTCATCCTCCTTCATATGCTCATCTTCCATATGTCTGCTCGCATATAGCTGCTCTTATCCATCTGATCATCAGGCCGGCCCTACATATCCTCTCCTAAAAAGTCTACCTGGATATTCCCGGCCGCGCATTGCAGGTCGATATCCTTAGCGGCATCGTTATCGATATCCTTTTTGAGCAGCAGGCCATCCAGGCTCAGCTCACCTACCTTGACCGATCCTCCAGTCCCTTCTAAGCTATAGTTAAAGGCGTTCTCCTCTCCATAGAGCTGCAGCTGGACCGCCCCGGCCGCACATCCAACCTTCACATCACCGTCCACCCGGCCGGTATACAGGATGCTCCCGGCCCCGCATTGAAAACATAAGTCCCTGATCTCTCCCCGGTCGATCTCCAGATGGCCGGCGGCCAGTTCCACCTCCAGATCATCGGCATGTAAACCCGCTATGGTACAGTTCCCGGCGGCCATGCTGACCTCCACATCCTGGAACCGGGTATCTCTTGGGATGGTGATCTCCAGCTCCGGCACATACTCGTCTCCTCCACTGATGTAGAGCTCCAGGCGATCCTCCTCCATGCTGGACCCGATCCACCGGCCCTGTCTGGCATCCAGGCCGTCGCAGGCGATCTGGATCTTCTCTACATCTCCCGGTACGATGGTCACATTTCCCCGGACCACCTCCAGATCCAGCTCCTCCTTCACCGGAAAACAGGCCGTATCCCCATCGATCCATTCCCCATCCCACCGCTGCAGCTTTGCCTGCAGCTTATCCTCGATCCACCTTTCGATGACCCCTTCATCCTCCATGCCATGGCGGTCACCGCCCATATGGTCCTCTGGCCTGACCGGCACCGGGATCGTGATATCATATCGGTCCAGATCCCGGTACCATCTGCCGCCCCAGCAGCTGGCCGCTCCGGCTACCCCAAAACCGAGGACTGAAAAGATCAGCCCCAGGATCGCGGTGCATTTAATAAACTTTTTCACGTCTCTTCTCCTTTCTGTGGAAGATACCGCTCACCAGGTTGATGATCGAGACCCCCAGCCAGGGCAGGAACCTCCCATAATACAGACCGCATAAGGACAAGCAGAGGAAGCCTAAGCCTAAGACCCCGATCCCTGTCCCCACATATAAGATCCCCTGGGGGAGGAAAGTCATGTGGGCAAACCCAAAAACGATCAGCAAGATCCCCGCCAAAAGGAGCGCAAAGGTCACCGCCGCCAGCGCGATGGTCAAGGTCACCAGGACTGCGCCAAAAAGGGACAGTACCCCGACGATCAAGCCGATCGTCCCGCCGCCTATGCCGAACACCAGGCCAAGGACCACCGGGGCCGCTATACAGGCTAAGAGGACCATCCCCAGGATCTGCCACCAGCTCCACCTGGGCCTTCCACTCTTATCCCTGTCTCTGGCTCCCGCCTCCCGAGGGCCTGACCCGTATGCAGATCCGTATGCGGGACCATACCCGGAGCCATAGGCCATCCCCTGTGCAGCTCCCTCTGCGGCACGCTTTTCGTCAGCCCCTCTTTCGTTCGTCCTGCTTTCTGTGTATCCCCTTTCGGCAGAGCTGCTGCATTCCGGTGTCTCCAGCCGCTCCACCAGCTGAAAGTTCGGTTCCCGGAACCGTTCGTCCTCATAACCATTTTCCGTAAAGCTGCCGCCCTCCTTCAGATCTCCGCTGAGGTCCGCACGGATGATCGCGGCGATCCGCTCCGGGCTGCCAAAATCCCTGAGCGCCTCTTCTTCCTCCTCCGGCCCCGCCTCTTCCAGATAATCCCGATAATAGGCGATGGCATCGGCTTTCTCTTCATCCGGGATATCCTGGAGCAGATACTCCAGCTCCTTCATGAACGCGTCTTTCTTCATACCTTCGCCTCCTCTAAGATACGGGATATCTTCCCGGAATATCGCCCCCATTCGCCGCGGTATAAGACCAGCTGCACTCTTCCCTGCTCTGTCAGCTTGTAGTACCGCCGGTTCCTTCCGTCGATCGCCCGGTCGTAGACCTCTAAGCACCCATCCTTCTGCAGCCTCCTGAGCACCGGATAAAGCGTAGACTCCGATATCTCGATCGCTGAGCGCACATCCTGGGTGATCTTGTATCCATAAGTCCCCTGGGTCTCCTTAGAGACTACCGCCAGGACCACGGCATCCAAAAGGGCCGCCCCTGTGTTAAAGACCATATCCTCTCTCCTTTCGATCCGCCCGTCCTCGGCACCATGCGGCGGGCAGTCCTATGGTTATCTATAATATTATCGGATGTCGTATATTATATCTTGTATAATATTGATAGCTATACTATACACGATATACTATCACCTGTCAAGGGGTTTTTCGATATGATCTGGATCACGATCTGCGGGGACCTGTGGAGATCTTGCGGGGATCTGATGAAAGAACATTGCATTTCACCCCGAAAACGACTATATTGGAGATGTCCCCCCTTTCCCACATCACAGCTTGGAGATGCGCACATGAAGATCGACCGTTTGATCGGGATCGTCACGATCCTGCTGCAAAATGATAAGATGACCGCTCCCGGACTGGCCAGGCGTTTTGAAGTGTCGAGACGGACGATCAGCCGTGATATCGAGACCCTCTGCAAAGCCGGCATACCGATCGTCACCACACAGGGCTATGGCGGCGGCATCTCGATCGCGGATGGCTATAAGATCGATAGGACCCTTCTGACAAAAGAGGAGCTGCAGGCGGTCTTTGCGGGGCTCAGCGGGATGGACAGTGTATCAAGGGACCCGACCCTTGCCCGTCTCCTCGCGAAGCTTTCAGACAAAGGGCAGCCCGCGGTCCCGGAGGATATGATCATCATCGACCTGGCTTCCCATCATCAGGCTTTGCTCACCCAAAAGATCGAGCAGATCAAAGGAGCGATGGAGGCCCGGAGGCTCCTGTCGTTCCGATACTGCTATGGCAAAGGCGAAGGCATACGCCGGATCGAGCCCTACCGTTTGATCTTCAAGTGGTCATCCTGGTATGTGTTCGGCTTCTGCACAGACCGGCAAGACTTCCGTCTGTTCAAGCTGGACCGGCTCTGGGACCTTACGATCTTGGAGGAAGCATTTACCGAAAGAGAGCTCCCGAAGGAAGGACCGGCTCTGGGCGGGCATCTCACGAAAGGGCGCTTCCATCTGAGAGCCGTGTTTGAGAAGAGCGAAAAATATCGCCTGGTCGAGGAATATGGGATCGACAGTTTTTCTATAAGGGAAGATGAACGGTTGGTATTAGAGCGCGACTTTGCCAACTATGGGCATATGCGGGAATGGATCTTCAGCTTTGGCGATAGGGTGTATGTGGAAGCCCCGAAAAAGCTGCGGGATGATATCCGGCAGCAGGCGAAGGATATCCTGGAGATGTATGCGGCCGGAGCGGAGGCACAGGGGTGACAGGACCTATGGCCAACACCGGCCATCCGCTATCTGTGCCGTCGATCGGCGTCCGCACATGCGGGATATCTTTTCGACCGTACATGTCTTTTTTTAATGCCGATGAGCAACATGACAGGTCATTGTCATGTTGCTTGTGTTATTATAAGTGCAAAACGAAGGATAAGAGGAGGATAGGTCTATGGTCGAGTCAAGATGTGGGCTGACATGCAGCGGATGTCCTTACCGGGAGCAGATGGGCTGTAAAGGCTGCGTGAACATCGAAAAGCCGTTCTGGGGCGAGAGCTGCCCGGTCAGCTCCTGCTGTGGGACAAAAGGGCACGAGCACTGCGGACAGTGTGAGAGCTTCCCCTGCGACCTGCTCAAGCAGTTTGCTTTTGATGAAGAGCAAGGGGATAACGGGCAGCGGATCGAGCAGTGCAGACGCTGGGCCGAAGGATAGAGGACGGCTAGGGCTGTCGCAAAATGTCGCTCATACACAGCCATTTTGCGGCAGCCCATTTCAGATCCTGTCCTCTCGTCCTCTCTAGCTCTGCTCTCGCATCTGCCGGAGTATATTGAACATCTCTACATCGGAAGCCTTCAGCTTCATGTTCGTACAGTACTCCTTCCCCTCCGGACTCTCCACCGTGATCTCGATGATCGTCCCTTCCATCAGAGCATCCTGTGCCACCGCCTTAAAGAACAGCGGAAGTTTGGGATGGCTGATCCGGAATGTCTCGAACAGCTTTTGCAGCTGCATCAATTGCAGCGGGTTCATCGCCATAAGATCCCTTCTTTCTATAATATTCTTGCCAGCCTGCGCTTGCTCCGGGTCTGGTCAGCCAGAACCTTTAAAAGGTACACTCCAGGAAAAATGGAGCCGCCGGATCAATGATAAGGATCGACTGGTCTATCAATCTGAAGATGGTATGGTCATCCTAACACAATGTCGAGGTCATTATGATGATAAGTAGGGACAGTACGTCTCACTGCCCCTCTCTCAACAGTACGATCGCCGACGGCGCCACCCGCAGCCATCGGGGGATGATCCCCGACGGATCGCTGGTGTGGATATCCTTTTCCACCTTCCACCAGAGCCCATTCTTCAAGGTGATATACCATTCAAAGGGCATCTCCGTGATCTTCGGGTCCTCCACCAAGATCAGGCTGGCCTCCCCGCTCCCCGCTGTAGAGAGCGCCTCTGTCTGGCTCTCGCTCACCGGGACGAAGTCATGGGCCCGGATCCCGATGTGGGTGATCTCCTCCCCCACCTCTTTTTCCGTGGTCAGCTCCAGGCCCTCCCAGTCCAGTGCCCGCACACGGTGGCTCCCCAGCCGGAGGATCCTGGAGATGTTCTTACAGCCGGTGAGCCTGGCCGCCTGAGGGGTCTTAGGATCGGCGAAGACCTCCCTGGTCTTCCCGGCGGTCAGCACCTTCCCCTCGCTCAATAAGAGCAGGTAATCGCAGAGCTGGAAGGCCTCGTCCCGGTCATGGGTCACCAGGATGGAGATCTTCTGATAAGCCTTTAAGACCTGGGCCAGCTCCAGCCGCAGCTTCTCCCGCAGGAACGCGTCCATAGCGGAAAAGGGTTCGTCAAGGAGCAGGACCTCCGGCTCATAGGCCAGGATCCTGGCCAGGGCCACCCGCTGCTGCTGGCCGCCGGACAGTCGGGAAGGATACTGCTTTTCCAGTCCCTCCAGGCGGAAGCGGCCGATCATCTCCTGGACCTTCTCGCGGGCCGCCTGCTTTGCGCCGGACCTTCCGTTCCCGCCGATCATGGGGCTGTCGCCGCTGACACCACCCCCGCCGCTCTTACCGCTGACGCAGCTCCCATCGCTCTTGCCGCTGACGTTGCTCCCATCGCTCTTGCCGCTGGCACCACCCTTACCGCTACCCCCCCTGCCCGCACCCTGGACGGCCCTTTCCCGCCAGCCGCGCCCCAGCCCGATGGCGATGTTCTGCTCCACGGTCATGTTGGGGAAGAGCGCATAGTTCTGGAACAGATAACCCACCCGGCGCAGCTGGGGGCGCTCATCGATCCTTTTTTCCTTGTGGAACAGGACATGCTCTGGGCTGGCACCGTGATGGAGAGAGATCTTCCCGCCATCCGGCCTCACGATCCCGGCTATGGACTTTAAAGTCATGCTCTTCCCACAGCCCGAGGGCCCCAGGATCCCCAGGCAGCCTATGCCCGCCCGAAACTGCACATCCAAGTCAAACTGGCGCAGCTTTTTTTGGATATCAACCTCCAAAGCACATGTCTCTCTGTCCATCGTATCTGCTACTCCTTCTAAAAAGCTTTTTAGACAGCTTAACAATAGAAACGGATATCTTCAACCTTAAAATGCTGTTTCCAAGCGGCACATATCAAAAAATATTGGGCTTGGATGATCTCCAGCAGCTCATTCAGATCTTTGCTCGGGATCTGTTCTTTGTTCGCAGCAATGCAGATACCTCCATTTGCTCCTCTCTGGAAGATATCGATCCGTTAGATCTTGTCGGTTGCCATCATTATAACAGACAGCCCATAAAAAGTCACTGCCTTTGCCCCTTACGATCTCGTCCCTTCCATCCCGCTACATTGAGCACCACCACCGAGACAAAAGCGATCGCCACGATCACCACCACATAGCGGTAGGCCTGGTCCATGTTCCCGGCGGCCACCTCGGAATAGACGGCCATGGGGAGGGTCCTGGTCTTCCCGGCGATATTCCCCGCGATCATGGCGGTGGCCCCGAACTCCCCTAAGCCCCTGGCAAAGGCCAGGACCCCTCCGCTGACGATCCCCGGCAGGGCATTGGCCACCATCACCTTCCAGAAGATGGCCCACTCGCTCATCCCCAGGGTCCTGGCCGCATGCACCAGATCCTGATCCACCTGCTCTAAAGCCCCCCGGGCGGAGCGGTACATCAGCGGGAAGGACATGACCACCGCCGCGATCACCGTAGCGCTCCAGGAAAAGGCGATCTTCACACTGAAATACTCCAGAAAAAACTGCCCTAAAGGACGTTTGACCCCCAGGATGTAGAGCAGGAAAAAGCCCACCACCGTGGGCGGCAGGACCAGGGGCAGGGTCAGGATCCCGTCCAGCAGGATCCTTAAAGACTCGCTGCGCAGCCGGACCACCAGCCATGCCGTCAAAAGCCCTAAAACAAATGTGACCACGATGGACAGACCCGCTGTCCGCATCGAGATCAGGATCGGCGACCATTCCATCCCTTCTCCTCCCTCCTGTCCATATCCCACAGTACAGTGTGCCCGTTCTATCGGGCTCCGCATCACTCGACCGCCGCGAACCCGTAGGACTCAAATACAGCGATCGCGTCTTCTGTCTTCAAGAACTCCACAAAGGCCTTGGCCTGCTCCTCATGGGCAGTGGCTTTTACCACAGCTACCGGGTAGATCACCTTCTTAGCCAGGCTCCCCTCCGGCGCCTCGGCAACCACTGTCACCTGATCCGCCATGCTGGCCGCGTCCGTGGCATAGACGATCCCTGCGTCCGCGCTGGCCGCCGCCACCTGGTTCAGCACCTCCGTCACATTGGTCCCAAAGCTCACCTTGTCCTGGATGCCGTCCCATACCCCTAAGCTGGTCAATGCTTCCTGGGCATACTGGCCTGCCGGTACGCTCTCCGGGTCCCCCAGGGCGATGCTGGCCGCGTCGGCGATGTCCTCAAAGGCCGAGAGGGATCCCTCCTGTCCCGCAGGCACGATCAGCACGATCTTATTTTCCAGCAGGTCTGTGATGGTATCCGACACGATCATCCCCTCCTCATCCAGGGCGTCCATCTGCTTGACCGCAGCCGACATGAACACATCCGCTCCCAACCCTTCCTCGATCTGGGTCTGCAGCTTCCCGGAGCTGTCATAGGTCCCCTTCACCGTAACGCCTGGGTTCGCCTCCTGGAACATGGGGATCAGCTCCTCCTCATAGGCGTTCTTCAAACTGGCCGCGGCCGCCACCAGAAGCTCCACCTCCTCTGGGTCCTCTTCTTTTTCTGCCTTTTCCGCTTCCGTGGTCCCGGCCTCCGTCGTCGCAGTCGTGGTCCCGGCCCCGGCCTTCTCATCCCCAGCCTTCTCTGTCCCGGCCTTTGTGGTCTCCGCCTCTGTAGATGCCGTCGTCGCCCCGGAGGAGGCGCCTCCTCCGCCACACCCTGCCAGCATCCCTGCTGCCACCATCATCGCTGCCATCCATACTACGATCCTTTTTTTCATCTTTTCCTCCTTGACTCAGATTGCGATAACGATCGATATGGCTCTCGCGGTCTGCATTTGTTTGGTACATAGTGATCGTTCTATTTTTAAAAATATAACGCTCCTATCCATAGCCGTCCGCAAAACCGTCAGACCCTATGTGTATCCTGTGGCCGTCTGCATCTATCTGGCAGGCTGCAAAAACTGCACTGCTGCCCCCTGCCAGATATCCTCACTGTCTTTATCTCCTGCTGTCCTTATCTCCTGCTGCCTTTTCGCCGTTGCCTATCCCACACGGTCCAAGTCCCGAAAGCAGCGCCTGTTCTTCTCTTCTCCGCCCCTTCACCGGCCTATGAGCCGCAAAATACCCCTGACAGCATCCGCCCTCTCATGTCCTGGCGCACTCGGAGGCGCTACCCCGCAGGATCTTCAGCCCATGGTCCAAGGCATCCAAGATGAAGCCCAAGCTCTCCCGCACCGCCTTGGGGCTCCCCGGCAGGTTCACGATCAGAGTCCCCTTCCGGATCGCCGACACGCCGCGGCTCAGCATAGCTCGGTCTGTCAGTTCCATGGAGCGCATCCGGATATACTCCGCGATCCCCGGCGCGTTCCGGTCCGCCACAGCCATGGTGGCCTCCGGCGTCCGGTCCCTGAGAGAAAAGCCGGTCCCGCCGCTGGTGAGCACCAGGTCCACCTGCCTGCCGTCGGCCAGGCGGATCAGCTGGGTCTTTAAGACTGCCGGCTCGTCGGGCAGGATCATGGTCTCCACCACGTCATAGCCCGCCGCCTTTAACATCTCCACCGCCGCCGGTCCGCTCTCGTCCTTCCGCTCGCCCTTAGCTCCCTTATCGCTCATGGTGATCACCGCCGCCGTAAAGGGACGGTCCGCCGCCGGGAGCTCTGCCCGCAGCACATCCCCAGGCCGCAGCGTACCCTCCTGCAGAACTTCCGCGAACACCCCTTCTCTGGGCATGATGCAGTCCCCTACCCGGGCGTGGATCGCACAGTGGCTGTGGCATTCCTTCCCGATCTGGGTCATGCGCAGGATCACATCCCCGCCATAAAAGGTGGTCCCCACCGGAAGGGTCTTAAAGTCTATGCCCTCTACCAGCAGGTTCTCGCCGAAATCGCCATCGACCACACCCGCTCCCTTTTCATTAAATGCCTTCACCTTATCATAGGACAGGAGACTTACCTGGCGGTGCCATCTCCCTCCGTGGGCATCCCCCTCGATCCCGAAGTCTTTTATAAAATGCGCTTCGGGTATGGGCCTTTTTTCCGTCCCCTTTTCTCTGCTGATGCAGATCGCCCGGACAGTCCCGGTCATCTGTTCCATATCGATCTCCTCCACTACTTTTTTGACGTATTTTTCTACTTTAGCCTCCGATGCAGCTCATCCCTTTATGCTCTGTGATCTGTCCCGGATCGTCGAAGCAATGGGCGATGGGCTTCTGGAGGATCGCCTCCTCCATAGCCTGCTCCATCCGGATCCTTTTCTCCCTGTCCGGCAGATCCGCCCGCAGGATCTTTCGCAGGTCCACCCCGTCCTCATAGCACAGACAGGTCTTTAGGTAGCCCTGGGAGGTCAAACGCACCCGGTTGCAGCTGTCGCAGAACTTCCCGTGGATCGCGCTGATGAAGCCGATGCTCCCCCGAAAGCCGTCGATCGTATAGTAGACAGCCGGTCCAAAACCATGGACCTTCATGTCCCTCTTAACCCCCGGATAGCTGGCCTTAAGCTCCGTGAGCAGACGTTCATGGCTGACGGTGGGGAAGTCCTTTCCTGCGCCGATGGGCATCATCTCGATAAAACGGACATCCACCGGATCGGTCCTGGCCAGCTCCAAAAGGCTCTTCCAGGCGACCCCGGCCTGCCCGTCCTCCCGCCAGCTGTCCCAATCCACGGATACCGCGTTGACCTTCACCGGAAGGCCCATGGCCACAGCCTGCTTTAAGCTCTCCAGCACCATCTCCAGGCCGTCCGTACCCGTGATCTTCTTGAACAGGCACCGGTCTGTGGTATCCAGACTGATGTTGATCCCGTCGATCCCGGCCTGCTTTAGGCTCTCCAGATATTGGCCCAGCAAGATCCCGTTGGTGGTGATCGTCACCTTCTCGATCCCGGGGATCTGCTTCAGCGTCCGGATCAGATGGCAGCAGCCCAGCCGCACCAGAGGCTCCCCGCCGGTGATCTTGATATGGCGGATCCCCAGCAAGGCCCCGCAGGACGCCACCTGGGCGATCTCCTCCAGGGTGAGGATCTCGTCCATAGGGATCCAGTCGATCCCCTCCGGCATACAGTACTTACAGCGCAGGTTGCACCGGTCCGTGATCGATATCCGCATATAATCAATGATCCGTCCCCATGGATCCTTCATGGTCCTCCTCCTCCCCTGTTTTGGCCTTTGGATTGACGAACCGGCCGCTCTTTCCGCCGGTCTTTTCCACTAGGCAGATCCCCCCGATCTCCATGGTCTTATCCACGGCCTTGCACATATCGTAGATCGTGAGCAGGGCCACGCTGACCCCGGTCAGCGCTTCCATCTCCACCCCGGTCTTTCCGGTGGTCCTGGCTGTACAGACGGCTTCGATCTCCGCGCGCTCCTCATGGACCTCGAACGCGATCTCCAGCTTGGTCAGGTTCAGGATATGGCATAAGGGGATCAGCTCAGAGGTCCGCTTCGCCCCCATGATCCCGGCGATCCTGGCCACACCCAGCACATCACCCTTTTTCATGCCCCCCTCTACCACCATCCGGAGACATTCCCGGCTCATGGCGATGCTGCCTTTGGCCACCGCCTCCCGATCTGTATCCGCTTTCCCGCCTACATCCACCATCCAGGCATTTCCCTGCCCGTCAAAATGCGTAAATCCCATCAAAAGTCTCCCTCTCCTGTGCGCATCTCCTGCTGCCAACGCATCCTTTTATCGATCCCTTTATACTGTCCGTCCCTGTGTCTTTGTTGAGACTGGCGCCATCCCCTGCACCGGCAGCCGTCAGCCCTTTCCGAACCCGCAGTTGGGGAATGTACAGACCGGGCAATTTAAGCATAGGCCGCCCTCCCCCAGGGCCGCCAGATCTTCTTTCGTCACCTCATCCTCGGCCATCACCCGGGGCAATACCAGGTCGAAGATCGTCCTTTTCGCATACATGACGCATCCCGGAAGGCCCATGATGACCACTGTCCGTGGCTCTTCCCCGGCCTTTTCTACCTTATAGTAGGCCAGCAGGAACATGGCGCCCGGCAGCACCGGCGCACCGTAGGAGACGATCCTGGCTCCGGTGTTTTTGATCGCCAGCGGGGTCTTATCGTCCGGGTCCACGCTCATGCCGCCGGTGCAGATCACCACATCCGCCCCTTTATCGATCATGGAAAGGATGCTGGCGGTCACCTTTTGATCGTCGTCGTTCCAGGTCACATGGTCGATGACCTTGGCGTCAAACTCTCCTAATTTCCCTTCGATCACCGGGGTAAAGGTGTCCTTGATCCGGCCATAAAAGACCTCATTTCCCGTGGTCACGATCCCCACCTTTTTATGGACAAAGGGCTTCAGTTCCAGGATCGGCGCTCCGCCTGTGGCCTCCATGGCGGACCGTCTGGCTGCCTCCATCTTCTCCTCCTCGATCACCAGAGGGATGATCCTGGTGCCGGCCAGCTTGTCTTTCTTTTTCACGGCAAAGTTCCCGTGCCTGGAGGCGATCATCATCTGGCCGAAGCTGTTGACCGCCAGAAGGCCCTTTTTATGGACCTTTAAGAGGCCGTCGCAGGCTGCGGTCAGCTCGATCTTCCCTTCCTTGGCCTGGGAGCGTTCCATATGGTCATTTAAGCACATGGCGCAGAGGATCTCGGCCGCGTCGTTCTCGTGGAGCATCCCCTCCTCCTTTTCCCAGACGTACAGCTGGTCCTTCCCCACGCTCAGCAGCACCGGGATATCCTCCTTCGTCACCACATGGCCCTTGCGGAACACCGCGTCCTTGGTCACACCCTTGATGATCTGGGTGATATCGTGGCAGAGCACGGTGCCTTCCGCATCTATTGTCTTGATCAGTTTCATGGCTGTTATCCTTTCTGGCGCTCTTTCTCTTGTATTTTCCCCACAGATATCTTCTTGTATTTCCCCCGCGGGTACTTTCCTTGCGCTCCCTTTCCCGTACGTTCTCTGTAAACTTCCATGCGCCCGTCAGCGGACGCGCCGCCACTTATCCTTCCATCCATCCCCGGACCATCTCGGAGATCTTTCTGGCCTCCTCGTAGCGGCGTTTATGGGCCTGCATGGCGCTTTCCGGATCCTCGCAGTCCAGACAGCGATGTTGGCTGTCCGAAAACCGCTGCTCTAAAGTCACCCGCTCTGTCCCCCGGATCCTCTTGTCGGCCAGATAGAGCAGCGCTCCTTCCACGACCGCAGGGTCCTCTTCTTCTGTCAAGACCGCTGCCATCGACCTGTCTCCACGCCGCCTGACTGGCGCCGATCTGTTGTCCATGGCCCCAGCTGTACCCGCCGGTCCGCCATCTGTCGTCACCTGGTCCCCCGATCCATCACCTGCCCCCATCGCGGTGCTCCCGGCTTTGTCGCCCGCGGCTTCTGCGGCGCTCCCAGGCCTTCCACTTTCCACCAGATCAAAAAGCATATCCCAGTCCAGCCTGCGCTCCCAGTCATGGTGGCGGAGGATGATCTGAGCGGTCATGGGATAGCCTTCCTTGAGCAGGCACCTGGCCCCTTCCTTCGGATGATCCTTTTTATGGCGCATCAGGTCGTGGAGCAGGGCTCCGGCGGTGAGCAGCGGGATATCCACCCGGACACCGGCCCTTCGGAGCTCCTCTCCCAGAGAAAGAGCCTCCTCGCAGACCGCCCGGCAGTGGGCCCGCACCGGCTCCGGTGTCCCGTACCGGTCCCAGAGCCGCACGCACTGTGCCTCGTCTGGGGCTATCCGGGGCATCCGCCCCAGCTCCAGGACCTTCCTCTCCTCCCCGTCCACCCGGATGCGGCTGAAGCCGCCGTAGGGCTGGGGCAGCGCCCGGGAGGTCTCCAATGGGGTCCCTAAGAGCCCGGACAGATAAGCACAGAGGACACCGGCGTGGGCCACCACCGCCACCGCTCGTCCGGTGCCGCTCTCATCCACCGCATCTATCCCGCTCCCATCTGCCCTCTCGTCATCGTCTGGGCTTTCACCCTCATCTGCTCTCACGTCATGGTCCGGGCTTTCACCCTCATCTGTTCTCACGTCATGGTCCGGGCTTTCACCCTCATCTGCTCTCACGTCATGGTCCGGGCTTTCACTCTCATCTGCTCTCTCGTCATCGTCCGGGCTTTCGCCCTCACCGGTCTTTGCCAGGATCTCTTCGATGCAGCGGGCAAACCGCGCCTTCCCGGCCTGGCGCCCTTCCCCCTTTACCGGCTCAGAGGTCAGCTCCTTGTGCAGGTCCTGTAACGGGACATCCTCCCACTCCCCCATATCCAGCTCCGCCAGATCCTCCCGTATCTCTACCGGATACCGGCCATCGGCCAGGATCTGGGCGGTCTCCCTGGCTCTGGATAATGGGCTGGCATAGACCTTCTGCACCGGGTGCTCGGCAAAATATTCCGCTAATGCCCTTGCCTGACCTCGCCCTTCCTCATCCAGCGGGGTATCGGTCCGGCCGATACAGCGCTTCTTCCCGTCCACAGACCTTACCTTGCCGTGACGGATCAGATAGATCTCTCTCATGTCCTCATCCGCTCCGAAAACCTTTGCCAAAATACTTGCCATAGATCTGCTCTGTGCTCTTTTGCACATCCCGGACCATGGCCTGATAATCCTCCAAAAGCCGCCTTCCGTCCCCGGTCAACGTGGACCCACCGCCGCCCGGGCCTCCGGCCCAGCGCTCCACCACGGAGAAGCCCAGCTGCCGCTCGATGGCCTTGATCATCCGGCTCCCCTTGCTGTAGGACAAGCCCATCTGGTGGCAGGCCTCCTGGAGGGAGCCGGTCTGGCGGATATAGTCCAGGAGGCTTGCCGAGCCGGGGCCGAAAAAGACTTCGCTCCCTTTTAAACGCACCTGGATCAGCGGGCGGATCGGATAGCCGTCCCCCAGCTGGTAGCTCCACTCCAGAAGGCCCTCATACTCCTCCTGGGTGTCCACATCCCAGCACACGCCTTTGTCCTCCACTTCCATATCCACGATCGGCGGCCCGGCATTTTCCATGGCTCCTCTTAAGCCCCTCTCTCCGGTATAGCCGCACAGCTTTCTGGCGATATCACTCCGTAAGATGATCGGATGCCCCGGCTCTCCCTGATACACAGTCCGCACCATAAGGGCGTCGATCATGAGGATCTGCTTAAAGGTCTCCGGCCGTATGCCAGGCGCATCCACCGGCATCACCATCACCCGCTCACACTCCTCCACGATCGCACATATCCCCAGCTTCACGGAATCGAACATCTGTGTCTCACGATATCGCTCGTTCCGCAAAAAACGAACGCCTGTATGAGAAAGGTGGTCTTCCAGCTCCTTGGCACGGTGACCGGTGACCACCACGATAGGGCTTATCCCTAATTTCTGTAAGATGGATATGATATGGAGGGCGATCGTAGAGCCGCCAAATGGCAGCATAGGCTTGAACTCCTTCATCCTGGTGGACATCCCCGCCGCTACCAGGACAGCACCTGTCTGCTTCATGCTATGATCTCTCCTCTGCTCTCTTGCTTTCATCTTTCATACTTTCCTATAGCCCGACCGATCTTGTCTGATCCTGTCGGTTAGGGTCATTTTAGCACGATCTTTGTTGGAAAACAAGTAGTATGGTATACATTTTTTACAATTTTGGACGTAGAGGGTTACTTTTCACACCCTCGCCAGGGAGCCTTATAGCATAGATATGTCGCGATAGGTCCGCTCCGGAAGGGATCGGTCGGTCCATCCCTCCGCGGTTTTATCCATCCTGTGCAAGATCGGATCTACAAGCCAACGAGATCCCCGACTGCTGTAATAGAACGGACAAAGAGGATCTATATTCGTTCCATCTGCCATCGACCTGTTACCGAAATATAAGCTCATCACTTAAAAAGCACCGCAAAAACGCGGTGCTTTCAGATCACATGATATGTATTTATGCTGTATGTTTAGCAGTGTCTCTCATATGTTCCGAGAGTATCCCATAGATCCTTTCCACTTCATCAAGTATCAAAACATCATCACGATGTAACCGCCGCAGGTCTGCCTTTACATCTATCATATCTTTTTCAAGACAGGTCACCTTTTCATCAAGGCAGGCCACCTTTTCATCGAGGCTGATCGCCTTTTCATCGAGGCTGATCACCTTTTCATCGAGGCTGATCACCTTTTCAAGGATGAGATCAAGTTTTTCACTGTCTGTCATATTGTCACCGTCCTTTCTGTGATAGGAAAAGTATAGCATATAAGAGGCGTAAGGTCTATCACGTATCCGGTCGTATGACATCCCTATGCCATAAGCCGTTACTTTTCACACCCATGCCAGCTAAAGTAGCGCAGGGAGGGTCCTGGCACAAAAGGAACCCCTTGAGGAACATCGGCGCTTAGCGAGGTCTTTTCGAGCTTAGCGTCCGCTATGTTCCTCATGGAGCGAGAGCGCGGTGACGTTGTGACAGGTCCCTCCCGGAGCGGACCCTTGGCCAACCTGTGAAAAGTAACCATAAGCCACATTAGCCTGCCTGCGAAAAGTAACGTGCAAGGCTCTTCCCATCCCACAAAGATCGACTCCCCATTGTAACCCCTCCCATTTCATGGTACTATAGACTCATCAACCGAACAAGGAGGCGTTATCTTATGGCAACTTTTAAGACTAATGACCAGGTAGAGATCTATTATGAGGTCACAGGAGAAGGAAAACCTCTGTTCATGCTCCCGGGCTGGACCTGTACGACCAAGTTCTGGAAGCACAATGTGGAGGAGCTGTCCCGGCATTTCCAGGTGATCTGCATGGACATGCGGGGCCACGGCCAGTCGGAGAAGGTGATGCACAGCCACCGGATCTCCCGCTATGCCATGGATGTAAAGAACCTGCTGGACTATCTGGACGTGGAGGAGGTCACGGTCCTCGGGTGGTCCATGGGGGCATCCATCCTGTGGAGCTACATCGAGCTTTTCGGCGAGCACCGGCTGGCCGGGCTGATCTGCGTGGACCAGTCTCCGGCTCAATACACCGGTCCGGACTGGGTCTGGGGGCAGAAGGGCTGCTATGATATGGAGATGTTCATCCGCACCTGCTACGACATCAAGTATGATCCAAAGGGCGCTGCCGCAGGGCTGGTGGGGGCCTGCCTGCATCATGAGCCCTCCGAGGCGGATGCCCAGTTCATCGTGGATGAGATCTGCAAATGTCCGCCTTATGTGCGGATCGAGATCATGCGGGACCATACCAATCTGGACTGGCGGGACTTTATCCCCCAGATCAAGCTGCCCACCCTGGTGTGTGTAGCAAGGAACAGCAATGTATTTGACTGGCATGGCAGCGCGTGGGTGGGAGAAAATATCCCGGGCGCCCAGACCGTCTTCTTTGAGGATTCCGGTCACATGCTGTTCTGGGAGGAGCCGGAGAAGTTCAATAAGACTGTGACGGATTTCATCAACAAGATCCACGGCTGAGCCCCACTGCCCTTTCCGCAGACAGGGCCATGGACAGCGGATGCGCACACGGAACTGGGGCGCGGTCGATGTGACCAGCGATGTGACCAGAAAACATGAGCAAAAGATACGATCGATAAACATAAGGAAGACATGATCGAGAAGCACGGTCAGCAGACAAAACAACCGAAACACAAAACGAACAGATCAAAGAAAGAAGGTATCCCCTATGACAACTGTTACCCTAGGTTCCACCGGCATCACCGTGGATAAGAACGGCTTCGGCGCATTGCCCATCCAGCGGATCACCAAGGAGGAGGCCGCTCATCTGCTGCGCAAGGCCTATGAGGGCGGGATCACATTTTTCGATACAGCCCGGGCCTACACCGACAGCGAGGAAAAGATCGGCTATGCCTTGAGCGATATCCGCAGCCACATCTACATAGCCACCAAGACCATGTCCACCACGGTGGATGGGTTCTGGAAGGACTTGGAGACCAGCCTGCGGCTCTTAAAGACCGACCATGTGGACATCTACCAGTTCCATAACCCGGACTTTTGCCCAAAGCCAGGCGACGGCACCGGCCTGTACGAGGCCATGCTGCAGGCTAAGGCTCAGGGGAAGATCTGCCACATCGGCATCACGAACCATCGTCTGGCCGTGGCCCAGGAGGCGATTGACAGCGGCTTATACGAGACCCTGCAGTTCCCCTTCTGCTATCTGTGCAGCCAGAAGGATATCGACCTGGTCTCATCCTGCAAGGCCCATGACATGGGCTTTATCGCCATGAAGTCCCTATCCGGCGGCCTGATCACCGACTCGGCTGCCGCCTACGCCTTCGCCGCCCAGTATGACAATGTGCTGCCCATCTGGGGGATCCAGAGGGAGGCGG
The DNA here is from genome assembly GCA_910585635.1 of uncultured Lachnospiraceae bacterium. Classification (GTDB taxonomy): domain Bacteria; phylum Bacillota; class Clostridia; order Lachnospirales; family Lachnospiraceae; genus Caccovicinus. The sequence continues at coordinate 52,578 of CAJUFE010000015.1, read as the reverse complement.
AGCTGGAGGAGTTTTTAAGCTACATCCAGGCGCCGCCCGCTATGACACCGGAGCGGAAGGCCCTGATCGACAAGGACCGTGAGCAGCTCTGCGGCAGCTTCTGCCGCGGCTGCGGCTACTGTATGCCCTGCCCGGTGGGCATCGAGATCAACAACTGCGCCCGCATGTCCCTCCTGCTGCGCCGCTCCCCCTCCGCCAGCCACTTATCGCCTGCAGGCCAGGAGAAGATGATGAAGATCAAGGACTGCCTCCACTGCAACAAGTGCATGAGCCATTGCCCTTACGGGCTGGACACACCGGCGCTCTTAGCCAGGAACCTGAAGGACTATGAAGAGGTGCTGGCGGGGAAGGTGATGACGGCAGATAATTTCTAAAAAGTTAAATATAGTAGTTTAAGAAGCTCTCATAAATGGTTTTTTGGGGATTGACAGTCCCCACAAACTACGATATACTATCAGCAGGTAGAGAACTACCTCAAAAGTGGTCCGCTCCCGGCCATGCGGATGATAAATAGGCCGTGAAAAAGTGGTCCGCTCCCGGCCATGCGGATGATAAATAGGTCGTGAAAAAGTTTTTGAGCCTCTTGCCTCATGGGTAAGAGGTTTGATCTATATCAGGGGGACAGACATCGATGAAGATCCTAACCGGCAGCCTATATTTCGTTTCTGACGCGTTTTTCGCGAAAATACAAGACCCTTATCTAAAACTCGATCATGAAAGCACAAAGCGTCCCCACTATCTTGTTGTTCATGACGGCCAGACAGGCTTGTATTGGTTAGTTCCCTGCAGCTCTAAGATCACAAAATTTAAGTCCCTGATCCAAAAAAGGAAGGAACAGCATAAACCGACCGATGCGATCCAGATCGTAAAGATCTTTGGCCGTGAGACCGCATTATTATTTCAGGATATGTTCCCTGTCACAGCCTCATACATCGATAGTCTGTACATAAAAGGCGGTCAACCTGTGCGGATCTCTGATCCTAAACGGATACAAAGCTTAGAAAAGACGGCTTAAAAAGTGATCGGCCTATTACGCAGAGGCATACGCTTCACCCCAACACAGCCAGATGTGCTACGGATAGAAAGAGTCATGTTAGAAGAGGCTGCGGCTTCCACTGTCCCTTTGCATGACCCATCAAAGCAAAAAGACCAACCATAGCCAAACTCCTCAAACGGCCATGACTGGTCTCTTTTTTGTCTTTTTCTATCTGTGCTTTTTCTATACTATGCCTTTTCTTATCCGATCTTCCTATCCGATCAGCTTTTTGATCACCAGGTCTTCTCCAGGGTCATCGTATAATCTACTGCATAGGGGTTATCTTCCTCTCCCTTTAACTCCTCATAGATCGCCCGGCGCTCTTCGCTGCTCTCCTCTGACCAATACTCGTAGCCGGCCAGGTAGCTGTCCACCAGCTCATCCCAGGACCCGAACAAAGGCTGCAGGGTCTGGGCGATCTCCAGAGACTTATCCAGCGCCTCCTCCTCGGTATAATAGCCTGCATGATAGTAGTAGCCCATCAGGCTCAGCGCACGGCAGTAATCCCAGCCTGCGAGAGCATCGGCGCCCTTCTCCTCATACAAGGTAAGGCAGTCTGCATAGATCTTAGCCACTTCATCGGTCATGTCATAATTCTCTTTGATAAAGTCCGCTCTCTCCTCTTCTGCTACACTATCTACGCCTGCGTCGGCCAGGATGCCCATGTTCTCAGCGAAGTCCGCCCTGTGGCCCTCGGTGAGGATCCACTCCAGGTTCTCATCTGCGGAAGCGCGGTCTGTCACGCCCCACCACTCATCCAGCATCTGCTTCTCTAGCTCCGTGGACTGATCGTTTGCCGGAAGGCCTCCGAAAAGGTTGGTATCCCAGCCATTGGCCGCGGTCAGGATCGCATAAGAAGCATTGAACCAGCGGATGGTATCGGTGATCTCGGCTGTGAAGTTATTTTCCACCTCGATCGGCTCCTCATGGAAGGAGGACAGGGAAGCCTTGATCGAAGCGATCGCGTCATCATCGATCCCGGCATCCATTGCGAACATGATCGCGTAAAAGGCATAGTCGGTCTCGCCGTATGCCACATAGGCGTCGCCGCTCTGACCGTCAGCACTGATCGTGCAGGTCTGGGCCGATACATTCTCCAGCTCGGGGATCTCCGGCGCCTGGGTATCCGCCTGGTCGGACACGCCGTAGGCTTCCACGATCATCTCCTTCATGCTGTCCATGCTGTCCACAGGCAGGGTGATCCCGGCCTTGGGGAACTGCATCAGGATCGCCGCGTCCGCCCCGTTCTTGCTCTGGGTGCCCAGCCAGAACTCCACACCCATATCCTCCGTGGTCCAGCTGGAGTCCAGATGGATCGAAGCGGTCCCGTCCGGGGTGGCGAATTCCTTCATATCCGCTAACAGATCTTCATTAGACGGAGCCTTATCGCCGCCGGCCTCTTCCGTAGCGCCGCCGGGGATGTCCGCTGTCACCTGGCTCTCCCCTGTCTTCTCATCCTTCCCGCCGCAGCCCTGCAGCATAGAAGCTGCCAGCATCACGGCCATGCCGATGCATGCGATCATTTTCTTGTGATCTTTTCTCATAACCTCTTTCTCTCTCCTTTTTTCGTTTTCGATGTTGACCATGCCGGTCTTCTGCCTGCCAGCACATCCTTGCGTCGATCTTAAAGCCGTGCGTATGGGGCGTCCAACGATCGATGCAACGATGTACTAGGGCAAAACCATACAGTAGATATCATCTCAAAGACCAGTCTGCTTGTCAACTGCGTCTTTTCCTGTATTCTATTAAATTTTTGTAAAACTTTATCCTGTCAGCATGACACACATCCAACTCGTATATCGACAGCAAGGAGAGATTTTATAAGGCTCCAGGTCCGTCATCAGCAGGGCTTTTTTATCGCCTCTTTTTATCACCCTTGGACCGGTCTTTTCTGTCAGATATCCCTCCCGAACACCTGGATCTGGGTCAGGGCCGGGAAGGGAGAAGGATCCTCCGACTGGACCAGATCCGCGAGCCTGATCCAGGTGATGGCTTTCTTTACGATCGCAAACCGGTGGGGCTTTCGGCTCTTTTCCATCCGGATAAGCTCCTCAGAGCCGTCGGAGAATTGGAGCCTTGCCTGTTCCCACCAGTTATCATGGGGGAAGTCGGCCCTGGTCCAGAGCACGATCTCATCGATGTCTACCGGACGGCCAAAGTCCAGGAGCAGCCAGGCGTCCTTTTGCCTGTTGATCCCCCAGGAGCTATAGGGCCAGGAGCCATGGGAACGGTTGGCTAAGATCCCGTCGATGGCATTGCGGGCCGCAAAGACCGACTCGCCCCGTGTCTCCACGTTCGCCGAGGCGTGGGGGAAGCAGCCATGGTCGCCATGCTGGTCCATCACGTTTTGGGCCAGGTTCCTGCGGCGGCGCACTTCATCCTCTTCTGCCGGCCTTACGCTGCAGTAATGGCGGTCGCCGCCAAAGGGCTGGGTCCCATAGGACTTCTTCTTTTCACCAAAGGGGATCCTGTAGAGCAGCTCCTTTCGTGTCATATACACCAGGGCCTCCTCCATCGCGCCGTCGATCCGGATCACGTAATGCCGATCGGTCTGGGGGACCCTGATCCGGATCTGGTCCCCCTCCTCGTAGACATCCTCAAAGGCCAGGATGGCCTGATCCGGATCGGTATCCCCGGCCTTGACACGGCCCATCCAGTCGATCGCCTCCAAGCTGATGCAGCTGCCTGGGCACTCATGATCGTCTCCGGGAACAGGACCGGTCGCGGACCTTAAGGCAGCCGCAGGGACAGTCCCAAGGGCCGGATCGACCACGGGGACAGGGCTGGTCCCAAGAGCCGGATCGGCCGCGGGGACAGGGCTGGTCCCAAGAGCCGGATCGACTGAGGGGACAGGGTCGGTCCCAGGCTCCGGCACCCAGGAGCAGATGAGGGACAGCTCCCCTTCCAGGCAGCAGATCTTGTAGCCTGCCGGGATGATAAAGGACATGCCTTTTTGGATCGGGATCTGGTCGATCGTCCCCTCCCCCTCGATGACGGTCACGTTCACAAAAGCCCCTGTGAACCTATGCCGCCAGCTCCCATGGACCTGGTACTTTTCTACGGTATAGCAGCTGCAGGTCACCAGATGCTCCTTGTCCACCGTCTCCGTCCCCAGCCTTTTTCTCTGGTCCGCCGGCGGGACAAAGGGGGCGCGGACCACATCCATACATTGTGCCAGATGCAGCTGGCGCAGAGAACCGTTCCACAGCCGTCCGTAGTCGTAGAGCCGGTAGGTGATATCGCTGGACTGCTGGGTCTCTAAGAGCAGGATCCCACCCTTGATGGCATGGACGCAGCCCGGGTCGATCTGAAAAAAGTCCCCTTTCTCCACCGGGACCTGCCGGAGCAGCTCATCCCAGCGCTCTCCTTCCACCATCTCCTGCAGCTCCTTTTGGTCCCGGGCATGATGGCCGATGATGATCGACGCCCCCGGCTCACAGTCCAGGATGTACCAGCACTCGGTCTTTCCCAATGCCCCCTTTTCCTGTCTGGCCGCGTAAGTATCGTCGGGATGGACCTGGATGCTCAAGTCCTCCCGGGCGTCGATGAGCTTCACCAGCAGCGGGAACTGATCCCCCAGCCTCCCGTCTGTGTTGCCGAACAGCTCCGGATGATCCTTCCACAGCTGGGACAGCCTGGCTCCCTGCCAGGTCCCCCTTAAGACCTGGCAGTCTCCATGGGGATGGGCGCCGATCGCCCAGCATTCCCCGGTCCGGCCGCTGGGGACCGCATATCCAAAGCGCTCCCCCAGTTTTTTCCCACCCCATATCGTCTCTTTAAACACCGGCTCTAAAAATAGCAGTTCCTTTTCCATCGTCTGCCCTCCTCTTCATCACTTTGTACACTTGCTCGATCACATGCCATCTGCCCATGACGGGAAAAGGGCTGCCGCAAAATGCATCGATCATCCCATACTGTATCAAAACTGCTGATAGCAGCACCGCATAATGTATGGATCGATGGTCTTGCGACAGCCCGTTCCCTTTCTTTATCCTACACGCCTCTATCGGATCATCCGCAGATCCCCAGCACCGTGAGCACCACGGAGGCGACGAACATAAAGACCATGGCCGCCACCGGCTTATTCTTCTTGCGCAGGTAGGCGAAGGTGCCCAGGGTCAGCCCCAGGGGGAGCAGCCCCGGCAGGATCTGATCTAACACGCCCTGGAGGTTAAAGGTGGTCCCGCCTAAGTCCGCCACAAAGGTGGTCTTAAAGCTCACATACTGGGCGGTCATGGCCCCGGTCATGATCAGGCCCAGCACGGAAAAGCCTTTGGTGAACGCTTTGATCGCGCCGGACTGTAAGGCCTTGGCGATGTAGGTGTTCCCCAGCTTTAAGCCATATTCCGCGCCCAGATAGCGGATCAGCACATTGGGGATGTTAAAGACCAGGGCGTAGAGGATCGGGCCTAACCAGGAGCCGGCCTGGCAGAAGCCCAGGGCGATACCGGTGGCGATGATCCTTAAAGCGCCGGAATAGATGGAATCGCCGATGCCCGCGAAGGGACCCATCAGCGCCACCTTGATGGACTCGATCGAGGAGTCCTCAAAGGGCTTACCCGCGTCCAGAGCCGCCTTGCGCTCCTTCTCCATGGAGATCACCATGGTGAAGATAAAGGGCGACATACCCGGTGTGGTGTTAAAGAAATCCTGGTGGCGGCCCATGGCCTTATAAAATTCGTCGGTACCTTTTCCGTAGATCTCCTCTAAGTAGGGGATCATGGTCCAGCCAAAGGTGGTGCCCTGCTGCTTTGTGTAAGAGGTGCAGAACATCAGCCACATAGAACGCCAGAACACGGAATTTACCAGCTTGCGCTCCTGTGGGGTCAGCTTCCGCCTTACGGTATCATTTATTGTATCCATAACGGCTGTGTTAGTCATTGAAGAAATCCTCGCTTTCATCCAGTGTGGTATCAGCGGCCGGCTTAGCCGCCTGGTCCTTGATCCTACGCAGCTCGGCAAAGATGATCAGCGCCGCGATCACCGCTCCGATAAAGGAGATCTGCACCAGGGACAGGATCTTCACAGAGGAGGCGCTGACGGTGGCCGCTCCCTCCGCGATCGATACGCCGGTCACATTGCGGTAGAAGAAGAAGGCGCCCAGGGCGAAGCCCAGGAAGTAGTAGGGGCAGTTCTCCTTACTCCACAGCGATTTCATCAGCAGCGCCATGCCCAGGGCCGGCAGCATGGTGGAAGCCACGGTCATGGAGGCCTGCACCCAGGCCGGGAGCATCTCGATAAAGGCCTTGACCGCCTCGGTCCCCACTAAGATACAGATAAAGCCCAGGAGGAAATAGCACAGCTCAAAACAGCAAAACTGCAGGACCCACAGCCGCTTGAAGGCGCTGATGTTTTTATCCCGGATCGTCTTTTCAAACCGGGGTACCAGGGAGGTGACGGCTACCTTCATGCAGGAATAGAGAAGGGTGCCAAGTGCTGCCAGGGGCAGCGCCAGGGTGATCGCCGTGGCCACATCCTTGCCTAAGAGCAGGGCAAAGGCCGCGCCGAAGAGAGAACCCATGGTGAAGTCGGAGGGCATCACGCCGCCCAGGCTCACATTGCCTAAAAATACCAGCTCCAGCTCTGCCGCCAGCATGATCCCTTCTACCGGGTGGCCTAAGAGGGCGCCCAGGATCGAGACACAGAAGATCGGTCTCTGGAACATGGTGTTGCCATACCAGTCGAAAAATTTCGTGAACATCAGCACGAGGCCCACGATCAATGCTTCCTTGAACATCTTACTTGCCTCCCATCATCTTTTGAAATGCCTGTCTCGTATCGCTGGGCAGGGGCTGGTGGATGATCTCGATGCCCAGCCCGGCGATCTTTTCAATGACCTCCTTGTCCTGTCCGGTGAGATAGACGGACTCCGCCACCTTGGTCTTCTGGGAAAGGTCCCCGCCGATCCGCCCGTAGTTGGCGATGTTTAAAACAGGGCGCTCGCCGATCTTCTCGGCCAGGTGCAAAAGGTCCGCCGGGTCGTTGGAGATCACTAAGATCTTCATGTCCTTTGATCGGGGATCATTTATGATCCCGGCCGCTTTGTCGATCGGCAGGATGGCGGCTTTTACGTCGGCAGGGGCGGCCATCTTCAAGGCGCTGACCTGCAGCTCATTGGCGGCGATCCGATCGCTGGCTACGATGATCCGCTGGATCTGCAGCTCCTTGGACCACATCACGGCTACCTGGCCGTGGATCAGGCGGTCGTCTACTCGCATCATGGTTATCATGGTTTTGTGCCTCCTTTGTTTTTCTTTTTTGTATAAGGTCCGCTCCGGCAGGGCGGTGTCACAACGTCACCGCGCTCTCGCTCCGGGAAAAACGCAGCGGATGCTAGGCTCGAAAGAACCTCGCCAAGCACCGGCGTTTTTCAGGGGTTCCTTTTGTGACACCGCCCTGCCTCCGCTACTTTATCGGTTAGCAGGGTGTATGGTTGTGAAAGGTCAGTCTTTATATCTGCGCAACGAATGTATAATATGGCTACACTGTCACCACAACAGGATATCCTTGTCTAACAGCCGCAGTACCGCCTCCACAAGATAATAGTCACCGTAGATGATCGGGACGTGGCGGTCGTGGTCGGTGGCGTAGGAGCCGGAGCCCATCCCGACGATCGCGTCGCGGGCGGGGTCCCAGTCGCAGTGTTTTTCGTCGGTGGCCTTAAGGAGATTTAGGGCGCTGTCGGTGTAGAATGCTTTTTCCAGGTCCGGTACGTGTTCGGCGATCTCTAAGAGGCCGCAGGCGGCGCACATGCCGGCGGTGGTGTCCCAGTAGACCGGCTCTTTGGGAGCTCTGAAGTCTAACAGGGGGATACTGCCGGTCCGGTCGGTCTGGGCGATAAAGTAGTGGGCTACTTTTTTCGCTGTGTCTAAGTATGCCTGTTTCCCGGTATGGCGGTATGCCAGGGCATAGCCGTAGATAGCCCAGGACTGGCCCCGGGACCAGGCGGAGCCGCTGGCATAGCCTTGGCCGCCGGGTGTTTCTAAGAGGGCTCCGGTCTCTGGGTCCAGCACGATGATGTGGTTGCAGGAGCCGTCGGGGCGCACGGTATAGCACATCAGGGTGTCCGCGTGGTCCTCTGCTATAAAGCCGAACCGGGGATCGCCCAGTGTCTCCTTAGCCCAGAACAGGAGCTGGATGTTCATCATGCTGTCCACGATCACCCAGCCGGAGCGGTCCCGGTTCCAGGAGCGGATGAACTTCCCTCTGGGATTGTAGCGCCCGGCCAGCAGATGGGCCGCATGGAGGCCTCTGGCCTTGGCCCGATCATCGCCGGTGATCCGGTAGTCGGCCACCGCTGAATGGAGCCACATGAAGCCTACGTCGTGGTGGAGGCCGGTGTAGATATCGAAGGCTTTATCCAGCTTTTCCTCCACCTCCCGGGCTGCCCTTTCGTACTTTTCTTCCCCTGTGGCATGGTACATCTGCCAGCAGATCCCCGGCCAGAAGCCGTTGGTCCACCAGACGATATCGGTGTCGGCTTTGTCCTCGTCGTAGACACCGTCCCGGGCGATGTACGGGATCTTACCGCCCACCCGGTCGCACTCCGCGGACAGCTTTTTGCAGAGCTTTCCGTAGGTCTCTTCCGCCCAGGCGCGGTCCGCGTCATTTAACGGATATCGCATGAAACTCCCCTCCTCTTTCTTGATCTGGATATGCATGTCTCTTCCATCCATGCATCCTCTACCCATATGTACCTTAAATCCTCATCTTTTTCATCTTTTCTTCTGCATGGCAGGTCTTGCACCTGCCATAAAGGTAGATATGAAAGCTTGCTTTCATACTTATCTGGAGCTACATGTCCTGCTCCTCCCGCTAGAAGAAATCATCCCCATCCCCGTCGTTCTCCTCCAGCACCACCCGATGGCAGATATCCTTCGCTTCCTGGATCTTGGCATCGATCTCCTGGTCGCTCAAGGCTCCGGGGGCTAAGAGCAGGTTGATGACCAGGCCCATGTTCATCCCAGCGATCAGCTTCATGTTAGGATAGCCGGTCAGGGTGGTCATGCCGTTGCAGACGCTCCCTCCCAGAAGGTCTGCCACCACGATATACTGGGTGTCTGGGTGGTCCTTCAGCTGCTGCTCCACCGCATCCACCATGGGCTGATAATGCTCCCCGGGAAGCATCCCCATGCAGGAGATCGTCTCGTTCTTTCCCACGATCATCTGCACCGAGTGGAGCATCCCTGCGGACAGCTTTCCGTGAGATACCAAAATAATCTTTTTGTCCATATCCTTCTCCTTTCTTTGTTCCGATCCTCGCTCTACAGGAGCGGCCGTTCCGATGGCCCTGGACTGTTCCTTACAAGACCCAGGTCCGAATCCCGTAGGCGACCCCGCAGGCTCCGGCAGGCTTTGTGATCCGATCCGCCGCGGCCTTTAGCTCTGGACTGGCATTGCCCATGGCGATCCCCAATCCCGCATGCACGAGCATCTCCTGGTCGTTCTCATTGTCCCCGAAGCAGACACAGTCGCCTGCCGGGATATCCAAGTGTCGGAGCAGCCTCTCGATGCCGGTCCACTTGGACTGCCCGGAGGGGAAGATATCCAGATAGTTGACATCCGACTTCGCCACACCGGCCGCTGCCTTCGCCTCCACCCTCTTACGGATCTCCTCTAAACGCTCAGGATCGTCCTCCCGGATACTGATCTTCACGATCTTCTGCCTTCCCCCGGCTACCTTCTCCCACAGGCTCTCTTCTGTCTCCACCTGATAGGTCTTAAGGAGCATGGGATCGTTCCCTAAACGCCTGCGGATCGAGGCCTCATCCTCGTTCACGGCCAAGGTCTTTTCCCCGTCATTGAAATAGCCGGTCAGCCCCATCTCCTTCACAATCTGCAGCACCGCTCCCACGGTCTTTGGCGTCATCTCGGCCCGGTAGATCTCGGTTCCATGGCACACCACCTGGCCGCCGTTCAAGGCTGTCACGCTCCCCGTGACCCCCATTTTTTCTAAGTATCCGCCTGCCGATCCAGCGCCTCTCCCAGAGGCGATGCAGATCTGGGTCCCGGCCTTCCAGGCCTGCCGGACCGCCGCGCTGTCCTCAGGCGAAAGCTGCTTTTTCGCATCCAGGAGCGTGCCGTCCAGATCCAGGCAGAGTAACTGATATCCCATGGCTGCTCTCCTTTCTTTTATCTTACAGGTCACAGCTTATCATGGCCTTTCGGGCAATACAATGGGGAGGGCCTGATGTCTAAAAAGCCCTCCCCTTTTTCTGAAATTTCCTCTGTTCACAGCAAAAAGTGCTCCTCCTCTTTGCCCTCCAAAAAGGGCAGATGGCAGATCACCACCGTCCCCACGCCCTCATCGCTCATGATCTCCAGCCCATAGTCCGGGCCGAAATTCTTCTGGATCCGGTCATAGGTGTTCTTCAGTCCTACATGATGCCAGCCATCCTCCCTGCGCTCCCCCACCTGACCGCTCTCCATGGAGGCCTGCAGGGCCTTTAGGGTCTCCTCATCCATACCCACCCCGTCGTCCATCACGATGATCTCCAGCTCCTTATCCCGCCTGGCGGTCTCGATCCGCACCGTGCCGCCGCCCTTCTGGCGCAGGCCGTGGCGGACCGCGTTCTCCACGATCGGCTGCAGGCTCAGCTTGATGATCGGACAGCCGGCTGTCTCTTCGGCGATGTCCAGTTCCAGATGGATCTTATGCTCATAGCGGGCCCCCATGATCACGAAGTACTCCCGGATGTTGTCGATCTCCCGGTACAGAGGCACCCGGTCGCTGTTATAGCCGATCAGATATTTCAGCTGCCGGGACAGGCTCTCCACCATCTGGGCCGTCTGGCCATCCTCATGGTCTAAGGCCATCATGCGGATCACGTCCAGGGTATTATACAGATAATGAGGCTTGATCTGGGATTTCAAGGCATCCAGCTCCGCCTCCCGCTGCCGGATCTCCGCCACATACACCCGGCGGATATAGGCCTCCAGCTCCTGGGCCATGTGGTTCAGCCCCTTGGCCAGATGCCCCAGCTCATCTTCCCGTTCCACCTGGACGCGCACGCCGAAGTTCCCCTTTTGGATCTCGTACATCCCCTGCTCCAGCTCCCTCACCGGCCTCCTGAGACGGCGCAGGAAATGCCCGTAGAGAAGGAACAGGACGATGAAGCTGCCTCCCACGAAAAGGAGCACCACCTTCCGTGTCTGATCTAAGTTCTGCATGAGGGCAGACCTGGGCGTCTGCAGCGCCACCTTCCAGCCACAGCCGGGGATCTCCTTGCAGGTCCAGTAGTCGGACCGGCGGCCGCGGCCGCTGTAAAGCTCCCCTGGCTCCCCCGCGCCGGTCTGCGCCATGCTCCCGATCTCCTCCTTCTTTGTACTGTAGATACAGAGACCGTCTGCTGACACCAGCCGCAGGATCCCCTGCTGTTCCTTATCCGGCTCCTCCAGCACGCCGGAGAGCTTGCTCAAGTGGATGTCCACATACAGCCTGCCCAGCGACTGCTCTAAGGTCCCCATCCCGGACACATCCTGATAGGAGCGGGAAAAGGTGAGCACCTGGTTTTTCGACTGAGGGAAATAGTCATCCACATGGGTAGGCCCCACCGACAGGCCGGGACCTTCAAGCCCCATCTGCGCCAGCGCATTTTTAAGTGTATCCTCATCCAGCACCTTCTGGGTATTGGCCGTGGCATAGTAGACCTGGCCCTGCCCGTCGATGAAGTAGGCACTGGCGATCTTGCTGTCCCGCTCCAGGATCTTCTTCATCAGCCCGTTGACCATGAGCCTCCTGTCGCTTTCCGGTCCATGTGTCTCCTTTAAGCACTCCCAGAGCCAGCGCCCGTCCTCCAGCGGGATATCATAGACCAGCTTGGTCAGCTCGTCACACTCTGTTTCCATCTCCGCCACATTATCACAGGTATAGGCCACGATCCGTGCCATGTCCTTTAGCATCACCCGCTCCAGGTTCCGACTGAACTGCCCATACAGCACCGCCCCGGCAATGGTCAGCGGGAGGATCCCCAAAAGCAAAAAAGCCACGGTGAGCTGAAAAAAGATACTTTTCCGTCTCCTGTTCACCTCTCCCACCTCTCCTCAAGCTCCTTTGCTATGTCCTCCACCGGCGTCCCGCCCCACAGCACCTCCTGGAGGCACTGGTCGTAAAAGCTGCGGAAGCCGTCCGGCGTCCCGGCGTCTCCTACCAGCCGGTCACAGTAGCTCATCCCCTCCTTTGCGGCCTTCCGCACCATCTGCCGGGCCATGGTCTCCCCGCCATCTAACACCCGCACCGTGACAGGCTCCGCGTTCATCTGGGCCAGCACATGCTCATAGATCCCTTCTGAATAAAAAAAGCGCAGGAACCGTACTGCCGCCTCCACCCGCGCCTCATCCTCAGCTGTCCTGGCGCTGATCCCCCATGTGACGGAACGGTCCACCGGCACCCGGGTCCGGCCGTCCTTTCCGGGGAGATAGAAAAACCCCAGCTCCTTTTCAGGGTCCAGCCCCAGCACCTGGTCGATGATCCAGGGGCCGCTGTAGAGCATAGCCGCGCTGCCGGAGGACAGCTCCTGGACGGTCTGGCTGTCCGAGACCGTGGAAAAACGGGCCTCGATATAGCCCTCCTGGCTCAAGCTCCGAAAGCCCTTCAGCATCTCTCCTGTCCTCTCCTTGCTCCAGTCCGCCTCCTCACAGGCATCCAGGATCTCGTTCTGGTACAGATGATTCCCCCAAAATCCCATGTGCCACAGATCCGCGCCGCCCACCGCCACCGGGCTGACGCCCGCCTGACGGATCTTCTCGCAGATATCCAAAAACTCTTCGTAGCTTTCCGGCTCCGAAAGCCCCAGACGCCGAAAAAGCCCCCGGTCATAGATCATCCCCAGGGTCGTCGTATAGCGTGGGATGGCATAGCACACCTGCTCCCCCTTCTCCTCCGGACGGAGCAGGTCGGTCAGGCTTTCCGGCAGCGGCATCAGATACCCCGCTCCCGCGAACCGGGCCGCCTCTCTAAGCTCCACCACATCATAAAATCCGTCCTGGGCGATCATGGCCTTCAGCCGGTCCGTGAAGCTCTGCCCCTCTACATCCGTAGGTGCCTTTAAGGTCACCCGGATATCCGGGTTCGCTTCCATGAACTGTTCGGCCACCCATTCCATGCTCCCGGTCCAGCGGATATCGCCGGAGGAATAGATCACCTGCAGCTCGGTCAAGTTCTCCGTGGCCGCCTCCTCTGTCCGGATACCACAGCCGCCTGCCGCCCACAGCAGCACACAGAGCATACCGCAGGACCAGCCGGACCGCCACGCGCCCGGCTGTCTTTTCCTATCGCTTCTGTTCCTTCCTGTACTCATTCGGACTCTTCCCATATCTCCCTCTGAAATTTTCATTGAACTGGCGCACGTTCCGGTAGCCTACCCGCCGGGCGATCTCATAGGCCTTCTGGTCAGTGTTCAAAAGGAGCCTGGCTGCCTCCGTCATCCGGATATCCGTCAGATAGGCCTTGAAGTTCATCCCGGTATTTTTCTTAAAATAGCTGCTGAAATAATAGGGGTTCATCCCCACCATGCGGGCCATGGTCTCCAGGGTCAGATCCTCGTCAAAATGGTCCTCCACATACTGGCGGATCCGCAGCGCTTCATTATACTCCCCGCTGCCGCCGGAGAGGATCTGCTGATGGACCCGCTCAAGGAACGCCGTCACCAGCTCGCAGGTCTGCCGGTAGGTGGGCATGAGCCGCATCTGCTCCATACATCGCTCCCCCTCCCCGATCCAGCTCCGGTCCAACAGGTACATCCCGCAAAGGTCCTGGAGCAGCTCGGACAGCATCAGATTGCACCGGTTCAAGGCCGCATACCGATTACCGAAATGGAGGTCCCGGATCACCGCCAGGACCCTTTTTATCTCCTCTTCCACCGACCGCGCCCGGTCTGAGAGGCTCTGCTCCAGCTTCCGGACCTCCTCCTGGTACTGCTCAAAGGAGCCGTGGAATTCCTTCTCCACATCCTCGTACCAGATGATCTCCTCCTCGGTAAAATAGTAGAGCTCCATGGAAAATCTGGCGGTCTTATAGACCAGAGGGAGCAGCGTGATATCCTCCACCAGCTCCCCCACACCTGCCTTCACCACCAGCCCCTTCTGGCCGTCGGCCGCTGCCATGAGCCTGCGGATACGGTCCTTTACGACCGGTCTCCCTTCCCCCTTTTCCAGCAGGAGGACCCCGTAACAGGCGCTGATCTCCTTTTTGATCATAAAGCCCCAGCCCCGCTCCTCCATAAGCTTCTGGATCTTATTAGCGGCGGAGAACCGCAGCAGCTCCTGCATCCTGGCATTCGCCTCTCCCCCCTTCAGGGTGTACAGGCGGAAGCCCACGCCCACCATCGCCTTATCCTCCACCGAGATGTCCAGGCCGGAAAACTGCCTGTAGAGATCCTCCCTGGCGTACTCCCCGCTGCCGCCGATCTTCTTAAAGAGCTGGTGGATCGTATCCGTCGGCCCTGGATCCGAAAGCAGCTCCAGCCGGTCCTTTTCGTCGATCAGCGCGATCGCCTTTAAGACCGCCCGCTCCAGCTCCTCCTGCTCCACCGGCTTTAGGAGATAGTCCACCGCCCCATAGCGGACCGCATCCTGGGCGTAGGAAAATTCCTGGTAGCCGCTGATGAAGATCACCTTGGTGTTCATCCCCTGGCTGCCGATCTGGCGCAGCATCTCTAAGCCCGATAAGCCGGGCATGGCGATATCCGATACCACCAGCTGGGGCGCCTTTTTTTTGATCAGCTCCAGGGCCTCCGCCCCGTCGCCGGCCTCTCCCACGATCTCCACGCCCAGCCGCTCCCAATCGATCAGTTTTTTCAGTCCCTTTACGATGATCCCCTCATCATCTGCCAGGATCGCCTGTATCATCCTTCTTTTGTCCTTTCTCTCTTCTCGATCCTTATGCTTCCCGATAGTAAAAGCAGGCAAAATCTCCATAGGTGCTGTGGTCATAGATGTCCTGCGCGCAGATCCCCACCATAGCCCCGGTGAACACCAGAGCGCTCTCCCGGATATGGTCGTCTGACAGATGGGAGGCAGGCAGCTTCCCGCCCAAAGGCCTTAAGGGCTCCCCAAGCCAGCTATAGAAAAACTGCAGCTCTTCCCTGTCCACCCGCACCTCAAGACCTATGCGCTCCACTCCATCCGGTATAGAGATCCGCTCTTCTCCTAAGCATACCACAGTTTTCCCATGCTCGCATACCAAAATATCCAAGATCCTGCACCGTCGGTCCTCATCGTAGGAGACATAGGCATACATATAGTTTTCCGTGTCGTAAAAGCAGGTGAGACCAGCCATCTGCTCATAGCTCTCAGGCCAAAACTCCAGCTCTGTCCCCGCCGTAAAATGCACACTCTGCCAGCGCCTGGCCACCATGGTCTGGCTGTGGAGAGAGGCGATGGACTGCTGTCCGTAAAGCCGCAAAAAGCCTGGGCGCTCTGTCAGGGACATGTGCTCTCCCAGAGGCTCCCGCAGCGTGTGGAGATAGTCCGGCAGCTCCTTTTCATCGAAATCCGTCTCTGTGCTACAGTCGGTCTGCCGGGTGGACGCCATCTCCCTGGCATGTCCTTTCTCTGACCTATCCTCCATTTCAGGATCGGGACCTGCCGGGATATCCACCGTCAACGGCGGCACCGTAAAGGCATTCCACCCTTCCTTGACCGGCGGCGCGGGCAGCATCACCTCCCGGTCCGGCAGGCGGATCCTCCCGCCTTGCGGGACCAGATAGGGCGCTTCCTCCGCGTCCTTGATATGGGGCCATCCGTCGGTCCAGACGATCTCTGCCAGCCCCATCTCCCGGCCCAGCACACAGTCTCCCCGCTGCAGGGTCAGGGGCCTCGCGCAGATATAGGTGATATACCATCTGCCCCCAGGGCCTTTCAGGAAGCTGGCATGGCCGCATTTCTGCAGGGGGGACTGGGGCGCGAAGCGGGTAGAGATAAACGGCGTGTACGGGGAGATCTCATAGGGCCCCCAGATATCCCTTGAACAGCACACCACACTGGCGTGGCTGAAGCCTGTGCCGCCCTCCGCGCACAGAAGATAATACCACCCATCCTTTTTCATGATCTGGGGTCCTTCCGTAAGCCCCCAGCCGGAACCGCCAAAGATCTTCTTCCTCTCCCCTAAAAGCTTCTTTTCCTCCAGATCGTACTGCTGTAGGGCCACCCCGTTAAAATTCGGCTTATAAGGCCGGTAGTCCCAGAGCATGCTCATCACATAGGTCTTCCCGTCCTCATCATGGAACAGAGCCGGGTCAAAGCCGGAAGCATGGACGAACACCGGATCTGTCCATTCCCCGTCGATCCTCTCGCAGGACAGGATATAGTTCAAGGTGTCCTTAAAACATTGGTCTGTCTTCACATCGGTGATCATCAGCCAGAACCGTCCATCCTTATAGGATAGGTGGGGAGCCCAGATCCCGCCGGAGTTGCGGTCCCCGGTAAGGCTCAGCTGTCCCTTCCGGTTTAATGGCCGCGCCGCCAGCCGCCAATCGGCCAGATCCCTGGAATGATAGATCATCACCCCCGGCCACCATTCAAAGGTCGATGTGGCGATATAATAGTCCTCTCCCACAACACATACGCTGGCATCGGGCTGAAAGCCTCTTAGGATCGGGTTCGTGAGCATAGGTTTTTCCTCCTTTGGCACATGTCTTATCTTAAGGAAAGCATACCCTATCTCGCCCTCGACCGCACCAGATCCACACAAGGTCCTTAAAAAAACGCCAGGATCTATAAAAAAGCCGTTATATCCCACACCCGCTCACACCGTTACGGCCCACTCCTACACCGGTCACTTAATACTCGATAGGTGCTGGCGCAGGTCTCTTGCCGAAAGCCGCCCCCCATGCTATAATGGATGAAAATATCTTCTGCGAGGTCCCCCATGATCCTTCTCCGATTGAGCGATCAGATCATCAAAAGCCTGAGCCGCCCTGAACTGGCGATCTTAAAATATGCCTATGAAAATACCGAAGCGCTGCTGAAGATGAGCATCAAGGAGCTTTCCGGCCATGTGGACTATTCCCCGGCAACGATCCTGCGGTTCTGTAAAAAGCTGGGATATTCCGGTTTTTCCGAATTTAAATACGCCCTCCGGGCTGAGATACGGGAGCGGGGGGCGCAGGAGTCTGCCGCTAATGTGGGACATGCCTTTTCGATCGGGATGTCCATCGATACGATGCGTTCTAACCTGGAGGCCACCGCGAAGCTGGTACACGAGGAGCAGCTGGAGCAGGTCTTCTCCTATCTGGACAGCGGCTGCCCGATCCTTTTATGGTCGCCCGGAGGTCTGACCTCGGTGGCCGTGGAGTACCTTGAAAAGCTGCTCTTATCCATCGGGCGGCAGGAGGTCTATCTCATCGGATCGATCAAGATGTTCCAGCACATCCTGCACAGCCGTCCCCGGGGCTCACTCCTGGTCCTGATCAGCACCTCCGGCAGATATCCCGCCACGATCCGGCTGGGCAAGATCGCCCAGGCGAACAGCCTCCTGATCCTGTCGGTCACGCCCTATACCAGTAATGAGGTGGCCGAGCTTTCGGATATCAACTTCCGCTTTTTTACGGACCAGCGGGAAAACCTTGGCGCGGAGTTCACCTCCCGCCTGCCGATCTTTTTTGTGATCAATACCATCATCCAGTGTTATCTGCGCTATAAGACCGAGGTGTGCGTCCCGCAAGATGGCGACGGCCCCCACCGCAAGGAGGAGGCTGCGGTGCTGTGCCCCCCAAAGGAGGCTACCGTACTGCCCCTGTTTGCAAATGCCCGCCAGCTCAAGCTGACCGAGACGGAGAAGGAGATCCTGGCCTGGTTCGAAGCTAATGGGACGGCAGCCCTCCACATGAACCTGCGCGACCTGTGTGCCGTGCTCTACACCTCCAATGCCACGATCGTCCGTTTCTGCCAAAAGTTGGGGCTGAGCGGATATAATGACTTAAAATACCAGATCCGCAGTGAGCTCCATGAATGCCAGGAGGCCTCCTTTTCCCCGGATGGATACATCAGCCACACCGTCGCCCAGTTAAAGGATACGATCCTCTCCCTGGACCTTGGTCAGATGGAGAAGATCGCCGAGCTTTTGACCAGCGGGCGGCCTCTCTACATCTACGGAACCAACTTAAGCGCCCTCCCGGCGCGATACCTGCAGATCGTGCTCCATTCCCTGGACTATCCGTGCATCTTGATCGAATGGGACTCTCTGCTGGACGGGCTGGTCCAGAACATCCACAGCAGCGCCATCCTGCTGGTCATAACAGCCAGCGCCCACGCCGAACGCTACCTTAAGACCTTCCAGACAGCGAAGGAGCGGGGGCTCACCACGATCCTCCTCACCAGCGACCACAGCTCACCGATCATCCCCTGCAGTACGATCGCCGTCTGCACCAACGATCCGAAGGAGGAATTCCGGCACATCGATATCAACCCACGCATCGGCTTCTTCATCGTGATCCAGATCCTGATCGAGCTGATCGCGCCCTCCACACACAAAAAGGGTCCCTGAAAAACAGGGATCCTTTTTTGTGCGTTCGTTTTTGTACGATCTTTTTGCCAGATCCTTCCGCCAGGCACATGACGTTCCATCTCTCTGCGCCCTGCCTGCCCATGGCTGCCGGGACCCCAGGCGGCTCCTGGCAGACCGATCAGCGGCTGGCCACTGTCGTCTCTCCTGCCTTCGCCTGGATGCCGGTCGTATAGTGCACGCCAGCCTCCTCACCGCAGCCGATCAAGATCAGCATGATGTCGGAGCAGAGGCCCTCTGCTTCGATCGCTTTTCGGTCAAAGCGTAAGAGCGGCTCTCCGGTCACCATCTTGCTCCCCTGCTCCTTGAGCAGGGTGAACCCCTTTCCGTTCAAAGAGACGGTATCCACGCCCACATGGATGATCAGCTCCTGGCCGCTGTCGCTCTGCAGTCCGATGGCGTGCTTGTTCGCCTCGGAACACAGGGTGACCGTGCCATCACAGGGCGCCACGATCGTATCCTCTGTGGGGACGATGACCACGCCGCCGCCCATCATACAGGAGGCGAAGGTCTCATCCTTTGCTCCGCTCATAGGGCGTACCAGGCCGCTGACCGGCGCTTTCAGCTCCAGCCCGCTCCCTCCTGCACCCTTTGTGCTGTCCGACTGGGCCTCGTCCTCGATCTTTGCCGCTGCGGTCTGCATCGCCATAAAGGCTTCCGCGGCGTCCTTGCCCGCCTTTAAGCATTCCCGGACATTGGCCGCGATGGTCTCTACCTTCGGACCATAGACCACCTGGATGTGCTTTTCACTGGGACGGATGAACCCGGAGGAGCCTGTCTTTTTCAGAAGATCCTCCCGCACCTTTTTCGGATCCACCAGATCCACACGGAGACGGGTCAGACAGTTGTTGACCTCAACGATATTGTCAAAGCCGCCCAGCCCTTCGATGATCCGGTAGGATCTGGCCCGCTGCTGGTCGTCCAGGCTGAGGACGGAGCTGGCGTCCTCCTCATCCTCCTCCGCCACCTCGATCGAGAGCCCCTTGGCCGTCAGATATCTCTTGAACACCAGGTAGTAGACGACCGCAAAGGGGATACCCACCACGATCACCCAGTACCAGTTGGAACCTGGCTGGAACACGCCCCAGATCAGGTAGTCGATGAGCCCGCCGCCGGTATTGCCGATGATCACATGGAGCGCCGCCATGGAGGCGAAGGAGATGCCGCCCATGACCGCATGGAACAAGAACAGCTGGGGCGCCACGAACATGAAGGCAAATTCCAGGGGCTCCGTGATACCGGAAACGATGCTTGCCGCTACGCCTGCGATCATCAGCGCCTTGACCTTGTTCTTCTTCTCTTCCGGAGAGGTCTGGTAGATCGCCAGCGCCGCCGCGGGGAGACCGAACATCATCATGGGCATCTTCCCCTGGCCAAGGAAGATGGTGTATGGCGCCAGCTCCGAAAGGTCCACCTGGTCCACGAACTGCAGGAAGATGTTCAGACAGCCTTCTACGCCCTCATAGACACCGCCGATCGCGGTGGTGCGGAAAATGCCGTTGAGCACATGATGCAGGCCGGTGGGGATCAGCAGACGTTCCAAAAAGCCATAGCCGAAGACCCCGAAAAGCCCTGCCGCGGAGATGGCCCCGCCTAAGCTGTTGATCGCCATGGAGACCGGTGACCAGACAAAGGGCGCCACCAGGCCCACCACCGTGGAGGCTAGGATCACAGCCAGCGCCACGAACCGTTTGCCGCCGTAAAAGGAGATCGCTACAGGGAAGGAGATCTTATGGTAGCGCTCATGCAGCTTTGCGGCGATAAGGCCGATGATGATGCCGGCCACCGCGCCCATATCCAGGGTCTCCACGCCCAGGATGCTGGAGATCTTCAGGGCGCTAAAATCCATAAAACCGCTGTTGATCATCGCGGAAGAAGCCACCAGGAATGTGTAGTAGCCCACGAAACCGGCAAATGCCGCGATCTCCTTTTCTTCTTTGACCATGCCGAAGGCGATGGAGATCGCGAACAGCACAGGGATCAGGGTAAAGACTACGCCTGCCACCTTGTTGATCGTAAAGATGATGAAATATATGTAGGTTTGGGACAGGAACGGGACGGCCGCCTGTACCTGGGCCTTCATCAGCGCCGAGGAAAGCCCCAGGAAGATGCCGCAGGCCGCCAGAGCGGCGATCGGCATCAGCAGGCTGCGTCCAAGGGCGGAGAAGAAATCCATGATCTTATTCTTTTTCACTGGTCTAACCCTCCAAGGATATGCACTTTCGTAACGGCCTTACAGGTCTGCGCCCCTCATAGCACTGCCCCGTAAGGCAAGGACATGTGCCGCGCTGATCGTACGAAAGCGTAGTGGTCGCAAGCATCCGGCCTATCGCGCAGCGATCTTCAACGGCCGGATGCCGTGACCGTCCAGGGGATCTGAACGGTCACAAACAGGTGCTCTATCAGTGCAGTTCAGGCCACATCCCCTTATTGACCTCAAGGAGAGCGTCTAAGATCTTGCGGGCTTTCTTTGCGTCGCCCACCAGACGGCTCAAGGTGAAGGCCTCCAGCGCCTTCTGGTAGCTGTTCTCAAAGAAGGCGTCTACCAGCAGCTTTTCCACAGAGACCTGGTTCACCAAAAGGCCTAAGTAGAACTGGGGGATGTTCCCTACACCCAGGGGGCGGGGGCCGTTAGCGCCCAGCTCGCAGGCCACCTCTACCATGGCATCATCCTGCATATTGGCGATCGCGCCATTGTTCTCCACGATGATGATGTGGCGGTCATTCTTATTGTAGGCGATGGATTCCGCTACCTTGATCATCATCTCGGCATGGGCATCGGAGATCGCGTCAAAACGGTCGCCTACCTCACCGGCTGCGATCACCTCGGCACACTCGGTGAAGACCCTCTTCTCCCGTCCGGCCTTGACCTCATCGGCACGGGTGAAGTCCGGGTTTAAGTGGCTGGCCTTGTATTCCGGATAGAGATAATACTGGTCGTAGGTGTTGGGCAGGAAATCCGGGAAGTCGTTCATGATGGTCTGGACCATGCCATAAGTATCCAGCCAGGACTGATCCCGCTGTTCCGCATCCTGGGGCAGGAAGCCGTTCTCCTTGATCCTGCGGCGGATCTCGGGCATTAAGTCCTCCCCGGTCTTCATGTCATACATGTGGGTGAACCAGCCATAGTGGTTCAGGCCGAAGTACACAGGATCTAAGTCCTCCCAGTCACAGCCTAAGAGACGGCTGCAGGAGCGGACCACATTTTCCGGCTGGTCGCAGATGTTCAGCAGACGCTTATCCTGGGGGAACTCCCGGCGCAGCGCCTCGGCTACGATCGCCGCAGGGTTGGAGTAGTTGAGGATCCAAGCGTTGGGCGCATAGTTGCGGATGTCGTGGACCGCCTTGATCATATCGACGCAGGAACGCAGGCCGTATGCCATGCCGCCTGCCCCGCAGGTCTCCTGTCCGATCATCCCCATGCTTAAGGGGATGTGCTCATCCTTGGCCCGCATATCCAGGCCCCCTGCCCGCATCTGCATGAACACGAAATCCATCCCGGTGTACGCTTCTGCGATATCGGTGGTGTAGGAGAAATCCAGCTCAGGAAAACGCTCTTTAAAGAGGATCTGGCCATACTTCCCGATCGGCTCCTGACGATCTGGATCGATATCAAAGAGTACCAGCTTTTTTAAAGGAAATTCCTCACGGAGCCGGACAAAGGATTTTAAAAATCCAAGGGTATAGGTGCTCCCTCCGCCAACGATACATACATTATAACTTTTCATGATCCTTCCTTTCTGGCCTGTGCTCTTTTCGGTCCGCCTTTACCGGTCTGCGTAACATCGGATGCACGTACTGCCATTTGCTTTACTTGACTATCATTCTTTATCGATCGTTCTCCCTCAGATGAGGTCTCTCACATGTGATGGTCATAGTATAGCGGGTTTTTTCTTGGATGTAAATAGTTTTGCTGTCAGCAGGATAGCATGACACTTTTTAGCTTTTATAACTTATATAGTTTCATTTTACATCAAAAAAATGCACCCAAACGTATGCTTGCGTGCATTGTATAGGATCGTGGTACACAAGCCAGAACGCTGGCACGGCCCGATCTGATCTTATCCAGGTCTCCTTCAGGCGTCGGCGAGCAGCCTCTCGACCGCCTCCCACTCCCGGACAGGCGCCCGACAGGCCCCGTCCACGCACAGATAGTAGACCTCCCCCTCTTCGGGCAACGGATAGTCTTTTGTAAATGGCGCACATCTGGCCAGCGCATCCTCCGTCTCCCAGGTCTTGACCAGGATCTCCAGCCCGTAGGAGGGCAGGCTTCTCAGCTTTTCCCGCAGCCCTTCAGGCAGATCTTTATGTCTGCCGCCCACCGCACAGACCAGCTCCCGGTGTGGGTAAAGGGCCTCCGCCATGGCGGACAGGGCGTAGGAGGAGCCCGATGGATAGTCCTTGGCTCCATAGGCGCAGTAGGCCAGCTGCCTTTCGGCGGCTTCCTGCCATCGCGGCTCACCGGTCAATGCAGCCAGCCTCTGGAGGGCCATGGCTGCCACGGAATTCCCGGAGGGCATGGCCCCGTCATACAGCTCCTTAGGGCGTGTGATCAGCTCTCCGGCATCTGCCGCGCTCATAAAGTAGCCTCCCTCCACCGGGTCCTCGAACAGCTCCACCATCTGTCGGGCGCGGGCTAATGCCTTTTCCAGATAGTCCGTCCGGAAGGTGGCCCGGTACAGCTCCAGCTGCGCTAACACATACACCGCCTGATCCTCCAGCTGTCCCTTGCAGCCCAGCTCCCCCTCCCGGTAACGGTGGTAGAGTCGGTCCTCCTCCCCGTTCATACAGGTCTCCACGAAATGCTCCGCCTTTTGCGCCGCCTCCAGGTAACAGTCCTCCTTAAGGAGCCGCCCCGCCCTGGCCAGGGCGATCATCGTCCAGGCATTCCAGGCGAGCAGGATCTTATCGTCACGGTGAAGATCGGTCCTCTCCTTCCGGTATCGGTACAGCTTTTGACACCAGCCCTCCTCCTGCCCATGACCTGTCTGACCATGCCCCGTCTGACCGGGATCCATCTGACCATGGCCCACCTGACCGGGATCCATCTGGCTATGGGCCGGTTGCCCCAAGTCCATACGCCCAGCCACGGCCCACTGCCCTTCCCCGTCCCTCCCGATCCGGTGGGGGATGCTCTTTCCCTCAAGAACGCCTCCAGGGGTGATACCGTATCGGGAGCAGAAGGCTTTTCCCTCCTCTGGTCCAAGGACTGCCTCCACCTCCTCCGGGGTCAACAGATAATACTTTCCTTCCACGCCGTCACTGTCCGCGTCCTGTCCACAGTAAAAACCCCCCTGCTCATCGGTCAGTTCCCGGAGGATATAGTCCGCCGTGCGCCGGACGATGTCCGCGTACGTTTCCTTCCCGGTGATCCTGTAAGCCTCCAGATAGGCTAAGATCAGCAGCGCATTGTCATAGAGCATCTTTTCAAAATGGGGGACCAGCCATTTTTCATCGGTGGAATAGCGGGAAAAACCGCCGCCGATCTGGTCGAAGATCCCGCCCCTTGCCATAGCCTCCAGGGTCCGTTCCGCCATAAAGAGTCCCATCGGCACATGCTCCTCTTTGGCATACCGCATCAAGAACAGCAGGTTATGGGGCGAAGGGAATCTCGGCGCTCGTCCAAAGCCTCCCCACACCGGATCGAACTGCTGTAAAAAGGTCTGATAAGCCTGATGGAAGAGCCCTCGCTCCGGCGCCTCCTGGCCTGCCCGTCCCATCCCGCGGACTGCCGCCGTGACCGCCTCACCGCTCTTTATCAACTCCTCCCGCCTCTCCCTCCACAGCTCCAGGACCTCCTCCAGGACCTGGAGCAGCCCGGGATGTCCGAAAGCCTGCCTTTTCGGGAGATAGGTACCTACAAAAAAGGGCTTCTGCTCCGGCGTCATGATGACCGTCAGCGGCCATCCCCCATTCCCTGTGACCGCCTGGCAGGCGGCCATATAGACGGCATCGATGTCCGGTCTCTCCTCCCGGTCCACCTTGATGCTGATATAGCCGCGGTTTAAGAGGGCGGCCACCTCCTCGTCCTCAAAAGACTGATGGGCCATCACATGGCACCAATGACAGGTGGAATAGCCGATGCTCAAAAAGATCGGCTTATCCTCCTTTCTGGCCCTCTGGAAGGCCTCCTCACACCAGGGATACCAATCCACCGGGTTATCCTTATGCTGTAAAAGATAGGGGGACTTTTCATTACATAATCGGTTTGCCATCATTTTTTCCTCTCCGCCTTTCCTATGGGATGCCATCCCACAGGACGATCTTGTCAGGTCTCTGCATTGTAGAAAAAAGCCGGGAGCGCGTTCATCACTCCCGGTCCACACACTTTACCATATGATAGGATATCCCCAAATAGGATCTTTATACGAGATGGGAAGGCAGCCACGCCCCGGTCAGCACCTCTTTAAGCTGGCAGGTCCTCTCGACCAGATAGTCCGCCTCCGACTGATCAAAGGGGAAGCGGGTGTCTCTCCTCGCCACCACCTCCAGCCCGGCTGCCTTGGCCGCGCTGATCCCGTAGGTGGAGTCCTCCACCACGATACATTCCTCTGCCGGCAGCCCCAGCTGGCCTAGGGTATAGAGATAGATCTCTGGATCCGGCTTGCTCTCCTTGAACATCTCCCCGCTGACAAGGCAGGAAAAATACGCCTCCAGCTCTGTCTCCATGAGCATCCGGCGGATCGACCGCTCCGAAGAGGAAGAGGCGATCGCCGCTGTGATCTGCACTTCCCCCAGCCAGGCCAAAAGCTCCCGCACACCGGGGAACAGGACCTTACTGTAGGGGGCCTGGAAGTCCGGGTATGCTTCCCTGTAACGCGCCTGGATACTCTCCGGGGACGTCTCTTTATGCCACATCTGTGCCATCAGGCCCCAGGTTTTTTTCGAGCTGGCCCCGGCCATGGCCTGGAGCAGCTCTTCATCGACCCTGCAATGGTTCTCCTCCAAAAAGTGCCTAAGATGGGCCAGGTATACCGGCTCACTGTCGATCAGGACTCCGTCCATGTCGAATATGACTGCTTTTTTCATATAGCCTCCTGTTGATGCCTTTTGGCTGAGTTCTTCCTCGTTTGCTTTGAGCTGCCGGAAACGTTGTTCGCACTCGGCTTGCCCAGTAGCACATTTCTCAGAGATCAGTCTTCCCATATCAATGATCCCTCCACCCATTTGGGCATCAATATTGCGACTATTGCGACCTGATCGCAATTAGGTCGCAATTAAGTTTTAAATGACACCTTCTCAGATCACTTTACAATATACCACTTTGCTGCATGGGTTTTACCTCTACAAACCACTTTTCCATCCTCTTTGAGTTCCCGCATCAACACTTGTATCTGGTTGCGACTATGCCCCGGTAAAACTTGCTGTAATTCTTTGAATGGAGTGCCAACCGTATTATTTTGCCGTATATGCTTTAGAAGCAATTCCTTGTTTGTATCCCGATCCAAACCGACGTGTCTCGTATGCACACCAGTCTTGCCAGTCGCAGCATACAGGCTTCTTGCGAGAACAAACTTTTTTCGACCGATATGCTCGACAATGCCCATTTCTATCAGTCGGTCCAACCGAGACTGCATTTTTTCAGTGAGCGGTCGCTCATGATACAGCGCGTCAATAACCAGAAAATCTTCCGTTGAAAGCAGCTCTGAGCCTCTTTCACTTATCCGATCGATAACCAAAAGCATAGATTTATCAATGATCAAACCATTCAGCGTGACACTGACGAAAAAGTCGTCTGTCCCTGTGAAATCGGGGAGCGGCTTTGCCTCCTGCACACTTAATTCAAACATCAGGTTCATACCCTGTCCGGAACGCTCAACCATGCCGCACAGCGAAAGGATCTCCGCAATGCGCCGATTGCGTGGCAGCTGACGATCCAGCATATTGTCAAGTGTGATGCCGAACGGCAGCCCGCCGGGACTTTCCACAACCAGCCTGTCCCGGAACTGACGGACAAATATGCTGCCGCCAAACTGGTAGTTTCTATGGCTCACTGCATTCAAGATCGCTTCTCGGACAACACGCTCATTGAATGTCGCAATGTCAAATACGAAAAAGCCTTCCTGATAATGCTGCTTGTCGTTCCGCAGATTGACAAGCTCCCAAACGCGGTCATAACACGCGAAGAAGCCCACCTTAAACTCTTCTCTTTGATTTGCCGGTCCCGACGCTTCGGAAGAGCGGTATTCAAAAATGATCTCTGCCTGCGGCAGATACTTGATGATCGCTGCGTTCTTTCCGAACAGGATCAAGGCTGCATATGTCACGCCGTCATCCGTGATCGCACCGCAATCATGGAGAAGCTGTTCTTTTGAAAGCGTGGCAAGCTGCTTTTTGCCGCTCTTTTCGATCCACTTGGTACGGAAGTTTTCAATAGCGGTTTCATCCAAGTCATCAACCGTTGCTCCGACGCAGATCGTCCCGGAGAAATCGCCGCCGGTCTCTTCATAGATACTGCGGCGCATATCCTCCGGCATAGGCTTTAGTGTATCGCCTTCATAGATCCATGCTACGCCATCACATTGTACCGGCAAGCCGATCGGACGGCTCTTCACATCAAAAACCAGAACCCGTTTTCCGTTATAGTCGAAAAGCTGAAAGTCAACATTGATCCTCAGTTTCTCGATCAAGCCCATGCGGGTACGCTCCGGCTGATCAAAAGCTGCGCTTCCGACCACACTTCGTGGTCTTTTATCTGTAATGCCGAATACCAGCTTACCGCCGCCATCGTTGGCCAAAGCGCAGCAGCATTTCGCCGCCTCTCCAAAGTCAAAACGATTTTTAGCTTCCTTGAATTGGACGTGTTCGCCCTCTTTGGCTTCCAGAAGCTCTTGGACACTTTCTAAATATGGCATAGCATTTCTCCTCAATTCACTCCATCGCCTCATCAAATATCGCCGCCATCTCCTCCAGACTCCCATATTCAAACCCGATCCGCCCCTCGTAGGTGATGGAATCACAGGAATCCGCCGCCACGAACATCTGCAGGGTCTCGCCGTCGCTGCGGGTGAGCTCCAAGACCCCTTTATAGGGGCAGCCGGATAAGGCCTCATGGCCTTGGATCGCATCTTCTAAAAGCTGAGATAACCACTCCAGCTTTTCTTCCTCTGTGACCGTCTGGGTCCTGGTGACAAAAGCCATCTCCCCATCCTCTCCTGTTTCCGGCCTTGGGTATTCCAGGGTCGCGCTGCGCAGCGGAAGATCGAACCATCGATCCGTAAAATCGCTGTAGTCCTTCCCCGTCACCGCCTTTATCCAGTCTATAGCATAAGAAAAGACCTCCTGGTCATACAAAAGCCAGATATCCTCCTTTCCGCTGCCATCCTCCTCGCGGTATACCAGGAGACAGCCGTCACAGCCCTGGCCCCCTAACAACTCATATACCATACCGTTCAGACAGATCTGCGCTCCGGTGGTGCGGATGGAGGGAGACTGCTCCTTCGCATGATCTTGCGCATCCTTATAGGTCTCAAAGGGGCCTGCCCATTTTTCAGGATCTGGAGCACGCTCCGCTTCCTGACCGACCGTCCGGCCTAGTTCCTGGCTGATCGTCTGCTCTGGCTCATGACCGCCCGTCCCCAGCAGCTCTCTAAGGACCCGGCAGTCCGCCTCCTCAAGCGGGATATAGCAGGGATAGGGCTCTGACCAGAACTGGACCGTATCCCTGTCCTGGTAGAGAAACCGGATGCAAGGCGCCCCCTCCTCATAAAAGGACAGCCCCGGATGTGCCTTGAGAAAGGCCAGCTCCTGCCTCCCCGACCGGCTGAAAGCATGGGTAAAGGCCTGATCGTCTTCCGCTGTATCCGGGATAAAACAGAAGAGATCCAACACCTCTCTCCCCTGCTTTTCCGAAAAGGTATTGACTGAGAAGCCTGGTATCTCATAGAGGATCGTCTCGCTGCTATCTGGATGTGCATAGCCGATCTGGAGCAGATCATCCACATAGCCCACAAACATCCCGCCAAAGAAGTCCTCATAGACCGGCGCATCCTTACGGCGTGCCGCCAGATAATACACCCTCCCGTCTCCCCCGTCCCGTCCGGCCACCGCATAATGGCCGGATAAAAGGCCGGACAGCTCCTTTACCCGTTCTCCCTCTATGGGCCGGAAGACCGTATCCTCGATCCAGCTCTCCACGGATACCGCATACTCTGTCAGCTCCTCTAAAAGCGCCGGGTCCACCATATCCGGCTCCTGAAAACGCAGCAGATCCTTTCCCTGAG
This sequence comes from uncultured Lachnospiraceae bacterium, assembly GCA_910585635.1. Taxonomy (GTDB): domain Bacteria; phylum Bacillota; class Clostridia; order Lachnospirales; family Lachnospiraceae; genus Caccovicinus. The sequence continues at coordinate 23,816 of CAJUFE010000015.1, read as the reverse complement.
GATCTAAAGCGGCCACTCCAGCCCCTTGGGCCGCCCCAGCCTGCCCTGCTCCCTGGATGCCCCCGCTCTGCTCTGTATCTTGAGCGGACCCATCCTGCTCTTCTGCTCCCCAGGCGGCTCCATCCCACTCTTCTGCTCCCTGGGCGGCTCCGGCCTGCTCCTCGGTGACCGCCTGCCCCGTTTCCTGGGAAGTCCCATCCTCTCCTTTCCTCCCGCAGGCCCCGCTCCAGAGCAGGACGGCTGCCGTCATCAGGCACATCCCATATCTTTTCCACATCTTCCCGCCCATCGCGCACCTCCCTTTCCTCTGTCAGATCCTCTCCCCTGCTCCCTTACTCTCTGTTCCCAATGAAAAGCTGATCCGGTCCGCCAAAAAGAGCGGCACTGTCATCATCCGGCCGCTCTCTGTCCGGCCTCCGTCGCTCCCGCCTTTTAACAAATATACATAGTCCAGCTTATGGGCATCGAACAGGGCTCTCGCGGTCCGCCCTCTGGCCCCGCTCCCAACGCTCTTCACCTCGATCCCATAATTTTTATGATCTTTCATGCTCCGCACAAAGAAATCCAGCTCGCCCCCCGTCTTCTCATAGGTCCCAGACCAAGGTGCTGTACCCGCCACATCCACAGACACCCGCCGCAAAAGAGACAAGAACACGAAATCCTCAGCCAGGATGCCTTTTATATCCGCCTCATCTGCCCCGGCCCGTGTGAGGAAGAGGCTTGCCACCCCAAGATCCTGGAAATAAAACCTTGCATTTTCCTTCACATCCAGATAGTTGCAGTCGATGCACTTACCCGCATAGGCGATGATGTGGGAGGCCTGGAGCCAGCCGATCGCATTATGGATCATCTTCTTTGTAAAACGCCCGCTCTCCTGCTTGTATACGATCGAACTAAGCTCCTCCACCAGGTCCTCTGTCCCCTGCTTTTCCCTTAACAGTGTGACTGCGATCCCGTGGAATAGCTTTTCGAAGGCATTTACCTCCATCACATTAGTCAGATACCGTTTCGACTCGTGGACAAAAATGTCCATCAAACGTCCCAGCTCGCCCCTGCACCGCTCCTCATCCCGATAGATAAGATAGGTACGCACCACCGACGGATAGCCCCCGATCCGCTGGTATAAGGCAAAGCATTCTCGCAGCTGGCCATACTCCATTTCCTGGGAACCGCCAAACAGATCGACCGTGTGATAAAGCTGCCGCAGGTCAAAGACACCGGCAAATTCCGCGAAGGTCAAAGGCCCCATGGTCATCGCATCCACATCGCCTGCCGGAAGGAAAAAATCCTTTTCCAGCAGCCGTCCCAGGTAACTCCTGGTGACGACCACATAGGCGGAAAATGTACGCGCAAAGGTGCGGATCAGGTTATAGACCCTGGAAGACTCCTGGATCTCGTCGATCACGATCACCGTATCCTCTGTGTCCTCAAAATCAGGGGCGAACAGCTTTACAGCCTCGTGGACATACTCTTCCCCTGCTGGCATCCCCGGTTCCCAGTCCTCTGCCTTATCTAGACATCGGCAAAAACGCTCCCCGCTATTTTCTGCCATATTGATGTAGACAAAAGCGTCAAACTGTTCTCGCGCGAACTTCTGCAGGATGAACGTCTTCCCCACCTGGCGCGCCCCGGATATCTCCAGCACTCTCCCCGTCCGGTCCGTCTTCCACTGTATGAGCCTCTCGTAGATATCCCGTTGGAATTCCATCTCTTCTCCCTTCCTGTCACCATCGCTGCCCGGTCATCCCCATACCTATGCCCTCACTGCTGTAAGGCTCCCTCTCCCGCTGCCCTTCCATCTGCTCTGCTGCCGCCTTTTTCTCCCATCCTTTTCCCCACAAAGTGCAGACACTGTTCTGGGCAGGCGGCCACGCAGTCCCCGCACCGGATACATGCCGGCGAACTGGAGATCTCCTCCACAGAAAGGGCCATAGGGCAGGCCCGCTCACAAGCCCTGCAATGGCTGCAGGCACTCTCCTCCCGCCAGATCTTGACCAGGCTAAAATGGTTAAACCAGCCGTAGATCGCCCCCAGAGGGCACAGATATTGGCAGAAAGGCCGATAGACCTTGATGGAGAGCAGACAGATCCCGACCAAGATTCCGACCTTCCAGAAGAACAGCCCTCCCGCCTGGCTGCGCAGCATCTCGTTCCCGCTAAGGAGAGGGATCGCCCCCAGCAGCGTCCCGGAGGGACACAGATATTTGCAAAAAGCCGGGACCTTGGCAAAGCCGCCGAACAAAAACATCGAGCCTATGCACACCAGCCCCACCAAAGCCACATACCGTCCATATCCTAAGATCCGGTGGAAGGGGAGCCTTTTTTGCTTCCGGAACACCGGGAGCTTGTGCAGAAGATCTTGCACCAGCCCAAAGGGGCAGAGCCAGCCGCAGACAGCCCGCCCCAAAAGGCTGCCGAAGACAAAAAGAAAGCCCAGTACCCCAAAGGGTACAGTAAACCCGCTCTGGGTCAGCAGCGCCTGGAGCGCCCCGATCGGGCAGGAAGCCACCGCCCCCGGACAAGAATAACAGTTCAATCCCGGCACGCAGACATACTTTAACGGCCCCTGGTAGATCTTCCCGTTCATGAAGCCATACACATAGCCATTTGTCAGGATGGTAAAGCCCAGCTGTACCATCCTCCGTATCTTCCTTACATTTTTACCCAATATCCATCCACCTCGCGTAAACTCCTGCTCCCCGCTCCCATCTCCAGGGGCTCCTCCACAGCATGTCCCACAGACCAGCCGCGCTCACCCGATCCCGATGCATTCCATGCAGATCATCGCCGCTTTCCGCCAGATCAGGGCAAGCTGTCCTTGTAAGAGGCCGATGCCAAGGAACAAAAGCCCGGTGAGCAGCCCGACCACCCAGCCATGACTCTTTATCCAGACACAGGGCTTTGCCCTGACCTCTTCCCTGTCACTTCTCCAAAAACCCATCGACCTTCTCCTTCCAGTCCGACTTCTCCATAGAACCCACCACGGTCTCTAAGATCTCCCCGTCCTTATTGATGAAAAAGGTGGTAGGCACGGCGGTCACATCCTTTAAGAGCCCACGGTACAGGGACTCGTTTAAGAGAAGATGGGGATAATCCGCGCCGGTCTTTTCGATCAGCTCCGCCGCCATATCCAGCATCCTCTGATCAGCCCCCTCCTGCACATCACTGATGATCCCGATGATCTGGAAGTCCTCCTGGGCATACTCCCCCGCCAGCTCCCCCAGCCCCGGCATCTCCCGCAGACAGGGGTTGCAGTAGGTAGCCCAGACATTGACCATGGTAAGATCAGACTGCGCTAAGATCTCCGAGGTGACCCTGCTGCCTTCCATATCCTGCCCTTCAAACAAGAGCTGCCCACCGGCCTCCTCCACGGCAGACGGCTCCATGGCCGGCTGCTCTGCACTAGACGGCTCCACAGCAGGCTGCTCGGCAGCAGACGCCTCTGCAGCGATCTGCTCCGTCCCCACCGTCCCGGCGTCGGTCCCTCTCCCGGCCTCATGTCCGGCCCCTGCGCACCCGATCAGGAGGATCGTCACGGCGGCCGCGGCCAGCAGACCGCCGCTCCCCACTATCCTGCTCCGTCTCCCTTTGTCCCTTCCTGTTCCTTCTGTCCCGACTGTCCTTCTATCTGCTCTGTCCCTCATCATGATAAGCGCCTCCTGATCCTTTCTCCTGGCTGGATGCCAGTTTACTCCCCATTATACTATCAAAATGTTGTGATCTCAAGTCTAAGGAAAAACCCCATTACTTTTCCCAACGCCAGTGGTTACCTTTTCACACCCGCTCCAGCTAAAGTAGCGCAGGGAGGGTCCTGGCACAAAAGGAACCCCTTGAGGAACGTCGGCGCTTAGCGAGGTCTTTTCGAGCTTAGCGTCCGCTACGTTCCTCATGGAGCGAGAGCGCGGTGACGTTGTGACAGGTCCCTCCCGGAGCGGACCATTTGCGACATATCTACAGGAATAAGGCTCCCTGACGTGGAAGTGAACAGTAAGAACTACCGAATGATCATAAAAATTCCACAATACCACGGGGATATTTCCAATTGACCTTCATCATTTTTACTGATACGATGTGATCACAGAAGCCAAAACGTAATGCCATAGTACAAGGAGGAACAGATATGGATATCACAAGGAACCAGGTGGAAAGACTCATCGACGCTTCTCTGGGCGCGACACCGGCCCCCACGCCGGCACAGGTGGAAGACTTTGTAAGAAAAACATTATCCTATGATTTTGCCGCTACGCTGACGGAGCCCTTTTTCATCAAAGGGAATGCCGAGATCCTCCACGAAGCCGGCAAGCAGCTGGTCAGCGTCATCGCTTATCCTTTGGGCGGGATGACCCATGAAGCTAAATTTTTCCAGGCCAGACAAGCCTTAAAGGACGGCGCGGACGAGCTGGATGTCTCCATGGATGTGAGCGCGTTCCGGTCCGGCAAGTATGATGCGGTCAAGGAGGACCTAAAGCCTTTCGTCGATCTCATCAAGGGCGAAGGGAAGCTGATGAAGATGATCTACTTTGCCAGCCTGCTGACGGAAGACGAACAGCTGCGCGCGGCAGAACTGGCGATCGAGCTGCAGATCCCCTTCTTAAAGACCAATACCGGCTTCGGGTTTGTCACCACCACCGACCAGGTACGCTTGATCACCAGCCGTTATGGCGATGATATCAAGGTCATGACCTCCGGCGGGGTGCGGACCAAGGAAGACGCGATCGCCATGATCGAAGCCGGTGCATCCAGGATCGCCACCAGCTCCCCGTTCAAGATTGCGGACAGCTTTTCATGAGGTGTCCTCGGAAAACAGGCACGGGACAAAATGACACGATATCGTATATAAAAGCAAGGAGGATCAGACAATGAACAAAAATGCGTTAGCCCGTTACATCGATCAGACCACGTTAAAACCCGGGATGACCGAAAGCTTCATCACCCAATTCTGCCAGGACGCAAAGGAAAACCACTTTGCCAGCGTATGTATCCTGCCCAACATGATCGAGACCGCCGCCAAGGTGCTGGCCGGCTCCGAGACAAAGGTCTGCACCGTGATCAGCTTTCCTTTAGGCTTTGACGCTCCTGAGATCAAGATCTTTGAGACAGAGGATGCCCTGGCAAAGGGCGCACAGGAGATCGACCTGGTCATGAACGTGTCCGCTCTGAAGGCCGGGCTGTATGGGACCGTGGACGCGGAATTAGAGGGCGTCGTAAAAGCAAGCCATGATAAAGGGGCGATCGTCAAGCTGATCATCGAGACCCCGCTGCTCACAGAAGAGCAGATCGTAAAAGCTTGTGAGCTGGCAGAAAAAAATAACGTGGATATCGTAAAGACCTCCACCGGCTTTTCCGCCATGCTGTCCCGCTCCACATCTGTAGACGATGTCAAGCTGATCCGCCGGTCTGTAAGGCCTGAGACCGGTGTCAAAGCGGCCGGCGGCATCCGGACCACCGAGGATACCCTGGCTATGATCGAGGCCGGCGCCACCAGGATCGGAGCCAGCGCAGGAGAAGCGATCTTAAACGGCCTTATCGAGTAAAAACAGGAGGACAGGATGCAAAAGTTGGTAAATGCGGATGATATCGAATTAAATGTATCAGCCGCCGACTGGCAGGATGCAGTAAGAAGATCCGGGAACATACTGGTAAATAACGGATATGTGACCAGGGAATACGTGGACGCCATGATCCAGACCGTAAAGACCCTGGGGCCGTATATCGTAGTAGCGCCGGGACTTGCCATGCCCCATGCGAGCAGATCCAACGGCGTTCTAAAAAGCGGCATCAGTATCATGACCCTGTCTGAGCCGGTCCGGTTCGGCAATACCAGCAACGATCCGGTCCATCTGCTCATCGGGCTGGCCGGGAGCAATGACGATCTTCATCTCAAGATCATCCAGGCGATCGCCACGATCTTTGAGGATGGGGATATGTTGGAACGGATCACCACATGCAGCAGCAAAACGACCATAGCAGAGATCTTTAATAGTGTGGAGGTGGAAGGATAATGTTACACATCGTTACCATTTGTGGATGCGGCATGGGCAGCAGCGTGATCTTAAAGATGAACGCCGAAAAAGCCCTTAAAGAATTAGGGATCGCCGCCAAGCTGGAAGTCAGCGATATCACCACGGGAAAGGGCGCTGCCCGCACAGCGGATCTGATCCTCATCGGCAAGGAGCTTGCCTACCTGGTCCAGGATATCGATAAACCCGTCATCCAGCTGACCAGCTTTGTCAACAAACAGGAGATCAAAGATAAGCTGCAGGGATATTGTCAGGCTAATGGGATCCTGCCCTGACCCCGCAGACAACCTTGAAAGGAAAAGAACTATGGGAGATTTTGAAAATAAGGTCATCGTGATCACCGGCGCAGGACAGGGTGCCGGCAAGCAGCTGGCGCTGCGCTTCTACCAGGAGGGTGCCTGTGTCTGCCTGCTGGATCTGAACGGGGTGAACTTAAAGGCCGTCATGGAAGAAGTGCAGCCAGATCAAACACGTTTCGCCATCTTCCCCACCGATGTCAGCGACAGCGCTCAGGTCACTGGAGCGATCCAGGAGATCGGCCGGCAGTTCGGCAAGATCGATATCCTGATCAATAATGCAGGTGTGCTCCATAAAGGGATGATCGAAGATTCCACAGATGAACATATCCAGCTGATGGTGGGCGTGAACCTCTTTGGTCCGATGTACTGTACCCGCGCGGCGATCCCGTACATGAAGGGACATGGCGGCAGCATCATCAATGTGGCCTCCATCCTGGCCACCTTCCCCAACACCGGCTCCGGAGCTTATGGGGCGGCCAAGGCCGGCATGATCTTACTCACCCGTGTATGGGCGGCAGAGCTGGCTCCTTATCATATCCGTGTGAACTGCTACGCTCCCGGGGTGCTGAACACCCCCATGGCGGAGGATGTGATCAAGAACCGAGCCGAGAGCAAGCTCTGCCAGATCCCGCTGCGCCGTTTCGGCGAGACCGACGATGCTTTTGATCTGGTCCGCTTCTTCTGCTCTGACCAGGCCAGCTACATCACCGGACAGACCATCGGGCTGGACGGAGGGATCTGGGCTACCCAGACGCCCACCGCTGCCTGGAAGCGATAAACGTAAGCCCACCGTAACCGTTCAGATACCCCGGACTGTTACGGCGCATCTAACAAACAGAGAAGGGAACGCATCCCTGGGGGGAAGCATATCTGAAAGGGGATACTATATGAAATTTGCGATCGATTTTATCACCAATGTACTAGGCAATCCTACGGTCATGCTGGGACTGATCGCCTGCATCGGCCTGCTCTTTCTGAAAAAGGGGATCAGTGATACGGTCATGGGCACTGTCAAGACCATGATGGGATACCTGATCTTAAGCGCGGGCACCACGATCATCGGCCCGCCGATCAGCCTGCTGACCGCGCTGGTCCAGAAGGGCCTGGGCGTAGAAGGTGTACTGCCCCTCTACTGGGTGGTCTACGCGGAGTCTATGGCGAAGTTCGGGACCCAGGCCGCACTGATCTTCATCATCGGCTTCGTCATCAACATCCTTTTAGCCAAGCTCACCAAATGGAAGAACCTGGCGCTGACCGTACATCTGCAGCTGTTCTGGGCCGGCTTCATGGCCAGCATCATGGCAGGCTTCGGCTTTTCCGATCCCATGATCATCGTGATCGGCGGTACGATCTCCGGTATCTACTACTGGATCGCCACCACCATCTCTGCCCATTATCTAAAACCGCTGACCACCGAGCATGCCAATTTCGTTCCCAGCGCGATCTCCTTAGTGATCGCAGGCGGATGCGGCCGGCTGTTCAAGGAAGGCGGAAGATCCACAGAAGAACTGGAATTCCCCAGCTCCTTAAACTGGCTGAAGGACAGTGTCATCGCCACCTGTATGGCCGTCCTGCTGATGAACATCATCTTTACCTTTGTGGCCGGCCCTGACGTGGTCCGGGAGATGGCGGCAGGGACCCCCTGGCTGCTCTATGTCATCATCCAGTCCATCACCTTCGGCGGCGGCATCGCGGTCATCCTCTACGGCGTGCGCATGATGTTAGCCGAGCTGATCCCGGCCTTCTCCGGTGTTGCAGAAAAGCTCCTGCCCAACGCCCTTTTAGGTCTGGACTATCCCACGGTCTTCCCTTATGGCGGCACCGCCGTCATGCTGGGCTTCATGTTCAGCCTTCTTGGTTCCATCATCGCTACCCTGGTGATGACCTTCACCGGCTTTTCGCCTGTGGTGGTGCCGGGTGTACAGATCAACTTCTTTGAAGGCGCGCTGGTGGGCGTCTACGCCAATGCCAGGGGCGGCCTGAAGAACTGCATCGTAAGCTCCCTGATCACCGGCTTCCTGCTGCAGTTCGCCGTAGCCCTCACCTTCCCGCTGACCGGGCATCTGGTGGCCACCGGAGGTGCTTACGAAGCGATGGATTTCAATACGATCGGGTATATCATCGCAAAGATCATGTCCCTGTTCCACTGACCTAACGACCATCTATGTGCGGCCTGCGCTCTACCCGGCAGACCGCACACTTGGTCCGCCGGCAGACCGCACACCCGGTCCGTCAGCAGACCGCACACCCGGTCCGTCAGCAGACCGCACACCTGGTCCGCCAGCAGACCGCACACCCGGTCCGTCAGCAGACCGCACACCTGGTCTGCCAGCAGGCTTCGGACTGGATGTCCGGCAAGACCGCATGCTCCCGAGAAGACCCATCGTCTGCCATCGACCACGGAGGTGAACGCTCATGGAAACTGCCCAAGCTTATCTGCAGCTGATCCGAGAGGATCCTTATCTTTCGCCCATGCTGGCTTCTTATGATCTGGCAGCCCGTCATACCTGCGGGAGACAGGTCCTGGACCTCGGCTGCGGATATGGCTGGGGCAGCTACATCCTTTCTCCCCATTGCCTTACGGTCACCGGTTTCGATCCGGATCTGGAGCGGATACGGTTCGCCAGGCAGACCTTTCACGCAGAAAATGCCCAGTATCACTGGGATATCCGTTCTCTGGCCGGCCATACCTATGACGTGGTCTGCCTGTTCATGGTGCTGCCCCACGCGTCGGACCCCGCCGGTCTGTTAAGGCAGGCCGGCTCCTTTCTAAAGCCGGGAGGCACCATGTGGGTCAGCTTCCGCTCTGACAGCGGACGAGGACGGGAGCGCCTGCCGGACGCTAAGGGCACCAGAGGCCGGGAGCTTCCGATCCTCCTAAGCCAGTGGGCTATGGGGTCCGGGGCCACACTGATCGGATCAAAACAGCGCTACCTCTCTCTTGCTGAAAACCTGGAAGAACAGGTTTATCATAAACCGCTACCTTCCCACCCACCTACGGCAAAGGATGATGAAAATGCTCTATAAACGTTGTATGCTGATCATCGACAGGCTGATCGGCGCCAAGGGACCGCTGACCACCAGCCAGCTGGCAGGGGAGCTGTCGGTCAGCCCGCGGACGGTCCGCAGCGATCTGGACGCCATCGACCGATGGCTGGCCGAACATTCTCTGTGCCCCATCAGGCGGATCCCGGGGCTGGGCGTCCTCCTGCAGGATGAGGACCATAAGATCCGGCAGCTCCTTGGCGACGATCACCCCGCCTATATCATGTCCTCCCAGGAGCGGGTACGGGCCATCATCGGCTGGCTCCTGTCCGAACCTCCTTCCACCAGCATCGCCAAGATCGCCGGCCGTCTTGATGTGAGCCCGGCCACCGTATCCGGTGATCTGCAGAAGGTCCGGGAATGGATGGACCGGTACTGTATCCACATGATCTCCAAACCCCATATGGGGATCGCCGTCCAGGATACGGAGCTCAATATCCGGCGTGGCTGCGTGATGCTCCTTCGGGAGCTTTTGGAGACCGACACGAAACAGCAGCCGCTCATCGGCATGCGGTTCATGCAGACAGGACCTATCCTGCGCAGATACCGGATGTCCTCTTTTTATGAGACCGTAGAAGCCTGGCGGGAGGATATCTTAGCGATCATCCAAAGGATGCAGGAGGCCGCCCATGTGACCATCTCCGACAATGGGTTCTGCGCCATGTTCGTCTATCTCCTGGTGGCCTTTGCCCGCTACCGGGACGGGCATGCCATCCTCATGGAAAAGGGCCGCCATCTCCACCTGCCCTTCTCCGACCCTTATGACGGCGCCGCTCTCCACGACCTGATCCGCGCGCAGATCGGGCTGGACATGCCGCCTGACGAGCTCTTCCTGATCCACACGGAATGGATGTCCCTCCGCCGTTTCGGCGCCTCCCGTGATATCAATATCGAAAATGTCCTGATCGCCAAGGAGCTGATCGCCGAGGTCAAGGAGTCCCTGGAGATCCAGTTTGAAGAGGGGGACGACACGGTCCTGGACCTGGCCACCCATCTGAGCGTGATGCAGTACCGCTTATTCCTCAATATCCCTTCCGAGCACAATCCCACATTAAAGGAGATCGAGGAGTCCTTCCCGGACGTGTGCCAGGTGGTCCGGCAAAAGCTCTGGCAGATCCTAAAGGAACGGTCCGACCATGTGGACCAGGCGGTCTGCGACCGGGAGGCGGTCTATATCGCCATGTATATCGTGGCCTGTATCCTGAAAAACCCCCTGGAACATGCCATGAAAAAAGATGTGGTCATCGTCTGCAACAGCACGATCGCCACATCGAAGATCTTAGAGAACCGTCTGCGCTCGGTCTTCTATAACATCAATATCGTAGACACCCTCTCCTACCATGAGTTCATCAACGCCAAAAAGCCCTTAAACTGCGACCTGGTCATCTCCACCCTGCCCATCGAGAGCCCCTGCGACCACTGTATCACCGTCAACCCGCTCTTAAATACCGAGGATGTGAACCGGCTGACCCAGATGTTCACCCTCCGGATGCAGAGTATCGACTTGAACAAATATATCAGCGCCACCATCAATATCGCGGCCCGCTCCCTGGAGCTTAAGCCGGAGGAACGGATCAAGCTGTCGATCGAGCTGGCCAAGGATATCAAGGAGGAGGTAGAGGGGCTGGACAACAAGCGCAAGCCTACCCTCCGGGGCCTTTTAGACCGCTCCCTGGTGGCCGCCGGCGTCCGCGCTAAAAGCTGCTACGACGCCATCCAGCTGGCCGGGGATCTCCTGAAGACCCGTGGCCTGATCGCCCAGGACCACATCGACGCCATGATCAAGATCAAGAAACGGCTGGGCGGCTACATGGTCATCGATAAAGGAGTGGCGCTGCCCCATCTCCTGGCGCCGGAGCTTCAAGCCCCCTGCATCAGCGTGATCACCCTGGAGAAGCCGGTGAAGTTCGGCCACCCGGACAACGATCCGGTGGAGCTGGTGATCATGCTCCTGTCCAACCACAATACCGCCCACATCAAGATCTTAGAAGAGCTGGTGGATATCTTAGGGGACGAGGAAAAGCGGGACGCCCTCCGGAGCGCCAGGAACGCCTATGAGCTGCTGGGCATCCTCAGCTGATGCAGTTACTTTTCATACCCACGCCAGGAAGTCTTATAGCATCGATATGTCACGATAGGTCCGCTCCGTGAGGGACCTGTCATAACGTCACCGCGCTCTCGCTCCATGAGGAACGCAGCGGACGCTAAGCTCGAAAAGACCTCGCTAAGCGCCGGCGTTCCTCAAGGGGTTCCTTTTATGACAGGACCCTCCCTGCGCTACTTTAGCTGGCCTTTCTTCGGCCATGCGGCACGCCAGCACCTAGCATCCGGAGGCCCGGATCCCCCTAAGGGGACCTTTGCGGGACGCCGGTCCTTCGCATTGAGCACTTAGTGAGGTCTTTTCGAACTTAGTGCGAAAGCGGATACTCGGAACGCAGTGGAGAGTATCTTCCATCGCGCCCTAGTACCGCTGCGTACCGCATGGAGCGAGAGCGTGTCCCTGTGGGGGACCGGGCCTTCGGATGCGGACGGGTGGCCGACAATGCACCTGCACCTATCCAACAGCTGGCGTGGGTGTAAAAAGTAACCTGATGCGCGACGTTTTTTCTTCCTTTTTTTGCAGCATCCATTGTTTCTTTCAGAAAAAGGGGATATACTGTCCTTATCAAGCAACGGATATCCAAAGGACCGATATCCAGACTACCGATACACCAGCAAGCTGGAACGCAAAGGAGAAAGAACATGAAAAAACACATCCACACAAGATGCCCACTGGCCTTCCTGACCGTACTCACCGCACTGGCCACTCTCACCTCTTCCCCTCTCACAGCCTGGGCCGGGCAGTGGCGGACCCAAAACGGGCGATGGTGGTACGCGGATGACGACGGCACCTGGCCCCGCGATGCGTGGCGGTGGATCGACGGAGACGGAGATGATGTGGCCGAGTGCTACTATTTCGACCACGACGGTTATCTCCTGGTCTCCACCACCACGCCGGACGGCTACACCGTCAATGCCGACGGGGCCTGGACCATCGCCGGCAATGTGCAGACAAGAGCTGCCGGGACCGCGGCCTTCGCCCACTCCACTTCCCAGGTGGTGGCAGTCCAGACGATCAACAACTGCCTGAACGTGGACCCGGTGGATCAGCAGTACGGGCTTTTGCTGGTCCATCTATCCGACGGCACCGTGCTGCAGCAGGATTATCCGCCCTCTGGCGGCTGCGGCTGGTATGTGACCGCCCAGATGGGGGATGTGACCGGGGACGGGATCCCGGAGATCGTGGTCAACCGGGAGGTCTACGGCTCCACCTTCGGCGCGGCAGATATCTTCATCTATCAGGTCCGGGACGGGTATCTGGTGGAGCACTCCCGCATCACCGACACCTCCGGGGCCGAGATCCGCGGGAATGGGCTGGCCGTGTCCTATACGGTCTGGCGTGATGACCACAAGGATCTGGATACCAGGATCCTCCACTGGAACGGCACTTCCTGGGGTTGATCTGCTCACACACGGATGCGGGTGCTGCCTTTCCCGTCGCTTAGATATCCAGACTGCGGGCATCCAACAAAAAGTCATAGACACTCATGACCAGCACACCGTCCTCGTTATAATATGGCGCAGGCGCATCTTTCGTGATGATGATCTTTTTAAAGGAGTCGCCGATCATCATCAGAGAACGCTGCTCCTGCTCCATCTTTACCTGATCAGGGATCGCGTAAGCGGACTGGATATAATAGCGCTTATAGCCCTTGTTGCAGACAAAATCGACCTCCAGCTGCTTTCTCACACCATGGCCTTTTTCGTTAGACGCATGCTGTGTGATCACGCCCACATCCACGTTGAACCCCCGGATCTTCAGCTCATTGAAGATGATGTTCTCCATGGCATGTGTCTCTTCCAGCTGGCGGAAGTTGAGCCGGGCATTGCGCAGACCCAGATCGGTAAAGTAATATTTGACCGGGGTATCGATATACTTCTTGCCCTTGATATCGTAGCGGATAGCACTGTCGATCAGGAAGGAATCACAAAGATAACCGATATATTTCTGGATGGTGGTATTGCTGATGACCTTTTGTTTCACACTTTTAAAGGTCGCCGACAGTTTCGCCGGATTCGTGAGGGAGCCGATCGCTGAGGAAAGGATGTTCAAAAGCTCCTCAAGCTCAGCCCGGTTCCGGACCTTGTGCCTGCCCACGATATCGGATATATAGGTCTCTTCAAACAGGGACTTTAAAAAAGCGATCTTCTCTTCCGGGCTTGAAAAGCCAAGGACCAGCGGCAGCCCGCCGTAGAGCATATATCCGTTCCAGCCGTCCTGTTTTGTACCAGGATAAACAGACATAAATTCAGCAAAGCTCAGCGGGTACATGTGGATCTCATCCCCACGGCCACGGAACTCGGTGATCACATCCTTAGACAAAAAGCGGGCATTGCTCCCGGTCACATATACATCGACATTTTTCATGCGGATAAAGCTGTTAAGGACCGCTTCAAACTCTCCCAAAAGCTGGACTTCATCTAATAACACATAGTACATGCCATCATCTTTGATCTGCTCTTTGAGGTAAGGGTACAGAACATCCGGATCACGGAAACGTTTATTTTCGAAGGAATCAAAGGCGATCTCGATGATATGTCCCTTATCAGTCCCTTCTGCCAGCAGATGCTCCTTGAACAGTTCAAAGAGCAGATACGACTTTCCACACCGGCGGATGCCTGTCACCACCTTGATCAGGCCATTGTGCTTTTTATCAATGAGCTTGTCCAGGTAGATATCTCTCTTGATCACCATATCCCATACCTTCTTTCTACTGAAATTTTTTGCGTATATACGCAGAGATCTCCAATAGTATTATAGCAGGATCTGCTCATATTACAACTTTTATTAAGGATTTTTGCGTATATACGTACTTTTTTGCAGCAGGGCTCATCAGAACGATGGGGCCTGCTGTGGCTTATCCGCGCAGAGCCGGAAAAAGACCTTATCTCCGTTTTGGAAACGCGCTTCCGCCGTATAAGCCGTCTGCTCCGCCACATTGTCCCAGCAGACATTGACATAGCCCAGATCCTCCAGGACACCCACATCCCACCCCGGACGTTCCTCATAGCTTAAGCGCAGCTCCCGTTTCCATCCCCGTGCTTCCTCATATTGACCGGGCTCGAAGGAGATGGGCGGTTCTGTGCCGAACCGTTCTTTATACTCCTTCAGGAACGCTTCATTGCTGTGATCGAACTTGGTCAGGAAGTTCTCCTTGCTATGACCGGTATCAAAGACCAGGATCCGGCCTCCCGGCTTCAAGATCTTCTTCCAGCTCTCATAGACATGCTCCGGTTCCTCCATGATCCAGACCACATTGCGGCTGACGATCATATCGAAGGTATCTTCCCCGAACGTGAGCTTTTGGGAATCCATCAGGAGATACTCTGGCCGGGCTCCGTACCGCACGGAATTTTCCCGGGCCTGCTCCAGCATCTTCTCGGAGATATCGATCCCGGTCAGGTCATGCCCGGCCAGGGAAAGGATCGTGGTAAATACCCCCGGGCCTGTACCCACGTCCAGGATCTTCATCTTCCCCTCTATGGGCGCCTTGGACAAGATCAGATCCGTCCAGATCTCCTTTCCCGGAGAGATAAAGTCATCCTGTACCACCCGTTTACTGTAGCCCTCGGCTGAGATATCCCAGCCGTGGACGATCTTGTCATGTAGATCCATTTTTCCTCCTATCTGCGTGGCGCGAGGGGCAGGACGATCTGGTAGCCCTCCGGCAGGTCGATCACCCTGCTGTCCACCCCATAAACTTTAGCGATCAGCTCCGGTGTCAAGATCTTTTCGGCTTTATCATAGGCATAGACTGAACCGTCATGGAGCACCAGGAGGTCTTCGCCGTATCGGGAAGCCAGCATCAGGTCGTGGACCACGAAGATCGTGACCACATCCTGCTCTTTGGTGTACTTCTTGGCCAATCCCATCACGATCAGCTGATGCCGCAGGTCCAGGGCGGATGTAGGCTCGTCCAGCAGCAGCACCTTAGGCTTTCCGATCAGGGACTGTGCCATGGAGACCAGCTGCTTTTGCCCCCCGGACAGGGTGTCAAAGGGCTGCCGGGCGATGTGACGGATCCCCAGATCCGACAGAGTCTGGTAGACCAGCTCGATCTGCTCGTCTGTGACATGCCACTTCAGGCTGTTGACCAGGCCTAGGAGGACCATCTCAAAAGCCGTGAGCTTGGTGTGCAAAGATCCCAGCTGGGGCACATAGGCGATCGTCTTTTTATCCAGCCCTCTCACGCCATCCTCGTTCAGCACCACGCTGCCCTCCGCCCGGACCAGCTGGGCGATCGCTTTTAAGTAGGTGGTCTTCCCTACCCCGTTGCTGCCGATGATCGCGGTCATCCTTCCGGACGTAAAATCCGCGGACACCTTATCTAAGACCAGATGGTCACCGAACCGGACCGAGAGCTCCTTTGTTTCCAGGACCCGCATCATCTCACCTCCTGCATGAGCAATACAAATAGGAAGGGGACTCCCACGATCGATGTGACGATCCCCACCGGCAGCATGGAGCCTTCCGTCAAAAGCTTGGAGATCGAAGAGGCCGCCAGCATCACCAGCATCCCGAACATCGTCGATACCGGCATCAGATAACGCTGGTCCTCCCCCACCAAAAGCCTGGCGCAGTGGGGCGCCACCAGGCCCACAAAACCTACCGTTCCGATAAAGCTGACAGCCGCGGCGATCAGGCCCGCGCTGGCCAAAAAGACCAGCATCTTCAGCCTTTCCACCCAGATCCCTAAGCTCTTAGCCCGCTCTTCACCGG
Source organism: uncultured Lachnospiraceae bacterium (assembly GCA_910585635.1). Lineage (GTDB taxonomy): Bacteria > Bacillota > Clostridia > Lachnospirales > Lachnospiraceae > Caccovicinus. Next base: position 7,633 of record CAJUFE010000015.1, on the reverse strand, counting down.
CATTAAAGGCGGTCAGCTTCCAGCTGAGCCTTGAAAAGAGGAGCATCCCGGCCCCCATGACCACGATGCTGAAGACCGCGCTGGTCCAGCTGGCCCGGGAAAGGTTCCCGAAGGACCAGTTGGCGATGATCTGGGCCACCTCCGCATTAGCCCGATATTGCAGATATTGCTGCAGGGCGGTAAAGAAAAAATTCATGACGATCCCCACCAGCACCAGGGACTGTGTGGACATGCGCTTCTGCCTGCCCAGAAAGAAGATCATCATCGTGACCAGGATGGCAAACACAAAGGCGTGGGCAGCCGTCCCCAGCCACTGTAAGCCAAACAGGCTGGCACCCGTCACGATCCCGATCGCGGCGCCGAAGCTGGCTCCGGAGGAGATCCCCAGCGTATAGGGGCTGGACAGCGGGTTATTGGTGATCGTCTGCACCTGCAGGCCGGACAGGGCCAGACATCCGCCCACACCCACGCAGGTCAAGGTCATGGGCAGCCGCACATCCCACACGATCAGGCCATAAGGGCCTTCCACATCCCGGCCGGCCAGGAGGATCTTGATGAGCCCCCCAAAGGTCAGGCTGGAAGATCCAAGGCTCATATCCGCCACGATCATCAAGAGGACCGCCAGGATGGATAGGAGCATCACCGCCTGCCGTTTGCGCATGATCGATCCGTATATTTTTTTCGCCTCTTGCTGGTGCATGTCATCCCTCCCTATGATCCATCCTTGCCATCCTGTCACCTCATGCCGGACCGTCATCCCTGTCATCCTTCCGGCTCTTGCCTGACCGTCATCCCCATCATCCTTCCGGCTCCTGCTGACGTCATCCCTATCATCCTTCCGGATCATACCGGATCATAAATGTACCGGGGACGGTCACCTCCGGCAGATATCTGGCCAGGGCCTCCCGGTACTCGGTCTGGGGATCCATATCCCCGAACTGTCCAGGATACAGGACCTTGGCCAGGTAGACGGTAAAGGTGTAGTCCAGGATGTTCCGCAGAGAGCCGTGGTCCACACCGTAGATCTCCCCCTTCTTTATCCCACTGAGATACTGGCTCCAGTCACGGCCCGCAAAACCGGCCAGCCGCTCCATGGCCAGCTCCTCCGGGATGGTGAAGCCCATGCGCATCTGATCCTGGTCATCATCGCCGGACCAGATCGAGCCGCCGATCACGATCACATCCGGATCCTGCTCCAGGATATATTCCTTATCCAGAGGGCCATAGGAGTCCGGCAGCTTACCGGCCGCGATATTTTTTGCGCCCAGGTTATCGATGATCGCGCCCCAGAGCATGCCGTCATAGCTGTTCCCGATCTCGCCCACCCCTGCATTGCCCAATTCCACATAAACCTTGATATCCTTCTCCTCCTCGGAGAGGGATGCGATACGCTCCTGCACGGTCTGGATGCTGTCCGAATAGCGGTCGCAAAGCTCCTGTGCCACATCCTCTTTTCCCAGCAGCCCGCCTAAGATCTTCGTGCTGTCCAGATGGTTTTCCAGCTTCATCTTATGATAGTCCAGGACGACGATCTTGATGCCCGCCGCTTCCCATGTAGGGATGCTGGTCTCGTTCTCCGTATACTGGGAGCTGTTGATCAACAGGCAGTCCGGAGCCAGCTCTAAGATCGATTCTCTGTCCAGGACATCATCGTGATACCCGCCGATGCTCCGGATCTCTTTGATCTGGGGGAAGGCCTCCGTCAGCGCCGTATACTCGCCATAGCGCGTATCTTCCCAGCCGTCCATGGTCAGGCCCACCACCTTGTCCAGACTCTCACCCCCGCCGATCAGCAGGAAATTAAAGATGTAGTTCGCGACCACAAAGGTCTGCGGCCTTTTTTCAAAGGCCACCTCTCTTCCGGAGATATCCGTGATCGTAAAGCCTTCCGAGGGCTTTTCCCCGGCCTCCTCCCCCATGCTCTGCTGTCCGGCCACATCGGCTGTGGCAGCTGTCTGCGCCTCCTGGAGCTCTTGGCCCGCCTGGGCTTTCTGGGGCTCCTGGACCTTCTGCTCCTCTTGGCGCTCCTGAGCCTTCTGGGTCTGTCTGCTATCTGCACTGCCGCCGCATGCCGTTAGGGCAAAGGCCATAGCCAGCGCTGGCAGCAGCGCGGCGGCTCTTTTTATTAAGATCTTCCTGAAAACGGTCATCTTGTTCTATCCTCTCTATGTATTTTTCTCACTCCGCCTTTTCCTTCCCCATTCCCATTCCCTTTCCCCTTTTTCCATTGCCCACACAGGTCCGGCCGGACCCCAAAACACAAAAAAACCCTTGGAAAAGCATGTGCTATCCATAAAGCGGGGGCCTTTCTGCTGAAAAGCCGTATGCCTTCTGGACATACTTTTCTAAGAGGTATCGTTGTCTGATCTGGGTGATAAGGGAGCTTCGGCTCCCGCGCTCTGCTCTGTGCAGATACTATGAAAACTATATCGGATATGAGGGGTTTTGTCAACAGGTTTTTGCGGTGGCGTTCCAGGCTGCGATCTAGGCTGATCGTAACAGTCCAGACAACGTCCGAACTGTTATGGCGGGTCTATTGATCCACCTCTGAAAAATAGGCTTGGATCTTCTGGTGGATCATGATATGATCAAAAGAAAGCAGGCATATATGGAACAGATAGAAAGGATAGGACATATGCACATCTTAGTCATCGACGCGCAAGGCGGCGGCATCGGACGGCAGCTGGTGGCCCAGATCCGGGAGGAGCTGCCAGATACAGTCATCACGGCGGTGGGGACCAACTCCCTGGCCACCTCCGCCATGCTGAAGGCCGGGGCGGATCACGGCGCTACAGGAGAGAACGCGGTCATCGTGGGCGCACGGAAAGCGGATGTGATCGTGGGTCCGATCGGGATCGTGGTGGCGGATTCCCTCTTCGGCGAGATCACCCCGGCCATGGCGAAGGCCGTGGGCCAGAGCAGCGCAAAGCGGATCCTGATCCCGATCAACCACTGTGATAATATCGTGGTGGGCATCGGCGAGACGGGGATCCGGGACCTGGTCCGGGAGGTCATCCAGATCCTGCGGCAGCAGACGACGAACGTATAACAGAGAACGGCGGCGGTCTTTCCCGGGCTCTCGGTCAATGTGGCAGAGCTGTTAAGATGATGGTCTGTGAGCGAAAGGTCACCCTCCCGTCGATCGCTCACAGACAAAAAACCGCCGCCTGCCTCAAGAAGACACGCGCAAGAAGGCGGGGTACAAAACAGGTGCAGGTCCCCCAGATCCCGGAAGGCCTGCACCTTTTGATACACTCCCTTATCACTATACAGCCATGGCGTTCTGCCCGTTAAAGATCTCCTGCCATCTCTCCCCTTATGACAGTCGCTCCGGCACCCGATCCGTCACAGCTGCTGCTCTGGCGCCTGCGCCCTCATGACAGCGGCTCTGGCGCGTACTCCTTTAGGACAGCTGCTCCAGCACCCAATCCACATCGTCTGTGGTCTTTAAGGTCTCCAGCCTGGCCGGATCCTCCAGCAGGGTACAGAGCTTGCTGAGGAGATCTAAGTGCTCATCTCCGATGCCGGCGATGCCGAACACCAGCTGGGCTTTCTCCGCCCCGAAATCCACGCCCTCGGGATACTGGAAGAACACGATGCCCGTCTTCTTGACCGTGCCCTTGGCCTGGGTGGTGCCGTGGGGGATCGCTACGCCCATTCCGATGTAGGTGGAGACCAGCTTCTCCCTCTCCTGCATAGCCGTTACATAGGTCCCGTCCACATAGCCTAAAGCCTCTAAGCGCTCCCCTGCCGCCTGGATCGCCTCTTCCTTCGACACCGGACTGCAGCCCAGTTTGATGCCCTCTGCGATGATCACCTGCTTCTTGATCGGCACATCGGGGATCGTGATCTCTGTGTTCTCCCCTACGGGAGCTGCCGGAGCGTCCCCGGTAGTCAGCTGCACATACAAGGCGTCCAATGCCGGGTCGGCTAAGAAGTTCCCGATCGTGATCAGCTGGGCCTGAGGTGCGGATTTTTTCGCCCGCTCGGCCAGGGTGGTCTGGACCACCGCGATATCACAGTCTGCCGGGATATTGTCCACGGAGGTATTGATCACGGTCAGGTCCGGACGGTTGCCCTTGACCCGGTTGCGGAACTTTGTAGCGCCCATGGCGGAGGAGCCCATGCCTGCATCGCAGGCGAAGACGATCTTTTTGACCGCGGAAGCCTTCTCGATGGTGCCGGGGACCACAGTCTGTCCCTTCGCCTTGGCCTTCATGTCCGCCATCTCATTCTGCGCTTCCTCCAGGCTCTTTCCGCCTGCCATCTTCACCAGAGGAGAAGCCACCGCAAAGGAAACACCTGCGGACAGGGCCACGCCTGCCAGGACCTTGATCATATCGGTTCCCGGGGTCATCATCATGTAGGCGAAGATCGATCCGGGAGAAGCCGGGCCTACCAGGCCGCAGCCGGTCATATTGAACCAGAAGATCCCTGCCACGCTCCCTAAGATCGGCGCGATCAGCACTGCCGGGTTCATCAGGATGTACGGGAAGTAGATCTCGTGGATACCTCCCAGGAAATGGATGATCACCGCGCCCGGTGCAGAATCTCTGGTGGTCTTATCCTTACAGAAGAACATGTAGGCTAAGAGGACCCCAAGGCCGGGACCGGGATTGGGCTCCAGCATGTACATGATGGACTTGCCGAATTCCGTGACCTGCGCCGTGGCGATCGGGGTGAACACACCGTGGTTGATCGCATTGTTCAGGAACAGGACCTTGGCCGGCTCGATGAACACTGCTACCAGAGGCAGCAGGCCCTTATCCACCAGGATATTGACCCCACCTGACAGGATGGACAGGATGCCGCTCATGATCGGCCCGATCAGCACATAGCCAAGCATCGCTAAAAGCATACCGATGAGACCGGCGGAAAAGTTGTTGATCAGCATCTCGAAGCCTGCGGGCATACGGCCCTCTATGGCTTCGTCAAATTTTTTGATGCAGAAGCCGGCCAAAGGTCCCATGACCATGGCAGCCATCAGCATGGTGATATCGGTGTTGCTCATGATCGCGCCGATCACGGCGATCGCGCCCACCACACGTCCTCTGTCGCCGCCGATCATCCGGCCGCCGGTGGAGGCGATCAGCACAGGGATCAGATAGGTCAGCATAGGGCCGACCATGCTGCTGAACCCCTTATTGGGGATCCAGCCGGTATCGATGAACAGCGCGGCCAAAAACCCAAAGGCGATCAGCGCGCCGATATTGGGCATGACCATGCCCGATAAAAATTTACCAAAACGTTGTACTTTATCCTTCAAAACAACTCCTCCTCAACTCATCTGACCACTTTCGGAAGCTTCCGAGAGTGCTCGCGAAGATCGATCTGAGGCTGATGTCTGAAAAAACGTAAAGAGCTCTGCTGCCACAGACGTGGTCAGCACCTGTCACAAAATGCCCCGGTCACAAGACCGTGACCCCATATCGCCTGCATTCCGCCAGGACCTCCTCCGGCAGCTGGCCGCCGGAGATCAAGATGTCCACATCGGCCAGCCCGCAGACCCCAAAGCTGCATTTCACCCCCACCTTGGAGGGATCCATCAGCATGACCACCTGCTCGGACTGGCGGATCACCGTCTGCTTCAAGATCGCCTCGTCATTGATGCCGCAGGTAAAGCCTGCAGACAGGTGGAATCCGGTGATCCCCAGAAAAGCCTGGTGGAAGTTCACCCGCTCTAATTCCTTTATGGCGGAAAATCCAAAGACACTCTGGCTATAACGGTTCAGCTTTCCTCCCGGCAGCATCACTGTGGGCTCCTTAAGCTCTGCAAGCTCCGTGGCGCAGCTCAGTCCTGTGGTGTAGATCAGGTTGGACTGGTCCGGGAACTGGCGTGCCAGCACCGTAGCGGTACTGCCCGAATCTAAGTAGACCGTGGTATCCGCCCGCAGCAAGGTCAAGGCCTTCTGGGCGATCTTCTGCTTCTCCGGGATATTGCGGACCGATTTCCGCTTTAAAAGGCCGTCGGTGCCGATGAGCACCTGCACCGACTTAGCCCCTCCGTGGATCCGCAGGATCCGCTTCTCTTCATCTAAGAGCCTAAGATCCGTGCGCAGGGTCATCTCCGATACCTGGGGAAAGGCATTTTTTAGCTGTGAAAAGCTCACTGTCCCTTTTTCATCGATCAGTTCAACGATCGCATTTCTTCTCGTTTCCATAGGATCCATCGTGCAGACCTCCTCCTGTCTGTGCTCGCTCCCCGCACAGACAGGAGGAACGGACACGTCTAACCTTCAATAAAATTGGCCAGCAGATACTCTTCCGCCTCCGGGCACCACAGGCCCTGATGAGCGTCCACGATATCCGCCAGAGCCACCAGGCGGTCGTCCTTCTCGGCTTCTCCCTTAGCCCGCAGATCTGTCAATGCGGTCAGAGGCATGGTCAGGTGGGTATAGATCAGCTTCTTCCCACCAGGGATCTTGGGCAGGTTCAGTGTGGTATCCGCCACAGAATCCAGACCGCCGATATGGGTCACCATCACCGCCGGATCGATCCGTCCGGCTGCGGTCAGCTTTAAGGACTCGATCATATCGTCCGTATTGCCGCCGGTGGTCCCCATCACATGGGTGGAGTTGTAGTGTACATCATAAAAGTTCATGGATGCGCTGAACTTATTGTCCGTAGGACCGGCGAAGAAGTTCAGGCAGCCGTCGCGGCCTAAGATGGCGCTGGACTGGGTGACCACAGCCGCCACCGGCGCATAGCACAGCACATCGTCATAGCCGGTCCCGCCGGAGATCTTAAGGAGCTCTGCCACCGGGTCCTCAAACTTGCCGGTATTGACAAAGTGCAGCTCGATCCCTCTCTCTGCCATCTGGGCAGGGGGGAACAGCAAGGCGGCGCGGTCTAAGCGGTCCTGGTCAAGGTCCGTGACCACCACCATGGAGGGACGGACGTCCCGGTTCAAGGCATAGGTCAGCGCGCCTAAGCCCATAGGGCCGGCTCCCGCCATGATCGCCAGCTTCCCGCCTTCCTTGATCCCCATCTGATGGGTATATACGCCCATCTGGGTATGGTAAGCGGCATTGAAGGCGCCGATGCTGCAGGACATGGGCTCGGCCAGAGAAGCCTCGTAATAAGCGCGGCCATTGTACTCCAAAAGGCATCCCAGCTCCATCACCTCGGCCGGGATGATGCAGTAGGTGGCATCCCCGCCGAAGAACTCATAGGAATAGCCCGGGCTCCACATGGTCCCTTTATAGTTTAAGGCCGGCTGCAGGGTGAACTTCATCCCCGGCTTGAAGGTATCCTGATGGTTCTTCCCCACCTTCACGATATCACCGGCAAACTCATGTCCCATGATCGCCGGATGCTCGGCCACGTCATCGTGGACCCTCTTGTGGGCGGCGCCTAAGATGGCACATTTGTAGGTGGACATGCAGATGCTGTCGGATACCACCTTGACTAAGATCTCGTCGTCGGTGATCTCGGGAAGCTCAAACTCCTCCAGCCTCAGATCCTTTGCTCCGTGCAGCCTTACTCCTTTTGCTTTCATAATGGTACTCCCTTCTTATAATGATATTGGAAAATAGGTTTGTTTGCAAGATAAAAACGGTTGCTTTTCACCGGTTGGATAAGGGTCCGCTCCGGGAGGGACCTGTCACAACGTCACCGCGCTCTCGCTCCATGG
>CAJUFE010000014.1:73612-86683 GCA_910585635.1 uncultured Lachnospiraceae bacterium | reverse complement strand
GTAGCGCAGGGAGGGTCCTGTCACAAAAGGAACCCCTTGGAGAACGTCGGCGCTTCGCATTGAACACTTGGCGAGGTTTTGTCGAGCCTAGTGTGAAAGCGGATACTCGTAACGCAGTGGAGAGTATCTTCCACAGAAAGAGCTTAGCGTCCGCTACGTTCTCCATGGAGCGAGAGCGCGGTGACGTTGTGACAGGTCCCTCCCGGAGCGGACCTTTTGCGACATATCTTTGCAACAACACTGCTTCTCAACAGCATTGACAGATCGCCCCAGACCTTTTATACTGTAGGATGAGCAGAACAGCTTGAAGGAGGTACAGATATGCTGAATGTTTTTACAGATCGAACGGATTTTGATCTTGGGATAGACGATCACGGCCTTTCCGGGGACAAGGATATCAATATCTATGTCCTGGACGAGGATATGCGTGCGCTGTCGCTGATGGAGGCCTTCAGGGCCTGCCGGTACGATCCACTGCGGACCTATTATTACATCCCCAAGACAGAGAGCAACTTTTCCCGCTATGCCACCGAATCGATCAAAAGAGGTACGGTGAACGTGTTCTCTGACTTAGAGGAGCTGCGGGACTCCCTGCGGAGCGAGGTGGAAGCCTGGTGCGCCTACTCGATCCCGGAGTGTATCGCCAGGTCTACGGTGAATTTTAAGATCCTGGCAAACCGGGAGGCCTCTACATCCCTGAGCATGGCCGTGACCACCGCATTGAACAAATGCAGCTGCTATACGGTGACGAGAGCGCTGCAGCAGCTCTTCCAGTCCGGCGGACCGCTCTTTGCCCAGCAGTTCAAAGCTGTCTTAGAGGAGCTGCAGGCCTCTGATCCTCAGGTGCAGAAGGCGGATGAGGCCTTCAGGACATACGGTTCACAGTTTTTGTCTGTGCTTGCGGTGGACGATCATAAGATCGATAGGGCGTGGCAGACAGAAGAGTACGAGGGGATGACCATGCATGTCATGTTCCAGCCTCTGGAGCCGAAAAAGGATATCCAGAGCCGGGTGCGGATCGTCTCCCAGCTGGTCACGGAAAAAAAGGAGCAGCACAGCTGACCGCGCCTTTTCCCATGTGGTGATGGGTCCTCTGCCGGTCACATGAAGGTTTACCTGCTGCGTTAGACCGCCCCATAGGAGCGACTCCCATGGGGCGGTATTTCTTGTTCCATAGGAGATCGCGTCCTATGGAACAAAAACGCTCTGCTCAGGATGCGCACTTTTTCCCTCATCCATAGAAGACCGGACATAAGGCTGTACAAAGTCTATATAGTGACTGTACAAAGATCACATAACGCCTGGACACAGGGCCATGGCACGGCGGAGAGGGTGGATGAGGCTCAGAACAAGGCATGGTACAGGAAGGAGGATCCATGGGGATCGATAAGAGGAAACGGTTAAAGGACAGCTATTACCAGCGCTTTTTTTCATTGATCATGATCCCGATCCTGTCGATCATCCTGGTCTCCATCGTGATCATCCGGACGGTCCTTATGGATGCCTCTGCCCAGAACATCCTGCGGATCCAGGATAACCTGGTCACGGTCCTGGGCAGCGAGGTCCAGGATGTCTCCCTGCGCCTCTCCCACTTTGTCTATGTGAACAATAATGAGATCATGCGGACCGCGGCGAAGACGGACACGGCAGATCTGTCGGCCAGACACCATCACACCGGTGTGCTGACCCAGTCCTTTAACTATGCCATGGTGCCGGTACAGGACATCTTGTCGGCTGTGTTTTATATGAAGGACGGCCTGTCCACCTATCTGAAGGATGAGATCGTCCTGCCGGAAGAGGAGATCCGGGGAGCAGACTGGTATCAGGCGGCTTTAGCCGATCAGAACATGGTGAAGATCGGGTATTATGATAAGGGGGTCACCACCTCCAGGCGGAGCCCTCACACCTTCACGGTGGTGGCAGCCCTTTCTCCGGGGATCGATGTGGACCGGGACGGGGTGATCGAGGTGGCGGCGCTGTTCATGACCTCTAAGGTGGGGAGCCTGATCCGGGATTACGATAAGGATCCTCTCTTGGGGACCACCATGCTGCTGGATGCGGAGGGTGAGCTGCTCTTGGACATCGATGAAGGGCGTGGGCTCCTGCCGCAGACGGCGGATAAGGGGTGGCTGGAGAAGGACGGGTATCAGCAGCGGGTGAGGGGGAAGCGGTATGTCTATCTCTCCACCCAGGATCAGGTGACCGGGTGCTGGTTCGTGACGGCTGTGCCGGCATCAGCCATGTACAGGCGCTTTAATGAGGCTGCGCTGGCGATCCTGGCTGTCACCCTGTTCCTGTTCTATTTATTCTACCGGTTCTCCGATCATTTCATGAAGAACATCATCGACCCGGTCCATCGCGTGGTGGAGGGGATGCGGCAGGTGGAGGAGGGGAGCCTCATGGTCCATGTCGAACCGGCCGGGCAGGAGGAGCTGCGGACCATGGTCCACTCCTTTAACCACATGGTACGCCGGCTGAAAGCGCTGATCGCGGAAAATGAGGAGCAGCAGCGAAAGAAGCATGAGGCGGAGATCCTGGCCCTCCAATCCCAGATCAACCCCCATTTCCTGGTCAATTCCTTGAGCTCGATCCGGTTCATCGCCCAGGTCTCCCACTACGACGCGATCGGGAAGATGGCGGAGGCGCTGATGAAGATCTTATCCTGCTCCTTCAGGAGCAACAGCGGCTTTTATCCCTTTCATGAGGAGCTGGATGTGCTGGACGGGTTTTTGTATCTGATGAAGATCCGCTATTCAGACGGCTTTACCGTGGACTATCAGGTGGAGGAGGACTGTTTAGATTGCCTGGTGCCCCGACTGATCCTACAGCCTGTGGTGGAAAATGCCATCGTCCATGGCTTCAGCGAGCTGGAGGAGGATATCGGACATATCTGGGTCGCGGCCAGGATAGAGGGGGCGCTTTTGACGATCACGGTAAAGGACGATGGAAAAGGGATGACAAAGGAGGAGATCGCACAGGCCTTAAAGGAGCGGGTGGTCCAGGGGCGAAAGAGCATCGGTCTCGCCAATGTGGACACCCGGCTGATCTTGAATTTTGGGGAAGGGTCTGCCCTGCAGGTAGAGAGCCAGCCCCAGAAGGGCACCTGTGTCCGGCTGAAGATCCCGGTGATGCGAAAGGAGGGACAAGAAGATGAGACAAGTGCTGATCGTGGATGACGATACGATCGTCCGCATCACCCTGCGGTCGCTGATCGACTGGGAGCGCTTCGGCTATCAGGTGGCCGCGGATGCGGTCCACGGGAAACAGGCCCTGCAATATCTGGATACCTGCCCGGTAGATCTGGTGATCACGGATATGAAGATGCCGGTAATGGACGGCCTGACCCTGATCGACGCGATCCACAAAAAAGGGCTTTACCCCCAGATCCTGGTCCTCAGCGGGTATGATGAATTTAAGCTGGTCAGGGAGGCCTTCTGTCTGGGCGCTTCAGATTATCTGTTAAAGACCGACCTGGAGGCCCAGCTGCTGGAAAAAGCTCTGGAACGGTTGGAGGAGGAACGGAAAAGGAGGCAGGATAAAGGGCCGGATAGGGGACAGAATGGGCTGGATAAGGGGCCGGATAGAGGACAGGATAGGGGGCCGGGCAGCGCTGGCCAGATGGATAAAGATCGTACAGCCCCCAGGCGCCATGGCCGTGAAGGGATGCAGAAGGCCGATCTCCTTACAGATATGGCTATGGGGCGCCGGCCCCTGGACCTTTCGATGTTCAACGGGGCCTATGTGGTGGTCCGCTTTGAGATCGAGGACTATAGCCGGCATGGCGCCCGGTTCTCCTATGACCTAGAGGAGGGGCTGATCCGGCCCTTCCTAAGCCTGGCCTATCAGATCCCCAGGGTGGCGGCCCGGTGTGTGCTGGGCTGTCTGTCCCCCTCCCAGTACATCATGCTGTACCAGGTGGCGGACAGCCGGGTATACCAGGAAAATGTCTGTTCTACCTGCCGTCAGCTCTGCAGTGTATGGAACAACTATATGAACCTGCCGGTGGCCGTGGGGGCCAGCTCGCTGGAGATGGATCCGGAAGCTTTCTGGGAGCGGATGGAGGAGGCCGGGAGGCAGCTGAAGCTGCGCTACCTAAAGGGCAGAGCCAAGACCTGTGTCCCCTGGGACAGGGAGCAGGTGGACTATGACCAGGTCATGGCAGTGGGAGAGCAGTATGAGCGGCTGCTGAGGGGACTTATGATCTGCGACGAACTGGCAGTGGAGGAGGAGAAGAGCCGCCTGTTCACCGCCCTGTATGCCATGGATCTTGGGCAGGCGAAAGCCTTATGTCTCTGCCTCCTTGGCAGCCTGGCCTGGAAGATGGAGGAGGATCACGATGATATCCGCTCCCTATTTTCCGAGGAGATCGATCTGTATAAGAAGCTGGAGCGTTTTGAGGAGATCCGCGGGCTGGAGCTGTGGCTGGGGAATTACTTCCGATGGTTTTTCGATCATCAGAGCCACAAGCAGGCCCGGAGCCAGGAGGATCTGATGATCCGGGCCAAACGGTTCATCCTGGATAATTTCGCTAACCCGGAGCTGACCTTAGGGAGTGTAGCCGGCTATGTGGGCCTGAACGAGAAGTATTTCAGCACGAAATTCACGAAAGAGGAAGGGATGACCTTCACCAACTATCTGACAGAGGTGCGGATCCGCAAGGCCAGAGAGCTGATGGATAAGACCAGCTTGAAGGTCTATGAGATCAGCCAGAGCGTGGGGTACAACAGTGTGGAGCATTTTACCCGGGTGTTCAAGCGGATCTGCAAGGTCAGCCCCGGGAGCTATCGGAAGAGCGGTGAAGAGACCTGATAAAAGCAGAGGACTTTAGGAACATCAGGAAAGACCTGGTCATGACCATATATGCGCTTGGGGGCCTGCGGCAGCAAAGACCTGACGAAAGATCAAGAAATCCAACCGGAGGTCATGGAGAAAAAAGGGAGAAAATGCTATCCTTGTCTCATCAAAACAAGGGAGGTCTAAACATGAAAAGAAGGATCGCAGCATTAGGATCATTGGCACTATGTGTGGCTATGACAGCCGGGACGATGACAGGCTGTTCTTCCGGCGGGAAGGAGCAGAGCACCGATACCACAGCGGCCAGCGCAGAGGCAGGCACAGCCGCTCCCGCACAGGAGGGGACCGAGACACCGGCTCCTGCGGCTCCCGCAGCTTCCGGGGATCTGGAGGGAGATCTGGTCTTTGCCATCTGGGATAACAACCTGATGGACTACATCGATGAGAACGATATGGTGGGCAAGTTCCAGGAGCTGTACCCGGACGTGGATATCGAGGTGGAGAAGATCAAGGATGATTCCGAATACTGGAACGCCATGAAGATGCGCACCTCGGCTAACCAGCTGCCAGATGTGATGTTCAACAAGCCCTTTACCTTATCCCGCTTTAAAGACTATCTGCTGGATCTGTCCGACTTAGAGGCGACGAAAAATAATGAGCTGGCCGCAGGCTACGCCATCGACGGCAAGATCCTGGGCGTACCCATGACGGCAGGCTATGAATATGTCTATTACTGGAAGGATATGTTTGAGGAGGCTGGGGTAGAGGTCCCGGATACCTGGGAAGAGCTAAAGACCGCCGCTCAGACCCTGCAGGATCATTTCGGCAAGGACGACCCGGACTTTATGGCGATCGCCCTGGGAGCTAAGGACGAGTGGCCGGATTATCCCTACATGGAGTTCATGCCGGCTCTGGAGGGCGGCAACGGCCAGAACTGGAACGACATGGCGAAGACGGACGCACCCTTTGCTGAGGGGACCGATATCCGCAAGGCCTATGACAAGGTCAACGATCTGTTCACCATGGATGTGTTCGGCAAGGATCCTCTGGGCATGGGCAACGACCAGGTGACCAGCCTGTTCGCACAGAAGCATGCCGCGATCCTGGCGCTGGGCGACTGGGGCTTACAGAACATCCAGAGCGGTACAGACGACTGCTCACAGTTAGGCACCTTCTATCTGCCGGTCCGTGACAGCGAGTCCGATCCCTTCCGCGTGATCGTCCAGGGCGACTCCTTTATGGGCGTGACCACACACAGCAAGAACCCGGAGGCAGCTAAGGCCTTTGTGGAATGGTTCTACAGCGATGCCTGGTATCCCGGCTACATCAACTATGTATCCAGCGCCTCCTCTATGGCCAACTTCCCCAAGGAGAAGGATCCGATCCTGGCGGAGTCCGATGCCCTGCAGCCGGATATGGAGCTGGTGATGTATGACGGCGGCGGTGATGATTTCCAGGCGATCCAGAACGAGATCGCATTTGATTATAAGAAGCTGGGCTCCCAGATGTTCACCGATGGCTTTGACCTGGAGACCGAGCTTGACAGCTTAAATGAGAAATGGGCGGCAGCCAGGACGAAGCTGCAGATCCAATAAACCTTGAGCAAAGATCTGCGTGATCTGGCCGGTCCCAAGGGACGATAGCTGAGAAGCGAGAGCAGCTAGAAGAGAGCAGCGAGGAGAGAGCAAAAAGAGAGCAGTAAAAAGAGAATAGCGAAAAGACAGCAGGGCGGTGGCAGGAAGATGCCCACCGCCCTTTTTGACCTGTCAGCAGGCCAGCGCATGGCGGACGGCAGATCTGTCAGCGGGCCAGCGCGCGATGGACGGCAGATCTGTCAGCGGGCCAACGTCTGTGGACGGCAGATCCGTCAGTAGATCGAGTGCCGCAGCTCTTTCATCTGTCAGCGGGCAGAAAGGCTGCAGATGGCAGCCCTTCTTCGAAGTGCCTCATCGGCTGTCCCTGGTATCCGGCAAAGGGAAAGGAAGGAAAAATTATGAGATCACTGGAAAAACAGAAACGGATCTTCATCACCCTGTCGCTGCTGATCCCCATGACCCTGTTGGTGGGATTTGTGGTGTTCCCGGCCTTCGATCTGATCCGCATGAGCTTTACGGATTGGGACGGATACTCGGCCGGATGGAACATGATCTGGCTGGATAATTATGTCTCCATGTTGAAAAATGAAGACCTTTGGCTGTCCCTCAGGAACAATGCGGTCTACTTTTTCGGCCACCTGTTGTTCATCCCGATCGAGCTCTTGTTCGCCGTGCTCTTGACCTCCAAGCTGCGGGCGGCAAAATTTTATAAGACTATGGTCTTTATGCCCTATATCATCAACGGCGTGGCCATATCCTATGCGTTCTCCTACTTTTTTTCACCGATCAACGGCGCCTTTGACGCGATCCTGTCGGTGTTCCACCTGGAGTTTTTGATCCAGAACTGGCTGTCGGATCCAAAGATCGTGAACTTTGTCCTGACAGCAGTCTCTTTGTGGCGGTTTTCCGGCTACCACGTGATCTTGTTCATGGCAGCCCTCCAGTCTCTGCCCCAGGATGTACAGGAGGCGGCTGCGGTAGACGGGGCCAGCGCCTGGCAGCTCTTCCGCTACATCCAGATCCCTTCGATCATGCTGATGGTGGATTTCGTGCTCTTTGACAACATCCGAGGGGCGCTCCAGGTATTTGATATCCCCTATGTGATGACCAGCGGCGGTCCTGGCTATGCCTCCTCCACCTTTACGCTGTACACCATCGATACGGCATTTAAATACAGCAACTTTGGTCTCGCGTCCACCATGGCGGTGGCGATCATGATCATGATCGTGGTGATCTATGTGGTGCAGGATAAGATCATCCATGGCCTGGTCTTAAGGAGGGATAAGGAATGAACGGAATGAAAAGAAGGACTCTGATCCAGATCTTGAAACAGGCAGTCTGTATCGCGATGGTGCTGGTGGTCCTGGCCCCGATCGTGCTGACCCTGTTCGCGGCCTTTAAGACAAAGGCGGATATGGTGAACACATCGCCCCTGCTCCTGCCTCCGGCAGCCCGGATCACGATGGAGAATTTTACAAAGGTCCTGGGGGATAAATATCTGCTCATCGGCTTTAAGAACACTGGGATCATCCTGGTGGTCAGCATCTTCTTTAATGTGATGTTCGGGACGATCACCGCCTTTATCCTGGAGCGTTTCCAGTTCCGGCTGAAGGGTGTGGTCATGGCGCTGTTCTTCTTAGGGATGCTGATCCCCAGCTTCGTGACCGAGATCGCCCGGTTCAAGATCATCAACGGGCTGGGCCTCTACAACACCCTGGGAGCGCCCATCGTGATCTATGTGGCCTCCGACCTGATGCAGCTCTACATCTACCGGCAGTTCATCTCCACGCTGCCTAAGTCCCTGGACGAGAGCGCTCTCTTGGACGGCTGCAGCTACTTTGGCCTGTTCTGGCGGATCATCCTGCCCCTTTTGGCGCCGGCTACCGCCACGGTGATCATCATCAAGGCGATCACGATCATCAATGACATGTACATCCCCTATCTGTACATGCCCAAGAACCGGCTGCGGACCCTGACCACCTTCCTGATGAACTTCGCCAATGCCCAGCAGGGCTCCTGGCAGAAGCTGGCGGCAGGGATCATCGTGATCATGCTGCCCACGATCCTCATCTATATCTTTTTCCAGAAGTATATCCTGGCCGGTGTGGCGGCGGGAGCGGTGAAGGAGTAAGCTGGGCCTGGTCGATCGGGAAAAGGTACAGATGGGCTCTCAGTAAAACGCATAACCTGTCACAAAAAAGACCATCGCAAAAGGAGATCCTCCTGCCGCGATGGTCTTTTTCTGGCGGTTTTTCTGGTCTGTCAGATCATCTCGCCCTGAAGCTGCTGCACTCGGTCTGGGAAGCTTCACAGGCTCCGTCGCCGGCGATGCCGATGTGCTCGGCGGAGCATCTGTGGTCCCGGTTATAGACGCAGTTTAAGGCTTCACAGCCTACCTCCAGCTTTTTCTCCGGGGTCTTGAACAGGTTGGTGAACGCACCGCCCTTGTTCTCGTCGTAGCTGCCGCAGCAGGTCTCGCAGGCCTCCTTGGCCTGGGAGCCGTCTACGATGATCTCGCTCTTGCAGCAGCAGTTGTCCGAATTATGCAGGCAGCTGGTCACATTACAATCTAGCTTTGTCATATGATCTCCTCCTTATAGGTTTTCTTAGACAAAGCTAGTATGGTCCGGTCATCCTTCTTTTATGTATGACCAGATCCGATAGATCAAAAGGGTCATACACCAGGTCACGAGAAAGACCAGGGCCAGCAAGGTCAGCACCTCCCGGGGACTTAAATTTATCCCGGCAAAATGCCCGCAGAGGACCTGGCTGACCATGTGGTGGGTCAGGAAGACCCCGTAGGACTTCCCGCTGACCGCCAGGATCGCTCCTCGGATCCTATTTTTGATCGTCCCTATGGGCCGCAAAGCCGCTGACCGAGCGCCTGTGGGCTCCGAAGCTGCTGCCTGAGCGCCTGCGGGCTCCGAAGCTGCTGCCTGAGCGCCTGCGGGTCCAAAAGCTGCTGCCTGAGCTTCTGTGGGCCGGTCTTCTGGAGAAAGGATCTTTTCCAGCCAGCCAGAGCCTCCCATGAGGAAGAGATAAAAGGCGCAGGTGGTCAGGAGGATAAAGCTCTGGCGCAGGAACATGGGAAGGCCAAAGGCCTGGGCGGAGACCGTCAGCTCCATAGCAGGGAGAGGGTCGGTCATGGGGACGAAGACCCAGAGGGCCAGGGTACCAAGGGAGGCGGCCCAGAGGAGGGCCTTAAGCGTACCGAAAGCCTTTGCGGATCCTGTGGAGGCTTTTCCTGGATGGCCCATACCAGCCAGGAGCTTTTGTGGATGTTGCTCTTTTAGATGGTCCATCTGGCTCCGCATCCTCTCGATCCAGGCCCCCAGCAGGAAATAGAACAGGTCGATCACAGGGTCCTGCTTGATATCCATGGGAAAGGGATGATACCAAAAGAGCACCCCTGCCGCCAGGGATATGGCCGCCATGGTCCATCCCGGCGATCTGCGCCAGAGGACGCGCACCGCCGGGAACAGGAGATAGAGCAGGATGATGCTCCCTAAGAACCATTCTCCCACCATATAAAAGGTAGGGACCCAGTTCACGATCCATCCGTCGATCCCTAGCACGGACCAGATCAGGGACCAGGTAGGCACATCATAGAGTCCTTTAAGCTGCCAGAACACGGCAAAAAACCCGAGCACATAGGCGATCCAGAACAGAGGATAGATGCTTAAGAACCGTTTTTTGTAAAAGCGTGCCAGATCCAGCCGTTCCTCTACTCCGTAGCGGTGCATCAGAGAAGCACCGGACACCATGAAGAAGCAATAGACTGGTGCCATCCCCCAGCTCCCGTTCACCGTGGCGTGGAGGATATCCACGCTGCGCGCGCCGAAGGACAGCGTAAGGGACAGGGAAAAGTGGTAGACCACGATCAGGATGGCCGAAGCCATCCTGATCACATCCAGATAGAATAGACGTTCCTGGCGGTCGTGCCTGTCCGGGCGCTCACCCTTCATATGGTTTTTATCCATAGCTGTCATTTCCATCGCTTATTTTTCTTTCCATCATTTATTTTTTCTTTCCTTCTGCGCCTTCCTCGGAGACCTCCATCTTGCGGATCGTCTTCGTCCGGATCTCCTCCTGGATCTTGGCGATAAAGTCGGCTAGGCTGCTGGCCCCTTCATCCCCGGCAAAACGGCTCCGGACGGAGACACATCCTTCTGCCTCCTCCTTCTGGCCCACCACCAGCATGTAGGGGATCTTCTGGGTCTGTGCCTCACGGATCTTGTAGCCGATCTTTTCGGAGCGGGTATCCAGCTCGGCCCGGATCCCGGCCTCATCCAGCTGCGCTAAGACCTTTTGGCCGTATCCGGCATATTTGTCGGAGATGGGCAGGATCTTCACCTGGACAGGAGCCAGCCAGGTGGGGAATGCGCCTGCGAAATGCTCGATCAGGATGCCGATGAAGCGCTCGATCGATCCGAAGGCCACCCGGTGGATCATGATCGGGCGGTGCTTTTCTCCGTCTGCCCCGATGTACTCCAGCTCAAAGCGCTGGGGGAGCTGGAAATCCAGCTGGATCGTCCCGCACTGCCAGGTCCTTCCGATCGAATCCTCTAAGTGGAAGTCGATCTTCGGTCCATAGAAAGCGCCGTCCCCCTCATTGACCACATAGTCCAGTCCCAGCTCGTCCAGGGCCTGCCTCAGGCCTTCGGTGGCCATCTCCCAATCCTCGTCGCTGCCCATGCTGTCCTCCGGTCTGGTGGACAGCTCCACATGGTATTTAAAGCCGAAGAGAGAGTAGACCTCATTGATCAGACCGGCCACGCCTTTGATCTCCTCCTTGATCTGCTCCGGGGTCATGAAGATATGGGCATCGTCCTGGGTAAAGCAGCGCACCCGCATCAGCCCGTGGAGCTGGCCGGATTTCTCGTGGCGGTGTACCAGTCCCAGCTCACCCATGCGCAGGGGAAGATCCCGGTAGGAGCGGGGCTCGGAAGCATAGACCAGGACGCCGCCCGGGCAGTTCATGGGCTTCACGGCATAGTCTGTCTCATCGATCACTGTGGTATACATGTTGTTCTTATAATGATCCCAGTGTCCGGAGGTCTCCCACAGGCTGCGGTTCAGGATGATCGGGGTGGCGATCTCCACATAGCCGGCCTTTTTGTGGATCTCCCTCCAGTAGTCTAGCAGCGTGTTCTTTAAGACCATCCCCTTTGGCAGGAAGAAGGGGAAACCAGGCCCGGCCTCATGCATCATGAACAGGCCCAGCTCACGGCCCAGCTTCCGGTGATCCCGCTTCTTGGCCTCCTCCATCATGGTGATGTAGGCATCCAGCTCCTCCTTCTTAGAAAAGGCGGTGGCGTAGATACGGGTCAGCATCTTATTGTGCTCGTCGCCACGCCAGTAAGCGCCGGCCAGGCTGGTGATCTTATAGGCCTTTCCCACATCCTTTGTGCTCATCAGATGGGGGCCGGCACAGAGGTCAGTGAACTCGCCCTGCTCATAAAAGCTGATCTGGGCATCCTCCGGAAGGTCGCGGATCAGCTCCACCTTATAGGGCTCGCCCTTTTCCTCCATAAAGGCGATCGCCTCTGCCCTGGGCAGGGTGAAACGCTTGATGGGCAGGGCTTCCTTGATGATCTTCTTCATCTCCGCCTCGATCTTCGGAAGATCCTCAGCCGTGATCGGCTCAGCCGGGTCGATATCATAATAAAAGCCGTCGGCGATCGAAGGTCCGATCGCCAGCTTCACCTCCGGATACAGGCGCTTCACCGCCTGGGCCATCACATGGCTGGCCGAATGGCGGAGGGCAGCTAAGCCCTTCTCATCCTTTGCGGTCAGGATGTTCAGGGAGCAGTCCCGGTCGATCACGGTGCGCAGATCCGCCGTCTCACCGTCCACCTCCCCTACACAGGCCATCCTGGCCAAGCCTTCGCTCAAGTCTTTGGCGATGTCGATGATCGCCATGGGGCTTTCATACACTTTTGCAGTGCCATCTTTTAATGTTACTTTCATAACGCTTTTTCTCCTTTCCATCGTTGATCGATCTCGGGCGTCCCTTGTTGCAGACAATGCGGCATTTCCTATGGAGTCCCGCCGTCGGATAGGCTATAGGCATGGAGGGTTGGCGTACCGTTCGCAGATATAAAAAGATCCCCTGCGATGTATCCAGGTATACCAGATACATCACAGGGGACGATATCGATCGCGGTCCCACCCCTGGTTGCACTTTCATCCAGGCTCCTGCAGCCTGAGCCAAGGATATCCTGTCCCTGGTCCAGCCGCGCACCTGTCCGCAAAATGCCGCTCATTCCTGATGATAACGGGATCACCGTTCCCGACTAAGGGACACTCCGAGCTGGTATTCCCTTACCGTCCCCGCAAGGCCCTTTCAGCAGCCGGGCCTCTCTCTGTGCGCTTTTGGTAAGGTACTGGTCTCATCAACGTTTTATCTTTAGTGATCATAGCATCTGTGGGAGGGTTTGTCAAGGAGGCGGAGGATCTTTTATCTCTGCTCGTTGGCCTCTAACCATTGCTGTATGGTCTCTATGTCCACATCCAGCACACTTGCGGCGTAGTCTGGGGGATGCCCCATACCGACCAGCCTTATCGCTGTCGCTTTCTTCTCTTCCAATCTGCCCTCCAGCTTGCCTTCACGTATGCCCTCCAGCTTGCCTTCACGTATGCCCTCCAGCTTGCCTTCACGTATGCCCTCCAGCCTGCCTTC